>CADEGD010000004.1:0-38517 GCA_902826795.1 uncultured Acidobacteriota bacterium | reverse complement strand
GCGTTCCGGGAGCCAAAAGCTCAACCGTTTGGAACTCTTTCGCCGCCCGCCGATAGTCTCCTAAAAACATGAATCCTTGAGCTGCGTATTGCAACGATTGGGCGTTCTTTTGAGAGGCCTGAGCGAGACGCTCGAAGAGTGGAGTTGCCTCCAGATTTCGCTCAAGCTGAACGAGCGCGATGCCGTAAAAATACGCAAGCTCAGGTTTCGTCGCGAGGCTCTGCTCGATCGGCTTTAGCGTCTCGACAGAAAGCTTGAAGTTCTTTGAAAAATAGTGGATCGTGCCCAGCATCTGCCGAACCAGATCGTCTTTCGGATTTGCCGCGAGATTCCGCGTGAGCGGAGCTATTGCCTTATCGAATTGGTTTGCGCGAAAAGCCACAATTCCCCAATTACGATCGAGGCCGGGAAGGTCGGGCTTCCACCTGTACGCCGCGGCAAACCGGTCGATACTCTCATTAAGATTTCCGGTCTGAGCTTCGATCACGCCGAGGTTGTGAAAGGCCTGAGCGACTGCCTCAGCCAGATAACCCTTCACCTTCGATTGCGCGGGCAGGCGTTCGGGTTCAAGCCCGTATGTATGCCCCGAGATCTTGGGCGATGTAGGATCGTCACCAGACTTCGATTTCACCACGGCACCATTAAACGTGCGGTCTAACCCGTCGCGAACCGACGTCAATAACTGTTCCTGCAGTTTTTTCGCGATCGCGAGTTCTTTCTCGGCTTCCTCTTTTCTACCGGTCTTTGCAAGCAGGCGCCCGAGCAGATAGTGAATTCGGCGAGACTGAAAAGCCCGCTGACTATCTTCGACCGTTAACGTGACCGCCCGTCTAAGCGTTTTCTCCGCCGCGGCGAGATCGTTTAACTCGAACTGTGACTGGCCAAGAAAAAGGTGAGCCTCGGCATTGACCGGATCGGCGAGGATAGCCCGTTGGAGAAAAGATGTCGCCTTCTTGTGGTCGTTCTCGCTGGACGCGACGACGCCCGCGAAAAAATTGTTGAAAAAGTCGTTCGGTTCGATCAGCAGCTCCCGCTCAAAAGCCCGGCCGGCTTCGGCGAGGCGGCCGCTTCCGCCGTACTGCAAGATCACATATCCGAGATAAAACGCGGCTTTCTTCTTTTGAGGGTCGATCGCAAGTGCACGGTTGAATTCGGCTTCGGCCTCACGCGGATAATTGGTCTGTTCAAAGGCCTGTCCGAAAAGGACATGAAGGTCGGCACTCGGCTTTTTCAACGTCGTCTGGATCTCTTCAAACAATAGCTTGGCCCGGTCAAGCTGCTTGAGATGAAGGTATGTAACTCCTAATGCGTGAGCGGCGTCGAACGTCGGACCGAGCAGCATTACCTTTTCCAGCTCGGGCAGGGCGGCGGCGTAGTCCTCTTTATGGAAATAGACGTTGCCGAGCACGTAGTGTGCATAGGGGTTTTTAGGGTCGAGGTCGACCGCCCTCTGCGCTTCCGTGAGAGCATTGTCTAGATCATTGAGCCTAAGATATGCGACCGCTAAGTCAACGCGGACGCGAGAGCCGTCGCGATAATTCGCGGACTCTGAAAGCTTCTTGACCGCGTCTTGATAACGGCCTTCTTCGATGTCGATATTGCCGATTCGCTGCAGGCCGATCGCAGCGACGGCGCGGTTTTCGACATCGGCATTTCGGAGGTCGCCGGAGATCTGATATGTCTCGGCGGCGCTAATCCTTCGGCTTAACTCATCTTCACGCGGCACAGGTGACGGGCTAACCGAAGCACGCTGCGCAGACATCGAGAAAGGCAGGAAGACGAGGATAGGTAATGCTAAAAGCCGGCCGGTCATCAGAAGACTGTTTTCCGTAATTCTATCATAGCCCGGGCATACTTTTGGGAATCGCATCGAGCCGGATCGACGGTTTTTCAACCAAAGAATTCGGCAGGAAGACGGCGATGTTGCTGCCTCTTCCTGCCGAAGTTTTAGCCGCTAACCGGCCCTTAGAAGTAGAACTTCAAGGCGTATTGGATCTCGCGTCCGCCACGTGTGCGGTTCGAAACACCAAAGTTGTTCGCAAAGCCCGGAACCGGCGTTCCACTCGAATTGACCGTTGCGGTGATCCGGTTATTCGTCGGCGAACAAGCGGCCGTTCCGCACGCAACGAAGCCATCGTAGAAATTCCACGCCAACGCTCCAGTATCACCTCTGAACTGTGGCGTATTGAACGCATTGAACATTTCGAGCCGGAACTGAATTCTCGACTGTTCGCCAAAGAACGAATTCTTCAGCCAACCGGGTGCGAAGTTCTTGAATAACGAAAAATCGAGATTTCTATTTGATGGCCCGAGGCAGGTCGATTTCTGCGGATTCGTTCTTCCGATCTCATAGCCGATCACCGTAAACGCTCTCGGGTTGATAAAGACATTTCGTCCCGCATCTGAAAGAGTACAAGGCTCTCCTTCTACCCTTATCGGACGCTGATTTGCAGATCCTGTTCCAAGGCCGGTAACTCCTGCCTGGAAACCGCCTCCGGCCCTGAAATCGCGGATCGTGGTCGCTCCGATCCGAGGCGTGATCGAAATACCACTCGAAGCCTGAATGATCGCCGTTGCTTCCCATCCGCCAAAGATCGTTTGCACGAAGGCGTTCTGATCTTTGAACTGCGGGAAGTTATAGATGAAATTTGCCACAAAGATGTGCGGCCTATTTATGTCAGACTCGGCGAAATCAAGGCCTCTGTTGTTGTTATCCAATATGGAGAAGTCACTTCGATTGCCGTTCGAATCGCTCAAGCCAAAATCGGCAAGCGAGCGAGAGAACGTGTAGGCTGCCTGCAGGCTAAGCGATTTTGCAAATCGTGTCCTAAACAACATCTGCATCGAATCGTAGTCCGCCTTGCCCGACCTTTCGAACATATAGATCGATGGGTAGTTTTTGAACGGACGGAATTGATTCACAGCATTTGCGTCGGCGGCAAATGCGGCTTGAAGGCGTCCTGCCTCGGTTACCTGATTTATATCGAAATGGGTCATTTGATTGCGAGCCCGATTGCCCACGTAACCAACCTCGAGAACCGTTTCTTTCCAAAGCTGCTGTCCGACCGAGACGTTGAACTGCAGGGAGTATGGAGACTCAGCGTCAGGCGTGATGCCGAATTGCGGGCGGCCATTCGAAGCTGCGGAAAGTCCGCGGAACTGGCCGTCTAGAGTTCGCTCACCGCCAATTGCGGCGGCGAACGGTGAGTTAAGAGTCAGCCCTCCAAACGTGAGGGCGATTCTCTCTCGCAAAAAGAATTGTCCAAAGCCCCCGCGAATAGCCGTCTTACCGTTATTGAAAACATCCCACGCGAAGCCAAGTCGCGGAGCGATATTCTTATAGTTGTTCTTTCGGAGAGCGCGATTCTCAAACTCGACCGGCGTGCTGGCACCGGCAAGTCCCGCGCAGGGATTGGTGCCCTTCGGCACAACCAAACCGTTGCACGAATCCGTGGCCGGTCGCGCCGGATTGTAAGCGGCGGCTGAGAAGGAGCTTATCCGGTCACGAGCATCATATGGCTCTTTGAAGATGGAGTAGCGAACACCCAACTCAAGGGTAATATTCGGCCGAACTTTCCACGTGTCGCCGAAATAGAACTCAAGGTTGCTGTAACGCGTTTGCCCAACGGGCATGGTATTCGTCTCACCAAACCCGAAATATTGACCGCGGGTTAGAAAATCAGCCAAGCCGTTACCCGTTGACGCACTCGACGCGCCGCCGCCCCAAAACTGCACTGACTCGCCACTCGGTCCGGAATCTTCGTCCTTACCAGCCTTGTCAAAGAGGAAGCCCATCTTCATCGTATGGTTGCCGGAAACGGTTGAGAAGTCGTCACGGATCGAGTAGATATCAAGAGCGTTTCTGAACGGGATCTGAGCCCACAAGTCGGCACCGCTCGAAGAATAGTAGGGCGAGATGCCGCCCCAAAAGACTGGGTGCGGGCGATCTAGGCCATTCACCTTTCCCGAATCGGGATAGAAACCGGGTATCGCCTGATTGATCTCGCGGTTGAGTTCGGCGCCTGCACCGGGATCTACGATGATCTTGTTTCCGGAATACGAAAACTGGACCTCGTTGACCGAAGAGTTCGAGAGGGTCGACGTAAGCTTGAATGCCGCCTGTTGCGAAGGCTGCTTCCAATTGCTTTCTACAGTTGGAAATGCATCGTCTCCCCAAAGACTTCCGACCTGAATCGGAAAACCATTTGACCAGTCATCACGGGTATAGCGGCCGAAAATTTTGTGCTTACTCGTAACCTGATAATCGATCCTTACGTTCTCTTCTCGGAAATCGATAGGTGAGCTCAGCGACACGCCCCAGTTGTCGCAAGAGCCGCTGGCCGGTGACCAAGCTCGATTCGCTTCTGGGAAGAGCTTTACGAGCTTAAGGCCGGCCGGACTGAGATTCGCCGGGGCAATGACCCCAACATCCGCACCAGAACACCTCGTACCATTCGCCAGCACGCGTCCCGAAGTGAAGTTACCCTGACGTTCGAGCGTTGTCGGAACGCTGCCGAATCGAGCCTGCCCGCGAAGTTCCTGGTTCCATTCCTGCGAGTAGAAGAAGAATAATCGATTCTTGATGATCGGACCGCCGAGTGAGAATCCGTAGTCATGGCGTCGAAGCGCGTCCTTCGTTCCGCCGCGAGACTTCGCGAAGTACTCCGCCGCGTTCAAAGCGTCGTTGCGGCCAAAGTAGAAAGCACTGCCGTGAAAATCATTTGTTCCACCTCGCGTCGCGATCGAGACGATCGCACCCGCTGCCTGACCATATTCCGGTCCGTAACTATTACGCAGCGATCTGAACTCCGCGATCGCCTCAATAGACGGGAACAACAGGATCGTTCTGTTTGAGCCGGTATCGTTATTGTTAGCTCCGTCGGTAAGAAACAAGTTGCTTTGAGCAGAGTTTCCATTAACAGAAAAATCGACGCCGCCGAAAAGACCCTTACTCTTACTGTCAAGGTTATCCTGAGGCGAAACACCGGGCTGAAGCTGGGTAAGCTGAACGAAGCTGCGGCCATTGAGCGGCAGCTCCCTCACCTGTTCGCCGGAGACGATCTCGCCGACCGTTCCGCTCTGGGTTTCGACCTGAACGGCTTCGGCCGTGATCTCGACCATTTCCGAAACCTGGCCGATCTCAAGCGCGAAATCCTGACGGGTCACGGTCGCAACGTTTACGACCACGTTGGTCGCAGTTGTTTCCTTAAAGCCGGTTTTCGTTACCGAGACGCGGTAGATTCCGAGGCCGAGATTCGTAAACGTATAGTTACCGTCCGAGGAAGTCGTCGCTGTTCGACGCTCTCCTGTCGCCACGCGCGTTGCCGTTACGGTAGCATCCGCGAGGGAAGCTCCCTGTTGATCGGTTACGTTTCCCGACACCTGCCCGGTGTTAGTTTGGGCGGGGGCGACCGACGCGGAAAGGAAAAGCAATAGCGAAAAAGCGAGTGCGGATGCGAGGCTTTTTGTGAGGCGTCCACTAAAGTTGATGCACATATGATCCTCCAACGGAGTAAGGTCGTCGGTGCTGGTAACAACGCGGTTAGTTACCTGACGTAAATTGGTCAAGCCAATTCAGGATCTAAACTGCAGATTCTCAATACGTCTTCTACCGAAGATTTGCGGCCGCTAACCATGTCTTGGCGGTAGCGGCATAATGCGTGTGGTTCGACACGAAATGTCTAAAACACGCGAAATAAACTACAAATTCAAAATTGCGTAGAGACACGACAACACGGAACTTTTGTTGCCTGACCGCACAAAAGTACTACTAACCAAATTTCGTGTCAAGCGGTTTCTTACAAAAAGGTTAAATTTTTTATTAGATCGATACGGATGAAAACTTGTCCGCGAGGATAAGGCTGAAGGCGCCCATGAGAGCGCTGTGGTTGCCGAGCGTTGAGGGCAGGATGCGAGTTCCGGTCATTCCCTGGCAAACGACCGAGTCTGTCGCGGCGATAATATCCTCGCCGACGAGTGTCCACGCTTGCGAGATCGTGCCGCCGACCATGATCGCTTCCGGAGAAAGACCCTGAATGAGATTTCCCAAACCGAGGCCGATATAGTGTGCGGTTTCCTTGAGGGCTGCGAGAGCGGCAGCGTCTCCGTCAAAGGCCAGATCGATCAGTTCCGAAAAGTTAATGTTTGCAGCGGTAGCTCCATTAGAGACATTCGCCCCGTATCTTGCCAAGGCGGCTCGTTCAGAGGCGAAAGCCTCCCAGCACTCGTTGCTTCCGTTCGCACACGCGATCGGCGCGTCGGTGCCGATCCGCATGTGTCCAAACTCTCCGGCGACTCCACCGGTTCCACGATAGATCTGCCCGTCGAACACGATTCCTGTACCAATGCCGTTTTCGATGAAGACCATTATGAAGTCGCGTACTTCGCGAATGGCCAATCGCCCGAACCACAATTCAGCGAGTGCGGCAGCGTTGGCGTCGTTCTCAACCGTAACCGGAAGTCCGGTGGCTTCCTGAAGGCGTTCGACTATCTGCGGATCGCGCCACATGAAATGCGGGCTAAACAAAACGTGTTTTTTCGTTGAGTCGACCAATGCCGGCATGCTGACGCCGATGCTTTCGATCTGGCCGGCGTGCTTCGACATCATCGCCCGGGCCGATCGTATGATGCGGTCGGTCGTGCGAACCTCGTCGGGGTCGGTTTGAAATTCGTCTTTCTCGATGATGCGGCCAGTCAGGTCACAGCAGCCAACGGTCGTCCAAACCGTTCCGAGATCGATACCGATGGCGACGGGCCGGGCAGAGCGAAGCGTAAGCAGAGCAGGCGGCCGGCCGCCCGACGATTCGCCGAACACTTCCTTGATCAGATTAAAGTCAGTAAGTTCTTTTACGATGTGCGAGACGGTCGAGCGCTGCAGGTCGGTTTCTTTGGCAATGTCGGCTCGCGAGATCGGGCCTTTTTCGCGAACGTAATTGAGAATGATTTGCCGGTTGATATCGCGAATGGTATTTGAGCGGGCTACGTTTACTTTTTTCAGGTCGATCCGGCGCATATCAAGAATTATTTATACATCATCTGTTATACATCATCGAAATTTATCTTCAAGCGTGATCGCGAATCCAATTCAGATCGGCGTTTGTAGCGATCGACATTTAGGTGTACTTTACCTAGTACGTTTTGTAGGGCACCTAAGCAAAAGTATATGAAAAGGCTAATTTGGTCGTTTATGGCCTTGCTCAGCTTGTCGATGTTGAATCACTCGGCCCTTGCTCAAGTCGCGTCTAAATTCTCTGACGAGTTCACAGGCAGAGCGGGCACTTCTATAGATAGCTCGAAATGGACCGAAGAGACGGGAGGAACAGGATGGGGAAACGAGGAGTTGCAATATTACACCGGCGACAACGCTAACGCGCGTCTCGACGGAAAGGGGAATCTTGAGATCCGCGCCGTGCCGCTGCCGTCATCGACCGATCTAATGTGCTGGTACGGCAAGTGTCGATATACGTCGGCAAGGCTCAACACAAAGGGAAAGTTCGATTTCACATACGGAAGATTCGAGGCACGAATAAAGGTTCCCTCGGGGCTAGGTGTTTGGCCGGCATTCTGGCTGCTCGGCAGCGAGATCGACAAGGCTGGCTGGCCGAGCTGCGGCGAGATCGACATCATGGAGTTCATCGGCAAAGAACCTTCGACCATTTACGGCACGATCCACGGGCAAGGATATTCGGGAGCCGAGAGCATCAGCCGATCTATCGTGCTGCCTGATCGAGCCCAAGTGTCTGACGATTTTCACGTGTTCGCCGTCGAGTGGAGCGAAAAGAAGATCAGTTGGTTCCTGGATGGAAAACGCTACAGCACGCTATCGAGAACCGATCTGCCTAAAGGCGCCCAATGGGCATTCGACAAGCCGCACTTTTTGATACTTAACTTTGCCGTCGGCGGAAAATGGCCTGGAAGCCCCGACGCCGCTACGGTATTTCCGCAGTCGATGCTTGTCGACTACGTTCGCGTTACACCCGGAAAAAAGTGATCGCACGTTCAAAACCATGAACCTCAAACAACTCATAGCAGGCATCCGTCCGTTCCCAAGTTTTTTCCTTTTAACTGCGTTACTTTCGGCTACGCTTCCGAGAGTAGAAGCTCAGCAGCAACTTCCGTATAAAGACCCGAAACTGTCGATCGACGCGAGAGTTGCCGACTTGCTTGCGCGGATGACGCCCGAAGAGAAGGCGGCTCAACTGATGTCCTTGTGGATGGAAAAGCCCAACGATAACAGCCGCGTTCCGAAAGCTCAGGCACCGCTTGGAGGCGAGTTTTCAGCAGACTTGGCGAAACAAAAAATGCCGCACGGGATCGGGCAGCTTGCTCGTCAGCGGGAATATCGCGGAGCGAAGCGCTCGGCCGAGTATGCAAATCAGGTTCAACGCTGGCTGCTTGATAACACGCGCCTCGGCATACCTGCGATCTTTCATGACGAGATACTGCACGGGCTGATGGGTGAAGGTGCTACAGTCTTTCCGGTTCCGCTTTCGCTCGCTTCGAGCTGGGACGTCGACCTCGTAAGCCGGGTTTTCAAAGCGGGTGCAAGACAGGCACGAGTTCGCGGCAGCCATCACATGCTCGGGCCGAATATGGATCTTGCTCGCGACCCGCGGTGGGGACGAACGGAGGAGACGTACGGCGAAGATCCATATCTCACCGGCGAGATGGTCGTAACAGTCGTGAAGGCATTGCAAGGTGTCGAGTCACCGCGATCGACGATCGGGCCTATGAATGTGATCGCCACCGGGAAGCATTTTGCAGGACACGGCCAGCCTGAAAGCGGAACTAACATCGGGCCGGTGAACATCTCGGAAAGAACTCTCCGAGAAACTCATCTTTACCCCTTCGAGGCAGCGGTACGGCGAGCAAATCTCATGAGTATCATGCCCGCGTACCACGAGATCGACGGTGTTCCGGTTCATGCAAATCAGTGGCTGTTAAAGAACGTGCTTCGCGGGGAATGGGGATTTGACGGCGTTATCGTTTCGGACTATTACGCCAACACCGAACTGATCAAGCGGCATCAGGTCGCCGCAGATGAATCAGACGCAGCGAAGCAATCTCTCGAAGCCGGCGTTGACGTCGAGCTGCCCGATCCGGCGGTTTATAAAACGCTCGTCGATCAGGTAAAGGCCGGAAAGATCAGCCAGGCCACGATCGATATCGCCGTTGCCCGCGTCTTGCGTCACAAGTTTCAGCTCGGACTTTTCGAGAATCCGTTTGTTGACGCTTCTCGAGCAGATCAAATGACGGACACCGCCGAAGATCGACAACTCGCTGCCGAAGCCGCACGCAAGTCGATAGTGCTTTTGAAGAATGACAAGAACGTTCTCCCGCTCGACCGCGCGAAGATCAAGAGCTTAGCGGTGATCGGGCCGAATGCGGCGAAGGCTCACCTCGGCGGCTATACGGATCCGAATCCGCCGCGAACGGTCAGCATTCTCGACGGGATAAAGAACAAGGTCGGCTCGTCGGTTCGTGTTAATTATGCGGAGGGCGTGAAGATCACGAAGGAAGGCGGCAACTGGTTCGGCGATACCGCCACGTTAAATGATGAAGCCAGCGACCGGAAGTTGATCGCCGAAGCAAAGAAGACGGCGGCGAGTTCGGACGCGGTCGTGCTTGTGATCGGCGGTAACGAAGATACGAATAAGGAAGCCTGGGCCGAAAATCATCTAGGTGATCGCGATGCCGTCGATCTTGTCGGCCGGCAAAACGAACTGGTGAGAGAGGTTCTCTCAAGCGGAAAGCCGACGATCGTATTTCTCGTAAACTCAGGCCCGCTTGCGATCAACTACGTCGCCGAGAATGTGCCCGCCATTCTCGAAGGATTTTATCTCGGTCAGGAAGCCGGGACTGCTGCCGCCGACGTGATCTTCGGCGACTGTAACCCGGCCGGAAAACTGCCGGTGTCGTTCCCGCGAAGCGTCGGCCAACTGCCGATATTTTACAACCGCAAACCGTCCTCACGACGCGGTTATCTTTTCGCATCGACCGAGCCGCTTTATCCGTTCGGATTCGGCCTAAGCTACACGACGTTCAGCTATTCCGACCTTCGTGTCGGTTCGGCAAAGATCAAACAGAATGAGTCGGTCGAAGTATCCGTGAACGTGACCAACACAGGTACGCGCAAAGGCGACGAGGTTGTTCAGCTCTACATTCGGGACGAGGTCAGTTCCGTAACGCGGCCGCTGAAGGAATTGAAGGGATTTCAACGGGTGAGTTTGGCTCCCGGCGAATCGAAACGTGTAACCTTCCGCATTACACCGGAGCACCTGCAGTTCTACAACCGCGAGATGCGAAGGGTCGTCGAGCCGGGAAAATTCACTATCATGATCGGCGGAGATTCGGTGAAACTTTTGACCGGAACGCTGGAGGTCGCGGCGAACTAGGCGAACTAGTTATCGATCAGGCCGTCTGCTTCGTTTTGGACGACGCGTGCGAGGGCAACGATAGTGTCCAGGGACAGGCCAGCTTCTTTGGCGTGTGCGATGGTGATAACGCCTTTCGATTTGAAGAGCGGGTTACCGGTAAATCGGCTGATCTCGAGACATAGCTCGAAGGCACGAGCGTTCACCGTTTTGATCGACGGTTCCGGCTCGCGAGAAACTTTTAAGTTAGAGTTTTCTTCCGTTAGCGCTAAAGATTCGCGAAGACGCATGGCTCTTTTCCGGATCTCGGAGGCTGAAGATTCCAACTTCCGCGGTTCGATCTCCGCACCTGAGCCAAACGCCTTTACGAGTTCGGCACGAATAGCCTGAATGCGAAGAAAGTCTTCGTTCATTTGTTCGACTATCCGCCGATCTGAGAGGTTTTGGTCAAGCCGCCTGCGCAGTTTTTGCGGCAATGAACGAAGATCCTGTTCCGCGCGCCGGCGTTCGATCGAATCGGCGAATGGGCCGGTCGGATTCGGGGAGGCGAGTTGAGCCGCCGCGGTGCCGCAAAGCAACACCGCCGCCGAAGCCAGGACAAGAGGAGTTTTCAGGCCGATTGTCACGAGGAATCTAATTGATCGAATTTACCGGTAAACGCGTTACACAAGCTTGAAACTCTCGTGTCTATTCAAATAGAATGTGCCATCAATTCTGTTTGACACAATCATAACTTAATTCTGGATCAAGATCTGCAATCATCTGAAAACTACGCGACAACTTCTGTCTATGGGTAACGCAAAAGGGATATGCAGTTAGGGTTGAAATGCCCAGAAAGTAAACCATGATGCAAAAATTTAAGAGTTTTCTACTAGTGTCGTCGATCAGGATCGCAACCGCTATCTTCACGTTCGGCCAGGGAACCGCCGCCGGAATTGTGGGCACCGTTACCGATCCCAACGGCGCGGTCATCCCCAATGCGACCGTCGTCGCTCGCAACATAGAGACGAATGCTCGTCGCACCGTGACGAGTAACGGCGAGGGGTTTTATTCGATCCCGTAGCTTCCGGTCGGTAAATATGAGGTTACGGTAAGCTCGACAAATTTCAAGGAACAGACCTTTACGGATTTCGTTTTGAATGTCGGGCAAGTCGTTACGCTCGACGCTTCGCTCACGATAGCCGGAACGGCTGTAGAACTAGATGGCGACTTCAGCCCGCCTTTGGTAGATCAGCAAGGCTCAGACGTGGACACGATCATCGCCACTCGGGAGATAGAGAATCTTCCGCTTAACGGACGCAACTATCTCGAATTGGCTTTGCTCACGCCCGGCAACGCACCCGCGCCTAACTTCGACCCGACCAAGGCCAACACTGTGCTGATCTCGTCCGCCGGGCAGATGGGCCGCGGCAGCAACGTGATGCTTGACGGAACCGACAACAATGACGACATGGTCGGCGGATCGCTGATCAACGTCTCGCAAGACGCGGTTCAGGAATTTCAGGTAACGACAAATCGGTTCTCTGCCGAGTACGGAAGGTCAGGCTCATCGATCATCAACGTCGTTACGAAGTCAGGCACTAATTCAATCCGTGGAGGCTTTTCAATTTTCGCACGCGACGACGCGATTCAAGGGCTTCCCGCCACCTACGACCGATCGCAGCCTGCTCCGCCGTTCGACCGGCAGCAATATGCATTTACTCTCGGCGGGCCGATAGTAAAAGACAAAGCGTTTGCGTTCGGCGCGGTTGAATATCGAGATCAGGATGGTGCCGCGCTCGTCGGCCGTCGTGACGTGCCGACTCGCACGATCGTTCGCGAGTTCTTCCAGGCACCCAGCCGCGATCTCTTGATCAACACCCGATTCGACTTCATCCCGACAGATCCGGACCGCCTCACGTTCCGATACAGCTTTCAGGATCTGAAAGATACGAATTCAAGCCGCCTCGACCGGGCACTCGGGTCGGCATCGTACACGCAGGAATTGACCAATCGATTCCACGCCGCGTCCGGTTCGTGGAGTCATGTATTCGGGCCGATGGCGGTAAACGAATTTACATTCAGCGTCAACGATTTCGACAACGATACTAATCCGCTTTCCGACCGCATCCAGCTAACGTTCCCGAGCATTCTCGACGGAGCATCGTTCCGTGTGCCCCAAGAAACGAAACACACGCGTTACCAGTTTTCAGACGCGGTCTCCTGGAACTTCGGCGGGCATACGATCAGGTTTGGCGGTGACGTTCAAACCATTAGATCGAAGATCGACCTCGGAGTTTTCCGTCAGGGAAGGATCGAGTTCGTTCAGGATTTTGCCACGTTCGACCACAACAATGACGGCCAAATCAATGACCTGGATCTGTTGTTTGCCGTCACGCTGCGAAGTCAGTTTCCCGATCGCGATCTCGTATTGCCGAACGTCAACAACACTCACTTTGCGTTCTTCACGCAGGACACGTGGAGAGTAAACCGGAACCTCACACTCAATCTCGGCCTTCGCTATCAGGTCGATTCGAACGAAAAGAATATTGACGGATATGGCGATATCAATCCGCTGGTGCAGCCGTTTCTCAAAGGCGAACGCGGGCGCGACCTGAACAACTTCGCTCCGCGCGTCGGGTTTAACTATTCGATGATGGACGGCAAGTTGAGCCTGCACGGCGGCTACGGTATCTACTACGACCGGATCGTGCTTCAGCTAATCACGCTCGAACGCGGACTCGACGGCCGCGCTTTGCCTATTTCCGTGCGGGCAGGAAATGTGTTCTTCCTCGATCCCCAAACCGGGCAGTTTCCGCCATTTGCTCCGAACTCTCAGAACCCGTTTACCGGCTTCATTTTGCCGGGAGAAGGAGCATCGGGCATCAACATTATCGACAACGATATGCAGAACCCGATGGTTCAGCAATCGAATCTCGGATTCGAATTCGAGTTTGCGCGGAACTACGTTCTGCGAGCCGATTACCTGCACAATTTCGGAACGCACTTCATCATCGGCCGCGATATCGGCGTCGTTAATAATCCGGTAGTCGGCGGGCCTGACCGCGTGGTGAATCTCGAATCAAGCGTGAAAACTTTTTACGACGGCTTGCTGTTAAGCGTCGAGAAAAGGTTCGCAAATCGTTTCGGATTCCGTGCTGCTTACACGTTGTCGAAATCATTCAACTACGCCAACGACGATCAAATACCGTTCTCGAACGGGCCGATCGATTCGAACAACGTTCAGCTAGAGTTCGGCCCGACGCCGAACGATCAGCGTCATCGTTTTACCGCAGCGGGCAATATCCAGTTACCGTATGGCTTCAGCCTTTCGCCGATCCTGACGATCGCGTCTGGCGTTCCGATGGACATCCTTTTGCCCGATGCTTCTTCGCGTATCCCGTCGCTTCAGCGCAATGCCGGCGGCAGGCTTTTCAAGAACGCTGCCGATTTGAACGCGTTCATCGCGTCCGTCAATTCGAGCGGCGGTGTCAATGGCCAACCGCTGCCGCTGGTGCCTGCGGACGCAAAATTCAACGACACCTTTAGCTCGCTTGATCTGCGTCTTGCGAAGACGTTCAAGTTTGGCGAAAGATTCAAGCTTGAGCCGATCGTCGAGATGTTCAACGTATTCAATACGACGAACATTCTCGGCGTTTCGAACACAAACTATTCGGGATTTTCGAACGTTTTAGTTCGCGATAACGATAACCCGAACAACGCCGGTTTTCTAAGATCGTCGACTTTCGGGCGTGCTGTCACGACGGCGGGCGGCGTGTTCGGCTCGGGCGGACCAAGGGCTCTGCAGCTCGGTGCGAAGTTTTCGTTTTGATGGAGAGCTCTGAAACCGGCCTCACACGCCGATATGGTCTGGGAACCGCGGTCGCGATCATCGTCGGCCAGGTGATCGCGGTCGGTATTTTCCTCGTTCCCGCAGGCATGGCTAGATCGGTGGGTTCACCGGCATGGCTGCTGGGTATCTGGCTTGTCGTTGGGTTGATGACGCTTTGCGGGGCGTTGTGTTATTCCGAACTCTCCTCGCGATTTCCCGAAGCGGGCGGCAGCTACGTCTATCTTCGCGAAGCTTACGGAGACGCCGTCGCGTTTCTCTACGGCTGGGTCCTCTTGCTCGTTCTCGATCCCGGATTGACTGCGATCTTCTCTATAGGCCTTACAAGCTATCTCGACCGAGTCCTTCCTATCCCGACCTCGTTTCAGCCGTTCGTCGCGGCGGTCATCGTGATGGCGGTCGCGGCTTTGAACATCATCGGCACCCGGATCAGCTCACAGTTGCTGAAGGTGCTCACGCTGCTCAAGATCGCATTTCTCTTTTTCATTGTCCTTTACGGAATCCTCGCCGGCCGGGGTGACGCGGCGAACCTCTCTCCGTTTTTCGCGATGCCGCAAGACGTCGTAGGAGCGATGGCCGGAGGATTGGTCGGCGCATTTTTCTCTTTCGCGGGCTGGTGGGAACTTACACGGATCGCCGGCGAGATCCGCGATCCGGAACGAAATCTACCGCGAGCTTTGATCATCGGCGTACTGATCCTGACGCTTGTCTACATTGCCGTCAGCGGCGTGTTCATGTATCTCGTTCCGACTGCGGGCATCACCAGCGACGAAACTTTCGCGGCACAAGTCGGCGAAGCACTTTTCGGATCGGCCGGTGCCGTCGTGTTTTCTTCGGTCGTGATCGCATCGGTACTCGGTTCTTGATCGCGTACATGATGGTGTCTCCACGGCTTTATTATGCGATGGCAAGAGACGGACTTTTCTTCCGGCAGGTCGCCGCCGTTCATCCGAAGTTTCAAACGCCGTATATCGCTACGGCGATCCAAGCCGCTCTCGGCGTTATCCTGATCTTCTCCGGCAGCTTTCAGCAGATCATTTCGCTGTTCTTTTTCGTCGTGGTCGTATCCATCGCCGCGACAGTTGCGTCGGTCTTCGTGTTTCGCCGCCGCGAACATTCCGGCTTCAAGACACCTCTGTTCCCGATCACGCCGATCGTGTTTTTAGTTATCACCGGCGTCGTACTTTTCTTTATCGCGATGCGCGATCCGTCTCGAACCCTGATCGGCGTCGGGCTGGTATTCCTCGGGCTGCCTGTTTATTATTTCTTCCGTAGGAATCGAATAAGCTGATATGGCGTGGATCAAGACAGTTCCGTTGAAGGATGCCGATGGCGAGTTGCTCGACCTGCTTTTGAAACAGCGTGCGATGTATCCGAAAGAGTATGAGGAATCGACCGCCGGCGTAACCGGAACGGAAGAATCTATCGTCGAATCACACACGCTTATCCCGGCGGCGATGTTTCACGCATTCTCGACCTTCGGCGCGTTGATGTCGCCCGATCTTCCGCTCAGCCGCCGCCATCACGAGATGATCGCGATGATGGTGTCTGACACCAACGACTGCTTTTACTGAGTGGAATCGCACGCGGAGTTTCTGCGTAGAGCAACTTTGGATGAAGAACTCGTCGCGGCCATCCGCGAAGATTACCTGACCGCACCGATCACGGATGCCGAGAAGGTGATGATCGAATACGTCGTGCAGCTTACGAAAGATGCCGTAAAAGTCACGCCGGAATACCACACTCGCATGAGAGATGCGGGCTTCGACGATCAGGCAATCTTGCAGATCACGCTGATCGCATCGTGGTTCAACTACATCAACCGCGTTGCCGATGCTCTCGGCGTCGGCCGATATCCTGCCTGACCGCTACTTGCTCCTGATCGCTTTCGCCGTCGAACTTAGAACCTTCCACGTAGTTTTGTCGCTGTCGAAGATGGTGTTCAGTCCTTGTTCTTCCATCGGCGGATCGCCCATGTATTCGTCGCCGGATTTCCAAAATACCTGTCCCTTGATCGGCCTTGCCGTTCCGCCGAATGCCCAGAAGTTTGCCCCACCGACTGCCGGATCGCCGCCAGGTTGATTGCCGATGAACGAAAGCATCTTGGCGAAATATTTATCGCGATATTCGGTCGACGATGTGGGATCGAAACTGTGATTGTCGCGCGGCAATCCGAACTCTTCGAGCACAAGCGGCTTATTCAGTTTCTTTGCGATCGGAATATGCCGGGCGACATATTCGGTCGCTTTTTCCACGACATTCGGAAAGCCATCGGCGAGCTTATCGCCGGTGAACCAGCCCCAGTTCTTAGCCCAGATGTGGATCGCGAGATAATCGACATTTTTGTTAGCGTGGATCTCCTCGAAAAGCTCATAACTTTCCGTTCCCATGAAGCCTTCGTGTCCGATCGTGACGAGGTGATTTGTGTCCTTCGACTTGATCAAAGCCGACACATCGCTGATCCAGTTTTTGTAATCGTCGTTTGCGTAAGGGCGCATCGGCCGCGGTTCGTTGGCAAGCTCCCACGCCATGATCGCCGTGTCGTCCGCGTATCGCTTGCCGGTCACTGTGTTAGTTCGGTCGACCAGTTTGGATAGGTGCTGGTTGTAGCTCTCTTTACACTTCGCACAGCCGTAGAATTTCGAAACGATATCGCGTTGCTCGTCCCATGTGAGCTTGCGGGTTTCCTGATCTTTCGGCACCAATCCATTCCAGATCAGATACTGTTGAAAGCCGCCGCTCCATTCCCAGTTGTTGCTGATGAAAACGATGCCCTTCATATCGCGCTTGCCCATTTCGGCGAGCACGATGTCGAGTCCTTTCAGCACGTCGTCATTGAATTGCGCTTGCGTTGGCTGCAGCGGCGGGCCGACGCGGATCACGCCGTTGATCATTCCCGAACCTTCCGCCCCGCCAAGCAGCCGCAGGTTCGTCACGCCCTGCGACTTCAAAAAGTCGAGCTCTTTTCGCAGCCGGTCGATACCTCGCTTCTTGTCCTTTTCGAGTCCGAGCAGGCTTCCATACCAATAGTTTGTTCCGACGAAGTAGTACGGCTTTCCTCTGAGTTTAAACGCGGTTCCGCTCGTCCGCACGAACGGCGACGAAGTCTGAGCGATGCCGGACATCGCGCAGATGAGAAGGCAAAGACTTACAAGAAGGTATCGTGAGTTGAACATAGCCAGAGTATCTTAATGGCGAACGACCGATTCTGGCTAGCACGAAGCATCATCAGTTGCCCGCCGCGGTTTCGACTACGGCCCCGAAAGCAGGTTTTGGTTTACCGGCACGATCCCACAAGAGTGGATGATTCGTACGGCCGCGGACCGGCCAACCGTTAAGCCATGAATCGCCGTCTGTCACGCACCAAAAAGTCACGCGGTCGATCAGCTTACTGTGCTTGACGAACACGCGAAAGAGGTCTTGATAGCGCTTAGCTAGAGCCGATTGCCGCTCGGCGGGAAACGATTTTTTGAACGGGTCAAGCTCGGGACGCCGTTCGAAATTCACGCTCACTTCGGCTCCGCGATAATCTGACGGATTGGGAAGTACGTCGATATCGAGTTCGGTGATGGCGATCTTGAGCCCGAGCGTCGCGAGGTCGGTCAGCGTCTTCTCCTGATCTTCGATCGCCGGCCATTCCATCCGATGATGACTTTGCGAACCGACGCCCCCGATCGGCGCTTTCTGATCTAACAGCCATCGAACCATCTCGATCGTTCCGCGCCGCTTCTCCGCCATCTCGAGCGAATAGTCGTTGTAGTAAAGGTCTGCCGGCGGGTCGGCTTCGTGTGCAAACCTGAAAGCAAGAGCGAGGTATTCCTTGCCGAGGATCTTGAACCATTCGGACTCGCGATAACTGCCGTCGTCATTCATCGCCTCATTCACGACATCCCACGCGCCGATCTTTCCCTTATACCTTCCGACGACCTTGAAAATATGATCTCGCAATCGTTTCGTTAGCAGTTCCTTTGAAGCCTGCTTTCCGTCCGGACCTTCGAACACCCATTTTGGCGTTTGGTTATGCCAAACGAGCGTGTGGCCGACGATAAACATCTTGTGCTTCTCGCCGAACGCGACGTATTCATCCGCCTTGGAAAAATCGAACTTTCCCTCGACCGGTTGGATCGCTTCCCACTTCAACACGTTCTCGGGTGAGATCGTGTTGAAGTTAGTCGTGACGATTCCAGCTCCACGCTTGTCGCGGCCGGTGAACTGCTTTTCGTTGAGAGCCGCACCGATTCGAAAATGCCCGGCGAAAACATTTTTCAGCGGCCGCTGGCAGATAGAGGTAATCGCGAACAGCGAGCAGATAAGAGAGAGCGTCGTAAAAAACTTGCGCATGATCTTCAATCTAAGGCTTTTTGTAAACGTCTTCACGCTTCTGATAGCCGTCTTTGATCACCGTCGCGTCGACGTTTTCTTTATCGACCGGGATCGGTTCGAGATAGATGAACGGCACGTCGACGCGGCCGTTGTTGACCGATCTGTCAGTTGGGGGTTTCTCGCCTTTCGCCAACGACACTGCCGCTTCGGCAGCCTTGGTTGCAAGCCGCGAAACCGGCTTATAAACCGTCATCGACTGTGTTCCCGCGACTACCCGCTGCAATGCCGCGAGATCCGCGTCCTGGCCTGAAACTACAACTTTCTCAGCCAAGCCTTTCTGTAGAAGAGCCTGCACGACTCCGCCAGCGGTCGAATCATTCGACGCGACGACGGCGGCGACATCGTTCGCATTTTGAGTAAGAGCGTTCTCGGTGTGCTTCAACGCTTCTTCCGCCAGCCAGTCTTTCGCCCATTGGTCGGCAACGATCTTGATATCTCCGCGATCGATCGCCGGTTGCAGCACTTTCATCTGGCCAGCTCGAACGATGTTCGCGTTGTTGTCGGTCGGCGCTCCGCCGATGAGGATGTAGTTGCCCTTTGGAGCGCGCTCAAGAAGATATTTAGCTTGTAGCTCTCCCACTTTCTCGTTGTCGAACGAGATGTAAAGATCCGGTGCGGAGTTTCGGATCAGGCGGTCGTAAGAGACGACGGGAACGTTCTGCTTTTTCGCCGCTTCGACTATTGCCCCGGCCACGTCCGCGTTGTGCGGGATCACGACCAACACGTCTACGCCCTGAAGCAACAACGCTTGAGCTTGATTGACCTGAGTCTCGTCGTTGCCGTCGGCAGATTGGACGATCACTTCGGCACCGAGCTCTTCGGCTCGCTTCACGAAAAGGTCTCGATCTTTTTGCCAACGCTCTTCTTTAAGCGTGTCCATCGAGAAGCCGATCTTGAGCTTTGCTCCGGGAGCTTTGGTGTTCGATGTCGGCGCTCCTGTCTGGCCGGTGCAGCCAGCGAGCAGAAGCGAAATAGCGATCGAAAGTATTATTGTGATCAGTTTCATTTAGTCCACTCCAAGTAATATCTCCATCGTAAGCTGGTCCAGCCGCTCGTACTTAAGTCCCTTCGACGCTAAGGCCACTCGATCAAACGAGCGGCCGAGCAATCCGGCCGACGCCTCTGTACTAAAGGCTCCGACACCACCGTTATCGGTCGCCGCGATCTCAGCGAGCAGCGCTTTGATCTCGGCGTTCGCATTCCAGCGCTCGCCCTTGTCCTTAAAGATCAGGTACGTGCGCATGCAGCCTCTAGCAAAGTCTTTCACGCCCTCGAAGTCTTCAGTGCGATAGGCGTGTGCGTCGAAATGTCTCGGGCCGTCGTAGCCGACGTCTTCAAGATATTTCACGAGCCAGAACGCTCCCTTCGGATTAGCCGAACCGAATCTAAGATCCTGATCGTATCGGCCCGGAACCTGATCGTTTAGGTCGATATGAAACAGCTTGCCCGCTTCCCATGCCTGCGCGACCGCGTGCATCATGTTCAGCCCCGGCATCGTCTCGTGAGCGACTTCGGGGTTAACGCCGACCATCTCCTTGTGGTCAAGTGATTCGATAAAAGCGAGATACGATCCGGTCGTCGGGAAATAAATGTCTGCTCGCGGCTCGTTCGGCTTTGCTTCGAGCGCAAACTTATAACCGTAACCCTGGGCAATGTTGTATTCGCACAGATAGTTCATCGCCTCACGAAATCGTTTGATCGCATCATCCGGCCGGCGGCACGCATCGGTCTCGACACCCTCGCGGCCGCCCCAAAGGACGAACGTCTCGGCGCCAAACTCGGCGCCAAGGTCCATCGCCCGCATCGTCTTTTGAACTGCATACGAGCGAACGTTCGCGTCGTTTGCTGTGAACGCACCGTCTCGAAAAGCCGCTTCGTAAAATAAATTCACGGTCGCCATCGGCACCTTGATACCGCTGGATTCGCACGCCGCACGAAACTCCCTGACGATCGAATCTCGCTCGGCAGCGGCCGCATCGATCGGGACAAGATCGTTGTCATGAAAATTCACGCCGTAAGCGCCAACTTCGGCTAGCATCTTGACCGCATCGACAGGCGTCAGCGTATCTCGCACCGCCTCGCCGAACGGATCGCGGCCGCGGTTGCCGACCGTCCACAGGCCGAATGAAAATTTATGTTCAGGTTTTGGTTCAAAGGTCATCTCATCTCTCCGGAGCCGCAGAATCCGATAACGCCGGATAGAGCGTTTTGTATTTTTGATAGTTTATTTCGAGCGTCGCGGAATCGTCAGGGTTCGGCGCCACAGTCTCACTAATTCTGATCGTTTCACTGACTGCGTCGTCGACCGACGGCCACGCGCCAACTCCTACACCAGCGAGCAAAGCAGCGCCATAAGCCGACCCTTCATCTGCAACCAGCGTCGAAACCGGCTCGCCGTAAACATCCGCCTGGATCTGTCGCCACAATGGCGAAGATGCTCCACCGCCGCCGAGCCGTATATCGTTCACAGGTACACTCAGCGAGCGAAAGATCTCGATCGAATCGCGTAAGGCGAACGCGACGCCTTCCATGATCGCCCGTACAAAATGTGCGCGAGTGTGGCTTGCGGTGATGCCGGTGAACGAAGCTGTCGCGTTTGGATCCATATGCGGACTGCGTTCACCCATCAGGTAAGGCTGCCAGATCAAGCCATCGGACCCGGCGGGAACTCTCTCCGCTTCGGCGGTCAGCTCGTCGTAGGAAACACCGGGTGCGAACACATCGCGAAACCACTTCAAACTGTATCCCGCGGCGAGCGTAACGCCTGTCATATGCCAGCGTGCCGGAATCGCGTGACACAACGAATGCGTTCGGCCCAGCGGATCAAGCGTCGGCCTATCGGTAACGACAAATACTACGCCCGACGTACCAATCGTCGAGCCGAGCGTTCCGGGCGAGACCAATCCGGCACCGATCGCTCCGGCGGCGTTGTCGCCCGCTCCGGCAAACACCGGCGTACCGACTTTCAATCCGGTCGCATCCGACCCAGCCTCTGACACACTTCCGGCCGCGTCTATCGATTCAAGACATCGCGGAAGGATCGAAGGATCGATATAGACTGCTTCAAGCATCTCCGTCGACCATCGGCGGTTCTTCACATCAAACATCAGCGTGCCGGATGCGTCGGCCGCATCACAGAGCTTTTCACCCGTCAGTCGCAGCCGAATGTAGTCCTTCGGCAGCAAGACGGTGCGTACCCGCTTCCAACTTTCCGGCTCGTTCTCTCTGAGCCACAGAAGCTTCGGCAAGGTAAAACCCGTTACTGCCTGGTTGGCCACAATCTCTATGATCCGTTCATTGCCGATCGTCGCTTTCAGTTCTTCAACTTGCGGCGCCGTGCGCTGATCGTTCCAAAGCAGAGCTGGGCGGATCACGGAGTCGTTATCATCGAGAAAAACCGATCCGTGCATTTGGCCTGAGAAACTGACGGCTGCGATCTTATCGGCTTGAACGCTCGACAGAATTTTAGCTATCGCCTGACATGCCGCACGCCACCAATCATCAGGCGATTGCTCCGACCATCCGACATGCGGCGAGGCAAACGGAGCATGCTCGGCCGTCGCCTGCGCGATGATCGACCCTGCTTCGTTTATCGCAACCACTCGCGAGCCGCCCGTACCGGTGTCAATTCCAAGAAAAACCATCTTGTCGGATAATTGGTTTAGACAATCAACTAAATCTAGATTATTATTTTCTTAGTGTCAACAACGAAATTGAAACCCGAACCGCCCGACATTCCGACCGGCAATCACGGTTCGCTTCGCAGTCAAAATCTGACCTCGATCCTTTCGCTGATCTACCGCGACCGACCGATCTCGCGCGTCGAACTTTCACGCATAACCGGGTTGAATAAAGCAACGGTTTCCAGTCTCGTCGCAGAACTCGTCGAACGCGGATTCGTAAAGTTCATCGGCGAGAATCCAACTGAACGCGCTGGCCGCCGCGAGGTGATGATCGATATCGATCCGCTCAAAGCTTCGGCAGTGAGCGTCGAAATCGGGATCGGAACTATCACGGTCACCGCCTCAGACTTTGCGGGTGATGCTTTTCTGCGTATGGATGCGGGCTTCGACCCGACGATGTCCGCAGGGCGCGTTATTTCGATGGCGTCAAAGATGGTGTCAAAAGCCGTTCTTCAGGCGGAGACTGAGAATGGTCGCGTTGCTGGAATCTCGTTCGCCGTTCCGGGAGCGGTCGACTTTCAGACGGGAACGGTCCTGTTCGCCCCTAATCTGGCGTGGCGAAACGTGTCGATATTTGATCGGCTGAAGGGCAAGATAGACCGGCCGGTGTTCATCGACAACGAAGCGTCCTTAGCCGCGCTCGGCGAACATTTCTTCGGCGCCGCTAAAGGATTTCGCGACATGCTCTATATCAGCGCAGGCGTAGGGATCGGCGGCGGCCTTATCATCAACGGCGACATCTATCGCGGATCGTCTGGGATCGCCGGCGAATTCGGCCACATGACGGTCGATGTCAAAGGAAAAAAATGTACGTGCGGAAAAACCGGATGCTGGGAAACATTGGCAAACGCGGCCGCGCTCTTTTCCGAATATCTAAGGCTTGCTCCTGCGGCGAGAAAAGGCTCAGCGGAAAAAACGATCGCGCAAATGTTGGAGCACGTTGGTCTGTCTGCACGAAGCGGAGAAAAGCACGCTTTGCAGGCCCTCGAAAGCACCGCACATTCCCTCGCCGTCGGCATCGATTCGCTCATCAAGGCGTTCGATCCGGAACGAGTCGTCCTCGGCGGCCCGCTCAGTTCGCTTTCCGAGTTTCTCGTTCCAATGATCGCTCACGAACTTAGGCAGCGCCCGATCTTCGGCCTCAAACACGCAGCGGATATTATCACAGCCTCGTTCGGCGCCGATGCCGCCCTTAAAGGCGGGACTGCCCTCGTGATTCGTAGATTTCTTAGAAAAGCCGCAGGCTCGCAGACCTCTTAGCGGTTCCGAAGCGGCCTGTTGGTTATCGTTCGCAGATCGTAAGAAGAGGCGGATGGCATGGTCTATTCAAAAAAACAGCGTACCGGTTAAAGGTACGCTGTTGCTTTCTAAAAATAGTAGTCGCTACCGCGAATAGAAGATAACTTCTCCATTATCCGTGCGAGTAGTCGTAAAGCCGTTTCCGCTTCGCGAAATGCGAGCCAAGCCTTCGTTCATCCGCAACATATTGCCGCGCAGAAACGATCCGTAATTCAACGAGCCGCCGATGTTTGCAGTCACTCTGCCATCGTCATAAATAGTCAACGTGATGCGAGTGCCGTCGGATGCTCTTCCGCGAAAAGTTCCTCTTGCCCAGTTCGGCGGAGATATCTGATCGCCCGAGTCTCCTGGATAACCTGGGTTTCCGCCAAAACTGTCTCGGGAATAAGTGATCCTTTCACCCGTATCAGTCCTTGTTGTAGCGAAGCCATCGCCCCGTCGGGTGACGCGGGCCAATGCTTCATTCACACGAATCATGTTGCCGCGTTGATACCATCCGTAGTTGACCGAACCGCCGATGTTCGCCGTTATACTCCCGTTGTTACTTATGTTCAACGTGATTTGTGTGCCGTTTGACGCGGTTCCGTAAAATGTCCCCACGGCCCATGAAGGTGGATTTACTGCCTCACCATTTCCAGGATTCCCCGGGTTCCAGCCGCCACTAACGCGACGCATAGACGAGATCCTATTGTCCCAATTGTTTTGGCCCAGATCGCTTTCTTCGCCGGTAACATTGACACATTGGCCTCGATAGTTGGCTTGATCGCAGATCTGCCAAGTCTCGCCGTTTCCAACGCGGATGCTCGATATCCGGTTATTGAACCTTGAGTTTAGGTTTGACTGATTGCTCTGGTACGTAGCAGCGTCGCCCCTAAAGTTACGGTCTTCAAAAACTGTGATGCCTGATCCGCCGCCGAGCATCCTCTCATTCTGAGCCCGGACCTCTGCCGAGAATGCGGCGCCGAACGCGACCAAGGCAATTGAACTTAGTAATCCAAGTTTCAGTACTCGCATGATATCTCCTTTGATTGTGTCTTCGTTACCTACCCCAAATTCTTGCACGAAAGTGCGAGAACTCCCTCCAAAACTACGTACAGCAAACCTCGGTCCAAACCTTCCGTGTCAGCCGGTCATTCTTCGGCGAACGCTTTGGAACTATCTTCTGTCCGCTTTCAAATAGAATCGGGACACGGTGTACTTCTTTACGGGTGTCGCCGCAAGTATAATCCAAAACATCGTTTGTCTACAAGACTTTAGGTTTTTTTAATGCATCTCTCGGAACTCGATTTTCACCTTCCTTCCGACCTCATCGCGACTGAGCCGCTCGATCAGCGAGACCGTTCTCGGCTGCTTCTTATAGACCGGGCAGCGTCCGAGTACACAGATTCATCGTTTAGCCAACTTCCCGATTTGCTCCATCCAGGTGACGTTCTCGTCGTGAACAACACAAAGGTCTTCCCGGCACGCCTTTTGGGACGATCGGAAACAGGGGCATCGGTCGAGATCTTCCTTGTCCAGGAGCGGGAGGACAAAAATTGGACAGCTCTTGCAAGGCCGGCTCGCCGACTGCCTCCTGGTCGGTCGATTTCGTTCGGCGAAGAATTGTCCGGAACTATCGTCGAACGTTTCGACGATGGCCAGGTGATCATATCTTTCAAAACTGATACGCCGATCGAAGAAGCGATCGAAAGGTTCGGCCGCACGCCGCTGCCGCCCTACATCAAGCGCGACCGCGACGCCATCGACCGTGACCGAGAGCGATATCAAACCGTGTACGCCCAAAGCTCGGGAGCGATCGCGGCCCCGACTGCAGGGCTTCACTTCACGCCGCAAATGTTCGAACTCCTTCGTGGGCAAGGCGTCGAGATAGTCGAGATCACGCTGCATGTAGGTTACGGTACTTTCGAGCCGGTCAAGGTTGAAGATCTGGCAGACCATCGCGTGCAGGGCGAAAGGTATGAAGTAAATGCGGACGCGGCACAGACTCTCTCAAACGCAAAGGACGACGGCCGTCGTATTATCGCCGTCGGGACGACGACCACGCGGACGCTGGAGAGCGTGTACGGCAAGTTTGGTCGCTTCGAGGCCTCGTCGGGGCTGGCCGAACTGACGGTCCTTCCCGGCTACCGTTTCCAGGCTATCGACGGACTGCTGACCAATTTCCACCTCCCGAAAAGTTCTCTGCTCGCGCTGGTTTCAACTTTCGGCGGCCACGAACTTATAATGAAATCCTATCGACACGCAGTCGCCGCCGGTTATCGCTTTTACAGCTATGGCGACTGTATGCTGATCACCTAAGCACGATGGCGTTTATCGATTCGATCAGGAATCTTTTTGCACCAGCTCGAGAGGTCGCTCCCGAGATCATCTTGCCCGCGCCGTCAACTACGTACTCTCTTCAGCCGCTAACGGAGAAGCAGTCAAAGGAAGTTCTCCGGCTGAATCTTCGCTGTTTTCGTAACGGCGAAAATTACACGAAATACACCTTCGCTTATCTTTTCAACGAACCGCGATCTATCAGCTATCAAATGACGACGGCCGAAGGTGTGATGGCCGCATTCGTTTTCGTTTTGGTCAACCAGGATGGAACCGCGCACCTGACGACCATTGGCGTTGCCCCCGAACACCGCCGCCGTGGGCTCGCCGGCCAACTCCTGAATCATCTGGATGAAGTGCTTCGGGCCAAAGGTGCGAGCACGATCGTTCTCGAACTCCGTGTAAGCAATCTCGCGGCAAAACAGCTATATCTCGACGCGGGGTATTCGCTGGTCAACCGGCTTACAAAATACTATTCCGACGGTGAGGACTGCTTCCTCATGGTCAAATCCCTCATCTAGACCTTGCTGAGGCTTCCGAAGATCTATCCGATAACGAACATCGAGCTTGCGGGAATGCCGCACGCGGATCAGATCCGATCGTTTGCGGAAGCGGGCAGTCGTTTCGTGCAGATTAGGGAGAAATCCGCGTCAAGCCGCGCTTTTTATGATGAGGTATTGAAAGCACTAAAGATCGCGAACGAGTTCGGAATGAGGGTTATCGTCAATGACCGCGTGGATATCGCGATCGCCGCGAAAGCTCATGGAGTACACCTAGGACAAGACGATCTTCCGCCGATCGAAGCGAGAAAGCTGTTGGGCGAAGAGGCGATCATCGGATACTCGGCGCACTCGGTCGGGCAAGCCATCGAAGCCGTCAACCTGTCGATCGACTATCTCGCGATCGGCCCGGTCTTCTCGACACGTACCAAAGAAACCCCCGATCCGGTCGTCGGTCTTGAAGGAATTCGAGAAGTTCGCGAAGCAATCGGAGCCTTTCCGCTTGTTGCGATTGGCGGTATTCGCCTCGAAGATATCCCATCCGTACTTAAAGCCGGGGCGGATTCCGCTGCACTCATCTCGGCTCTAGCCAATGAAGATGATGCGGGCCTATATGAAAACTTTCGTCGAGCACGCGATCTGGCTCAGGGCTGACCTACTTAAGTCCCACCAAACATCCAATCCAGGCAAAGGCTCTTACGCACAAATCCCTTAAAGGGTTTAACACCGTATAAAAAGTTCTTGCACTATCCGGCATCAATGGGCAATAATGAAGCTGGTCTTCTAAGGCCGCCTCCTTTTAGCCGGTAAACCCTCGGCAGAAATCATCTCTTTTAGTCTCTTGCCCACCTACTCAACAAATGAGCTTGCTTGATGTTGCACCGATCATAGAGCAGATGCTGCTTATCTCAGATAATGTCAGCGATCTGAACTTCTCATGCGGACAAAAACCGCAGGTAGAGATCAACGGAACCCTTTATTCCGCGACGCCGCTTGGAATGGGCCGGTTAACGGCTTTTCAAACCGAGATGATCGCGATGTCGATACTTCGCGGAAATCCGGACGCGGCTCTCCAGCTTGCAAAGACGCGCACGTCCGACCTGAGCTACGCTTTGCCGGGAAAATGCCGCTTTCGCGTAAATATCTTTCAGCAGCGGAATTCTTATTCGATCGTGATGCGTGTTATTCCGCACGAGATTCCGTCTTTCGAGCAGCTTAATATCCCGACGCAGCTTCGTGACGTTTGCAACATCCGCAACGGCATCGTGCTGCTCACCGGCCCGACCGGATCGGGAAAAAGCTCGACGCTGGCGGCGATCATCGATCAGATCAACGAAACGAAGTCGTACCACATCGTGACGATCGAAGACCCGATCGAGTTTCTGCACAACCACAAGAAGAGCACGATCAACCAGCGCGAGGTCGGTGCCGATACGAAAGATTTTGCTTCAGCCCTGAGAGCCGCATTGCGACAGGCTCCGAAAGTTATCCTCGTCGGCGAAATGCGTGACATCGAAACGACCGAGATCGCGCTCGAAGCGGCCGAAACCGGCCACCTCGTTCTCTCGACGCTTCACACGATCGACGCGTCAAAAACTATCGACCGTATCATCGGCCTCTATCCGAAGAACGAAGAGAAAGTTATCAGAACCCGCTTGGCTCAGACATTCCGCTACATCGTCTCGCAGCGTTTGATACCGCGGGCCGACGGCAAAGGCCGAATGGCGGCGGTTGAAATTCTCAAATCGAATCCGCGTACGCGCGAATATATCGAGAAGGGTGAAAGCGAAGGAAAGACTTTGCTCGACGCGATCCGCGATGGCGAGATCGACGGAATGCAGGATTTTGACGGCGTGATCCGTCAGATGATCGAAGACAAGGTCATCACCCTCGAAGACGGCTTGTCATACGCTACCAATCAGAACAACCTGCTTCTGCAGCTGAAAGGCCTTTCATCGACCGAAGACTATCTGAATAAAGACCGAATGTCGCGGCCGGCCGTCGATGTAATGATGCCGCCGCCCGCCGTGATGAACTCGAGCTCCTCAGTGCTCGACATGATGGATTAATCCTTTTGCCCGCGACTTAAAACCATGATCATTCGCTGCGACAATTGCTCAGTCTCACTTCAGCTCGACGAATCAAAGATACCGAGCGGTAACTTCACCGTCCGCTGCCCGCGATGCCAGAACATGCTTCGCGCCAACAAAGATCTCAAGGGCGGACAGGGGTCGGCGACGGTGCAACAGCTTGCGGAAAACAAAGCCGCGGCTCCGGTTGACACGACCGGCGGCAGCTTTGCCGAGAAGCAGTCCGATTACGAGATCAACAACGCGCTGAAGATGCTTCTCGGTGCGCTGAAAACCGGCAACGAAAAGGTTGAATCTTCTGACGATCCTTCAAAGAAACCGCGCCGGGTTCTTCTCTGTCTTGGCAGTAAACGTGACGAGGCCGCTCAAAAACTCAGCGACGCCGGCTATCGCGTCTACATCGCCCAAACGCCGGCACAGGCGAACGAACGCCTGCGTGAAGGCAAGACCGAGATCGTGATCTTTTCGCCCGATTTCGCCGCCGAATTCGGCGGTGCCGCGATCCTTCAGCAAAAGGCGAATGCCATGTATTCGAACGAGCGCCGTCGGCTTTTCCTTGTCTCGCTCGAAGACGAAGGCACGACGATGAATGCTCACGAAGCTTTCTTACGCAACCTGAACCTGATCATCAACACGGCCGATATGCCTCAGCTGCCGCTCATCTTGAATCGGGCGGTAATGGATTTCAACGACCTCTACTACTACATGAATCGCGGCCTCGGCGCCGAAGCGATCTAACTGTTCGGCGAGTTTTCGCCGTACAAATTGTAGGGGCACGACCCCGCCCGGCTTTGTCTCCTTTTCCCAGGCAAGACACCCGCCGGCAGCAACAGTTGCTGCCCCTACAATCCAAATTCAGGAAGCCCGCGCCGAGATACGTCCGGAGCGCGGGCTCTTTCGCTGTGACTTTGACGCTCCTGATGTTGGCTGAAATTCGGGCCTCGCAATCCGCAAACTTAATGCGAGAAAGTTATGCTAACATTGAAGAAATGGCGGCAAATCTCGAACAAATCAAGACGACGATACAAGCGCTTCCGCCTGTTGAGCAGGAGAGTATTCTGCGGTGGCTGGAAGAGAAACGTGAACAAAACGGCGTTTTAAATGCTCTATCCTCCCCGCCTCCTTCACATAAGTCACTGGCCTGGATAAACGAAAATCGTCGGAATTATCTTGGGAAGTGGGTCGCACTTGATGGTGGCCACCTCGTTGCGGTTGGCTCAACGGCAGTTGAGGTTTACAACGCAGCCAAAGAAGCCGGTGTGCAGGTTCCGTTCGTTGAGCTAATCGCCGACGAGGAACCCGATTCATTCACCGGAGGCTGGATCTCGTGAGTGAGACCCTTACCTTTGAGCAAACCTATCTATACAATACGCTTAAGTCGGGCATTAGCTTAACGGCGGTTTTGTTGCGCGGAGATAATGCGGTTGAGTGCGAAGCCAAACTCGATACCGGTTCGAGCCACTGTATCTTCAAACGCTCACATGGAGAATTACTGGGCATCGATATCGAGAATTCTGCGCCTATATCGGTTGCGACTGTGACGGGCAGTTTTGCGGTGCATCCGCATATTATTGAAATCGAAGTTCTGGGAATACGAACTGAATCAATGGTGTATTTCGCGGCGGACGAAATGATAGCCCGCTCGGTTCTCGGAAGGGCCGGGTGGCTTGATCGTGTCCGGCTCGGGTTGATCGACTACGAGGGGAAGGTTCTTGTAAGCCCCTACGCGAACTAGCTTTACGATTATCCAGCGAGTTCGCATACGAGCATTTCAAGCTGAAGCCGCGACCCTTTAATACCAGAGCCGCCGACAGAAGTTTTGATCGCGAGGTCGGTTTCAGCGAGACGTACGACGGCGTGCTTTAATTTTGACAGGTCGGCTCGGCGGGCGGTTGATAGAAAGTGTTCGGGATTACCGTAGAGCTTCGCGGCTTTCGTGACCGTGCTGCGGTCGGCTCCGCGATCCATTAGGTCTTTTGCGATCAGCAGGCGTCGATAGTTGTAGGAAAGAAGGCCGATCAGTGCGATCGGCTCGGCACCGTCGTTAAGGATCTTGGTCAGCACCTGAATCGCTTTTTTCCGATTGCCGCTAACGAGGTTGTCGGTCAGGTCGAAGTTCGGTATTTCTCGGACATTCGCGACGAGCGAATCAACAAGGTCTGCATCTATCGTCTTGTCCGGCAGAGCTGACGTCGCAAGCTTTTCTATCTCGATCGTAAGCCGCCGCACGTCCGGCCCGATCAGTGCGATCAAATGACGAAGCGTTCGGTCGTCCATTTCCGCGTCACTCTTCTTCAATTCCTGCCGTGTCCACTTTACAAGCTCGGCATCGTCGAGTGGTTGGAAGTCAACCGCAACGGCCTGATCTTTCAGCAGCTTGCCGACCTTTCGATTTCCGTTCAGTTCGTCTGCAACAAAGATCACCACAGAACTCGGCGAAGGATTTTCAAGATACGCCTTCAGCGCCTCGAAGTATTCTTCTTTTAACGTGTCTTTGTTCGATGAAGCGCCGACGCGCACCTCGGTGATTTTCACGACCCGCCTCGCCGCCATCATCGGAAGTTGATCAGCCGCCGCCAACGCGTTTTTAATGTTATCCGGAATACTCAGCGTGAAGCCATCGTCGTTAAAATCGCGAAAGTCCTCCGTGCCGAACGAAAGATCGGCGATCGTCTTCGCCGCGATAGCGCGCAAGTAGGTCTCAGCGCCATACAGCACATACACGGGATTAATCTCCCGCCGCTTAAGCTGTTCTCTGAGTTGTTCGCGCGTCAAAGGCATAAACGCTCATTCAAACAGGATAGACAGGATGAACAGAACTTGTTTCATCTAATAAATATCCTCTTTATCCTTTGCATCCTGTTTGAATTCTTCGGATCACTTCTTCTCTTCCTTCACGCCTAGCCCATTAACGATCGTCGAGACAACCGATTCGGCAAATGCGCGGGCCATGCGTTCTACGGCGGGGTCTTCTTCGTTAAAGAACGAGCGAGGGTCTTCGCTGAACTCGAACGAATCGCGGAAGACGAAGTTCTGGTTGTCGTAAAGGATCTTGTTCGCTCGCAGGTCGCGGATGGTGACGGCAGAGGTGATGACGACCTCATAAACGCGCGCGCGGCCCTCGCGGTCGAGCAGCACGCCGCTGAACGAAAAATCGCGAATGTTGCCTTCGATGACGGCGTCGGCTCCTTCCAGCGTGCCCTGAACTTTCAGTCCGCTGCCGCGGCGGATGATCTCACGCGAGACGGCTTCGGTAAACCGCGACTCAACTCGATACCTCAGCCCCTTCGCCTCAAACTTGAACGCCGGAACCGCAATGTTCTTGATATTCTTCGGCAGCGCCGTTCCCGTGACGGGCTTGTAGCATTCGGTAAAACCCGAAACGGCGAGTAGCAACGTGGCGACGAGGCCGGCTTGTATATACTTCATACCTTTTTTCTCGATCGTTGGAACAACCAAATCCCAGTTATCGCAATTCCGATCGTAATCAGAGCGCCTGCAATCATACCGAAGATCAGTAATCGTGCACGCACAGAATTGTCGATACCATCTATTGGCTTTTTCGCCGTGATGACACCGTTTTCGACCTCTAGGTAGTAGACCGGTGGTCTCCAAACCGGTTTCTCAATCGTCGGAATCGTCGTCTGAAAATAGTGTGTCAGCATGTCGCGAGCATTGGGAAACTTATTCTCGCGGATAAGGTGATCGAGCAACGCACCGGAAAGATCACCAGATATCGTCATATCGCTAACCGGAACAGCGATCAAAGTCGCGACCTTTGCCACGCCTGCTCTGCCTGTCGCGCTGATGGTCGTGGTTGTTCCGGGTGTGACAATTATCTCCTCGATCTTGTTGGGCGATTCGAGAAAGAATCGATATCCCGAAAGGTCGCCGACCGGGCGAAGGATCAAGTCGGCTGAGACATTCGTGTATCCGGGATCGGGCGCGACGTCTCCGAATACGGCTGAACACAAGATAAGCAGCAGACTAACTTTGGCTAATGATCGCATTTGTTACCTTAATAGCCTCGACCGTCGCTTTCACGTCGTGAGCGCGGATGATGCGGGCTCCGTTCATAACCGCCACGACAGCGGCCGCAAGGCTCCCGCTCAGACGGTGTTCGGGTGGAGCTCCATCGAGCAGCTTGCCGATGAAAGACTTTCTCGACGCACCGATGAGAAATGGATATTCACGAAACGTGTCCCTGATTCTATCAAGTTTGGCGAGCAGCTCTAAGTTCTGTTCTAGGGTCTTTCCGAATCCGACGCCGATGTCGAGGACGATCGCATCGGCGCTTACACCGGCCCTGGTTGCAAGATCAATAGAACGCTCGAAGCCCTCCGTTATCTCCGTAACGATATCCTCGACCGCCGGCTGCGAATGCATCTCGTCGAACTCGCCGCGTGAATGCATCAACACAAGTCCCGCGTTCGTCACTGCTGAAACTTCGGCGATTCGCTCGTCGAACCGCAGCCCGGAAATGTCGTTAATGATCTCGGCTCCGGCAGCAACGGCGGCTTCGGCAACCTTCGACTTGCTCGTGTCGATCGAGACCGGAATGTCGAAGCGCGACGCGATCGCCTCGATCACTGGAACCACACGATCGATCTCTACTTGCTCATCAACCCGCTTGCTCCCCGGCCGAGTCGATTCGCCGCCGATGTCGATGATCAGTGCACCTTCGCCGATCATTTCCTCCGCGCGCCGAACCGCCGCATCGACATCTCCAAACCGTCCACCATCCGAAAAACTATCCGGCGTAACGTTAAGTATTCCCATCACAACAGGTTGCGATAGGTCTAATATCCTTTTTGAGGTCTTCCAGTTCACCTGAGATTGCTTATAGCTTTAAGCTTACAGCTATTGGCTTTAAGCAAAAAGAAAAGGCAAAAGTAAACTCAACTTTTGCCTTTCTACTTTTGCCTTTTTACTTTACCGGCTATGCCGTAGCCGGATTGTTCGGCGTGATCGGCGGAAGGATCGGCTTCTTGAAAGGAGCCGTCGCTTCTTCCTGCTTCTCTTCTGTACCCTTGTCATCAAATGACGTCGAAGGGTTCTCGGTATCGACGGGAAGTCCGGCGATCACGCGCTTCATCTGGGCCAGATCGAGCGACTCGTGCTCGAGCAGAGCTTCGGTGAGACGCTCCATCGCTTCCCGGTTATCTTCCAGGATCTTCGTCGCTCGCGCATACTGTTCCGAAATGATGCGTTTCACTTCCTGATCGATCTTGATCGCCGTGTCTTCAGAAAAGTCACGATGCTGATTGATCTCACGGCCCAGGAATATCTGCTCGTCCTTCTTTCCGAAAGCCAGCGGTCCGAGATCAGACATGCCGTACTGACAAACCATCGAGCGCGCGAGTTCGGTCGCCTTTTCGATGTCGTTCGAAGCACCGGTCGTGATACGGCCGATGAAAAGCTCTTCCGCGATGCGGCCGCCCATGGCATTCGCGATCATTGCAAGAAGCTCTTCCTTTGTTCGTCCCAGAACGTCCTGCTCAGGCAGGAAGAACGTCACACCCAGAGCTCGCCCACGTGGAACGATCGTCACCTTGTGAACAGGATCACTATCCGGAATGTTCATTCCGACAAGTGCGTGACCAGCTTCGTGGATGGCGGTCAGACGGCGTTCCTTATCGGACATAACCATCGAACGTCGCTCCGGCCCCATCATCACCTTGTCTTTCGCAAACTCAAGGTCATAAAGCGTAACGACCTTTTTGTTTTGGCGAGCGGCGATCAACGCAGCCTCGTTTACGAGGTTTGCGAGATCGGCCCCGGTGAATCCAGGCGTGCCGCGGGCGATGATGTTTACATCGACGCCCTCGTCAAGCGGGATCTTGCGGGTGTGGACTTTCAAGATGCCTTCGCGTCCGCGAACGTCCGGATATCCGACAACGACCTGACGGTCGAAACGTCCCGGGCGAAGCAGTGCCGGATCGAGCACGTCGGGCCTGTTGGTCGAAGCCATCAGGATGACGCCGTCGTTCGATTCAAAACCGTCCATCTCGACGAGAAGCTGGTTGAGCGTCTGTTCGCGCTCGTCGTGTCCGCCGCCGAGTCCGGCTCCACGATGTCGGCCGACCGCGTCGATCTCATCGATAAAGATGATGCACGGAGCATTCTTCTTACCCTGCTCAAACAGGTCGCGTACGCGGCTTGCACCGACGCCGACGAACATTTCGACGAAATCGGAACCCGAGATCGAGAAGAAAGGAACGTTCGCTTCACCAGCAACGGCCTTCGCAAGCAAGGTCTTACCCGTTCCCGGAGGGCCCATCATTAATACGCCCTTGGGGATCTTGCCACCAAGCTTCTGAAACTTTTGCGGGTCTTTAAGAAATTCGATGATCTCTTGAAGCTCTTCCTTCGCTTCATCAACGCCAGCAACGTCCTTAAACGTCACACGTTTCTGCTGGTTATTAAGCAGCTTCGCCTTCGATTTACCAAAGCTCAGCGCCTTGTTGCCGCCCGCCTGCATTTGGCGAAGCGTGAACGCGAGGAAACCGATCAGCAGCAGGAACGGCAGTGCCTGGATCAATATCAGCCAGCCGAGTCCGCTCGAGGCGGGCTCTTCCGTAACCTTGATGCTAGCCGCGGCACCGTCACTGGACTTGTTAAACTCATCCATTTTTGTGACCAGCAGTTCGCGCGTCGCGTCGCTGCCGACCGAGGTCACGAATTTGTTGCCGTTCGCGTCAGTAAATTCGACACCCGACGACCTGATCGCGGCTTCTTTGAAATCCTTGTTATTGATCCGCGTTATAGCTTCATTAATAGCCAATTCCGTCGGAGCCTTGCCCTGTTTGCTTTGCAAAAACCAAACAAACGCAAGCGCCGTCGAGATGATCAAGAGCCACAATAAAACCTGTTTTGCTTTAGAACTCAATTTTCAGCCTCCAAGCCAACTTTCATCCAAATAAGAAAGCAGCACTGCCGTTAGATGAAAGTTACAAAAACGGCGTTGTTCCCTTTACACCGAGCGCAAAAGCGCAAGGCCAACATTCGATTGTAAGTGGCAAAACGCGCTTTTTCAACTATTTTCAGGCTTTTGCGGGCCTCCAGATGAGACGGCCTTCTTGTTTAACCGCTTCGCCGCCGGGAAGTTCGGCTAAGCGCCCGCTTTTACGGCTGTGAATGAGATTGTAGATCGCTTCGGTGTGCTTGGCCGAGATGCCTCGAAGGCTGCCGCGGTTGAGCTTGATCCAATCGCGTAGAACGGGAAAGAGGGCCGGTTTTTCGAGAGTTTTCAGATGGGCGAGATCGAGCGAACTTCCTTCCGCCGGCTTCGACGACGCGGTTTTGCTAACCGCTGACGCAGGCGGTTCTGACAATAATGCCGCCGTTCGGCAAAGCGACTCGATGATCTTCGGATTCGCCTCTTCCATCATCGGCAGCAAGACCTTTCTCACCCAAACGCGGCGGAAATTGAGGTCTTCGTTCATCGGATCGCGGCGAAAATCGACCTTGTTTTCAAGACAGAAGTTCTCGGTATCTCGACGCTTTGCCCATCTCAGCAACGGACGAACGACGGTGATCTCCGGCTCGGCAAAGGGCAAGAACGGCTCGCCCGCCACGGACTCATTATCAATCGCACGCTTCGGCTTCATCCCCGACAGCCCGTCCGGCCCGGCACCGCGGATCAGGTTCATCATGAACGTCTCCGCCTGGTCGTTCATAGTGTGGGCCGTCAGCACGTAGCCTGCCTTCACCGCCGCCGCCGTCGACCTGAGAAATTCATATCGAGCCTCGCGGGCGTTCTGCTCAAGATTGCCGCCAGCCTCTCGCTTCCATTCACCGTGCGACATCTCAAATCCGCGATCCCTCGCAAACTCGGCAACGAACTCAAGGTCGGTATGGCTGTCCGGCCGGATCTTGTGGTCAAAGTGCGCCGAGACTATCCGCAGGTCGAGCTTCTTTCGCCGCCGCAGATCGTCGATCGCAAGCAGCAAACTCATCGAATCCGCCCCGCCCGAAACCGCGACCACGATCGCCTCGTCATTAAAAGGCAACCCCAGCCGCCGCCATTCGGTTATCAGATTTCTGACGAATGAATGCACGAGAGATTATAGCCGCGAAAAGGCACAGAAAGCGCAAAAGGAAACCCTTTGGAGACACACATCCAACCACCGGATCTAAATTTTTTGTTCCTTTTGCGCCTTTAGCGGCCATTATTCCTGAACAGGAAACGCCGGACGATTTTGAAGCAATATAGATATCCGCCCGGTGCAGACGAGTTTGCCGCGTTCGTCGTGACTCTCTATTTTCCAGACGCTCATCGTGCGTCCGTGGCGGATCGGCTCCGCCGTCACTGTCAGTATCCCTTTGCTGACCGCCCGCATGTGATTCGCATTGATCTCGATACCGACCGGCGTCACCTTTGTCAGATCGGCATTTGCAACTACGCCGATCGACGCCGCGGTCTCGAACAGATAAAGCGAAACGCCGCCATTCATGATCCCGACATATTGATGAACCTTCGGCGTCACCTCCATGGTCAACACGACCCGCTCCGGTGACGTTTCAACGATCCTCACGCCCAAGAATCGCATCAGTTCATTCTCTTGCGTTCGCTTTATGAGTTCGGATTTTTCCATCAGGTTAGCGTCTTGCTCTACGGTCGCCAACGGCGACAAACCTCTAAAGCCTAGGGTGAAGTTCGGCTTTGCGAACGGAACCCTAGGTAAACATCCAAAACGGATCCCGTCCCTGAAGGGGACGAACCGTTCACAGATTGTTGCTCTCCTTCAGAGAGCAGATCTTGCTTCCCGCCTCACCTAGGGTTTCGCAAAGCCTTTACCCCAGGCTTTATAGGTCAGTCGCCTTTGGCGACGTAATCTCTTGCGGTCCTCAAAGCTTCGGCGACCCGATCCGGAGAAGTCCCACCGATCGCCGATTTGCTCGCCAGCGTCTGCTCAAGACTCAATGCCTCGAACACATCTTCATCGATATCATCCAAAATCGACCGGATCTCTTCTATCGAAAGCTCGCCGAGCTCCTTGCCTTGGTCCAACCCGAGCAGTACGAGCTTTCCGACGGCTTCGTGAGCGGTGCGAAACGGGATTCCTCTCTTTACAAGGTAGTCAGCCAACTCGGTGGCGTTGAGATAACCTTTCGTCGCCGCTTCACGAGCATGGTCTTCATCGACGATCGCGTTCTCGACGACGATCGCTGCGGCCCGAAGCGATATTTTTACGGTATCCACGCAGTCGAACAAGGCTTCCTTGTCCTCCTGCATGTCTTTGTTATACGCAAGCGGTAGGCCCTTCATCGTCGCAAGCAGGCCGGCATGATGGCCGAACACGCGACCCGACTTTCCTCTGAGCAACTCAAGCGCGTCCGGGTTCTTCTTCTGCGGCATCAGGCTCGACCCGCTCGAAACCGCGTCGCTCAGCTTGATAAATCCGAACTCGGTCGAGCAGTAGAGAATCATGTCCTCAGCCAGCCGCGATAGATGCATCATTAATACAGAAGCGGCTCCGGCAAACTCGATCGCAAAGTCGCGGTCCGAAACTGCGTCGAGGCTATTCTGCGAAACCGACGCGAATCCCAACTCCTCCGCAACCTTCTCGCGATCGATCGGGAATCCTGTTCCGGCAAGCGCACCCGACCCGAGCGGCATCACATTTACTCTTTTATACACGTCGCCAAGCCGTTCGCGGTCGCGTTTGAGCATCTCGACATACGCAAGACACCAATGAGCGAACAGCACCGGCTGCGCCCTTTGAAGATGTGTGTAACCGGGAATCACGGCATCACGAAAACCTTCGGCAATATCGAGCATTGCCGCCTGCAGATCGCGGACAAGTGAGTCGATCTCCCCGATCTCTTCGCGCAACCACAACCGAAATGCAGTCGCCACCTGATCGTTCCTGCTTCGCCCGGTATGCAGCTTGCGGCCCGCATCGCCGATCGCCTCGACGAGTTTCGCTTCGATGAAAGAATGAACATCCTCCGCAGAAGAGTCAAAAAAATCTGCGTGGATCGCCGCATCCGCCTGAAGCTGAGCTAAGCCGCCGACGAACGCATCGAGTTCGTCGGAAA
>CADEGD010000003.1:74206-176849 GCA_902826795.1 uncultured Acidobacteriota bacterium | reverse complement strand
GATATCTACGCTAAAGATCGATAAATCTTTTGTGATGCTGATGGGCGATATTCCCGCCAACCGGGAGGTGATCCGCACGATAATCTCGCTCGCGGCGAGCCTTGGATTCAAGGTGATCGCCGAAGGTATCGAAACCGAGCAGCATCGAGACGTGCTCGCCGGCTTGGGGTGCGATTATGGCCAGGGATACCTCTTCTCGAGGCCGCTGGCCCCAACAGCTCTGGAAGACTACATGATCGAACGTTCACGGGGTGCATATCACATTCCGGGCGCCGAGGTTTCGGAAGCGACCATGGTTCAATAGAGTCTTTGCAAGATCCTAAAAAGCGACGCCGAGTTCCTCGCAAGTAACTTAGCGTTCTCATTTTCGTGCTTCTTGGATCATTTTTTCAGCCAGCCGAACAGCGCGTTTACGGTGATGTCGCGGTTGGTTTCGTAGATCGCTTTCGTCAGAGGAAGCGACATCGGGCAAACCTGTACGCAGTTCTGAGCATTGCCGCAGTTTGTGATTCCATCGTCGCCGAGCAAACCGTTTAGCCGCTCGTCGATCTCCATCTTCCCGACGGGATGCATATTAAAAAGGCGAGCCTGCCCGATAGCTTGCGGGCCGATGTAGTTCCCGTCGCCGTATTGCGGACACGCCTCAAGGCAGCAGCCGCAGGTCATGCAGCGTGAAAGGGCGTAGCGCTCCTGAGCCAGTTCATTGGAAACCTGCGGTCCGGGTCCAAGTGAGTAGCTGCCATCGAGCTCGACCCAAGCATGCACCTTTTTGAGATGATCGAACATCTCAGAACGGTCGACCTTGAGATCGCGTACGTTCGGGAATTTCGACATCGGTTGAAGCGTGACAGTGTCGCTTCCGGAAGCAAGCAAAAGATCATCGATCAAAGCCGAGCATGATTGCCGCACGCGTCCGTCGATAACCATCGTGCAGATGCCACATACCTGTTCGAGACAGCTCATGTCCCACACCGGCGGCGTGGTTTTTGTCCCCTCGGCCGTCACCGGATCTTTACGAACATCCATCAACGCCGAGATAACGTTAAGATTCCGTCGATACTGAAGCTCGAACGTTTCCCAACGAATCGGCGCTCCTTCCTTGTCCCGCCGCTGTATCTTCAGCTTGAACTTAGCCGGTGGATTCTCCAGCCGCTTCTTTTCTATGTGTCCGTTTGTGCTCATCAGATCAAATCTCTCAAACAAACCGTCCGGCAATTCTACCGAATACCGAACAATCCGCCCCAACCCTGCGGAATTTGCCGCCGGGCCTGCTGCACGCGAGCCGCCGAGACCGCATCAATAGTAGCGCGCGATGCTGAGGCTTTACCGTACTCTTCGATCTTTTCGTTTGCCCATTGCTTGATCCCCTCAGTGATCTTGAATTTGTTGTCCAAATAGTCAAGCGCTATTCCGACGGCAATGCCTACAACAACCCCGACAGCAAGCGGCGCGACGAGTACCGCTCCGCCACCGATCAGCGCGGCGGCTCCGGCTCCGGCTAATGCCCCGAGTATCACCTTGCCCGTGTCGCTCGCGATCTGGATGCCAAGATCGGATAACGTCATTTTGTCATTCAAAACAAAATCGGCGATGTTCCAGGCATTTATGAACGCGATCGTATAGATCGTGCCGACGCGGATCGACTTCGCGGCTCCAAGGTTTCCAACGCCAAAGGATACGACTCGCGAGTTGTTCACAAGATATCGCGTACCCTTGAACGCCGACCTCAGCCGCGGCCAGCCCTTAAAAATTATGTAATCCTTGCCGTTCAAGCGCTTTATATACGCCTTTCCGTCACGCCCGAATTCCCGGTATATCCGGGTCATGTCGTACACGTCACTGATATTCGTCGCCTGTCCGACAAGCGCCTTTCCAGTCTCAGGCAGCGGGATCTGCATTTTCGACAGAACCTCTATGAAGGCTCCTTTCTCAACGACTGTCACCTCTTCTTCACTCCCAGCGCCTAAACATTGCAAGAATTCGCGTGCGTCGGAATCCCGACGCAAAGCGGGTTGACGATCTTCGGATCAAAAAAAATATCCGGCATTCTGTTTCCTCCCCGATCAACTGGCCTCTATCAAAAAGAAGAACGTGAGGGTTCTTCGCTACTTGCGTTGTGAAAAAGGTCTGTATCAGGCTTTCGCCTTCTTCGTCGAATAATCGCGTTTTCGAGGTTCGACGAGTGAGACGTCGATTGCTTCATAGCTTAGCACCGGGGCTTCGTCCGAGTATTCGGCGATCGTAGTCTTCATGAAATTTTCGTCATCGCGATCGGGAAAGTCTGGTTTGTAATGTGCTCCGCGAGATTCGTTGCGATTCAGGGCTCCGAGCGTGATCACGCGGGCGAGTTGGATCATATTCCAAAGCTGGCGCGCGTGAGGAACGGCCTGTGTCGCCCATAGATTCGAATCGTTGATCGAGATCTTGCTGTATCTCTCTTGAATCTCAAGCAATTTCTCGTCGGTCGCCTTGAGGCGGTCGTTGTAGCGAACGACGGTTACGTTATCGGTCATCCACTTCGCCATCTCGTCGTGCAGCTTATACTGATTCTCACTGCCTTCGTTGCTGACGATAGAATCGTTGATCTCCTGCTGACGCTTTACCTCGGCGTCGTGAATCCCATTCGTTTCGGTGTTTCCGCGTTCAACGTTCTTCGCATAGTCAATAGCCGACGGAGCCGCGACGAAGCCGCCGTAAACGCATGATAGCAGCGAGTTTGCACCAAGCCGGTTCGCACCGTGGATCGAATAATCGCACTCGCCGGCAGCGAAGAGTCCAGGAATGTTTGTCCGCTGTTCGAAGTCCACCCAAAGACCGCCCATCGAATAATGAACGCCCGGGAAGATCCGCATCGGTACGTAGCGCGGATCGTCGCCGACGAACATCTCGTAGATCTCAAGGATCGCCCCGAGTTTGCGCGTCAGCGTTTCGGGGTCGATGTGAGTGAGGTCAAGGTAGACCTGATTCTCGCCGGCAACGCCATGGCCTTCGAGACAGACTTGAAAGATCTCCCTCGTCGCGATGTCGCGCGGAACAAGGTTGCCGTACGCGGGATATTTCTCTTCGAGGAAATACCATCGCTCAGCGTCAGGAATGTTGCGCGGATCGCGCGTGTCGCCGTCCTGTCGGGGAACCCAAACACGCCCGCCTTCGCCGCGGGCCGATTCGGACATCAGCCGAAGTTTGTCTTCACCTGGAATCGAGGTTGGATGAACCTGAATGAACTCGCCGTTCGCGTATCTCGCTCCTTGCACGTAGCAAGCCCCAACTGCACTGCCCGTGCACGTCATCGAGTTGGTCGACTTGCCGAAGATCAGCCCCGGCCCGCCCGTCGCCATGATCACCGCATCCGCCGCGAACGCTTTCAACTGAAGCGTCTGCAGGTTCATCGCGACAAGTCCACGACAGACCTGATGGTCGTCCAACGTCAACGAGAGCATTTCCCAGCCTTCGTACTTAGTGACCTTGCCCTGCGTCTCCCATTTGCGGACCTGCTCATCGAGCGCGTAAAGAAGCTGTTGTCCGGTAGAAGCTCCAGCGAATGCCGTGCGATGGTGCAGCGTTCCGCCAAACCGCCTGAAATCGAGAAGGCCTTCCTTCGTCCGCGAGAACGGCACGCCCATGCGGTCGAAGAGATATATGATCTCCGGCGCCATGTCGCACATCCGCTTCACCGGCGGTTGATTCGCGAGAAAGTCGCCACCGTAAACGGTATCGTCAAGATGCTTAGCCGGCGAATCGCCCTCGCCCTTCGTGTTCACCGCACCATTGATACCGCCCTGAGCACACACCGAGTGCGAACGCTTAACCGGCACGACAGAGATCAGATCTACGTCGTGCCCCGCTTCCGCGATCTTCATTGCCGCCGCAAGGCCCGCAAGCCCGCCGCCAACGATCGCAATTTTCAATCCAGATGCCATATTAAAAACGTCTCGACTCGTTCGGCTTCGTGCTCTTGATCGCTTCAGACTTGTGCTCGCACAATGCTTGCGGGAACAGTCCACAAGGGCGAACGAACGAGACTGCCGCGTTCGCACCTAAACCAAACAATCCGATCGCAAGTGCGATGCACGCATACAGTGTATATCTCTGCGCGTTTTCGCCGATCACGATTCCCCAATCGACTGCGAACAGGAAAAATCCGTACGCCAGATGCCAGGCCGTCGCCGCGATGCCAAGCATGTATAAAACCATCACCCAGGGAATCTGGAACTCAGAGGCGATGATGTTGAACGAAAGATCGGCGTTACCCGCGACCGCGGTCGTGTTCAGTCCCGGAATCAGGCCGAAGCGAAGATTCAAGATGTGGAACAGGATGAACGCGAAGAGGAAGATGCCTGTCGCTCTTTGGAAAAAGTAGAACCAGTTTCGAGCGTAAGAATATCCGAGCGCGTTAGAGCGGCCCTCGGAGGCAATGATCACACCGTAGATCGAATGAAACAGCAGCGGCAGAAAGATGCCGAAGATCTCGATGATCAGCAGGAACGGGATGTCGTGAATCTCCTGAACCGCCTTTTCAAACGCCGCTTCACCGTTCATCGCCTTTGAGTTCGTGAACATATGCACGAAGAAAAAGGCTCCGAGAGGAACGATGCCGGTAATCTGGTGAAGCTTTCGCAGCAGGAACGTCCTGCTAAATTTGATAGCCATCTTCTGAGCTTTGATCGGAGCTAGCCGTTAATTGATTGAACCCTTTGATTTTAAGACCAAGGCAAAATTTCGGCAATTCCTCACATTTGATTTTATGTTAGCGGATTTCTATTATTAGTAGAAATGAATTCTTTTGCAGGAATATATTAGAAATCAATGCATATAGAAACGCTTAAGATCTTTTGTGACCTGGTCGACCTTCAGAGTTTTTCGCTTGCCGCGGAGCGAAATTTTATCACTCAATCGGCGGTTAGCCAGCAAATACGGTCGCTTGAGGACAAGTTCAAACGAAAGCTGCTGGAGCGCGTACGGGGGCGGCGTGAGGTTAAGCTGACGCCGGCTGGTGAGGTGTTCTTTAGAGAATCGAAAAAGGTGCTCGATGCATACGCCTCGCTTCAGGAATCGCTTCGCGGCCTTGTTGGCAAGATCGGCGGCACGGTGAAAGTCGCGTGTACCTACAGCGTCGGGCTCCATGAGATGCCCCAGAAAGTCGGCGAATTCATGTCGAAGTTTCCGTCGGCTCGCATCGATCTCGAATATTCTCGAACAACGAAGGTGGTGCGCGATGTGATGTCGGGCGCTGTTGAGTTGGGCATTCTCGCTTTTCCCGAGGCCCGACGAGGCCTTACGATCGTGCCGATGCCTAGTGACCGCATGGTGCTCACCTGCCCGCCGGATCACAAGCTTGCGAGACGCGCTCAGATCAAAACTAAGGACCTCAACGGCCTCAGTTTTGTACAGTTCGAGCGAGATACGCCGACTCGAAAGGCTACCGACAAAATATTGAAAGCCGCCGGGGCCGAAGTAAAAAAGACGGCGGAGTTCGATAATATCGAAACGATCAAACGCGCCGTCGAAGTCGGTTTCGGAGTTGCGATTCTCCCTCTGGCCGCCGTGCTTGACGAGGAGCGGACCGGCCGTTTATCGCTTGTAAAGCTGGCTGAAAAAGAATGGGTGCGGCCTGTCGGCGTGATCTACCGCTCCGATCGAACGTTGTCGCTCGCGGCGAAAAAATTTGTTCAGTTACTGGAAGACACTGACGAGAATTAATTATGTTTCAAGACGATCTTTCGATACTCCTTCGCGTACTGATCGCCTGTTTGCTAGCGGGTCTGCTAGGGTGGGAACGCGAATCGTCAGGTAAGGCCGCGGGGTTGCGAACGCACATTCTGGTTGGTGTGGCAGCTGTGTTGTTTACCGTCGTTGGTGAGTTCATGGCGGTTTCGTTTCGGGCATATGGTGACCATGTTCGTTTCGACGCGGCGAATCTCGTCGGCGCGATCGTGACCGGCATCAGCTTTCTCGGTGCCGGAATGATCTTTTTTAAGAAGGGTCACAGCGATGTTCACGGTTTGACGACTGCCGCGGGAATCGTCACCACCGCCGCCATCGGCATACTGGTCGGCCTCGAACGCTACTTTCTCGCCGCTGGCTCGACTGCTATCGTCTTTGTCGTTCTTCGCTTTGTGAATATGTTCGAGGTTAAGTTCCTTGGCTCCGAAGATACGCCTGTATCAAACGATGAAAAGGAAGATGACGACCAGCGACCGGCCGCCAATACCTAAACAGAAAGAGTTATCGCCTGTGTAGTGCCGATCTCATCGAGGGTTTTGCGCAGCAGCGGCGTGAGGTTTTCGGTTTCCATATAGTCACGGCCGAGCAGCTTGCGGAATCGTCTGTTTTTAGAATCGCCGCTAGTTTCACGGAGCAGGCCGCGAAGAAGTGCGGACGTTATCTCAGGAGCGAACTGAAGGCCCGAGTTACGCCGAAGGTCCTCGACGACGTCCGGAGCAGACCTCCTTCGCTTGTAAGGCCGGTCGGTCGTCATCGCGTCGAACGAATCGGCGAGGTTAACGATCTTTGCGATGTACGGGATCTCGCGGTCGTAAAGGCCATCTGGATAGCCGCGGCCGTCGAGCCGCTCATGGTGATACTTCGCAGCGAGAGGCACATCGGCATAGGGGTGGTGGATCGGCATTAGGATCTCGTAACCGACAGCCGGGTGTCGGTTAAGCTCCTTGGATTCTTTTGCGTCGATCTTGTATGGAGCGTTGATTATCTTTCGTTCGACGGTAAGTTTGCCAACGTCATGCAAATAACCGGCGACCGACGCCCCTTCGATCTCGTCTTCAGCCCAGGCGAGTTCTCGGGCGATGATCTCGGTATACTTTCCGACGCGGGTTGAGTGCCCTTCGGTGTATTTATCCTTGGAATCGATCGCTGCGGCAAATGCCCGGACGGTATCGTTATAGGTCGTCCGCATCTCGTCGTAAAGCTTGCGAGTTTCGTCCGCCTTTCGCTCTAATTCCGTCAGCAGGTTTCGCTGTGAAATGGCAACTCCGATGTGCCGGCCCATGGCGCAGATCACGTCTTTATCATGAGTCGTGTATCGCTCGCCCGACGCCTTTTCGCCGATGAAGAGCATCCCGAGAAGTTCGTCATGAACGACGAGCGGCACGATCAGCTCGATATCCTTTGCTTCCAGAATCCAGCCGCTAAGCGAGAGAAGCGTCAGATCGCGCGCATCTGCTACTTCAAGTGCCCGCGTACCGCATTCGAGGAACGCTCGTTCATCTTCGCGGGTCAACGAGATCGCGAGCGGGAATTCGTCACCAAGGCCTCGCACCGCAGCAAGCGAAAGTTCGCCCTCGAATCGCGAATAGCGTGCGACGCCACCGCGCATTATTCCAAGCGACCCTAGCAGCAGATGCAGCGACGTTCGGATCGTATCTCGGAAGTTGCTTCGATTCGCAACCTCTGCCCCGAGATCGGCAAGAGCGCCGAACGCGTGGACGATCTTGCTCCCGCCATTTGTTTTCGGGGATTCGGCGGTCTTATTAAGCAAATCGTTCATTAGTTGTTGATCAGCCGAACGTGGTTGGTCACACCGAGCATTTCAAAGAGTTCGGCAGTGCCTTCGTTGACGTCCGCAAAGGCGACGGTCGCTCCGTTCGACTTAGCTGCATCGATCACGCCTAGCAGGATCGACACGCCGATGGAGTTGACAATCTCGGTCCGCGAAAAATCGACGATCAGTTCCGTCGCACCTTCCGCCATCCTCTGACGGCATTCGCGCTCGACCGATTCGCCTGAGAGTTTGTTTAGATAGTCGCCGGCATAGACGACTGCTTTGTGCGGCACTTCGAGCGTCGCGATCGGGGAGAAGTACACATCCTCGGACACAACGGCCGCAGCCGTCCCAACTTCGAGATCGTGAATCACCTAAGTTTCTTCCTTTCTTTGAATTGCAGTGGTAAGTATTGGGTACTACTTGAGATACTGTTTAACATAACTGCAGATAGAAAACAATAGGAAAGTTCGGCTTGTAATTCCGCTTTAAGCCTTCATTGTTGATATCCGGCTCGCGCGGGTGAGAAATAGCGGTTTCAAAACCATATATTCATGATAAAGTTTAGTTAACTCTTCCTTATAGGCCTGAAAGATGTTGTATCGAGCCCATCTACAACTTTTTCTAGTATTTCTGCTCGCGGCGGGAATTGCCCTCGCTCAATCGCCGGCTGACATAATAAAACCGTTAAGCAAGAGCGACGTATTTGTCGCGCTCGAAACTGCGAGGGAAGGCACGCAGGACCTGATCGAAAAAACAAACGCGGAATTAATAGCGGCGATAAAGGTTCGCGGCGTCGACTTTGTGCTGACGCCCGAAGAGGAATGGCAGCTTGGCATGCGTAACGCCAGCGAAGACTTGCTGGCGGCGATCCGTAAAGCCGTCGACCCTGTCGAACGCGAGGCCCGCGTAAACGCCAATCGACAACAGCGTCTCTACACGGAGTTTGCCGCAGGATACAACGCAAACGATCTCACCAGTCGCCGGGCCGCGCTCGTTGCCGCTCGCGAGTTCGTATCGCTTTATTCGGCCGATCAAAATGTCGCTGAGATCATTACCTTCATGCAGCGAAATCTCCCTCGTCTGGAGCAATCGGTTTCGATGATGGAACAGCGGGAAGCGGCGATCGAACGTGCGCGAGCCGAATCGATCGAACGGCAACAAAGAATGGATGAACAGCGGCTCGACCGCGAACGTCGCCGGGCCGAGGCGAATGCAGCCAACGCCGCGGCTAACGGCGCCAATCGCAGTACGCCGAATGCTCCCGGCACCCGAGCCGATACAAAGGAAGAGGCTCCTCCCGCTCGCCAGCCGTCCGACCCAGGGTATCGAACTCCCCGCTACCCGATCCGCCGCCCGTAGCCGAAGTGTCGCAAGCGTCCTGATCGCTATTCCGTCTGAGGCGTCCCCATAGGCAGATGGAATGACTATTGCCTCTCAATCTTCTGCCCGCAACATTTCCGGACATAAGGAGGTAATAATGGCACAAGCTACGCAGCAAAAAAACAAGAGTGTATTCAAATTCGACGAATCGTTTAGCAGTTTTTCGGTGAACGATGTAGGTGCGGCGAAGAAGTTTTATAGGGATAAACTCGGCATCGACGTGAACGATGAAAAGGAAGGCGGCCTAAGCCTAAAACTTGGCGATCAAACCATTTATCTGTATCCGAAAGAAGACCATATACCGGCGACCTTTACCGTCCTTAACATCGCCGTCACCGATATCGACGCGGCGGTTGACGAACTTACATCCCGGTGCATTGCATTCGAGTCATACGGGGGCGATATCGCAACCGACGACAAAGGAATCTTTCGCGGGGCGGACAAAGGAAGCGGTCCGAACATCGCCTGGCTTAAAGATCCATCGGGAAACATTCTTTCCGTGATCGAGAATGGCTAGATAAACGATGGTGGAATAGATCAGTGCGTTTCGTTGGTTGCCTTAGGGTTCCGCGGCGGAACACACTGGAAAAAACATTCTCAGGAAACTGTTCGCACAGGAATGGACAAAAAATACAACGTCCCGAAAAAGCAGAAACCGGCGAGTCGACAGGAAGAGATAGCCTCTCAGATAGAAGATCTCGTAAAACGCCGCGACCGCCTCTCAAACCCTGCCGAGAAGGAAAGGCTGCAAAGGGAAATAATTACTCTTTTTGCCCAGTATGAACGCCTTAAGCTATAAAGTTGTTATTGCGGATGGCTGGATTTAAAAGAAAAAGCCCGGCGCGCTCTCCCCTTCACACCGGACTTTCTCGATATGGCCGAGGTTCCCCGCGACCAAACTTTTAGAATTCTTTTGGAGGAAGCACAGCTTCCTTTTTCAATACGATCTCAAACTCCTGATTCGTCTTTATCTTTACGTCGGAACCTTTTCGGCCAAACGCTATTAAACTTCCTGAGCCGCCGCCGATCGCTGCCCCGACCACAGTTCCGCTGCGGCTGTTCATTGCGGAGCCAACCAATGCTCCCGCGGCAGTCAGACCGCTGATCGTCGCAACCTTAAACAAGGTGCGAGACGGGGCCGCGATTCTTTTCGCAGGCCCGGCGTCGATAACGATCGCGTCGTTTCGGTTCAATCGGAGGGTCACGAAATCCACCTCCAACACGCCGTCGTAACCACCGTAGGCCGCTGAGCTGCCCTTCAAGATCCGGCCATCGATGATCGCACCTTTCGGGATCATCTCCACGCCGCGGTTCATTACCGGTTCGACCACCCTAACGATGAACGTATCGTTAACACGACTCACCTTCGAGTTGATCTCCGTATCCATTCGAACCTTAATGCGCGTGCCCGCCGGCAGCCCATAGATAGAGCGTTCCGGTTGCGCCGACAAAGACGAAAAACTGAGAAAGATCAAAGTCGTGACCGCGAAGACTTTGGTACTGAAAATGAAAGATCTCACCACCCGCATCCTCCATCTCCGCGGACGTTCAAACGACATCCGCGGAGCTAGTTGGCAACAGCCGTGCCACTCGCAGGCCCGAACTGAAACCCTTAGAATTACCAATAAAATTGAGGCTTTCGAGAATGCTAAGACACGAAGCCCGACGCCGTGTTTCCCTTATCGTTTGTGGGATGCACGAAATCGGGCAATCGTTGCGGTAGGGAAGAGAAGTGACAGGAGACGAAAACAGGAGATACAAGACCTAAGTCTCTTGTTTCCGGTATGGCTCAACTGATCGCCAATCAACTATTGCAGGATCGGATGCCCTCCGCCTTTACTGTGGTCGCGTGTTTCCATATAGCGTCGGCGATCATTGTGATAAAGCACGAGATGCTCGCCTTCGTATCGGACCACGTCCCGGACGCGATTGAAATCTTTCGTATGTTCGGCGATCACAAACGACATCGGATTGTTCGAGATAACCATCCCAGCGACGTAAATATAACCGCCCTGATCGAAATCGGTACCGGCATATTGTGCGGCTCCAATAGCAATATCCGGAGAATACGAGCCGCTCGCGTTCTTGTCGCGGTCAGCCTTGGCGATGAAAATCGTGTAGCTGCCGGCATTCAACATCCGCCGATAGCCGTTCTTTCGAGCGACGGCCAGCAGATCCGCGAGGCCATCGTCGATCGCCTGGATCATTTCGTCGGACGGCTGCTTCACCGCATAAACATTTGCGCCGCCGGGCGTCTGCATGCGGATCTTAAAGCGATCACCCGTGACCTGCTGAGCCTTGGCCAAAGAATTAGTTTGCGCCTCGGTGATGAATGTCGTCCCGATCATGACGACAAGCAATAAAAGTAAGGTGATTTTCCTTGTCATTTCCGTCTCCTCCGATGAAAGGTTACTGCAACACACGTGCCGATAGATAGGAAAAAGTAGCCCCGCCACTTGCAGGAGAATATTTTCGGCGGCACTTCCGAACATGAAATATATCCGTAACGTCGAGGGATTAGAATATTGCCCGGTTAGATCATTCGGACCAGAACTGCAATGCACGATGCGAGACCACTATTGGCGCCAACAGCGATATTGGCGGAGGACTCTCGGTTTTTGGTTCGCCTCGCAGCGGGGGAATATGAGATCGAATCGGCGATGAGGTTGCGCTACCGGGTTTTCAGTGAAGAACTCGGGAGCGATACCGGTGCACTTTCGAATCTCGATTCTGATGCCCACGACGAAACATGCGATCACCTTCTGCTGATCGAACGAAGGTCGGGCGAAACGGTCGGCACCTACAGGATGAAATCGATCGAGCAGGCCGGCGGCATTGCGGGTTTCTACTCGAACGACGAGTTCACCGTGGAATCGCTTCCGTTCGAAGTGCTGCGACAAGGTGTTGAGACCGGAAGAGCTTGTATCGCGGCTGAGCACCGAAGCACGCGCGCAATCTTTCTGCTTTGGAAAGCCCTTGCCAGACATCTTACCGCAACGCGAAAGCGGTACTTCTTCGGGTGCTGTTCGATCTTTACGAAAGATCAGGCTGACGGGATGCGGGCGTTTAGCTACCTAAGCGATCAGGGATTCCTTCACGAGAAGTATCGTCTTGAGCCTCGCCGTCCGATTCCGCCCTTAGATCAAATCGAGTTATCAGCGGTTAAATTCAAACTCCCCGGCTTATTCGAGATGTATCTCCGCATCGGGTCGCGAGTTTGTGGCCCGCCCGCTTACGATGCTGCATTCGGCACGGTCGACTTCTTTGTCGTTTTCGATCTTGAGGAAATGGATCCGAAATATCGCAAGATGTTCCTCGGCGATTAGACAAAAGTTCTTTCATCAAGGGATAGCGAACCTGCCGCATCTGCCAGCACGACGGTCGAGCTCCGAGTACCGTAGATCGGAGTACGGATAAAAATGGGCGAGAGTATTCGTTCTTTTTCGATACCTATACCGGTATCGGGCAATTCGTCGTCCAGGGCGATCGTTTCGTCGGAAAGCAAATAGAAGGATGATTCCATCGAAATCTCGTCATCGTCTATCAACTTGGAAAACGCTTCGAGGCCCCTAGAAACCTTTGGCCAAGGCGTGTTCAAAAGATGATTGCTAAGCCCGTAAACGCCGGGTTCGAGTTTGCGTGGTGAGGCGTCGGCATTCGAATAATAGTAGAGATCCTTAACGGTCCCGACGATCAGGTTAAAACCCGAATAGGATAGTGCGTCGGTTGCGAGGTCTGTGATGTAGCCACCGGGAGTCTCGAATCCCGTCAAAAAATCAGCTACTAACTTCCCGCGAGAGATCGATCCGGCTGCCCGGCTCGGGTCGCGAAAGTTAGTGACGGCCGCAAATCGTCCGCCGTCGGCAATGCCGAGCCACGTTCCACGGCCGACGAGATCTCTCCCTGCCGTAACATCAGGAAAATCATCCCAACGCCGTGCCGCAGCCGTCGGACGATCGTAGTATTCATCCCGGTTCGCAAGGACGATCAGCGGATGACGCGGGTGACTTTTATAGGCAACGAAGAGAACGCACATCTGCTAGGTCAGCCGTTTGCTGCTCACGAACAACGATATCAGATCGATCACAGAAGCTCGTGCGACTCCGGCCGATGAGTTGCGGAGACCGATATCGAATGCGATCCGCCATTGGGAGAAAAGTATCTCGTATGAGTCGATCAGCGAATATCGCGGATCGTATATGTTCGTTGATTCGCTTGTGACGCCGTTTAGTTCGATGATCTTAAAGTTGCCGTCACTGAGTTCAGCAAAGCTTTCGGCACTCAGGTCGTAGCGGCCGAAGTAAAAGCCTGGAATGCCGCGGCTTAGGTCGTTGATCGGGGTTTCCAACTCGCTCGTTCGAATCCACGTGCCATCGCGAAATATAGCTCCTTTTGAGTGCGATCCGATGTCGACCAACGCGATCTTTTCGCCGGGACGGGGAATGCTAAACAGCCGTAAATGGTTCCGCTTAAAGTAACTATCAGCGATAATGTGCGCTCGACGATCGGCCAAAATCAGTTCCTCGACGGTTGAAACGCCGTCGCCGACGACAAAAGGAAACACCTTTTCTGTGATCGAAAAAATGCAGCCATTCTCATCGCCAGGATACCGGTAGTAAAAAACGCTCGCTTCTACTCCGTTGGCAAATTCCTGCACGAGGGCATCACATTTTAGCTGGTTCAGTGCCGACCGCAATTCTCCCTCGCTCCGAACGACGCTGACGCAATTTCCACGCTCACCTGCATCGGGTTTTACGACGGCAGGATATGAAAGGGAATTTACTTTGAGAAACTCTACAGCCGCGCGAACGCGATCTTCGAGATCAGTCGCCTTCGAGAGTTTTACGTATCGCAGAAGATGCTGATCTGCCGACGACTCACCTAAGGCGATCAGCTTGTAAATAGCGTCCTTTGATTCTCCAACGAATCCGCCCGCCGGCATACCAGGATTTGCGGCGGTGAAGTGAAGCCCGCGATAGCGGATGGAAAGATAGATTACGTAAAGAAGCACCGGTGCGTAGAAGAGCCAAAGCGGCCAGAATTCCCATTGCCAGATCCGTTTGATCCGCCCCGCGAGGATACGTCGTCGCTTCACGTCTGTCAGGCGAAAGCCATATCGGAAGACTGTCAGCGCGATGATCAAACCAGCGATCGCACCGAAAGGAACCGACATCTGCCATAACGCCGCCGCACCTACTACCAACGGCGTCCAGACAGCCGCGGCGACCGCTACAAACAATACGAACTGCTTCGAATCCAGGCGAAGCACGCCGGACAAAAAGTAAACCGGAAGGCGCAATCCAGATACGAATCTGCTGATGAAGAGCGCGGAGAACCCTCGCCGGGAGAGCCACTCGGACGCACGTTCGAGGCTTCGCTCCTGGACAAATCGTGTCCCGAGGCTAGATTCAAGAATTCGTCTGCCGAAGATCCGCCCGGCGCCGAACAGCATTACATCGCCAACGACGATCCCAGTAAAACACGCAGCCACCGCAGGCACCGGATCGACCGCGTGTGAAGCGATGAGCGACCCCGCACTGATACATGCGACATCTTCGCTCACAAAGGTGCCGAAGAAAAGTGCGAGTAAGATGCCCGTGCCGCCGAACGCTGTGAATTCTGTAGTTAAAAATTCCACGAATCCTAAAACGCCTGGCCAAGGATCGGAAGCTCCCGACGGTGGATAAGGAGCACGACGGCCGAAAGCACAAACACCGTAACGGCTAAGCCGAAGAGCAATCCGCCGTCGCCTTTAACTTCGATGCCAAGCATCGTGAGATGGCTCAAGAGGGCGCCCGATATAGTTCCGAGTGAGATCAGTGCCCCCAGCCATGCCCTACTTGGTATAAGCAGAAGGACTGCGGCGATAAGTTCGATGAGTCCCGACCCGATCCGACCGACCGCCTCGTACTCGGGCCCCATGAGGGTCGAGAAAATATACTTCGATTCTTCTGCACCGGTGAACTTGAAGAACAGCGTCTGCAAAAGGATGATCGCGATCACGATCCGTGCCGCCCAGCTTAAGTAAGTTTCCATTGTTGTCATGATGTCTCCCGGACACTCTATTGCTCAGCCGTTCGCCAATATTCCAGCGTCGACGGTGCGATGCCAAAGCGCCTGTCAAACTTAAAGCCCGTATCGTTTAGCCGCTCTCTAATGAGGGCGTAATGATGGATAGTGTGGCTGATCGCGAACTCAAGTTCTCGGCCGAGCGTTGATACGTGATGAAGCGATGCGTCTAACTCGGACGCAACGTTTACTACTTCCGCGACATTCATAGGAACCTCTTTGAGAACATCGATCAGGGAGCGCATCTTCGCCGAGGCGGTTGAACGATCCGTTTCGATTCGCTGATCCCGTGATCGATTCGAGTGGTCGATCAGGCCGCAGATAGATCCATCGATAACAGCGTCGACGAAGTTAATGTTGTGTCTGACATGCGCTCCCACGCTTCCTCGACCTCGGTCCGAATGTGAATATGTCTGATCGTCCAGATGTTCGATCAGATCGATACCCATTTCGAGCTGGTCTATCAACGCTAGCTTCAGCCGCGTTTCTACAGACGTTTTTCCGCCGTCAAATGCCATAGCTATACCCCGAACATTCCGTTCACTCCACAAAATATTCCTCCATTCCTCGACGGAATACGGTGCGAGATGCCCGTGATAAACGAGGCTGAATCGGCATGTGGCACTTTAGCGGCGAGCCGACCAAATTACTAGATCGGAGAAATAATTATGTTCGTTAGAAAAATAGTTCTGGGGCTCGCAGTAGCAGCCACGGCGTTTATTGCATCGCACATGGCGGTTACGACAAATGCAAAAGCAAAACGTACAGCAACTTTCAAAGTGAAGATCGAGAACATCGCAAATGCGGACGGCTTGACGTCGGCCGACGGCACGAAGTATCCCTTTGCACTCTCGCCGGGACTTTTCGTCGTCAATCACAAGAAGCAGTACTTTTTTGACGAGAACGGGAAGGCCAGTATGGCCCTCGAACTTCAGGCTGAAGACGGCAACCCCGAAACCCTTTCGAAGAAGCTCCTCACCAAGGTCGGCTCGATCAATATGGGCATCTTCAATGTACCGACCGGCGCAGATAAACCGGGGCCACTACTTCCCGGCAGCTCTTACGAGTTCTCATTCACTGGCTCGGAAAACATGAAACTCAACCTAATCGCGATGTATGGCCAGTCAAACGATCTGTTCTATGCTCCGCGTGTAGCGCTGGACCTTTTCGACCAGGACGGTAACCCACTAATGGGTGATATCACAGATAAGCTTCTTCTTTGGGATGCGGGGACCGAGATAAATCAGGCTCCCGGAATCGGCGATGAACAGGCTCCGCGTCAAAAGATGGCGAACACCGGCAAAGCCGAGAACGGCGTTGTAAAACTTGTCAGCGACAGCTTCACTTATCCGAACACTAAAGACGTCCTCCGCGTGACGATCACAGCAGCGCAGTAACGCGTATCCCTAGCGTCTCACAATAGACCGCACGGAAGTACGGGCCTAGCCAGTCGGGCGGCGTTGCCAGCCGCCCGAATTAAACAACAATATGAAATACGTATTTCTTCTATTCGCACTCATTCTTGTCTCGATATCTGTTAACGCCCAGACCATAGACAAGAAGTCGATCACTCTCGACGGGGCTCGGGCCGTCATCTCGGGAGCCAAGGCCTATGCCAAAAAGAACAATGCTCCCGGCGGCGTCATCGCCGTTGTAGACGACGGCGGGAACCTCGTCGCACTCGAACGTCTCGATGGCACGTTCACGGCCGGAGCAAACATCTCTGTAGGCAAAGCTAAAACGGCTGTGATGTTCAAACGTCCGACAAAGTTTTTTGAGGACGTGATAAAGAACGGCCGCACGTCCATGGTCGCGTTGCCTGATTTCACTCCGCTTCAAGGCGGCGTGCCGATCACCATTGACGGTCAGATCGTCGGTGGAGTCGGCGTGTCCGGTGCGATGTCGGCACAGCAGGACGAAGAGCTTGCTATAGCGGGTGCATCGGCCCTCAACGGCGGCGTCGCTTTAGCAGTAACCTTCTTCGACAGCAAGACCGTGGCCGACGCGTTCGCAGAAGGAGCCGTGCTGAGCGGCGCAGCCAAAGGCGAGAACTACATGGTCCACGCCAGCCGACGGGAGAAAGCGGGGCTTGCCGAGGTTCACGACCTCGACACCGACATTATCTACGTGCTCGACGGCACGGCGACGATAGTCACCGGCGGAAGATCCGTCGAGCCGAAAGCCGTCGAGCCGAATGAGCACCGCGGCACCTCCATCGAAAGCGGTGAGACGCGGCAGCTCAAGAAAGGCGACGTGCTCATCATCCCCAAAGGCACGCCGCACTGGTTCAAACAAGTCGACGGCACGTTCCTTTATTACGTAGTGAAAGTCAGATAGAAGAGTTTGCCCGCAAAATACGCGAAAAGTCGCGAAAGCCTTTTCTCAAATTTTGCGTTCGTTCGTGCGTCTTCGCGGGCAACTCTCTTAGCGGAGAGAGACCAATGAAAATCCTATACGTCATTCTATTCATCGCGACCCTTGCGTCGTTCGGTTTTGCTCAGGATATCCCGAGCGGCAAGACCTGGGCGTCAATCGATCTGGCGACCGTCGAAGGCGCAAAGCTCGTCGTCGGCCAATGGAGATATAGCGACACGAAAATCGTCGAAACAAACTTCAACGCCGCAGGCCCTGATGGTCAACCCAGCGGGCCGGCGGTGAAAACGTACGATTACGAACCGAAGGCAGGAGTCGCCGGGTTCGATGATTCGTCATGGGAAATTGTGCCCGCGACCAACCTACAAAAACGGCGCGGCAACGGACGGCTTTCATTTAACTGGTATCGCATCAATCTGACGATCCCCGAAACCGTTGACGGCTTCGCAACGGCGGGCTCGACCGTCGTATTCCAAACCACGCTCGACGATTACGCCGAAGTCTGGGTCAACGGCGAACTCGCTCGATTCGTCGGGCAGAAGGGCGGCAGCGTCGTCGCCGGTTGGAACGCGCCTAACCGGCTTGTCATCGGCCGCGAGGTCAAGCCAGGCCAAAAGATCCAGCTGGCCGTCTTCGGCATTAACGGGCCGATCTCCAATCCGCCAACGAACTTTATATGGGTTCGCGAGGCAAAGCTTGAATTCTTCAAGAGCGAAACGAGCGGACCGATCGCTATCACCCCGAGCGAGGTAAACATCGAAGTTATCCGTCACGATCCGGCGATCAACAGGATCGTCGGGCTGAATCCAAAGGTCTTCAAACTTGCGGAAGGATTTCAATTCACGGAAGGTCCCGTGTGGACGAAGGACGGATTGCTTTTCAGCGACCCGAACGCAAACACCATCTACAAATATTCAAAAGACGGCAAGCTGAGCGTCTTCAAAACGCCGAGCGGCTACAGCGGAGCCGACATCGCCGAATATCGCCAGCCCGGTTCGAACGGCATCACGCTCGACCCGAACGGGAACATTGTTTTCAATCAGCACGGCAACCGCCGCGTCGTCCGCATCGAAAAAGACGGCACCGAGACGGTTGTCGCAGACAATTTCGAAAGAAAGCGATTTAACTCGCCGAACGATCTCGTCTACCGTTCTGACGGCACGCTATTTTTCACCGATCCGAACTTTGGCCTGCCGAAATTTGGCGACGATCCGCGAAAAGAGTCGCCGTATACGGGTGTCTATTCACTGTACAAAGGCAACCTCCGTCTCGTGACGAAAGAATTCACCGGTCCAAACGGCATCGCCCTTTCACCCGATGAAAAGTATCTCTATGTCGGCAACTGGGATGACAATAAAAAGACCGTCAACCGCTACGAAGTCAACGGCGACGGAACCGTAAGGAACGGCAAACTCTTCTTCGACTTCACATCGATCAAGGGTGAAGACGCGATCGACGGGGTGAAAGTAGACGTTGAAGGCAACGTGTATGTCTCAGCTCCCGGCGGCCTTCACATCGTCTCGCCCGACGGCAAACATCTAGGCACGATCGTCACTCCGCAGCACGCCCACAACATGGCGTGGGGAGATGAAGACGGCAAGACTCTTTACTTAACGGCGCGGACGGGACTGTATCGGATACGCCTGAATATCGAAGGCGTGCGGCCACGCATCAACTGAGATCGCGAGCCCGAAAGGGCGTTGAGGATAAAAAAGGGCGTCGAGGCTGCTCAGGTCTCGACGCCTAGTCTCGCTTAAGGAGAACAGGAGGATTGAACGAACTTGTTATGCGAAAGCCGGGATCATCGCTTTCTTAATGCCATATTCGGCGGCGTTGCGCGCAAGCGATTTTTTCAACTGGCCGCGGGCTCGCGAAAGTCGCGACATTACAGTGCCGATCGGAATCTCAAGGATCTTGGCGACCTCTTTGTAGTCGAACTCGTGAACGTCGGCAAGGAGGACGACTGATCGGTAGTGGTCGGGCAGCTTGTTGAGTGCGGCAATTATTTCAGTGTCAGTCAGGTGCTCGGGGATCGGCGCGGTGAACGTCGAGTTTGCGAATACCAGATCGTCAGCTTCCTGAATATATTTTGCCTGCGTATATTTCTTGCGGCGATAGTGATCGAACTTGTTGAAAAGTATCTTGTAGAGCCACGCCCGGCAGTTCGTGCCAAGCTCGTATTTGTCGAACGACTTCCACGCCTGCATATACGTTTCCTGCACAAGGTCATCCGCCTCGGTCGAGTTCCGTGTCAATCGGACCGCCGTGCGGTAGAGGTCGTTAATGTGGGCCATCGTTTCGGCTTCGAAGATTTCCGGGGTGGTCTGTGTCATGATCTCTGCTCCTGATTTATCGAAAAATGATCGCTTACAACCATTGGTCGAATCAGGAGCAGAAACCTTACAGATTTTTTTACTCTATTGCGTACTGTCGGAAGGTCCGTAGCTCATTGTGAATTCAGCAAGCGTAAGAACGCTGACTCTGGGGAAGTCGATCGTTCGGAGGACGTTGAAGTGTCGATCATTGGATACGAGGTGGTCGGCGGCAGCGGCGATCGCGCAGTCAACAAACTTGTTGTCTGCGGGGTCTGCTTCTATAAGTCCGAAATTAAAATATGGCTCGACGGTCTCGCAGAATGGCGAAACCGTGAGAAAGGCCGTCAGATTCTGGGCAATCTCGGGCGTAGTTTTTCTCGCCAGTATCTCTTCATACTCTAGAAGAATATCGGTTGACAGCGTAAGGATTATAGTGCCGTTGATCACGCCGTCGAAAATCCACCGGAAAGGCGATTTTCGTCCGATCGATGCAATGAGGATATTAGTGTCGAGTACGATTCTCGGAGCGGCTGTGTTCATCGGCCCAATCAGAAATGTTCTTAACCGAAGTGTCGGTCCGTTCCAAGAATCGATCCATTTGATCGGTCGCCCTGCCGGCAAAATAGGTGGCAAGCAACTTTTTTACATCACGAAGGGTTTCATCAGACACATCTCTGGCATACAGTCGCAGTAGCTCTCGTTGTATGTTGCTAATGGAAGCCATGAACCGAATTGTAATCCAATCCTTGTATGTCGTAAACAAGGGATTGCTATACACCAATAGCCAGTAACTACTCCGACTCGGAAATCGTCGGTGCGCGAAGGGTAAGAAACTGAACCGGGTCTTTCGTGAAGATCAAGTCGAGCGTCCAGTCCAACGCAACGCGGAGCTTCTTTTCGAACCGCGGAAGCTTCATCAAATAAATCGTCCGCCACAGCCACCAAGCGACGAACCCCGAAAAGTTGAAGCCAAATATCTGTGCGACGCCTGTACGACGTCCGAGAGCGGCAAGCTGCCCAATCGTCTCGAAAGCGAATGGCTTCATCCGGCCACTGCGGATCGAGGCTCGGATATTGTGCGCCAAGACCTTGCCTTGCCGAAGCGCGTGCTGAGCCGTCGGCGGATATGTCTTACCGCTCTTCGGATCTACGATCGAAGCACAGTCGCCGAGTGCCCAAACGCCGGAATAGCCTTTGATCTGCATGAATTCATCCGCACACAAGCGTCCTCGATCCTTTTCACACGGCAGGTCGTCGAGCATAGGATTTGGAGCGGTCCCGGCGGTCCATATCAAAGTATTGGTGATGATCCGCTCGCCGTTGGAAAGACGGACCTCGGTGCCGTTGACCTTATCGACTTTGGTGCTTAGATAGATCTCGACGCCGCGTGATCGGAGCTTTTCTTCCGAATACTTTCCGAGCTTCTCGTTGAGTTCCGGAAGCAATGTCTCACCGGCGTGAACAAGCACGACACGGATCATGTCCTCGTTGAGGTTCGGGTAGAAGCGCAGGGCTTCGCGAAGAAAGTCGTTGATCCCTGCGATCGTCTCGACTCCGGCAAAACCGCCGCCCGCCACGACGAAATTTATCAGCGGCTCACGGACGTTAGGACAACACTCGAAATCGGCCTCCTCAAGGTTCGAGATCATGTGGTTCCGAAGGAAGATCGCATCGCCGAGCGTCTTCATTGTCAACGCATTTTCTTCCAGGCCCTTGTTGCCGTAGAAATTTGTGATAGACCCTAACCCGAGAACCAGGTGATCGAATTCGAGCTCGTGATGGTGATGTTCTTTCCCGTGCGAAACATGAACGATCCTCTTTTCCAGGTCGATATTCTCAACGTCGCCGTGGAATATCCTGACGCGCCTTAACAGCTTCCGAACTGGGCTTACGATGTGAGTGATGTCGAGATCGCTGGCGGCAACCTCATGAAGCATCGGCGTGAAGAGAAAAAAGTTTTCTCGATTCACCAGCGTCACCTCAATATCGGCGTCTTTTGCCAAACCTTTTTCTAGATTTAGGGACGTGTAAAGTCCGCCAAAACCGCCGCCAAGTATTAGTATTTTCGTCTTGTTCATTACCTTTAAATCGTGAACAGGACAATCGCTTGAAATACAGGCGTTATTCCGAGAAGAAAGATGGAATAAAGGATGCCCGGCCCTGAATAGAATGACGAGATCGACAGATCGATTTTTATCCGCAAGGACTGGAAACACAGGATGACTAAGCTCAAGTTTTCAAAGAAATCACTTCTCTCAATATTCGAGGCCGACTTCAGCCCTGAGCTGCTTGCGGATTGCAATATTCCAAACAGCAAAGAAACCGCCGAATTCTCGCGTTTCAAGGCTCAGATCAAACGGGCAGTTGATTCCGCGGAAGCCCCGCAGTATCTTATCGACGCGATAAAAATCGCGATCCGGAGCTAATATGATCCGCCAGCAGACTGCCCGTCTAGCTGCGGGCGAAAAAGATCGGATGGATAACATGGCAAGGCCAACGGTCGAATGGAACATTGACCCCGCCGCGTGGGTGGACGATCACGGCGATTACCTTTTCAGGTATGCACTCGTCCGCCTTCGCGACGAAGTGCGGGCCGAGGACGTAGTGCAGGAAACTTTACTCGCTGCGCTGCAGCATCTCGGTTCTTACGGCGGCAGGGCAGCCGAGCGGACGTGGCTGACCGCGATACTAAAGCACAAGATAGTTGATCAGATCCGAAAGTCTTGTAAAGAAGTTCCATTAGAGCCGGCCGACACCGATCTTTCGGAGTTCGATCCGCTGTTCGAGCGGCCGGACGAATTTCAGGGACACTGGAGCGATACTCTCAGCCCGCGTATCTGGAACCGCTCACCGGAAGACGCGGTCCAGCAGGACGAGTTCTTCGGCGTGCTGCAGCGATGCATTGGAAAATTGCCTGAGCGAGTCGCCAGTGTTTTCACCCTACGCGAGATGAATGAACTCGACACGGAAGAAATCTGCTCGCTGCTGGAATTATCAACAAGCAACTTCTGGGTGATGATGCACCGGGCCCGGATGTCGCTGCGGCGATGTATCGAGATAAATTGGTTTATGAAGGCGAAATGAGCGAGCTGACGATCTATCAAAGAATTACAAAGGTTTTCCGGCGGATGATCCTTCGGACGTTTCCGTCGTGCAGGGAGATAGTTCATATCATCTCGGCATCGCTTGACCGGCCGCTCACCTTCCGCGAAAAGTTTTTGATGAAGATCCACCTTTTTGCATGCAAGCCGTGCGTACGATATCTTGACCAGTCGGCTTTTGTAGGCCAGGCGGTCAAGATAATGGACAAGCGCGACAAACTCGACCTGTTCCGAGGAACTCTTTCCGATTCGGCGCGATCAAGGATCAAATCGGCGTTGGCCGCGACATCATAAATGGATCAGACGTTCGGAGGAAAACTCAAATGGCAACTCATTCTCTTCCTCGCAAGGCGGTTGCCTGACTGTAAAACGCTCACTCCAACATTCAGCGCATCGATCGACAGGCCTCTTACCATAAAAGAGAAATTCGTAACGAAACTTCATCTTTTTACCTGTGAAGCATGTACGCTCTACCTGGAGCAGATCCGCTTGATCCACAATTTCATTCACGATCACATTCCTGCCGTAGACCAAACTAACTCATCACTTAACGACGCCGCAAAAGAGCGGATGAAGGCGATGCTTTCGTCCGGCAATTGACAGAACGCGTGCGGGAATAAAGCTTTCACGAACGCTGATATTTAGTTCACGTGAAAGGAACGCTCGCAACGATCAAAGCTCATGGGCCAGAGTACGCGATGGAGGCCCTTGGCCTCGGCATATTCATGGTTTCGGCATGTTCATTTGGCGTGCTTCTTTTTCATCCCGATTCTTTTCTCTTCGGATCGAGCGCCGGATTCCGCACTTTGCTCATGGGAATCGCGATGGGTTCGACAGCGGTCGCGATCTTTAAATCGCCTTGGGGCAAACGCTCGGGCGCGCACATTAATCCTGTAGTCACGGCGACTTTCTTCCGGTTGGGAAAGATCAGCGGTATCGATGCGATCTTTTATGCGCTCAGTCAGTTTATCGGCGGGATCGTCGGTGTGTTGATCGCGTGGTTATTTCTAGGCGACCGGCTTAGCGCCAGCGAGGTCAATTTTGTCGCGACGGTGCCGGGGGCGTGGGGAATCGCGGCTGCATTCGCTGGTGAATTCGTGATTGCCTTCGTGATGATGACGATGGTGCTGAACGTCAGCAATCATCGAACTCTGAACAAGTTCACTCCGTGGTTTGCTGGAATTCTGGTCGCACTCTGCATTGCGATCGAGTCGCCTGTATCCGGGATGAGTATGAATCCGGCACGAACCTTCGGATCGGCGGTCGCAGCCAACACATGGACCGGCTGGTGGATCTATTTCACCGCCCCGTTGGTCGCGATGCTATCTGCGGCGGAGGTTTTCGTTCGAAGGAAAGGGTTAAAGGCGGTATTGTGCGCAAAGTTCGATCACGGCGGTTCAGCGCGATGTATCTTCAAGTGCCGGTTCAGCGAGATGGATCGCATCGAAATAACCCGGCCCACGCTGGGGATAAAGGAAGTAAGAGGATTATTCTAGACATGGATAGCGAACACTACGATTTCATCATCATCGGCACGGGTGCCGGCGGCGGAACGCTAGCGAGAAAGCTCGCCCCGTCGGGAAAGAAGATCCTTATTCTTGAACGCGGAGATTACGTCAAACGCGAGTCGGCCAATTGGAATCCGCGAGCAGTCAACGTTGAAGGGAAGTACAAAACGAAAGAGACTTGGTACGACCGCGACGGTAAGCCGCTGCATCCGCACACCAACTACAACGTCGGCGGAAACACAAAGTTTTTCGGCGCCGCGCTGTTCCGAATGCGAGAACAGGATTTCAGCGAGCTGAAACATCACGATGGAATCTCGCCGGCCTGGCCAATCGGTTACGACGAACTCGAACCCTTCTACACTCAGGCCGAGGCCATGTATCACGTTCACGGCCGACGCGGTGACGATCCGACCGAGCCGCGGGCGAGCTCAGAGTATCCGCATCCGCCCGTCAGCCACGAGCCCAGGATTCAACATCTTGCCGACGATTTTGCGGCGTTGGGAGCCAGGCCTTTTCACGTGCCGCTTGGCATACAGATCAAGGAGAACGACCGAAAAACCCTTTGCGTGAGGTGTGCAACCTGCGACGGATTTCCTTGCCTTTTGAACGCAAAGTCTGACGCACAGATTTGCGGCGTCGACTACGCTACCGAATATCCTAATGTCACGTTGCTGACCAACGCGCTGGTGACGAACCTGATAACGGACGGATCAGGACGATCGATCTCGACGGTCGAAGTCGATCGGAATGGCGAAACAGAGACGTACTCGGCCGACATCGTAGTTCTCTCAGCCGGGGCGATAAACTCTGCCGCTCTTCTTCTCAGCTCCGCAAACGACGATCATCCGAACGGACTTGCAAACAGCAGCGATCAGGTCGGCCGCAACTACATGGGGCATGTGAATTCGGTATTGTTGGCAGTATCCAAGTGCCCAAATCCGACGGTGTTTCAAAAGACTCTGGCGGTGAACGATTACTACTTCGGAGATAAGGAATTCCCGTATCCGATGGGGCACATCTCTTTTGTCGGCAAGCTCGACGGCGTGACACTTTCCGCCGGAGCACCGGCGATCGCTCCCGGATTCGCTCTTGATCAGATGGCGAAACACTCGCTCGATTTCTGGCTGACGACCGAAGACCTGCCGCGTTCAGAGAACCGAGTGACGCTCGACAAAAACGGCAGCATCGTTTTGTCTTACGCACCGAACAACCTCGAAGCACACAAGCAGCTTCAAAAACGGCTCAAACGCTTGATGAACAATCAACGCCATTGTTCGACGCACGGCCACGAATGCCATCAAGGTTTGTTCTCTCGAAATCTCTATCTGGGACAGCAGATCCCACTCGCAGGCGTCGCCCATCAGAATGGGACTGCACGGTTTGGAGACGACCCTTCGACCTCCGTACTCGACCGGAACTGCAAGGCGCATGATCTCGAAAACCTTTATGTGGTTGACGGCAGTTTTTTCCCGTCGAGCTCGGCGGTGAATCCGGCGCTCACGATCATGGCGAATGCTCTTCGCGTTGGCAGACATTTGTTAGAGAGGACAAGTTAAGATGATGACGACCGGCACAAAACACACGAACGCCTTTCCACTTGGATGGTTTCTGGTGGCTGTGATCGCAATATTTGCTCTCTTCGCGTCGGCTCACGGACAACGGGTTTCGCATGTCGAATCGGTTGGATTCACCGTGTCCGACATGGACAAAGCTGTCGATTTCTACACGCGCATTCTGCCGTTTGAGAAGATCTCGGATATCGAAGCGATGGGCGAAGAGATCGAACATCTTTCAGGTGCCTTCGGCGCACGAGTCCGCGTGGTTCGTCTGAGACTTGGCGACGAGATACTTGAATTGACCGAGTATCTCACGCCTGAGGGCCGGCCGATCCCGGTTGACTCGCGAAGCAACGACCGTTGGTTTCAGCACATTGCGATCATCGTTTCGGACATGGACAAAGCGTATGCCCATTTGCGAGCAAACAAGGTTCGACACGCCTCGACGGGGCCGCAAACTCTTCCTGCATACATTCCTGCGGCGGCCGGAATCCGAGCTTTTTACTTCAAAGATTTCGACGGCCACGTTCTTGAGATTCTTTCATTTCCTGGCGACAAAGGAGCTTCAAAGTGGCATGAACTTGAGAAGAGCGGAAGGCTATTTCTCGGCATCGATCACACGGCGATCGTAGTCGACGATACGGATGCGAGTTTGAAATTCTATCGCGATGAACTTGGCCTTCGGGTCGCAGGCGAGAGCATGAATTACGGACCCGAGCAGGAACGCCTCAACAACGTTTTCGGGGCACGTCTTCACATCTCCGGGCTCGCAACTATACAACCTGGAATTGCCGTCGAGTTTCTCGAATATCTTGCGCCGACGAATGGGCGGCCGTATCCGCCGGATTCGCGAAGCAACGATCTGTGGCACTGGCAGACGAGCTTTGAAGCAAAGAACGTCGATGTTCACTTCGACCTTGCAAAAGCAGCTTATGTCTCATCTGGAACCATATCGTTCCCGTCTCCCTCGCTTGGATTTAAGCGGGCCTTGATCGCCCGCGACCCCGACGGCCACGCCGTCAGATTTGTGGAAAGGTAGTGTTTATGAAATTTCTTTTTGTTTCAATGATATTGGTTGTCACATTAGCGGCAGCCTGCGGTACTGCGTCCACCTCGATCGCGCTCAATACCGACTCGGCAGGAATGGCTCTGAAAGGTTACGATGCCGTCGCATACTTTGCAGTGGATAGCGCCGTCAAAGGTGACGCAAAGTATTCTTATGTCTGGAACGGTGCGAAGTGGTTGTTCTCCAGCGAAGAGAACATGAAAAAGTTCGAGGCTGACCCGGAAGCCTATGCGCCGCAGTTCGGAGGCTATTGTTCCTACGCGGTCTCAGAGGGCTACACTGCTGATGGCGATCCTGAGGCATGGAAGGTCGTCGACGGTAAACTCTATTTGAACTACAACCAGCAGGTAAAGAATACCTGGGAAAAAGACGAAGCAGTTCGTATCGACAACGGCCGCAAGAACTGGCAGGAGTTTAAGTCGAAGAAGCCGGAGCATAAATAATGAATGCCGAACAAAAACGGTTGCAGGAGTCTGATGACCGTACCAAATACTGGAAGCGTTGGGGACCGTATTTAAGCGAACGAGCGTGGGGAACGGTACGCGAAGACTACAGCGCCGATGGTTCGGCGTGGGATTACTTTCCGCACGACCATGCCCGGTCGCGCGCATACCGCTGGAACGAGGACGGTATCGCGGGAATCAGCGACCGACACCAGCGGATCTGTTTTTCAGTCGCACTCTGGAACGGGAGAGATCCGATCCTGAAGGAACGCCTGTTCGGCCTGACGGGAAGCGAGGGCAATCATGGAGAAGACGTAAAGGAACTTTACTACTATCTCGACTCGACCCCTACCCACTCGTACATGAAGATGCTCTATAAGTATCCTCAAGCCGAGTTTCCCTACGACAGACTGATCGAAGAGAACAGAAACCGCGGCAGGGACGAAGGCGAGTTCGAGTTGATCGACACGGGAATCTTCAACGACGACCGCTACTTCGACGTATTTGTCGAATATGCAAAAGCGGACGTGGAAGACATTATGATCAAGATCACGGTCGCAAACCGTGGGCCTGAGACAGCCTCCATAAATGTCCTGCCGACTATTTGGTTCCGAAACCGTTGGACGTGGTACGGACAAGAATCACTTTGCGAAGTGCGGGCCGACGAAACGGGCTGCATCGAAGTGGAATGCCCTGAATACGGACAGCGAAATCTTCACATCGACGGCGATCACGAGCTGCTATTCACCGAAAACGAAACTAACGACAAGCGACTTTTCGGATCTCCCAATCAAACTCAGTATGTAAAGGACGCTTTTCACGAATACGTTGTTCAAGGCAATAAGGAGGCGGTGAATCCCGAAGGAAAAGGCACCAAGGCGGCCGCGAACTTCCGGCTCGACATTCCGGCACGCTCCGAAATCGTCATTAAGCTTCGCCTTACGGAGACAAAACATAAGACGGCGTTCGCCGAGTTCGACCGGATCTTTGACCTCCGGAAAAAAGAGGCCGATGAGTTTTACGGAGATCTCATCCACGGCAAACTCTCAGAGGATGCGAAAAACGTTCAGCGTCAGGCGTTTGCCGGAATGCTTTGGTCGAAACAGTATTACCACTACGTCATCCAAGAGTGGCTTGACGGTGATCCTGCGATGCCGAAGCCGCCCGAATCTCGCGAGCTTGGCCGCAACCACGAGTGGCCGATGTTGTTCAACTCGGACGTAATTTCCATGCCGGACAAGTGGGAGTATCCGTGGTATGCGGCGTGGGACCTCGCATTTCACTGCATCCCGCTTGCGATCATTGATTCGCACTTCGCCAAGGATCAACTCGTGCTGATGCTTCGCGAATGGTACATGCATCCAAACGGACAGATTCCTGCCTACGAGTGGGCGTTCGGCGATGTCAATCCTCCCGTACACGCATGGGCTGCGCTCAGGGTTTACCAGGTCGAGAAAAAGCACAAGGGTGTCGGCGATAGAAAGTTTCTCTCTCGGGTCTTTCAAAAGCTCCTTCTGAATTTCACATGGTGGGTAAATCGCAAAGACAGCGAGGGGATGAATGTCTTCGAAGGCGGGTTCCTCGGACTCGATAACATCGGCGTGTTCGATCGCTCGCGTCCGCTGCCGACCGGCGGCAAGCTCGCACAAGCTGACGGAACGAGTTGGATGGCGATGTACTGCCTGAACATGCTCGCGATCGCGTTGGAATTAGCGGCCGAGGATGAAACTTATGAGGACCTCGCAAGCAAGTTCTTCGAACATTTCATTTTTATAGCCGATGCGATGAACAATATCGGCTCGCATGGGATCTCGCTTTGGGATGGCGAGGACGGATTCTACTACGACGCCCTCCACATGCACGGCGAGGGAAGCTGGCCGTTAAAGGTCCGCTCGATGGTCGGGTTGATACCGCTCTTTGCCGTCGGAACGATCGAGCCTGAAGTGCTCGATAAGCTGCCGAACTTCAAGAAACGGCTCTATTGGTTCATCGAAAATCGCCCCGATCTTACCGACAACGTTTCGTGCATGCGAACGCCTGGAATGGGCGAACGCCGGATTCTCTCAGTCGCGTATCGAGAGCGGCTGGAGAAGGTTTTGAAGATAATGCTCGATGAAGGTGAATTCCTTTCGCAGCATGGCATTCGGGCTCTTTCAAAATTTCATGAATCGCATCCGTTTGAAATGCCCGTTAACGGTGACGTACATCGCGTCGACTACGAACCCGGCGAGTCGACCAGCGGGCTTTTTGGCGGCAACTCTAACTGGCGCGGGCCTGTCTGGTTTCCGGTCAATTATCTCCTGATCGAATCGCTCCAGAAGTTTCACCACTATTATGGAGACGACCTCAAGGTAGAGTTTCCAACCGGGTCCGGACGAATGCTGGATCTCTGGGAAGTCTCACAGGAGCTGTCGCGGCGGCTGTCGCGCATTTTTCTTCTTGATGATGAAGGGAAACGGCCGGTTTTCGGTACGAACGAAAAGATGCAAAACGATCCTAACTTCCGCGATCATCTGCTGTTTTTCGAATACTTCCATGGCGACAACGCGCGCGGAGTCGGAGCGAGTCATCAAACCGGCTGGACCGGATTGGTCGCCAAACTTCTTCATCAAAGCGGCGAGTGATACAGGGAATAAACGAGAGGAAGGTATTGATTCAACAGGTGCAAAGAGGCACCTGTTTTTTATGAAGAATACTATGAAAACAAACGGCATCGGTCGATATGCCGTGATCTTGGCGGGCGGTGACGGATCGAGATTGAAGTCGTTGACGCGAGTGATCTCGGGCGACGATCGGCCAAAACAGTTCTGCCCTTTATTGGGCGGCAAGAGTCTTTTAGACGCTACGCGCGACCGGGTTCGATTGTCGGTTCCCGTCGAGAATACATTTTTCAGCCTTAATGCTAAGCACGAAAAGTTTTACCAAACCGCACTGTGGGATGTTCCAGAAAGCCGTCGCGTCGTCCAGCCGGAAAGTCGTGGAACCGGACCTGCGATTCTCTACTCATTGATGCGGATCGCCGTCGAAGATCCCGATGCGTGCGTCGCGATCTTTCCATCTGACCACTTCTTTACTGACGACGAGAGATTCATGGCGCAGGTTGATGCGACTTTTCGAGCGGTCGAGCTCCAACCACGATCAGTAGTTCTGCTCGGTCTTGAGCCCGATAATCCCGAGACGTCGTACGGTTGGATCGAGCCCGCCTCATCGCTGTTTGGCGGCGAACCCGGCGGCGTATCCCGCGTAGCCCGCTTTTGGGAAAAGCCCACGCGACGGACCGCAGAAAAGTTGATAAGTGCGGGATGTCTGTGGAACAGCTTTGTCATGGTCGGACGTGCGAATGCATTCCTCGAGCTTTTCAGGATACATCTGCACGATGCCTTCCGAATGTTCGACGTCTCCAAGAGAATGCTTCGTACTTCGCAGGAGAAATCTCTACTGCGGGCGATCTACTCTTGGCTTCCTGACTCGAACTTCTCAAGCGATATACTTGAAAAAGCCGCCGACCAACTAATGGTCAAGCGCGTGGATGAAGTGGGCTGGTCCGATCTTGGCGAGCCACAGCGGGTGATCGGTGCTATTAAAGATCTTGGGATCAAAGCTAATTGGTCGCCCGCACTCGCGGCATAGGTGAGACATAAACATGAAAGCGATCGCAGTAATACCCGGAAAACCTGACTCCGTTCATCTCGTAGAAATGCCCAAACCGTCGGTCGACGAGATCGCCGATGGCCGCGGCATTCTGGTGAAAGTGCTTCGCGTCGGCGTGGACGGAACCGATAAGGAGATCAACAACGCCGAGTATGGAGCACCGCCGCCAGGATCCGATTTTCTCGTTATCGGCCACGAGGGTTTCGGCGTCGTCGAAGAGGTCGGAGCGAACGTACACGAAATCAAGCCGGGTGACTATGTCGTCGCCACCGTTCGCCGTCCAGGCCAGAGTTTGTATGACCTGATCGGCACCAATGACATGACGACCGACGACGTCTACTACGAACGCGGTATCAATCTGCGACACGGATTTTTATCGGAATACTATGTAGATGACGCGGAGTTCATCGTTAAAGTTCCGAGGGGGTTGAAGGAAGTAGGCGTACTGCTGGAGCCGATGACCGTCGTTCAGAAAGGGATCACGCAAGCCTATGAGATCCAGCGCCGTCTGAAGGTGTGGAGGCCTAAACGAGCCGCCGTTCTCGGAGCGGGAACGATCGGGCTTCTCGCAACTCTCGTTCTCAAACTTCGCGGGCTTGATGTATTCACCTTTGGTAGAACGCATAAGCCTTATCTGAATTCAGATCTCGTCGAAGAGCTCGGCGCTCATTACGTCTCGACGTCTGATACATCGGTTAACGATTTCGCCGCCGAACACGGCGCTTTCGATCTCATCTTCGAAGCAACCGGCTTCTCACCGATAGTATTTGACGCAATGCAGGCGCTTGCGAAAAACGGCGTCCTCGTACTCTCAAGCGTGACCGGTGGCGATCGAATGGCCGAAGTACCCGCGGACAAGATCAACCTAGACTTTGTCCTCGGAAACAGGGTGATGGTGGGAACAGTCAACGCAGACCGCTCTTACTTCGAGTCCGGTGTGCAGGATATGTCGGTCGCGGTTTTGGAATACGGCGACTGGATGTCTAAGCTCCTCACGCATCCGGTCGCTGGACTGGAGAACTACCGACAATTATTCGAGACGTTGACCAACGTGAAGGATGTGATAAAGACCTATTGTGAAGTAGGTGATTAACCGTACGAGGTCCGTCGTGTTCGGGACCTTGCAAGCCCTGGAACTATGATTTATCCCGACCCAGAATCGCCGCTGATGGATTATGGAAAAGACACTCTCTCTGCGTCGAGAATCGTCAGGGTGCAACTAATCACGAATCCCCGCCAGACCTTCTCCGAGACCACGACTCTAAATGAAAACGGCCGACCCGAGAAAAAGGGCGGCCGATAAGTGTCTGAAAAGATTTGAGTTATTGGTACTGGGGACGGGAATCGAACCCGTACGTCCCTAAGGACACAGGATTTTAAGTCCTGGGCGTCTACCAATTCCGCCACCCCAGCACAAGTTGAAGATTAACACGAACGTCAGCCGCAAGCGAAGTTTGCACGAGGCCGTGCTATCATTGCCGCAAGCCGCATATGGAACAGTATACGTGGATATTTTGGGTGCTCCTTGGGGTCGCCCTTATCGTCGCCGAAACGTTCACGCTTGGATTCGTGCTGCTGTGGTTCGGCGTCGGTGCGCTCATCGCCGCGGCTGCGGGAGCCTTCGGCGTCGGACTGCTCGGCCAGTTCCTGATATTCGCTATCGTATCCGTCGCGCTTACGGCCGCATCCCGCACCATCTTCGCCAACTTTTTAAGCCGTCATGATGACGATGCTCCCAAGATGGGTATCGACGCGCTTCCCGGACAGATAGGAACAGTAACTTCTGCGAGCAGAGGAGCATTGAACGAGGGCGCGGTCAAAGTATACGGCTCGACCTGGACGGCCTATCCGGAAGATGATGTAGAACTTGTAGAGGGTGAAAAGGTCGAAGTCGTGAGAATTCAGGGCTCGTCGATCTATGTTCGGCCTGTCGTCAAACACCTGCCCGACTGGCGCGGCGATGACTAGACGATCTCTGCGGTGTCCTGCTCTTGAGTATCGTCTTCCGCTTGATCTGCTGTATCGTGGATGCCGCCCAAGTCGATCAATTCGAGTTGGACGTCTTCTTCGTCGCCGACGGGCAGACTGTCGCCTTGTAGACGGGCAAGGATGACGGTAATGTTATCTTCGCCGCCGTTCTCGTTCGCTTCCTTCACCAAACCCGCACAGGCAAGTTCAAGCTGATCGATATTCGAGCTAACGTGGTTCTGCATGCTCGCGGCGCTGACCTTGTTCGAGAGCCCATCGCTGCAGATCAAAAGAACGTCGTCGCGGCAAGGTGCAAGGCGAGCTGAAACCGGATAGATCTCGTTCTGAGCACCCAGAGCCTGAAGAATAACGTTCTTCAGAGTATGGCTCTCAGCCTCCTCGGCAGATATCTGCTGCGCGTCGATCAACTGCTGAACAAGCGATTGGTCTTTCGTGACCTGGTAGATCTTTTCGTTCCTTACCAAATACGCCCGGCTGTCGCCGACTTGAACGATATCGATTCCGCGAGGCGTAATCCCTAAACCTGTGAAAGTCGCACCCATGCCTTGAAACTGTGCATCAGAACGCCCTTGGTTATGTACCAAGTAATTCGCGTAAACCGTGGCGTTATAAAGTTTAGAGATAAGGTTGTAGTCCAGCGCTTCCGGCGTAAGTGTTTCTTCAAGATCTTCGTGAAGCAGCTTTTCACAAACGCTCTCAACCGCCATCTTGCTCGCTACTTCGCCGGCCAGAGCTCCGCCCATGCCGTCCGAAACCGCAAGAACGACCCCGTTCTCGTCTACCTCAAAATTTTGAGATTCGATAACGAACTCGCCGCTTTCCTGCTTGCTCGTCCATGCTCGGCTCTTCGAGATGCTAAGTAAAAGGTAATTGTCCTCATTACCGCGGCGTACGCGGCCGACATGGGAAGTGGCGTGAATCTCAACACTAAACATAAAAATCGCAAGTCTCGGATGCCGTTGGATCCGCAAATGAGGCGGACGGATCCTCTGATCCTAAGTCTAGCTTAGCGCTTGGTCTAAATCTCCAATAATGTCTTCGACATCCTCGATTCCCACCGAAATGCGAACGAGTCCATCGGTAATCCCTAATTTTGACCTCGTTTCCGACGGCACGGAAGCGTGGGTCATGGTTGCAGGGTGCGAAATAAGCGATTCAACACCCCCTAAACTTTCGCCGAGAGTACAAAGCTTGACGCTCTCTAGAACTTTTTTTGCGTTCTCCAGCGAGCCTGTCTCGAACGAAACCATTCCTCCGAAACCAGATTGTTGGCGTTTCGCAAGCTCGTGCTGCGGATGCGAGGTAAGCCCCGGATAGTATACCTGTTGAACCTTCGGATGTTCAGCCAAAAAATTTGCGATAACTCTTCCGTTCTTGTCGTGAGCTTCCATCCGAACGGCCAAAGTCTTTGTGCCTCGCAGAACTAAAAACGAATCGAACGGCGAAAGAATAGCTCCGACACCGTTCTGAACAAACTGTATCCATTCAGCATCCTTGGCATCATTCAACGCGACAAAACCGCCTACGCTGTCCGAATGACCGTTCAAATACTTTGTTGTCGAGTGAACGACGACATCAACACCATGTTCGATCGGGCGCTGAAAGTAAGGGGACATGAAGGTGTTATCACAAACTACCTTGACTCCCCGGGAATGCGCGAGTTCGGAAACCGCTGCCAGGTCCGTAACCGTCATTACCGGATTGGTGGGCGTTTCAACGAACAGCATCTTCGTGTTCGGTTTGAAGGCCTTTTCGAGCTCCGCGACGTCTGACGTATCCGCAAGATCGAACTCGACGCCGTAATTGCTTAGGATCTTGCTAAAAAGCCGAAAGGTGCCGCCGTACGTATTGTCGCCCAGAATAACGTGCTCGCCAGCTTTAATAAGCTTTAAGACCGCGTCGATAGCCGACATTCCCGAAGCGAAGGCGTAGCCGAACTCGGCACCTTCAAGTGCGGCGATATTTTTCTCCAAAGCCGCACGCGTCGGGTTCTGAGTGCGTGCGTATTCATAACCCTTGTGTTTACCAAGTCCCTCCTGCGCGTAGGTCGACGTTTGGTAGATGGGGACGCTTACTGCTCCTGTCGCTGAGTCGGGCTCGTTTCCAGCGTGTATTGCAATTGTAGAAAAGCCCATAAATGGAGCGCGTTTAGTACAGTGTCTGGGTAAATCGTATTTCGTAATTTAGGGCGAGAGCGTGCGAAACTGCCGCATTTACGAGCTTTCATGGTAACTTGCGGAGTTGAAAAATGCAAACAGGTGAGAACCTCGGAAAATCTACGGCGTAGCTAGCTAAATGCAAGAAAAGGTTGGGTTTGCCTCGACGACTCTTCATACTCCGAGATTGACGATTCATGCTGAAGAGTCAGGCCAATGTCGTCCAAACCGTTCATGAGGCAGTATTTTCGAAAATCGTCGATCTCGAAAGTCTTCAAGTATCCAAGACTATCGGACACCGATTTTGCCTCGAGATCTACTGTGATCGCGTATTCCGGCTTATCCTTCGATCGGCCCGCAAGGGTGGATACGTCCTCAGCGCTCAGGCGAACGGGTAACAGCCCTGTCTTGAGACTGTTGTTATAGAAGATGTCAGCAAAGCTGGGAGCGATGACGACGCGAAAGCCGTAATCGTGAAGGCTCCATGGAGCATGTTCGCGGGATGAACCGCAGCCGAAATTGTCGCCAGCGATCAAGACCGACGCCCCTTCTGCTTCCGGCCGGTTCAAAACAAAGTCTTCAATGAGTTCGCCGCTCGGCGTGAATCGCCAGTCATAAAATAGAAACTCGCCGTAGCCCGAGCGCTCGATCCGCTTGAGAAACTGTTTCGGAATTATCTGATCCGTGTCGATATTGGCAAGGTCCATCGCCACTGCCTTCCCGGTATGTCTGACAAACTTCTCCACCTAGATCTCCTTGAATCTCCAATCGCGAATGTCGACAAAGTGACCGGCAATTGCGGCGGCTGCGGCCATTGACGGGCTCACAAGATGAGTGCGTCCGCCGCGGCCTTGCCTGCCCTCAAAGTTACGATTACTCGTAGAGGCGCAGCGTTCGCCGCCGGCCAGCACGTCGTCATTCATCGCGAGACACATCGAACATCCGGCGTCGCGCCATTCAAAGCCGGCGCCTTCAAAGATCGCCGCCAGACCCTCGGCCTCAGCCTGTCGCTTGATCTGCATCGAACCGGGAACCACCATGGCGTTGACGCTACTATTGATCTTGTATCCACGAACAACCTTGGCTGCTTCACGAAGATCCTCGATCCGGGAATTGGTACAGGAACCGATAAAAACGCGGTCGAGAGGAATCGATTCGATATTCTGATCCGGCTCGAGGTCCATATACTCCAACGCCCGCTCGTAAGATTTTCGCTTGTTCTCATCCGCGATGACTGCCGGATCCGGAACTCGCTCGCCGATCGTTACCGACATTTCCGGCGAAGTTCCCCACGTTACGAACGGTGCAAGTTCGGCAGCGTCGACCTCGACCGTTCTGTCGAACATGGCTCCATCATCAGTCGGCAAAGTTTTCCAATACTCGATGGCATTATCCCAATCATCTTCCTTCGGGCTGAAAGCTCGACCATTCAAGTACTCATACGTCGATTCGTCCGGGGCGATCAAGCCGGCACGTGCGCCAGCCTCGATACTCATATTGCAGACCGTCATTCGGCCTTCCATCGAAAGCGAGCGGATAGCCGAGCCGGCATATTCGATCACGTATCCGGTGCCGCCGGCTGTCCCGATTCGATTGATGATCGCGAGGATTACGTCCTTGGCGGTGACGCCGAACGGAAGGTCGCCGTCAACGTTGATCAGCAGATTCTTTGCTTTCGCTTGCTGAAGTGTTTGCGTGGCGAGAACGTGCTCGACTTCGCTTGTTCCGATGCCGAACGCGAGCGACCCGAACGCCCCATGAGTTGCCGTATGCGAATCACCGCATACGATCGTCATTCCCGGCCGCGTCAATCCTTGTTCAGGCCCGAAGACGTGCACGATGCCTTGCTCGATCCGGTCCAAATCGAACAGTTGAACACCGAAATCCTTACAATTCTGCCTGAGGGTATCCACCTGCTTTGCGGCAATCGGATCGGCAAAGGGAAGGTTTCTATTCTTTGTGGGAATCGCGTGATCGACCGTAGCATAAGTCCGATCGGGACGACGCACTTTTCTCCCGTTCAGCCGAAGTCCCTCGAACGCCTGTGGCGACGTAACCTCATGGACAAGATGCAGACCTACGTAAAGCAGCGACGGCTTCCCCGATTCCGAATGGACGATGTGTGCGTCCCAGATCTTGTCGTAAAGCGTTTTCATCTGCGGATCAGTTTGCCTGCGAAGCCGGCTGAGAGGCGGTTTTTCCCAACGCGTATCTCGCGATCAGCTCACCCATAGCCGTTGTCGAGATGGAATTGTCGTCACGAGCGATGTCCGCCGTGCGGTAGCCTTCAGCAAGCGCTCGCTCGATCGCCGATTCGATGGCTAATGCCGCCTCCTCATTCTTTCCGGTGTATCGAAGAAGCATCGCGGCCGACGCGATGGCTCCGATCGGATTTGCAAGGTCTTTTCCGGCGATATCCGGAGCCGATCCGTGTACCGGTTCAAAGAGATCGATCTTGCCGCCGATGGTCGCAGACGCCAACATGCCGAGCGATCCGGTCAGTACTGCAGCTTCATCCGACAGAATGTCACCGAAAAGATTCTCGGTTAGGACGACATCGAAACGTGTCGGATTTGTTACTAAGTGCATTGCACACGCGTCTACGAATAGATGATCAAGTTCAACGTCTGGATAGTCGGCAGCGACTTTGGATACGCTCTCGCGCCAAAGTCTGGAAGTTTCAAGGACGTTGGCCTTATCAACCGAAGTTACTTTCCTGCGGCGGCCGCGAGCAGATTCGAATGCTACTCGGGCTACGCGTTCGACCTCAGCCGTGCTATATCGCATCGTGTTGAAGGCAGAAGAATTGCCATCCTCAAATCCGCGAGGTGTGCCGAAATAGAGCCCGCCGAGAAGTTCGCGAACGATCAGAAGATCCGTCCCCTCGAATATCTCGCGTCGAAGCGGAGACGAATCGATCAGCGAGCCGTAAGCCTTCGAGGGACGGAGATTTGCGAATCCGCCAAGGTGCTGGCGCATCTTTAGCAGCCCGATCTCAGGACGTTGATCCGGGAGGAGGTGGTCATATGCGGGATCGCCTACGGCTCCCAACAGGACCGCGTCGGCACCTTCAAATGCGGCGACGGTTTCCTCCGGCAAAGGCGAACCGGCCTCACGGATCGCACAGCCGCCGATCAAGGCCCCGGTTGTTTCGATCTCGATCGAATGTACCAACGCGACGGCATTTAACACGCGAAGTGCTTCTCTTGTTACTTCCGGCCCGACTCCGTCGCCAGGCAATACGGTTATCTTCATCTGAAAATGTTTCGGCTCACGCCGCGATCGCCGTCGGCATCGTCTGAGGGATCAACGCAAGTAGGTCTTGGTCGTAAATATTCTTTTTCTTATCTGCGAGCGCCGAAAATCTCTGATAAAGCTCGCTCACTTCGTCGGCTTCGAATTTGTAGCCAAGCGATTGGAGCCTCGAGACAAGAGCATGTCGCCCCGAATGCTTGCCGAGCACGATGTCGTTCTGCGGAACACCGACCGATTCGGGTGTCATTATCTCATAGCAAAGCGGATTGCTCAGCACGCCATGCTGATGAATCCCCGCCTCATGCGCAAACGCATTGCGCCCCACGATCGCCTTGTTCGGCTGGACACCAAAGCTGATAAATGAAGAAAGAAGTTGGCTTGTCGGATAGAGCAGCGTGGCGTCTATGTTGTGAATGAAGGGAAGTTTTTCCGAGCGAACGTTAACGGCCATGATTACTTCCTCAAGGGCCGCGTTTCCGGCCCGCTCGCCGATCCCGTTGATCGTACACTCAACCTGTCGAGCACCAGCCTCAAGAGCTGCCAGTGTTCCGGCAACTGCGAGGCCAAGATCGTTGTGGCAGTGTACGCTGATGGTAACATCGCGATCTCTGACGACACGTTCTTTGACCGATGCGATCACCGCCGCGTATTCATTCGGGAGCATGTAGCCGACGGTGTCAGGGATATTCAACACGCTCGCTCCCGAGTCGACGGCAGCATCCAGGATCTCGCACAGAAAATCAATATCGGTCCGCGTGGCGTCTTCTGCAGAGAATTCAACCTCGTCGGCAAGTCCGGAAGCTTGCTTGACGGCCCTGCGGGTCATCTCGAAAACCTCGTTGCGGGTTTTCTTTAGCTTGTATTCGAGATGGATATCACTCGTTGCGATGAAGGTATGAATACGCGAGTGTCTCGCCTTTTCGAGAGCTTCACCCGCCTTCGCGACATCCGCTTCCATCGCCCGCCCGAGGGCAGCAACGGTTGCATTTGTCACTTCGCTCGACACAGCCTTGACGGCAGCAAAGTCGCCTTCCGAGGCGATCGGAAAGCCTGCCTCTATTACGTCTACGCCGAGCCGTTCAAGCTGCCTGGCCATTTCCACTTTCTCGTCGAGATACATCGAGCATCCCGGCGACTGTTCGCCGTCTCGCAAAGTGGTGTCGAAGATTGTGATCTTTTCGTTCTGCATCCTTATCAAACCCCCAGGCAAGTCAGTCTATATCTCGCCTTTTCTCGAATGGTAGAATTGGGATAGATAAAAGTCAAGGTTATGTAACAACTCAGAACATAACAAAAGTTGATATGCTTATGAGGTGACCCTCCTATTATTGTATAAACGAGGGATGATAATTCCGGCGGTTGTATTTATAATTGTTATATGGATATAAATCAGCTTGAGGTTCTTATCGCGGTGGCGCGGGAAAAGAGCTTTTCAAGAGCCGCTGAGGTGCTCGGCCGAACTCAGCCTGCTGTTAGCCAAGCCATCCGCAGGCTGGAACTAGAGATCGGAGAAAAGCTGTTTGACCGCTCTTCAAAAGACGGCACGCTCACGTCGTCAGGCGAGGTTCTGGTCGAATACGCTCGGCAGATGCTGAATCTGCGTCACGCGGCCAATACCGCACTTCGGGAAATGAAGAGCCTTCAACACGGGAAGGTGACCATCAGCGCTAACGAACACACGGTCTTTTATCTTCTGCCGGTTATCGAAGAATACAGACGTCAGCACCCAACTATAAAGATAGAAGTTCAACGAGGAGCCGCAAGCCGCATCCCGGATCAGATTACCGCAAGGGAAGTTGAGTTGGGTGTCATCTCGTTCAAACCGTCTGACGCGACGCTACGATCCGTATCGGTCCTTAACGACGAGCTGCAGCTGATCGTTTCGCCGGAACATCAACTAGCCGGTCGCTCATCAGTTTCTATCAAAGATCTTGCGTCAGAGACCTTCATCGCACATAATGCACCATCACCCTATCGTCAAAAAGTTATCGAGACTTTTGCAAAGTATGACACGCGACTGAACATCTCGGTCGAGTTGCCATCGCTTGAGGCGATCAAACGAATGGTCGAGACCGGCATCGGCGTTGCACTCGTTCCAAAGCTTTCGGCTAAATCGGAGATCGCGACCAGGCAACTGGTCGGCCTGTCGGTAAAAGAGATGAAGCTCGAACGCAAGCTGAACATTGTTTATCGCAAAAACTCAGTTCTCTCTCACGCATCGCAGGAATTTCTCAGGATCGCAAAAGAACTTGGCAAATAAGGAATCCCCTATGTTTGAACAATTTACACTCGGCATCGAAGAAGAGTTTCAGATCGTAGATCCGGAAAGCCGTGAGCTGAGGTCGCATGTATCCGAGATCCTTGATGAAGGAAAGCTTTTGCTTGGCGAGAAGATCAAGCCTGAGATGATCCAGTCGATGATCGAGGTAGGAACCGGCGTATGTGCGAATGTTCACGAAGCGCGTGAAGACTTGACCAAGCTGAGGTGTATCATCTCGACACTCGCTCGTAAGAAAGGGATGGCGATAGTCGCCGCATCGACGCATCCGTTCTCGAAATGGTCCGAACAAGAGATCTATGAGGGCGACCGGTACAAGCTGCTTGTTGACGAACTCCAGATGGTGGCTCGAAGCCTTTTGATCTTCGGCCTTCACGTACATGTCGGCATCGCAGATCTTGATCGGCGCATTCATATCATGAATGCCGCCCGGTATTTTCTCCCGCACATTCTTGCGATGACGACCAGTTCGCCGTTCTGGCTAGGATTTAACACAGGACTAAAATCTTATCGCAGCGAGGTCTTTAAGAAATTTCCCCGCACCGACATTCCCGACCATTTCGAGTCTTATCAGCAGTACCAGTCATATGTCGATCTGCTTGTAAAAATGCACTGCATAGAGGATGGCACCAAGATCTGGTGGGACGTTCGGCCGCACGCAAAGTTTCCCACGCTAGAGTTTAGGATCTGCGACATCCCCACGCGCGTCGACGACACGATCGCGGTGACGGCTCTCTTTCAGGCGATCGTTGCAAAACTCAATCTTCTCATCGAAAAAAATCTCGGCTTCCGTCTCTATCATCGAAGGCTGATCCAAGAGAACAAGTGGCGGGCGATCCGGTACGGGCTTGACGGAATGCTGCTGGATCTCGGCAAGCAGAAAGAGGTTCCCGTTAAAGATCTTATCCGTGAGCTTTTGGACTTTGTTGACGAGGTCGTTGATCCGTTGGGATCCCGGAAAGAGATCGAACACATCCACTCTATCCTCGAACGCGGCACCTCAGCCGACGAACAACTTAGGGTTTTTGAGGAATCCGGCGGCGACTTTAATGCCGTTGTAGACCGGCTAATGATAAACACCCTCGAAAATGTCCCGGAAAACTGCTTCTAATTCCGGATATCGGTAGGTAATCGCAATTTCTTCCTAGAAGGCACTCGCTCCCTAGTGCGTCCGTAAATGTTTAACATTATTGTTCATTAGATAAAATGTTTGACACTATTCTGGTCGAATGGTATAAATAGACCGTCGAATTCTGCGGCGTCAGGCTCGATCCCTACCGCACACGGTCGCCTCCATTCTTCTTCTGCTTTCAGTCCTACCATCTGCACATATGTGGACAATTCAATCATCCGTTTACGACAAAAACGCCAAAATTCGAGGATTCTCGGTCGCCGAATTGCTTGTGGTGCTCGCCATTATCGGCATAATGAGCGCCATTTCATTGCCTTACATCTATAGCAACCGTGCGCTCTACAAGTCTGAAGAGCAGGCCATTCGCATAATGGACTTAATGCGAGAGGCCGCTCAGACGGCTCTAAATGAGCGGCGGACAATCAGGTTTGAGATCGACGCTACCGACAGCTCTGTCCGGATCATTGAAGGTGGCGGCGTGGCCAGCGATAAGCTTATCAAGCGCATTCCGCTCGAAAGTTCCGGTGTGCTTCGCATGGATGTGAATCCGGACGGGATACTTCGTCCCAATCCGCCCAACTACCCAGCTGCCGTATTTGCTGTCGACTCGCTCGGCCACATGGATGGTTCCACACCCGTGGTTGGACACAATGTTTGGGCGATCAGGTTTCGCAGCGATGGAAGCGTGGTTACTGCCGGAAACGTTCCCGTAAGTGCGACGGTGTTCATATTCCCGCCCGGCGGCGGCAATACTACCTCGGCCCCTAGTCAGGTTCGGGGCATTACGCTTTATGGCGGCAGCGGTGCGGTTCGCTTCTGGAGATACAACGGAACGAGTTGGGCAGCGAGGTAAGCTTATGAGATCAAAAGATAAAGGAAAAAGCAGTGAAGCCGGGTTTTCATATATCGATGTGATGGTGGCCCTTGTGATCTTTTTGATCGGGATCTTGGGTTACTTATCAGCACTTTCCGCAGGTATTCTCCAGTCGCGCGGCCAACAGCAGCAGATCATTGCGCGTCACGTTGCGGCGACAGCCATGGAATCGATCATGGCCGCCAAGGAAACTGACCCAACTCGTTTGGGATGGGATGCTATCGGCAACGTCGGTTCAAATTTACACCCCGTAACTGGGTTACCGCAGGGTGTTTTTGTCGCCGGTTTCCAGCAGGTTGTTGCGAGCGCAGGCCCCGACGAGGTGATTGGAACTATAGATGACACAGGGGCAGCGAACGTTGGATATACGAGAGAAATAGTGATCACGGACCTCTGCGATCCTGATCGGCCGTCCGCTATCTGCCCGACTCCGGGTATCTGGGAAACACGCATGCGCAGAGTTGATGTCACCGTCAGATATTTTGTGGGCTCGGCTCAGCGAGAAGAAACGATCCGAACGGTCTTGACGGACTACGCGGCTACGAACTAAGAGGAACCTTCGATGAGAAAGATCAATTTAACTGTGAAAAACGCCAAATCGCCCACAGGCGAAGCAGGTTTTACTTTGATGGAAATGGTCATTGCAATGACCCTATTCCTCATTGTAACGGGCATGATCTGGGGTGCCTTGAACGTTGCCCGCGGCAGCCGTACGACAGTCAGTCAGGAGGTCGAACTCTCAAAGACTCTTCGCGTTTCGATGAATCTGCTGGGCCGGGACACCTACAACGCAGGCTTCGGGTATCCGCTTGAGAGCGCGGTTGTACTTCCCGACAACAGGATCACCAGTCTAATTGGTATCCCAAATGACTTCGACACCACCCGCGATATCGTTCCTCCGATAATGGCCGGTAACAATATCACGCTGAACACGATAAATACCACTCCGGGCGTTCGTACCGACCAGGTGACTTTCATGTTCAAAGACTCCACCTTTAATCCCGTTGGCACTGGGCCTGCTCAGGTCTCAACTCCTTTGAGCATTAATGCCGCAACAACCACGGGAACGGGTATAGACGAGATCGTGCCCCTGTCCGGAAGTAACAACTCCGTATGCCGCAGATACGATCTGTATGTCATTAACGGCAACACGGGCTCTACGCTTGGAATGGTCACTGCGTTAAGCGGCACCGACAAAATACAGTTCGCCAATGGCGACCCGCTCAACATCAACCAAACCGGCACATCTGGCCCGTTGCGTGGTATCACGGTACCGGCAAGTCTTCATCGGGTATTAATGGTTACTTACTTCGTGACGGCGGACGGTACGCTTACCCGAAGAAAATTCGGCAACAACCCGGCAACACCGGCGGTGCCTTTTATTGATGAGCCGCTCGTTTACAACGTCGAAGATTTTCAGATCCAGTACGTTATGGATAACGGGACCATCAACGATAACCCTAGCGCAGGTGTGGATGGAATCGTCGGTAACGCCGACGACGAAGAAGCCAATATGCAGGCCGTCCGCCAGGTCCGGTTTTCGATTCAGGCGCGAAGCAACGATTTGACGCCGAGCGGTCAACCTTACCGCACGTCTCTCGTCTCGACTTTTTCGACCCGAAACATTGGGTACGACGCAAACTAGATCTTGAGGTAACAATAATGTTCGATCAAAACGAAAATAAAAGGATTGGCGAAAAAGGCTCCGCCGTAGTGATTGCTCTATTCGTGCTTGCTCTCGTTGGAGCGTTCGTCGCACTCGCATTAACGAGAACCTCGACTGAGGCGGCCGCTGCGGGTAACGAAGCCTCCGAAGGCCGAACATTCTACGCCGCTCAGGGCAGCCTTGAGATGATGACGAGGAACTTTAACAAGATCTTTGAAACTCGGCTGACTGCGACCACCACGGATGAGTCAAACGTTGAGGCAGCACCGGTACCGGGATTGTCGACGACGGTCGGTGGACAATACACATTTGTGCAAGAGGTTGATCAGACCTCGCAAAGTCAAGCCCTTACGATTCCAGGTGGCGACTATGCAGGACTTTACGCTCTGAGGGATAACTGGCGCATCCGTACAACAGCGACCGACACGGTGACGCAAACGCAGGTACAGTTGACGCGTAACATCATCAATAATCGAATCCCCATCTTCCAGTTCGGTGTTTTTTACGAAGATGACCTCGAGCTATTTAACGGACCTCAGTTCGGTTTTGGCGGACGTGTTCACTCGAATCGGCACTTTTTTTTGCATCCGAGTTCAAACGGTGCATATTTTGACTCGAGAGTGACGGCTGCGGGTCATATCGTGACGCAATCAAAACGTAACGGAGACACCGTAAACATCACAACGTCCAACATTCAGATCAAGAACGCGTCGGGCGTTTACAAGCAGCTTCTTCCAAGCGAGGGGAGCGTATTGAATGGTACGCCGAACGTTTTTGCCTCGGCTCCCTGGGCAGACCCACAGCTTCCGTCGAGCTCCATTAACTCCAATTGGTCTACGATCACGACCCGATTTGACGGAAATTTGCGAAGCGAAGTCGGCGAACTGAGGCTTCCGGTTCGAGTGGGTGCGAATGTTGACCTGATCGAGCTTATCAGGCGAGGGAAGAAGGAGCCGACGGGCAGCGACGGCGGCGACTTGAATAACAATGCCAATGTCGTAGAACCTGTCAGCGCGGCAACGGCCGATAACATGGTGATGCAAGCGGAGCGATTTGCGAACAAAACCGGTATCCGCATCAGCTTGGCCGATTCCAAGGACCGTCTTCCCGGCTGTGCGAAAAACGGGGGAGGAGCTGTGTCGGGTAGATGCGGGATCCGTCTTGACGGTCACCGCGTGCCGAATGATGACGGCAGTAATCCTATCAACACGGCAGACCCGGTACTAACGGACCGGTCACGCGGGTATGAACCTCTTGGTATGAAACTGGGCCTTTTGGATTCTGGGTTCAACTACAAGGCTTCGCGTCTAAATGGCGAAAGATTCTTCACCGGTGGCGGTCGTGAGGTGTGGATCAAGATTGAAACGGTTGCGACTAACGCGACTACCCTTGCGATTGAAACAAAGGATATTACCGAAGATATCCTCAGTCTTGGGATCACTGAACAAGCGCCGATCGATCTCAACCTCGCGTTGCCTTATGTTTCAACGCCGCCTTCGACCGCCAATCTAACGCTCGCCGCACCGCAAACGGCTTCGACCGGAACGGACAGCCGATCTATTATCAAACTGCAACGGTTCGCTATTCGGGGGGGCACAGCTCTTCCCAACCCGCCAACACCCAACCCGACAGTTATTACTTGGACCTCGCCATGGAACTATGTCAGGCTTTACACCGGAGCGACGTTGTCCTTTTCGGGCGGCAGCGTTAATACCTGTACTACACCATGCGCTACAGCAAATACCCAGCCGTCTGGAGTGAGTAACATAGAACGATTTGGCCATCTGCGACTCACCAGCTCTGGTGACGCTGTATTGCCGTTCCCGATTACGATGTTCGATACGCGCGAAGGCCTCTATTACGACGCAAAGAACACCACGTACTACACGAACGCTAATTTCGATAACTTCCAGAAATTACCGCGTGAGGGCGTGATGAGCATGATCGATATCGATGTTGCAAATCTTCGGCGCTTCCTTCGGGGTGACTTCAACGGACTGTTTCCAACAACGACCGACTTTGCGTCAAAGAATAGCGGCAATGGACTTCGTGACACCGACATTCCAAATAAGGAGGGATGGGTAGTTTACGTTTCGGATCGCCGCGGCGATTACGACTTCGACGGCGAACTGGACATGGAAGACGTTTACGGTGCCGCGCCGGGCAACGACACGATTTTGCAGCCGGGTGAAGATCTTGATCTGATCATTGGAAGCGCCGGAAACGGAATTCTTGAAAGGAAGACGTGTAACGTGAGCATTGTTGACTGTGAGACCGAGCGGTACGCTGACAATGCCGAGTATGCCGCCAGGGTCGCAGTTGCGAATCATAAGTATTTTCGACGCGGCGTGCGACTGATCAACGGAACAACGCTGCCGGGAATATACGATAGTGCGACGGCTTCGAATACTCGTGGATTTACGCTCGCATCGGAGAATGGGGTTTATGTACAGGGGAACTACAATGCGACCGGTATTGGAACCGTGCCCGCCACGGGAAGCTCCACTTACGATCAATACCTACCTTTTAACACGCAGACCCACATTCCCGCTTCGGTGGTCGGTGATTCGGTAACGATTCTCTCCAACAGTTGGAATGATACGCTCAGTTTTCGATTCCCATGGGATTTGGGGTCCAGGTCGGCGGGAACTACGCAGATGCGGTTCGCGATGATCGCGGGAGACACGATCACGAGTGCTGCAGCTACCCCGAACCAAGGTGGAGGCGATAGTCGCCTTAATGGCGGCGTTCACAACTTCAAGCGGTTTCTTGAGGATTGGGGCGGTGATCGTTTGGACTACACAGGATCGCTGATCAATTTATATAACTCCAGGAACAACAACGGGGCCTTCAAATGTTGTACGACCGTTTATAGCCCCCCGCGACGAAACTGGGTGTTCGACAGCACTTTCCTCGATCCCAATCGAATTCCGCCCGGAACTCCCTACTTCCAGTATGTTCAAACGACTGGATTTGAACGAACCAACAACTAACGGAAAAGGCCCGACGAGACGATCGCCGGGCCTTAATTTTTGTAGAAAATATCGCTCTAATATTTGTGAGCAAGAGCGAGCTGGAGAAAGTTTTCAAAGAGTATTCTGCCGTCGCGGGATTCGTTTGGGTGTTCCCAGCGGGTCGGATTCTTTGACCAATCTTCGAACGACTTTTCGAGATGAAACTGCACGCAGTAGATAAGCTGACCGCCCGACCGCTTTACCATCATTTGGTTCTTACAGAGGTAAGACGTTGCGAGCAGCTCGAAACCTTGTGGTGTTCCTTCGACCTGAACTCCGTGGTTTTGCCAGACGCGCAAGATGTCGTCTTCCCTTGTGTAATCTTGCCAAACGCCTGACGCAGCATCCTGAATCCCTTCAAAGATCGGATCGGAAGTATCGGTTATCTTGACGAGCTTATACTGATATTCGACGACGCGATCGGACCGCTTTTCTGACAGCTCCTTATCGTCCAGGGTAATAAGTCTTGATCCGAACGACTGGGCAACCAGTTGGTGCGAGCCGCAGATCGCAAGCACGGGAATCTTAGTGCTTTTAATGAAGCTTTCAAACTTCGCTAGGTGATCGGGGTTGTAATAGTCGAAATCGCTATAGGTGCCGCTCATCACGATCGCGTCGGGCCGAAAATCGCGGGCTGCTTCGGCTAACTCCGATAAATGGACCGTGAGCGTCTTCGGTTGCCGGACGAGGCGGATAACATTCTGTGCAATGTTATTGCAGGCCATGCCCGAAACTTTGTTCTCAAATCTTAGACGCGATTCCGCCGAGCCATTTAACTCCGTCCGCGCAACGTCCGACATGTCCGATTCGTATCGCAGCAGCGTGTTTACGATCAACACGCGCGCGTTATCTATTCGCTTCTCGATCGGTTCATACCTGCAGAACGCCTGCTTGTTGTAAGGAAAGGGAAGATCTTCCTTAACGTCCGGTTTTACTACTGCATCCAACATCATTGACACATCAGCGGACCATATGACCGCCTTCTTCATTCTATTATAACAGCGTCGAGCTCACCATACATGCTTACATAAGCGTAGCACTTAAAGCCGTTATCATCTTTTTGATCGAGCCGGTTTAGGTTGCAGAGAATCTCCTCGTGCGGGTCGTCCAGCTTTTGGCAGCTCTTGCACAAACGCGGGATCGCGATATTTGTCATATCGATCTCGTTGCCATCGTCGTCGAAGTAAGGCATTCAGTCACTCCTTTGCTTAGTTCTAGTGTTAAACTCCGGCATCATCTCACCGGCTCCGAGATCGGCGACTTCACTTCGGGCGGTCTTGATCACGCGGTTGCGGTAGCGTTTCGTAGTGCCTTCAAGCATCAAATTCATCCGCTGCCAACCGGTTTCGAGCAAGTCGGCAATGCCTGAGATCTTTGAAATGTCGTAGGGGACCGCAACTTCCGAGCAGCCGAGCCTCGCGAAGACACGCAAATATCTCGCGGTCGCAAGGTCGGGCGTGGCAATACGGAGTTTTCCGACCTTCATCTCGATACCGAGCAGCGTATGTGAGATCTCGGGTGAATTCTCGCGTTCTGGGATCGACATCTGAACGCTCCGAGTTCTCAGCGGGCGCACCTTTTCACCGTAGATTGCAGGTATCCACAGTTCGCCCAGGTCAACTTTGAGTGATTCGATGTCGATCATCTCATGAACGCGAACTTCAGTCCGCTCGCACGCCGGCGGATCAAACTCCATCCTCGATTGAATCTAATTTTTCTTGAAAGAGGTTGAAGTATAGGCCGACGTGATAGCCATCCATCAAAGCGTGGTGAGCCTCGACTGAGAACGGTATTAGTCGACGACCGCCAGCTTCATCAAACATCTTCCCGAAAACCATTCGCGGAACCGTCTGCCGGTTGTCGCCCGAACCTGCGTGTTTGAAGCTCGTGAACGACACCCACGGAATGATCGAGTAATAGATCAGATCGATCCGCTCGGACTCTACATCAAAGGTTTTCAATGTCCGATATTTCTTGCGTGATTCGATGGCCGTCTGAACGAAATCTTCTAAAGTCTCCTTCATCGGAAAGTAGCAAAACGAGAACGTGTTGTCGTCGTTTAGGATGGTTTGAGTTGCTTCGACCTGATCGAACTCAACAACTCGTTCATCGATCATGCGGAGCCTGAATTCGCGGATCTCGTTTGCGGTTGCGAGCGAGAAGAAGAGACACGCGATTGAAAACGGAATCTCGCAGTCCTTACAGAAACGATAAAGCCGCGTAACATCGAGGTTCGCGGCCATGTTGAAGAAAGGATCCTTATACTCCTTGAAAAATTCGAACGTCGACCGGCGCTCCCATTTTTCAAGGTTTATCTCATGATACATCAAGCTAACTTACTTTAACTGAGCTTCGTACCCGGAGCGTGACTGCGAGAATTTTTCGATCACGCCGCCCGCGAACAACCCGAGATACAACACGCCGACGACCGCGACAAGCAAGGCTACGGCGAGACCGATTGGCATTTTCGGCTCGACCCACTCCGTGACGCGTTCCTTAAAGAACATCACAACGATCATGCGCAAATAGTAGTAAGCAGAAATTGCGGTGTTGATCACCGCTACAATAACAAGCACGACTAGAAGCGTCGAACCTGCTTCGAGGGCGGGGCGGAAGACGAGGATCTTGCCCATGAATCCGGCGGTGAGCGGAAGGCCGAGCAGCGACAGCATAAATAACGAAAGCGTGAATGACAAGACCGGCGATTTGAAGCCGATTCCGTTAAAGTCTTCGAAATCCGAACGGCGATCGTTTTTCTGAGCGAGCAGCGAGATCACAGCAAACGCTCCTAGATTAGTGACCGCATACGTCAGCATATAAAACGCCACCGAAGCGATAGCGGCGTCTTGCGAAGAGCCTCGGTTTGCGGCTCCCGCACCGAGAAATCCGACGAGCGCGTATCCCGCGTGGGCTATCGAAGAATACGCGAGCATTCGCTTCACGTTGTTCTGCATGATCGCCGCCACGTTACCAACCGTCATCGAAAGCATGGCCATCACCGCGAGCACGGTCATCCACGTTTCGTGAAGGTAGTTTGACGCAGCGACACCGGCAATGAATGGAAATCCAAGCACGAATACGCGTATGAACGAAGCGAAGGCCGCAGCCTTTGGCCCTGCAGCCATAAATCCTGTAACCGGCGCCGGAGCGCCTTCATAAACGTCGGGCGTCCAAACATGAAACGGAGCTGCGGCGACTTTGAACCCGAAGCCGACTACCATCATTGCTCCGCCGATCAGCAGCAGAGCAGGGAAGTTCGGGTTGACGACCTTCTCAGCGATCACGGTCAGATTCGTCGAGCCAGTCGCGCCATAGATCAAAGCCATTCCGTAGAGCAGGAATGCCGAAGCGAATGAGCCGAGAATAAAATACTTCATGGCCGATTCGTTTGATTTCAGGTCGCCCCGACGAAGCCCGGCCATTACATAAGTCGCTATCGAGAGTGTTTCAAGGCCCAGGAAAATGACGACCAGGTCATTGCCGGATGCCATCAGCATCATCCCGAACGTCGCGAACAATAGCAGAGCATTATATTCGCCGACGGGGACGTCTTCTCGCTCTACCCAAACCGTCGAGATCAGGACGGTCATCGCCGTCACGATCAGAAATACGATCGAGAATCCGAGCCGCAGATTGTCGTGCGCGATCATCCCATTCCACGACGTAGAGCCGAGAGGTTCAGACGACCAAAGGCCTACGAGCAGAAAGGCGGAAACCGCCAGGCCGACGAGCGAGATGATGCCGGAGGTGACGCGGTCCTTCGGAAAAAAGCTGTCGTAAAGCATCACAATGATGCCGGCCGCGGCAACTACAAGTTCCGGAAGAATTATTCGGACGTTCGGGTCCGGAGTCACCAACTCTGTAAGAAAAAACGTGTTCATTATTAGGAACGCGAACTTCAGTTCGCATCTTTAACGGCTGTTTGCGGACTAAGGTCCGCATTCCGCTCTGCATGGTCGACGTCTCCACCGGCTTGATGCATAACCCGCTTTTGAATTGCGTTCACGGAATCTTTCGCGGCGTCGAGAAACGGCCGTGGGTACACGCCCATAAATACCATCAGAAACATTAGCGGAGCGATCAAACCTATTTCGCGTGTACTAAGGTCCGTCAGTTTCTTGTTCTTATCGTTAGTGACCTTACCAAAGAATACCCGTTGGATCATCCAAAGCAGATAAACAGCCGCAAAGATGACGCCGGTCCCGGCAAGCATGGTGGCGACGTAGTTCCAATTGGTAGTTGCAGTCACACCAAGGATCGTCGATTTCCACATTCCCAACATGATCAGAAATTCGCCGACGAACCCGTTCAGGAATGGCAGGCCGACCGACGACATAGCGGTAATAACAAAGATCGTGGCGTATAGGGGCATCACGTTCGCCAGCCCGCCGAAGTCAGAGATCGCTCGTGTATGTCGCCGTTCGTAAATGAACCCGACCAACAGGAATAGAGCTCCGGTTGAGACGCCGTGGTTCAGCATCTGATACAACGCTCCCTGCATGCCCCATTCAGTGAACGAAAACATGCCGAGGATCACAAAGCCCATATGAGCGACGGACGAATACGCGACGAGGCGTTTTACATCCGGCTGCACCATCGCCACCAACGCTCCGTAGATGATGCCGACGATCGCAAGCACAATGAACAGCCAAGCCCACTCACGGCTTTGATCGGGGAACAAGGCGAAGTTGAACCGCATCAGCCCGTAAGTTCCCATCTTGAGAAGAACCGCCGCCAAAATCACCGAGCCGGCAGTCGGAGCTTCAGTGTGCGCGTCGGGAAGCCACGTGTGGAACGGGAACAGCGGAACTTTGATCGAGAACGCGAGGGCAAAAGCCCAGAACATAAGCGTTCCGGCGGTCCCAGCTATGGCAAGCTGGCCGAGTTCGAGGGAACGCATCATCGTAACGAAATCGAACGTCCCGATACCAGTCTGCTCGGCGTGCATGTAATAAAGCCCGATAATCGCCGCGAGCATCAGCAAACTGCCGAGTGCGGTAAAGATAAAGAATTTGACCGCCGCGTAAATACGATTTTCGCCGCCCCAGATGCCGATCAGGAAGAACATCGGCACAAGTGACGCTTCAAAGAAAAGATAGAAAACTAGCAGATCGAGCGACACGAAAACGCCGATCATCGCTGCTTCAAGCAGGAGCAGAAATGCGTAAAACGCGGTCGGACGTTTTTCGACGGCGTTCCACGTCGACAGCACCGCGATTGGCATGATGAACGTCGTCAAGATCACTAGCCACAAGCTCAGGCCGTCGACCGCGATGTGATAATTCGAGTTGATCGCCGCGATCCAAACCTTATTGACCTCGAACGAGAAGCCAGCCGTCTTCGTACCAAAGATCAGCGGGATCGAGATCACGAAGTTCACGAGCGTGATCCCAAACGTCAGCCACTTCAGTTGCTCCTCCTGCTTCCAGAACATCTGATGCAGGACGATCCCGACCGCACCGAAAACCGGCAACAGGAGCAATATGGTCAACAGGTTTTGAGAAAAAAATTCCATATGCGTGTTCAGAGTGCAAGCTTTAGCTCGTTCTGCTTCGCATAGAGACAAGCTAAAGCTTGCACTCTAAACTAACCAACCAATTTCAAACCGTAATAAATAAAATATCCTACGACAGCCAGGGCGCCGAGCAGGATCATCGCCGCGTAGCTACGCACGAATCCGACCTGAAGCCGACGGGCGACGTTACCAAATTCGGCGACTGCGTGGCCAATGCCGTTGACTATGCCGTCGATAAAGCCGATATCAAATCCTTTCCAAAGGCCGACAGTCGAAAGCTTCGTGATCGGGTCCACGATGTAACCGTTGTAAAACTCGTCGAGCCGCCACTTTTCTTCGAGGATCTTCGGCATCGTTCGAAGCGGCGTCTTGTAAAACAGCAAGAAGCCGATACCGATCCCGACCAATGCAAGCACTGTCGAAAGGGCAGCAAGTACACGCTCTTTGAACAAGACTTCCGGCGAGTGTGAATCGTGAGCGGGAGCCGCACCGGCCTCAGGCTTTGCGGCCGATGCAAAGAAGTGTTTGACCTCTTTTATCTCCGAGGTTCCGTGTTCGCCTTTTTCCGCGATAACCGGATCGAGCGTATGCTCAAATGCGTTTACATCGCCCGCCCCGAAGATCGAACTCATCGCGTAAGGCACGCCAACGAGTCCTCCGAAAGTCGACAACACCGCGAGCACGATCAACGGCACGGTCATCACCCACGGCGATTCGTGCGGTTTGAAGTCGTGCGGCAGAGCGTGATGATGTTCTTCCTCGTCATCGTCGGCGTGCGCATCAGCGTGATGAGCGTCGTCGGCATGATGATCGTCGTGATGTTCCTCGCCAGGCAACGCGTCGTGAAAGCGCTCCTTGCCCCAGAACGTCATGACCATCATCCGTGTCATGTAGATCGCGGTCAGGATCGCCGTCACCGTCGCAACGCCCCAAAGAATTTCCTCGCCCGGAAACTTCAATCCGCCCGGGAAATAGTTGTCGGCTGCAAAGGTCTTGTACAAGATCTCGTCTTTTGAAAAGAACCCCGCGAAGATCGGAATACCGCAGATCGCAAGCCAGCCCGCCGCCATCGTGATGAACGTGATCGGCATGTATTTGCGAAGATTTCCCATCTTTCGCATGTCCTGCTCGTGATGCATTCCGTGAATGACCGAGCCGGAGCCGAGGAACAACAACGCCTTGAAAAAAGCGTGCGTCATCACGTGGAAGATCGCCACCACAAACGCTCCGACGCCCGCGGCGAGGAACATGAAGCCAAGCTGCGAGACGGTGGAATAAGCTAGAACTTTCTTGATGTCGTTCTGTGCGATGGCGATCGTAGCCGCGAACAGGGCAGTTGCCGCACCGATGACCGCAATGATCCACATTGCCGTCGGTGCAAATTGATAGATCGCATTCGAGCGAACAACTAGATAGACACCAGCCGTAACCATCGTCGCCGCGTGGATAAGAGCGGAAACCGGAGTCGGGCCGGCCATCGCGTCCGGCAGCCATGTTAGCAGTGGGATCTGAGCCGACTTACCGGTCGCGCCGATGAACATCAGTACGCCAATCGAAGTCAGTCCCCCCGCGACGATCGCTCCCCAAGTGAACGGATCAGCCGACATCGTATTCACAACGTAGGTGAACACGCTCGTAACCTGTTCGCCGCCGACGGTCTTGTCGAAGAACGAGATCGATCCGGTCAGGGTAAAGACGAGAAAAATCCCCATCAGCACGCCCCAATCTCCGATGCGGTTCATCACGAACGCCTTCTTGGCAGCCTTTCGAGCCTCGTCCTTCTTGATGTAATAGCCGATCAGCAGGTACGAGCACAGCCCGACGCCTTCCCAACCGACAAACATCAAAAGATAGTTGTCCGCGAGTACGAGCGTTAGCATCGCGAACATGAAGAGATTCAAATACGCGAAGAAGCGGTAAAATCCGCTGTCGCCGTGCATGTAACCGGTCGCGAAGATGTGGATCAGCAGACCGATGAAAGTGACAAAGCACGCGTAGATCCCGCTCAACCGGTCCATGCCGAGAGCGAAGTCGGCGCGAAATCCGCCGACGTTTATCCACGTCCAGATTTGATCGAGTATCGGCTTGTTGATGAAAAGGGCACCACCGTCAGCGACGAATGCGATGTAAAACGCAACCAAAGCCGACACGGCGATCGACCCGCAGGCGACTACCGAACTGAACAGCTCATTCTTCAGCCGTCCACCGATCAGCCAGTTGATCACCGCCCCCGCGAGTGGAGCGAAGATGATTATGCTTAAGAGATTGTTCTCGATCATTCTAGAAACTCAGATCGTCGTCTGCTTCAATATTCAGGTCAGTCGAAACGAGTTCTTTCCACAACTCGATTACCGCAGCGTCAGCATTTCGCTCCTCTAGTAAAGACCTAACTGCCCCAGTCGCCGTCTTGAGTTCAGGAAACTCTAGGAGTAAGAGCGTTAGATCACGCCTGTCTGTCCACCCCTTTGCCTTCCCATATCGGGAAATGTGAGACGTGACTTTGCTTGCTATAAGTTCCTCTGGCGAAACGACTTGGATATCCTCGAATATACGCGTTTCTGGAAAACTATCTACCGGACGAATATCAACCAGATGACGATTTCCTTCCTTTCGTACCTGATACACCCTTAGGCCTTTGCCACCTGCGACTTCTCGAACTCGAACAGCGATGTGGAAAACATTGCTTAAATGCTGTCGGAGTTCTTCCCCAACATCCTGAGCTCGCGTGGACATAATATCTACATCCTGAGTGGCTCTAGGTTCACTGACATAGGCGTTTACTGCTTGCGCCCCGAACAAAACGACATCTTTTCGTCCTTGGAGAAACTCGAGGACAGAGCCCTGGATCGTAGACAATGGCAGAGCTTCATGCATTACAAACTCGTGAAATGTCAAAACGTCAGCGTTTAGCACAATTTTCTGCCCGTTAGTTGCATTCTCAACGACGCTTTCGCACCGCTTTTCTTACTTTAGGTTTACTGCCAGTCGTTGATGGCGGCTTGACCGCCGGCGGTATCTCGAAATCGTCAGGAACTGAGATCGCATTTTCCACCACTATTCGATCAATCAACTTTCTACTCTTCTCTTCCTCGATCCTTGACCGAACGTATTCATTGATCGGCACTTCTCTCGCTGTAGGATTGTCGGGATCCTTATAACCGGTCGATATCAAAATGTGGCGGACATCGTACGTCAAGCCGCCAAAGCTTCTCTTCTCAAGCTTGATAATGTGGTAACCGTAATCCGTTTGGGTCAATTCCGGATTCACCTTGCCCGGCTCCAACGACAAAGCGGCTTTTTCAAACGCTTCGATCATTTGTCCCGGTCGAACTTCAACATATAGCCCACCTTTATTCGTCGTGCCCGGATCATCTGAAAATTCATCGGCCAACTTGGCGAAATCCTCGCCGTTCATTGCCCGCCCTAGTATCTCTTCAGCCTTTGATCTTTTTGCCGTCGGATCGAGATCCGGTCTGATCCGGATGTATGCCGCGATCTCTTCATCCGTGATCACCGTTTTCGCAGCAACCGCAGCGGAATACTGCCTTGCAAGAAACTGCGCCTGCTGCAACCTTACCTGTAGCTGCACTTTATCCTTAAATGTCGCAGGCAGCACTGCCGATCGTGCGGCGTATTCGTCCGCGTAAATGCGAATTTTCGCATAAAACTCACGAGCTCGCTCGATCTCGGGTTCGGAAACCTGCCGATCCTTCGCCGCCGGGTTGTCCTCATCACGAACAGCCAGCTTTGTTTCAAGAAAGCTTTTGAATCCGGCCTCCCGATCTTCTCGGACCTTGGAATTCAGGGGCTTTGCCGACGTACCATTCCAATAAGCCGCGACTGCCGCGTCGGTGACAAACCCGAAGGGCGGTCCGACCTTGCCTTTGTTCTTTTGCTTGTCATACTGAGCCGCGATAGTTTCATCGCGAGTGTATCCCAGCTCACGGCAATTGACGGCTTTTGCGGCGAGGCCATCCTGGACTGCCGCACTTGCAAACGCGAGCAACTCTTTCAAAGTATCAATCTGGGTCCGTTTAAGGTCGGGATCTTCTCTAATTTTATTCAGGACCGTCGGGTTTGTTACCGCAATATCAGCCAAGAGCGACTCGATTTCCGCGCGGCTGATCGATTGAAAAGTCGATGCGGACGGCGGTATGCACGCCTCTTTGGTTTGCCCGTAAATCCCGGATGCAGCTCCGAGCGCGAGCAAGCCTGTCAAACAACATTTAAGCGACCGCGATATCATCGCTCCACAATAAGAAACTAGTTCTTCAACAAACTCGCGTCGTCCACGTCGACGGAGATGCGGTTTCGGAAGAATGCGATGATGATGCCGAGCCCAACGGCGGCTTCGCATGCGGCGACGGCCATTACCATGAATACGAAAAGCTGGCCGGTGGTGTCGGCGTAGTATCGCGAAAAGGCGACGAACGTCAGATTCACGGAATTGAGCATCAGCTCGATACACATGAACATGCCGATCGCGTTGCGTTTATAGATAACGCCGACCGCGCCGATCGTGAACAAGATCCCTGATAACGCCAGATAGCTGGCCAAGCTCGGTTCCATACTAAAATGCGATCCTGTAATCGTCTTTGTCTTCGTCCTGACCGCGAAGTTCGAGTTCCTTGTCGACAACGGCCTCGATCTGTTCCTGATTCAGCCTACGCGACATCACAACGCCGCCGATGATCGCCATTAAGAGCAAGATCCCGACGATCTCCACCGGCAGCAGATATTCCGTATACATGGCCTGGCCTATGCTCATCGTCTTGCCGGCAGTTTCGGCCGTATTCACAGCCTGTTGCGGAGCCCGCATTACTGCATAGAACACGAAAAATGTCTGAGCTAAAAGTATCAGGCCCAGTCCACCGCCGAGAGCGTACAGAAAGCCGAGTCGGTTATCGCGTCGATCTTCGTCAAGATTCAGAAGCATGATCACGAACACTACGAGTACCATGATCGCGCCGGCATAGATCAGTATCTGCACGGCCGCGATGAACGGTGCCGCCAGCGTGACGTAAAGGCAAGACAGCGCGATGAAAACGCCGACAAGCGAAATCGCGCTGTACAGAGGATTCTTGTGATACACCATCGAGATCGCGCACGCGATCGCGAAGCCGGCGAAAATAAAAAAGAAAACGTCAGAGGCCATAAGAGAATCAGCCGCAGATAAACGCAAATGGACGCCGATTCGAAGCCAAGAAAGATCTGTGTTTATCTGCGTTCATCTGCGGTTGAAATTCCTAGCTATTCAAAAAGTACACAACTACGATCGTCAAAATAATATTTGCGATGCCGAGCGGAAGCAAAAACTTCCATCCAAAGTTCATCAACTGGTCAAAGCGGAAACGCGGAAGTGTACCGCGAACCCAGATGTACAAGAATAAGAAGAAACAGATCTTCCCAATGAACGCCACGTGGCTGACCAGCGCATACGGAATCGAGCCCGGCTGAAGGATCTTGCCCAAGCCCGGAACGTACCAGCCGCCCAAGAACAACGTTACACACATCACCGAGACCGTGAACATATTCACGTACTCGGCCATAAAAAACAGGGCGAATTTCAATGCGGAGTATTCCGTATGGAATCCTGCGACCAGTTCGGTCTCAGCTTCCGGAAGGTCGAACGGCACGCGATTCGTTTCCGCGAAAGCCGCGATCAAGAAAACCACAAAGCCAAGGAACTGGGGAATAATGAACCATTTGAACGGCGAACGGATCTGAGCTTCGATGATGCCGTTGAGATCCAGCGTACCGGCAAGCATTACCACGCCGATCACAGAAGCGCCCATTGCCAGTTCATACGAGATCATCTGAGCCGACGAACGCAGCCCGCCCATGAGCGAATATTTGCTGTTCGACGACCAGCCGGCCAACGCGATACCGAAAACGCCGACGGATGTTATCCCAAGGACGAACAAGACGCCGACATCGATCCTGGCGATCGTCAGCGGCATGTTGATGGCCTGTTCGGCGATCCACGCGACTGCTGGCCCAAGCGTAGGCCAGTCTGCGACATACGGCACCAGCCATCCTAGCGGATCTGCGATCCGGGGTCCGAACGGGTAAACGACGATCGGCAGCAGGGCGCAGCTCAAGGCAACGAGCGGCGCGAGAAAATAAACAAACTTCGTTGACTTGTCAGGGATCAAATCCTCTTTGAGGATGAACTTAAAGAGGTCGGCGAACGGCTGCAAAACACCCCACGGCCCGACGCGGTTCGGCCCGACACGGCCCTGCATCCAGCCGAGGACCTTACGCTCGGCAAGTACCGTATACGCGACGATCATCAGCACGCCCTGAAACGCGGCAAGTATCCCAGCCGAAAAAACAATAAAAGGAAAAGCAGTTTTAAGAACAGCTTCCATAAATCAGGTCGTAGAACAGGCTTTCCAGCGTGTTCCGGTTACCACAAGCACTCGAAATCTACCTAGGCCGGCTCGTCCGCCGACGTTTATGAATAAGGAATCTAAACCTCACCGAAGACAGGCTAGAAAGCCTGTCTTACGGTTACTCTCGATCCCCAACGCCGACGGCCGCCGCCATCTCTCTCTTCGCTCCGCTCGGTTCGATCTGCACAAGCGGCGATACGAGCAGATTATCCGGTTTCGGATTTCCGTTTGCCAGCAGGTGAAACTGCGGCGTCTTGCTCGTCATCGTCGTCAGGCGGTGCAATTTGTGCCCGACCTTAGGTGTTTCATTGATCTTGTCTGCCGGCTGAATGGCATCAACCGACCTTCGAAGCGAGTCCACTGCACCCGAGACATCACGCGAAGCGATCTCGTATTTAGCCTGAACCGGACTCGATTCGTCTTTTAATGCCGGATAACGCAAGCCTTCATAAGCAGGAACGGCATCGGCAACTGCTTTGAATGCCGAAGTTGCCGACGGCTCGAATCCGAGATCGACGCCAATCTCCGCAGCGATCGCACGCGTGATCATCCAGTCAGGCTTCGATTGATTCAAGGGCTCGATGGCCTTACGGACGCGCTGCACATTCCCTGCGTTATTCGTGAACGTTCCGTCGACCTCGGCGAAAGAGGCAGCCGGGAAAACTACGTCGGCATGCACGGTCGTCTCGGTCTCAAACAGTTCCTGCACAACGACAAATTCCTTACCGGCGAGCAGCGATGCATCTTGCAAGCTCCCAACTACGTATGCCGCCTTTGCAGATCGCAAAGCATCTCTCTCACTGCCGCCGCCGAGGATGTCGATCGCTCCGACCGAGTTGTTGTAGAGCGGAAGCGGATGAAGTAACACGCGGCGTCCATCGCCTGCGAGGCTTCCCGCGGTCGCTGCGATGACTGCTTGAGCGTCAGACGAAAGGTCCGATCCGCAGACGATGATCACATCCCCTTTTGTCTCGAAGACCGCGTCGCGAACGTCGCCAAGTAAACCGGCATCGACTCCGAGTTTCTCGGCGGCAAACGAATCGTTGCTGGCGTCTAATACTGTCAGTGCGAAAGCATCAACGGAACCATGATTGGCGTGAATGAAAATGCTCGCTTTGGTAGTAAGCCTGATAGGCGTTTCGTTCACAACGATCAGTTTCGCACCGCCGTTGCGAACGGCCTGGCGGATCTGTTTCGCTGTGTATGTTTGCTCCTCTTCCGGATCGCCCCCGATCAAGACGATCGTGCTGGCGTATCGAATATCTTTGTGCGTCGCGAGCGGTGAGCTCAAGTTCTCGAAGAACGCGGCCATGCTTTGTCGATCCGCAACGCCGACCTTCTCGGTTTTCACCGCATCGCGAGCGAAAAAGCCAAGAGCGGCAATCGACTCGTTCGTCAAACGCGGACTCGCAACGACGGCAGTCTCCGACCCATAAGCTGAAAGCTTATGGGCAACGTATTTTATCGCAGCGTCCCACGTCGCGGGAATGAGTTTACCGCCCTTCGAATAGCGGATCAGCGGGGTCTTGATGCGGTCAGGGTGGTTGATGAACTCGTGTGCAAAACGAGCTTTTACGTCGAGAAACTCGCCGTTAAGTCCGTTCACGTATCGATCGCGAGCAACGATGCGATGGACTTCACCTGCGCGTGAACCGATCGAAAGCTGCATGCCGTCCGACGAGTAGACATCCGTTGTGATCGTCTGGTCGAGCTCCCACGGACGCGTCGCGTGACGGTAAACTCCGTCGAGCAGCGTTCCGGTCGGGCAAACCTCGATACAGTTTCCGCACTGCGAGCAGTTCAGCCAACCGCCGTATGTACCGATGACGGTGTTCGCACCTCGGTTTCCGGCCTCGATCGCATCTTCACCCATCCACTCGTCGCAGACGCGCGTGCATCGTTTGCACAAGATGCATCGCTGCGGATCGTTAGCGACGATCGGCGAGAGATATTTTTCGGGAGCCTTGTTCTTTTCTTCCTTGAACCGCTCCTCGACATCACCCCAATCGAAGATGACTTCCTGCAGTTCACACTCGCCGCCGCGGTCGCAGACCGGGCAATCGAGCGGATGATTCGTAAGTAGAAATTCGCCCATCGAGCGCTGAGCTTTCTCGATCTCAGGGCTCTGGGTCGTCACCACCATTCCGTCCGTTACCTTGATCGTGCACGACGTTTGCAGCTTCGGCATCTTGTCGATGCGAACCAGACACATGCGGCATGAAGCCTGCGGAGCGAGGTCTTTGTAGTAACAGAACGACGGAATGTTCTCCGCGTTATCGCGGCAAACATCGATCAGGACCGCGCCTTTTTCGGCTTCGATCTCTGCTCCGTTAATGGTGACCTTTATAGGTTCTTTTAACATCAAACGCTGTTTTGTCCGGATCTTATCTCGTCCGATGCGACATCTTATTCGTCTTCATTCTTCCTGTTCGTCTTGTTCTGTGGTTTCTTTTTTTTTACCACGGAACAAGACGAACAAGAAGAATCGGAAGAAATTAAGACCGTCCCGATCGACTAGCTCCCCGCTTATCGTTAATCCTTCTTGTCTGCACCTGCGGGCGTGTTCTTCTTGATGCTCTTAGGACGTGATTTTCCGTATGAACCCGCAAAGATCTTTCCGCGGCGTGTGCGCTTATCGCCTTTTCCCATAGTATTTACCTCTCAAAATTAAACTCTAGATACTAACTAATTATCTTCTGTTACGCGAACACCCTGAAATCCGCGGTCGAAAAACAACCTTGCTCGCAGGAGTGATTCCGGCATTGCCGTCGCGTGGTTCAGGCTCGTGTCCTGAATGATCGATTGCCGCAGCGTGTCGCGGCTGACCCCGTTTCGTCTCATCGTTCGCATCGCGACCTGAGTATTCTTTGGCGTCACGATGGTGTCGTTTACCAAAGCGATCAACAGCATTCTCGTTCGCGGCGACCAATCGTACGTATCGTTGTCGCGAAGCTGCCGCAGGAACGGATCTGAGAAATCTCTCGTCTCAAAGACTCGCTTGAACTTATCTGTGATCACGTTATACAGATCGTTTTTCGCTCTCATCAAAGCTCCGGTTACGCCGACCCGTTTGATCACATTCTCATCGGAAACGCCACCGCCATAGGCTAGGTTGATTGTCAAAGCCATCGACGTTTTGAAGTAATCGCCCGTCTTGATGCCTTGGTTCTTGTGCAGCGAGTATATTCCGAATCCCAGCAAATAAGTTCGCAGAACGAATCCGATCTGATCGGTCGGCCGCTCGGCCATGAAATCCACCGTCGTACCCGAGAGATCATAGGGTCCGGCTGCAGGAGCCGCTGCCGTGACGCGATGCATCGGGTCGTTCGACTGTTCGAGCAACCGAGTCTGCCCCATCGCGACTCCGCCGCCCTCCGAATATCCCGAGACATAGAGCTGCTCGCCGACCGCTACTCGGTTTCGCCGTGCAACCTCGCGTGCGGCCTTGATCATATCCACGCCTGCTCGAGCGTTGACCACACTTGCGGGATAGGGGTGAGCGTTCGCTCGGTGGACGCCCTGGCCGATGTAATCCGGCATGGTGATCGCGTATCCGCCCGAACCGAACGCGAGCAAGGCATTTTGTGTCTCGCCCGCCTTAGTTTCACCACGATATGCCGACGGCACGGTTTTCTGGTCAGCCATCGTCCCGTGGTTAAAAACGATCAAACCGTTCGGAGCACCTTGAGCCGGAAGTGCAACGAGCCCGGAAAGTACCGCGCTGCGTCCTTTCACATCGACCGACTGGTACGTGACCTTATACAGGTGCAGAGGCCCACGGAGCGGTTCCAGTCCCACATTACGGTGAGCGGTGTTCATCCGCTTGTTAAAGTCAGCCGCCGTCATCGTCGCGACCCGCGTCGACGTCACCAACTGACCGGATACGGTCAGGGTAATAAACGAATTGACAAAGATCAGTACTGCTAACGAAACGAGGAAACGACCGATCAGCCTCATACCTACCCTCCGTTCTCAATCCCTTTTACATGTTTGCCTCGACAACGTGGCCGTTACTCGCGGCGCCGTTAACTATCCACTTCTTAAAGTCATCTGGAAACTGCTTGATCGCGCTCTGTACTGGCCAGGCGGCCGCATCGCCTAGCGGGCAAAACGATTTGCCCTCGATGTTGTCCGCAATATCGAGCATTAACTGAACGTCTTCCGGCCTTCCGCCGCCTGATGTGATGCGGTCGAAAATCTTGACGAGCCAGTCCGTGCCCTCACGGCAAGGCGTACACCACCCGCACGACTCGTGCTTGTAGAACTCGGACAAGTTCTTGGTCGATTCGACGATGTCAACGGTCTCATCCATCACGATCATTCCGCCCGTTCCAAGTGAAGAACCCGCGGCGACAAGGCCCTCGTAATCAAGCGTTACGTTCTGGCCGATGATCTGGCCCGCGTTCATTACGTAAACGCTCGATCCGCCGGGGATGACCGCTTTCAGCTTCTTGTCGTCGCGAAGCATTCCGCCGCAGTCTTCCATAATGAACTTTTCCATATCGGCGTAGCCCATCGGAAGTTCATAGACGCCCGGCTTCTTAACGTGTCCGCTGATCGACCACAGTTTTGTTCCGCCCGATTTCTCTGTACCGAGATCGCGCCACGCGATGCCGCCCATCTCGATGATCTGCGGTACCGATGTAAACGTTTCTACGTTGTTTACGACCGTCGGGCTGGCATACAAGCCCTCAACGGCAGGGAAGGGCGGCTTCATTCGCGGATGTCCGCGATAGCCTTCGAGCGAGCTGAGCAACGCCGTTTCTTCGCCGCAGATATATGCTCCGGCTCCGGTGTGCGTGTGCAGATCGTAATCAAAGCCTGAGCCGAAGATGTTCTTGCCAAGCATTCCGGCCTCGCGAGCTTCGGCGATCGCCACGTCCATGATGTCGAGCAGATATCGGTATTCGCCGCGGCCGTAAACGTATCCGGTGTTAGAGCCAAGTGCCCAACCCGCGATGGTCATTCCTTCGATCAAGGCGTGCGGATCGCGCTCCATCAGGTAACGATCCTTAAAGCTGCCGGGCTCGGACTCATCCGCGTTGCAAACGACGTATTTCGCTTTCGGTGAATCCTTTGGAACGAACGACCATTTCATTCCTGTAGGGAAACCGGCACCGCCGCGTCCGCGAAGAGCCGAAGCCTTCACTTCCTCGATCACGTCCGCTGGAGCCATCCCGACCGCCTTCTGCAAACTCTTGTAGCCGCCGTGATCGCGATACACCGAAAGCCGGTGCCCGTTCTCGACGAACACCATTTTCAGCGATAAAGGTTCGCAACCGATTGCCTTAATTTTCATAAAACCGGAACGCAGACGCCTCGTCCGCGAGTGTGCCCCAACGGGCAATTGAAACGTTTTGTCGTATGGCGTCCAACGCGGACGAGGGCGTCCGCGTTCCCCTAATTACAATCTTCGAGGATCTTGTCGACTGATTCCTTCGTCAGATTTTCGTAGTAATCAAAGCCGATCTGCATCATTGGCGCCGTGCCGCAGCTTCCGAGGCATTCAACCATGGTTACCGTAAACCGGCCATCCTCGGTCGTCTCTCCGGGATGAATGCCGAGTTTCGAGCAGATGTGATCGGTTATCTCGGGCTCGCCCATGATCCTGCACGACAGCGTCTTGCAGATCTGGATGTGATGGCGTCCGACCGGGCGAAGATTGAACATCGTGTAAAACGTCGCCGTTTCCCACACATCTGTCACTTCGAGGTCCAAAAATTTCGCAAGGAAGTTCACGCCTGCATTGTCGACCCATCCGCGCTCACGCTGAATGACGAATAAAAGCGGGATCAGTGCTGACCGCGTCCGGTCCGCGGGATACTTCGTCAAATGCGACCGCATTTCCTCAACGACCGCCGGCGAAAACTCCGCCACCTCGTCCGAGACGGCCACTTGATCAGTGAAACTTGTAGGTGTCGCAGTTGCCACTAATGGATCTCGCCTCCCAGATTCTCCACGGCACTTTCCACAGCGGCGATGCGAGCGGAAAGTTGCTTATCATTCTCCATGACCTGCTCGGCAATGCTATCAACCTTCGAGACGAGCAGATTCAACTTGGACGTGTGATCGCTGTGCATTTCGGAGTGGCTCTCAAGGATCTGTGAGTGCCCGTCGAGAATGTTCGAGTGGCGGTCGAGAATTTGCGAATGGCGGTCGAGAATCTGCGAATGCTTGTCCAGGACGATCTTTATGTCACGAACATCGGACGTCAATCCGGTTACTCCATACACAAGGGTTGACAGCGTATCGAACAGCTCTTTTTCTCTTTCTTCAGTCATCAAGTTATCGATCAATTTCACCCAGCACGATATCGAGGCTTCCAATAATTGCAACGACGTCTGCGATCATCTCGCCTTCCGCCATGACAGGCAGGGCGGAGAGATTCACGAACGAAGGCCCGCGGAAGTGGACGCGTTCAGGTTTCGGGCCGCCGTTCGATTTCATATACACGCCGAGTTCGCCCTTCGAAGCTTCGATCGCGTGATATACCTCGCCCGCAGGAACGTTGAATCCTTCAGCGACGATCAGGAAGTGGTGGATAAGCGAGTCCATATGCTTTCGCATATCGTCGCGATCAGGAAGTACGACCTTCGGAGCGTCGGCTTTTATCGGTCCCGGCTTCAGTCTTTCCAGAGCCTGTTTGACGATCTTGTGCGATTCGCGAAGTTCGCGCATACGCACGAGAAAGCGAGACCACACATCGCCGTCATTCTCGACCGGGACGTCAAAATCGTAAGTCTCGTAACCTGTGTAAGGATTCGCACGACGCAGGTCAAGCCCGACGCCGCTTCCGCGGAGCGACGGACCGGTCAACCCCCAGTCGATCGCGTCTTCCTTCGAAATTACGCCGATGCCCTGCGTTCTGCTCTGCCAGATCGTATTACCGGTAATGAGCGTGTCGAACGTATTCAACGCGTCCGGGAAGCCCTCGAGGAATTGCTTCACCCGATTCTCAAACCCCGCCGGCAGGTCCATCATCAGCCCGCCGATGCGGAAGTAGCTCGGCGTCATGCGGCCGCCCGATGCAGATTCGATGATGTTCAGGATCTTCTCGCGTTCCTTGAACGTGAACCAGAACGGCGTCATCGCGCCCATATCGAGACACGACGTCCCAAACCAGACCATGTGCGACGCGATCCGCTGCAGCTCACACATCAGCACGCGGATGACCTGCGCCCGTTCCGGAATCTCCAGCCCGAGCAGCTTCTCCGCCGCCATCACATACGCGAGGTTATTGCCGAGCGGATTGAGATAATCCATCCGGTCGGTGATGACAATACCTTGCTGATACTTCTTATACTCAAACAACTTCTCCATTCCCGTATGGAGATAGCCGATGTCCGGGATGGCCTTGATCACAAGCTCGCCGTCAAGCCGCAGGTCAAGCCGAAGTACGCCGTGAGTCGACGGGTGCTGCGGACCCATCGAAAGTGTCATCTGCGACTCGAGGGCCGAATCCATCACATCAACGCCGGTTTGAAGATTTTCGACTGCAGTTGCCATGCGTTAGTTCATGCTATACGGCTCGTAGCCGCGCAGCGGGTAATCCTTTCTCAGTGCGTGTCCGTCGAAATCGCTCGGCAGCAGAATGCGGCGAAGGTCTTCGTGGCCTTCGAATTTCACGCCGAGCAGGTCGTAGGTTTCGCGCTCGTGCCAATCGGCGGTCCGCCAGACATCGGTAACGGAGTCGACCTTCGGATCGTCTTCGGAGAGCAGCACTTTCAAACGTAAACGCTGGTAGTGAACCGTCGAGAACAGGTGATAGTTTACCTCGAACCGCGGATCTTCTTCCGGCCCGCGGTCGCCGCCGCAGAGGTCGGCAAGCAGGTCGAAATCATGCTCGTCACGGAGGAAATAGCATGCTTCGAGGATTCCTACACGCGGAACATGTACGGTCACTTCGCCCAAGGCCTCGACCACATTCTCAACCCACGAAGCATCTCGCTCTTTCAGTTTTTCGACAAAGCCGTGAAGCTTTTCAGTCATAAAGATTTGGACGAGCCGCAGATGGACGCGGATGAACGCAGATTCATTCTGAAGTTCTTATCTGCGTAAATCTGCGGTTAAAACAATCTACGAAGAACGTCTCCGCTCATGCCGCGATGGAACTGTGTATGGCCGAGCAGTCTGGTTCTGTGCTACCTCGATCTCTGTCTCGCGTTCGAGAGCGGTGCCCTCGGTAACCGGCAACGTTCCCGGCACGATCGATACACGCGATTCGGTTTCAAACGTGTCCGGCCTGTCCTTGACCGACTCGTTCATGATCTTTTCCTGAAGCATCATGATCGCGTGAACGAGCATTTCCGGCCGAGGCGGGCATCCGGGAACGTAAACATCAACCGGAACCACTTTATCTACGCCCTGAACGATCGCGTAATTGTCGAACACACCGCCCGACGTAGCACACGCTCCCATCGAAATAACCCATTTGGGCTCAGGCATTTGATCGTAGATTCGCCGAAGTACAGGAGCCATCTTTCGCGACACACGGCCCGACACGATCATCACGTCGGCCTGTCGCGGCGAAGCCCGAAACGTCTCCGCCCCGAACCTTGAAAGGTCGTTGCGGGCTGAGACCGTGTTCATCATCTCGATCGCGCAGCACGCAAGCCCGAATGTCGCCGGCCACAGACTACTTTTACGCGCCCAGTTCACTACGGCGTCCAGCTTGACGGTAACAACGTCCGGCAACGATTCGAATACTTGATTTTCTAAACCCATAGAAACTTGGATGCAAAAAAAGCCTACGCTTCTGCCGGTGATGCGGTTTTGACCGGAAGCGGACGCTTACGCTCCCGCCGAGATTTCACCGCTTGCGACTTCGCTTCCGCCCGAGCTTCCGCTCGCGCCTGCAATCCCCAATCGAACGTGCCCTTACGCCAAACGTAAATGTAACCAATCACCAAAGTGGAGATGAATACCAGTATCTCGATCAGAGCGATCGTTCCATAGGCGACGCCGCTTAATTGCTCAAGCCCCAAAAGACTCTTGAAGGCGACCGCAAAAGGGATCATGAAGAGGACTTCGATATCGAACAGCAGAAAGATCACCGCCACAGTGTAAAACTTGACCGAGAATCGATCGCGTGCACCGCCGACCGGATCTTTTCCGCATTCGTACGGCATCAGCTTGGTCGCCGTGCGCTTTCGCGGGCCGATCAGTTGGGTCACTAAAAGCTGGCTGACGGCAAACCCCATCGCGACCAGAAACATGATCCCGATCGGCGCGTAATCCATTATGTTGAACGATGACATTTAGGCGTTTGGCTCCTGCGGTTCCAGTACGCTCATCCCGAAAAGACGAGCCGCAACAAAGCGTACTGAACTGGTTGTCGGAACAACGTTTATCGTAAGTTAAGGATTATGGAGTGTCAAGGCAGTCAGATTTTGGAACCACTATCACGACTGATCGCTTTTCGAACGCTGGAATGCCCGAAAATACGGAGCTCTGAGCCGAAAATCCATTGACCCGTTTTGTCAGCGTGTGCTAAGTTTGAGATGGCGGAACAACTCGTCCCGACCCTGCATAAGTTTCGCTAGCCCCTTTTCAAATTACACCAACGTGATCACTGGATTTAATACCGACGTAGAGTTCGAAGGAAAGACTTATCACGTGCAGACCGAAGATAAAGGTCTCGCGCGTCCGATGATCATGTCCTTGATCTACGACCGCGGAACTATACTTGCGAGCAAGCGAACTCCTTACGACGACCTTGTTGCGGATGAATCGGTCGACGAAGAAGTTCTCGCCGAGCGTCTTAACAAACAGCATCGGTTGATCTGTGCTGCGGTCAAGAATGGTCGTATCGATGACCTGATCAGGATGACTCAGGGTGCACCAGTCGCGAAGGCGGCGTCAATTGCCGAAGCGGCAGTCGCGGAAATACCCGTTACCTTGCCATCAATCACGTCCGACGCGTTGGAACTCGACGTACCGCCGATCCCGATGCCGATCCCCGACGGAGATCCGGCTGCCGTCACCAAGCCGATCGACCTCGACCTTGATACCTACGCCGTGATCGAAGACGAGATACTCTTGCCCGACGAAGCGGTCGAGATCGTGAGCGAGATGGGCGGCAAAGAACGGCCGGAAAACAGCAAGCTAACGATCGAACTGCTCGGCGATGCCAGATTTCGCGGGGGAGAACACAAGTCGGTCACGTTTATGGTCGCTCGCGGTTCACAGCGCAAGGTCCTTGCTGATGCTCAGGTCATGGTCAAGATCGTTGGCTCAAGTTTCCGCCCGATGATCTTCCACGCCCGCACTGATGCTAACGGCATCGCAAAGGTAAATCTACAGTTTCCATCGTTCACCGAAGGCCGAGCGGCCCTCCTCGTTCGAGCAACTGCCGAAGGCGAAGAAGTAGAATTTCGCCGGATCGTCGCTCACGGCTAAAGAAGTCTCACCGCAGGTGGACGCAGATAAACGCTGATTATAATACGGTCGATGACGACACGATCCGCGTTCATCTGCGGTAACCTTTCTAGGTATTGCCTTTCCTCGATCGCTGCGAGAAAATCGCCGTATGACGATCTTCATCAACGGCGAGTCTCGCGAACTTAAGGACGTCTCAACCCTCGCCGCGCTGCTTGACGCGCTCGATCTTCCGAAGCAACGCGTCGCCATCGAACTTAACAAGCAAGTTATCCGAAAACCGGACTGGGAAACGACCGAAGTGTCTAACAACGACAAGATAGAGGTTGTGCATTTCGTCGGCGGCGGTTAAGCAGGTGAGCCACAGAGAACACAGAGTTCACTGAGGTTAGTCGCGATCTTCATCGTCTCCGTGTCCTCTGTGTCTCTGTGGCTAATTGTTTTCTCATGCACTTTGCGTGAAAATCTAACTACAAGATGTCAGACAAGTTCACACTCGCAGGGAAAGAATTCACATCCCGCCTGATCATCGGCACAGGCAAATATCGTTCGCTCGACGAGATGAAGGCGGCGCACACAGTGTCGGGTGCGGAGATGGTCACGGTCGCCGTCAACCGCGTGCCGCTCGACCGAAAGACCGAATCGTTTCTCGACCACCTCAACCCGTCGATGCAGATATTGCCGAATACGGCGGGCTGCTACGACGCGGACCACGCCGTCCGCACGGCACGACTCGCCCGCGAAGCCCTCGATACAGAATGGATCAAGCTTGAAGTGATCGGCGATCCCGTTACGCTGCTTCCTGACAATGAAAAAACACTCGAAGCGGCAAAAGTTCTCGTCGCCGAAGGCTTCATTGTGCTGCCGTATTTTACGGACGATCTGATAATGGCGAAGAAGCTGCTCGACGCCGGCTGCCCGGCCGTGATGCCGCTTGCCGCCCCGATCGGTTCGGGCATGGGCGTGCAGAATCCGTCGAACCTTCGCATCATGCGCGAACAACTTCCAGACGCAACGATCATCGTCGATGCCGGAGTAGGGGTGCCGTCAGACGCCGCGATCGCCATGGAACTCGGCGCCGACGCAATCCTGATGAACACTGCCATCGCCGAAGCCGGCAACGCGGCACATATGGCCACCGCCATGAAACTCGCCGTCCAAGCCGGCCGCCTCGGATATTTATCAGGAAGAATGCCCAAACGCCTTTACGCATCCGCATCGAGTCCGATTGCAGGAGCTATAAGGTAGTGTGTCAGTAGCCCGCACGTCAGTAAGGGCTCATCTCGGATGAAAGTCAATGTCCTTTTTTTTGGGGTTACGGCCGACATCATCGGCGTGCGAGAGCTTGAGCTTACAGCCGAAGAACCGACCACAGCCGGCTCTATCATCAACCAACTTTCCCGACAGCATCCGGCACTCGCAAACCACAAACTCCTCATCGCGATCAACGAAGAATACGCCGACGCCAACACCGTCCTTAACGACGGCGACGAACTCGCCCTCTTCACCGCGGTATCCGGCGGATAACCTCGAAATTTACTTCAGTGGATAGTGGGTAGTGACAAGTGGATAGTTTTCTTCACTTTTGACTAACCACTTGTCACTACCCACTGAAGTTAATAAAAGTGGCTCACGCACAGACAGGTCGAAGGAGCAAGACACATTACCAGCCTTCCCGCTATACTCATTCCCTGAGAATGACGGAATGTCCGATTGACGAGCACCCAAAGCACTTCGGCACTGGCTGGATAAGCGGTGTGCTGTCGACGGTGCTGGGGGCGGTTGGGCTGCTGGCGGTTCTTTGTTTTCACTACCCCGAACTACTTACGATGCCGGAGCTCCGGGCGATGTATCCGGTACCGTATGTACGGGCATTATTGCTGCTGATATTAGTGAGTGCGTTTCTGCTCGGCGGCATCAGCATCTATCTTCGTCGGTCACGTTCGATAGGCGGGATCGGGATACTGCTTACGCTGATCGCAGTGATGTTCGGCGGATCTTGGGTTCCCATCGACGGCGAGCTTCGCAACGGGCCTTTCCTCGGTCTCGATTGGTTCTTGCTTAACATACTCGCGTTCTCGGCGATCTTCGTCCCGATCGAGCAGCTGTTTCCGCTCCGCCGCGAGCAAGCGATCTTTCGCGAATATTGGAAGACGGACCTCGCGTACTTCTTCGTCAGTCATCTATTCGTCCAGTTCATCACGATCGTTACGCTCAAGCCTGCGATGAAGTTCTTCACCTGGGCGACCGTCCCGGCATTCCGCGAGTTTGTTTCCGCCCAGAATGTTGTCTTGCAGTTTCTCGGAATAGTGCTGATCGCCGACCTCACCCAATATTGGGTGCATCGGGCGTTTCACTCGTTCAAGTTTCTCTGGCGATTTCACGCGGTTCATCATTCGGCGCAGTCGATGGATTGGCTCGCCGGCTCTCGGCTGCATTTGTTTGACATCGCCGTTACACGAGCCCTCTCATACCTCCCGATCTATCTGCTCGGTTTTGCCGAAGGGCCGCTGTTCGTATATATCGTGTTCGTGAGTTTCCACGCGACGTTTATCCACTCCAACTTCCGCTTCGAGTTCGGCCCGCTCCAGTGGCTATTTGCGACGCCTCGCTTCCACCACTGGCATCACACCGCCGATCTAACCTACGCCGACAAGAATTTTGCCGTCCATCTGCCCTTTCTCGACAAGCTCTTCGGCACTTATTATTTCCCGCGGTCAAAATGGCCGGAGCGATACGGAGTCGACGACGCAGAAGTCCCGGCGAGCGGCTTTTTCGCTCAGATGACATATCCGTTCGGAAGAAAAGCCTCTGCGGCAAGGGAGCCCGAATCCACAAGTTAATTTAGACAGGATAAATATGATGAAGCTGACGAAATCTATAAAATTTCATAAATCCTGTTCGTCCTGTATATCCTGTTTGAATAATGTCTGACTTTACAGAATTAACGACCGATCCCATCGACATCACTTCCGTCGCGAGACGCGTGGTGCCGTCGGAGTGTGGTGCAACCGTGACGCTGGATGGCTATGCAAGACGGTTCACGAAGGACAAGCAAACCGGAGAAACACGCGAAACCGACTACCTTGTCTACGAAGCCTACGAACCGATGGCGGTCAGGGAAATGCAGAAGCTTGTCGAGCAAGCGAAAGCAGAATTCGAGATCTCAAACGTCGGGATAGTCCATCGGCTCGGCAAACTTGAGATTGGTGAAACGAGCGTCGTCATTTCCGTGTCCGCACCCCATCGCAGAGCCGCGTTCACCGCCTGCGAATGGCTCATCAAAGAACTCAAACGCACGGTCCCTATTTGGAAAAAAGAAGTCTACGCCGACGGCGAGGTTTGGGTAGAAGGTGAGTCAGCCTTGAAGCCATGAAATGTTGTTGACATTCTGTTGCGTCTGTGCGACTATGATCGGCCGGGCTCGTGCCCGCATGGGGGTCTTTGAAAAACTAGTCGCCCTTACTTTCCATCAAAAAAGGAAACGGGTTGTGGAAAACAGATCGACGAAACGGGCTCAGCAGTTGATGTAGGTCTCAGATTCTTGTTCCAAATGGCGCAAAACCACACTCCTCGAAATGGAGCGGAACAGCAAACTGCCCACTCCTACAGGGTTTGTAGCCCACTTTGTTCCACGGTCGCGAGTCAACGGGTTCAAGATCGCGATGCGATATAGGACTCAAGCGGCCTGCTCGACTGCCGATCTGGCTCTGGTGACCAGCGAATCAAAATGTGCTTCGAGTTTTGCATTTACGCCGCGAAGGCCCGCAACGACCGAACTGCCCCATTCGACATATTCACGTCGGCGTTCGATCGTCCAGTCGGCCGGAGGGCTGTTAGTAATGTCGGTTATGTTGCTGATCTTGTCGGCAAGCTTCACGATCTTCGCACCGGTCGAAAGATGCGGAGCGTGTTCAATCTGGAGCCGTTTCCGCTCGGCTTTCGGTAGAGATTTGTCGTCTGTCACCTCAAGCACATAGCTCGCAACGGTCTCGCCGAAAAGCGAAGCTATCTCGTCACGCGTCACGCCACAGTCTTCGACCGTGTCGTGCAAGATCGCCGCCATCAGAATGTCGATGTCGTCGATACCGCCGACGTTGGCGATCAGGTTCGCGACTTCTAACGGATGATTGATGTAGGGTTCACCGCGTTCACCTTTGCGTGTTTGCCCCGTGTGATACTTGGCAGCAAAACTAGCGGCATTGAGCAGGTTGTTTATAGTATTCACATTCCAGTTTATCAAAATGCAGGTCTCTGTAATGTTTACCTAACAATCTCTATCGAAACCGTCTGCTGACCCGTGATAATCATCTCGGACGGCGGAAGAATCTTCTCAAAGACTACGGTCTGAACAGTCGGTTTGATCACGCCGGTCGTCCGGTCGCTGTTGAGAGTAGCGATCATCGAAGGCGGCAGGTTTGGCATCTCGCTCGAACCGATCACGGCTCCCGGACTCGTCCTTGTGCCGACCGCATAAAGCCGATCGCTGGTCTTCAAGCCATTGATGGTTGCGACCAGATCTGCAAGCGTAGCGGGAACAAAATGCTGCGATGCGGATTCTTTCTGTACCTGGCTGCCGTCGCCGATGATGATCTTAAAGCTGCCCGCCGGCGTATCTTTCGGGATCGTAACTGGAATTCGCTGAACGAACGTCTTCCCCGCGACCGTTCTCGCAAAAGCCTGGATCTCGATCGTTTCACCGGCTTCAACTTGATGACGATCGACCGATAGCCGGTCGAGAAGACCGATCTGAGTTCCGTCAGTCGAAGCGATATCGACAGTAATGCCGTCGATCGTCAGGTCGTCGAAACGGCTTCTCAATAAGACGCCTACCGGAGCTACGACCGAACCTGACGCCATCAACTGTGCCTGTCCGCCGGCAAATTTACGCTGGATCGTAAGCGGCTGCTGGCCCTTTAGCTTAACGGTGCCCTTGATGTCGACCGTCGTATCGCCGAGTCCGCGTTCGTTTGCCGTGACGGCATTATAGATCGCCATGTTGAGCAGCAGCGGCGTTAAAAATTCATCGCGGGCTACTTCGAAATTGACCGCTTCCGTCGCTCCTCGGCTGGTCTGGATGTTCAGCCGAACGGGGATCATCGCCGGAGCTTTTCCGAGCTTGCCGAACACGCCCGTTGCAAGGTCCTGTGTCATCGAGCCTACCATCGCGTCGGGCACGGCGAGCTTGAACGAGTTGTTGACGTTTGGTATCACCGTGACGACGTGCGACTCAGACATCGGCAGATCGGACGAGCCGAGATTAAGAAACGGATGTCCAAACGCATAGATCTTGTCGCCGTCTCGCAGCGTAACTGTTCCGGCTGCCGCCATACTGTAGTCGCCGCGGGTCAACTGCATCGAAACGGACGTTCCGCCAATGAGCGTCTCAGCATTCGCGGCCTTCATCGGCGATATAGAAGCCGCTCCGCCAGCGGCCGCAACAGGCAGCAGACCCGATTGCATCAACTGCGGCGAAAACATCGACAGCGTCTGCTGCGAAAATCCGGTAAAGGTCATCGGCGTTGCGATCCTTTGAAAACTCTGCCCCGCGACAGCCATCATCGGCGAGCCTTGCGAAACTCCGCTGACGATTCCATTTGTTGCAGGCTTCGTAAGGCTCGAGAAAAGATCGGTCGACGCGAGTTCAGCAAACGAGAAAGATCGCGGCTCGCGGGCAACAGTTTTGGCAGGCAAACGGTGCTCGAACATACCCACCATCTGCTCGATCGGCGTGATGCCGCATATCGCCTCTTTCGAGAATGGGAAGCTGTACGAGATCGCCCCGACCAGCTTGCCGTCGATGTAAACCGGAGATCCCGACATGCCGGCAAATACCGCCGTCCGTTCTGCACCGCCGCCGCTGATCCGGCCGACGATCATGTCCTGCTTCGGTCCGATCCCGCCGGGCACGACGCCGAGTATCTCGACGTTGAATTCCTCAGGAACGCTGCCGCGAAAAACCGTCCTCGCGGTACCGCGCATGCCCTCTCTCACGTCGTTTAGCCGCATGAAATTGGCGGACACGGCCGAACCTCGGGCACCGCCGGTCGAAACCGTAGCGGTTTGCGCAGAAACGACGGTGGTAAACGCCGATAAAACCAACAGAATCAGCGAATAGTGCAATTTGAATGATTTCACAAAAATCTTCCTCAAAACTGGCGATTATGGTAGCATTTTAGCTGGCTCGCCTGAAGCCTTTTCTTACCCGCTTGTTTTCATAAGAATCCCGCACACGATTCTTCGTTGCATCAAACCTTGACCCGTTCAAGTTCCACCATGGCAAAAGTTACCCGTCTTACAAAAAGTTTTATTCGCCTCCTGCTCCCCGTCGTGCTGCTACTGCTGATCTCCATAGCTGTCGCCGGTGTTTGGCTCGTGCACGAAGCCTCGCGCCCAGTCGATACCGGATATCTCGTAACGCCGGAGAAATACGGGATGTTGAGCTCTCGCGGCGCTCAAGTTACCGAAGAGACGTGGCAGGGCAAGGATGGCAGCGCTCAGAAAGGCTGGCTTCTTCGCGGTGAGCCGAATATGCCTGCGGTGATCCTGCTTCACCGATACGGAGCCAATCGGTCGCATCTGCTCGATCTCGGTGTGAAGCTTAACGAAGGCACGAATTTTACGGTTCTTATGCCCGATCTTCGAGGCCACGGAAACGGTGCCAGCGAGCAAAAGTGTACCTTCGGCGGATGCGAGTCTGACGATCTTTCGGCAACTGTCGAGTATGTAAAAGGATTGAAAACGGCTGACGGACAATTTCAGTTGATCGGCGGCGGCGTTGGCATTTACGGGCTCGAAATGGGAGCTCTTTCTGCACTTGCGACCGCAGGCCATCCTGACGTTAAGGCCATTGCCCTCGATTCTATTCCGGCTGATTCGGACGCCGTTCTTTCGTCGGCAATCGGACAGCGATTTCCCTTTGCGAGGAGCGTAACCGAAAAGCTCGGTCAACTCGGCACGTATGCTTACTTTTACGATGGCTGTTACAAACGGGGTTCAGCCTGCGACATGGCCAGGCAGCTTCAAAACCGAAACGTGCTCTTACTCGCTGGAGGTGACGCGGCGGAATTTCAGGAATCTACGTCGAGGCTGAGTAAATGCTTTCCGAATTCGGTGAAGATGGATTCAAAAACTGACCTCAGTCCGTCGGGAATGAATATCCTGAACGCATCGCTTGAAACCAGCGCGTCCTACGACCAGCGAGTGATCGACTTTTTCCGAAACGCATTCGCGCAGCCGATGCAGGTAGCTAGTCGAGCTTTATAGGTTTTTTGGAATGACCATTCTTTTGCGCAACGCCGACGACCTCGGCGTTGCTTTCCATTTGGCCCACAGCTTGTTCGAGAATACTTTTAAGCCGAATCAGCCGTTCGGATGCGGAAGTCATTTCGACGAACTGCGTCTTAAGCTCGTTATCCAAATTGAACGCCGCCGCAACTAAAAACGAAAGCTGCTCCGGCTCGGCCCGCGGCACTTCCGGAAACTGCCCTCGGTTGCCGCTTAACTTAAAAGCGGCCTTTGCCACTCTTTCAAAAAAGCCGAAAACCTCGTCGGCGATAGGGTCGAGAACCTCCGCAGGCTCGGGGTCGTCCTCAAAAAAATCTACTTCGGCGGCAAAATACGGCGTGCCGATATCGACGTAATCGCGCACGCGATACCGGATCAACCCGAACGTTACAATGTTCGACCGTTCGTCCGGGAGCGTCTGCGATTGTCGAACCTCCGCAACGCACCCGATCGCGCCCGGTTTCGGCTTTTCGTCAAACTCGCCCTGAGCCTCGAAAAAACTTACACCGAAAAGATTTCGACGGAGCTCGATGTCTTTTAACATCTGCCGATATCGCGGTTCGAAAATGTGAAGTGGCAACAGCTCGTACGGCATCAGCACGAGCGGTAGAGGAAAGATCGGCAGATGTTCGATGCCGGCTATTTTTTCAGATGCTTCTGACATTAGTGGCTGATCTTTGAGCTATAAATTCTGCGATCTTTTCTGGCTCCTCATCGCTAAGAGCCAGTCGTTTTGCGCCGATGACGGCCTCCGAGATATCGGTAATATTTGTTTTATATCGATTGTCGCGGACGATCAGATCTTCCACAACCCGGCGCTCGAGTTTCTCCCGTGAGGCGTCCTCTTCAATATCAGCCGCGACGGCGTAGTCGACCGGAACCGAGTTATTCTTGATGCGAATGTGCAAAGCTCCCGTGGTCACCTTCGCCCGCTCACGGATCTCAGCCATTTCAAGTACCGAGTTTGGAAATCCAAGCTGGCCTTTAAGGATGATCTCGATGATCGGCTGAGGTTTTTCCGCTTCGCTCGCATGTGCTTCGCGCGAAACGGTTTGGAGTACGGCTTCCGTTAGTTCTTTCGCATCTGCGAAACCATCGACATTAAATGGAATTCGCTGAAACGGCCGGTATCGATAGTCGTCAATGTGCTTTGCCGAAATTGAATTGTCCTCGGCGACTTCGACAAGAAACACGCCGCGTTTCTCGCGATATTCGGCAATGTTGGTCACCTCGATCGACCCCGGATTAAATGCCCAGTTGTCGATCTCGTAATGCATGTGAGTGTGTCCAAGTGCGACATAGTCGGTGACGGATTTCAGCTCCTTCAATGCCGAAAGCGACAATGCCGGGATCGGATGCGTTTGATGTCCCTCAACGTCGGTGTGCAACATCAGCAGATGAAACGCGCCTTCGCGTCGATTCTCCTTGATCGCGCTGGTAAGCATCGGGATTGCCCAATTTGCCGAGGCTCCGTACCAATGCGATCCAAAAATCCGGGCACGTCCAATATCGATAAATCCGCCGCATCCATCGTTCCATTTCTCATAACCTATCTTGCCGTCCGCATTGGTCGGTTCAAGAAGATGCAGCAGGTTCCAGTTGGCAAGCGAGCGCAGCCAGCTGTATTCGCTGTCGTTATGCTTTTGATCGTGATTTCCCTCGATTGCCACCACCGGAATTCCAGCGTCTTTCATCAACTGCAATCCGGCAACGGCGTAGTTCATTGTCTCCGGCGGAACGTTTCGTTTGTGGAAAAAGTCGCCGCACATGATCACGAAATCGACACGTTCTTCAACACCATATCGCTGCAGCACGTCGATCCACGCGTCGAAAAAATCTCGCGGACTTTCAGGGAGGTTATATCTCGTACATCCTAAGTGGACGTCCGAGATATGAAGAAATTTCATACCTGATTTTACCACAGAGATCACGCAGGACACCGAGACAAGGGAAAGCAAGAAAGGTCGGCGGATATCGACCAAACGGACTTTCTATCCATTTCTCTGTGTCCTCTGTGATCTCTGTGGTAAATTTCCCGACATGGATAAAGTAGTTTTCATTACCGGAGCTTCCTCGGGAATCGGACTTGAAACCGCGAAGCTATTTCAGTCAAAAAACTGGAAGGTTGCAGCGACTATGCGTTCGCCGGAAAAGGCAGCCGACCTTCAAAAGATTGCCGATGTCGCGACATTCCGACTAGATGTGACCGATGTCGATTCAATCAAGTCCGCGATTGCTGGAGCTATCGAAAAGTTCGGTCGCGTCGATGCCATCGTCAACAACGCCGGTTACGGTTTGGTCGGCCCGTTCGAAGCGTCGACTCAGGAACAGATCGACCGTCAATTTCAGACGAACGTGTTCGGCCTGATGAACGTCTGCCGAGAGATCTTGCCATATTTCCGCGAGCAGAAGCGTGGAACTATCGTCAATGTCGCCTCGATGGGCGGCCGAATCACATTTCCTCTTTACAGTCTTTACCACGGCACAAAGTGGGCCGTCGAAGGCTTCTCCGAATCGCTTCAATATGAAGTCAAGGAATTTGGAATCAAGGTGAAGATCGTTGAGCCCGGTCCGATCAAAACCGATTTCTATGACCGATCGATGGATCTAATGAAAAAAGAAGGCCTGACGGCATATGACAACTTCGTCGCCAGGGCGATGCCTAATATGCAGAAGGCCGGCGAAACCGCGCCCGGCGGGGAAGTGGTCGCCCAGGTTATCTACGACGCCGTGACCGACGATAGCTGGAAGATGCGTTACTCGGCCAACTCTGCAATGATACTTCTTGCGCGAAAACTATTGCCGGACAGCCTGTTTTTCGCACTTGTTAGAAGCTCGGTCCTTAAATAATCAAGAACTCTCCCGAATGCGTGGTAAATCGGACCGAAAGGTGCGATACTTCCTAACGTTCCTCGATTTGCTTTCAAGTTATATCCGGAATCGGTTAAATGAAAGGGTTTCTCCCCGGATACGCCTAGACGAAAGAATGAAAATCTTACTGTACAACCCTGACAACGGGGTGACGCGCAATTTTATGCCTCACCTCTGGATGTTCCTTTTGCAGTCTTTGACGCCGAAGGAGCACGAGGTTGTTTTGATCGACGGAAACGCAAAGGCAATGTCGCGTCCGGAGCTGGTCAAATTTTGTAAAGACGAGGGTATCGGACTGGTCGGTATCGGTTCGATGACGCGAATGGTTGCTCGAGCCTATCAGGTCGCTGATGCTCTCCGCGAGGCGGGAATTCCGGTAGTGATGGGCGGCCCTCACGTAACGGAATGTCCGGACGAAGCGTTAGGAAGAGATGGCGGACCTCGCCACGCCGATGCTGTTGCTCTCGGCGAGGCGGATGCAACCTGGCCCCTGATCGTCGCCGACGCCGCCCGAGGCGAGTTGAAGGAAGTCTACCAGCCCGAGACCGATACTAAGGGTAACGACGTCAAGCCGAGTCTTCAGCAGTATCCGCATATCCCTTGGGAAACACTCGATCTCGAACAGTTCTCGCTCGTCCCGAAGTTCTTGCAGCCGCTGATGTCTCGGATGGGCGAAGGTTGGGGTAAATTCTTTGTCGTCCCGATCGAGACTGGCCGAGGATGTCCTTACGGCTGTGAATTCTGTACAGTGACGGGATTCTTCGGCGATTCCATACGCTTCCGCACAAATGAGAGCGTGATCGAAGAATTGCTTCGACTGAAAGATAGGGCGAAAAAAGAGAAGGGACAGATAGCGGTTTTCTTCATTGACGATAACCTTGCTATCAACAAGAAGCGGCTTAAAGGATTGCTTCGCGAGATGATCGCCGCGGGAGCTACGCTGCCGTGGGTCGCTCAGATCTCGGCAAATCTTCTGGCAGACGAGGAACTTGTCGATCTCATCGCGGATGCGGGTGGAAAGTGGGTCTTCATCGGCATGGAGTCGATCGACCCAGCGAACATGGCTGACGTGAACAAGCAGTTTTCAAAGCCAGCGAACTACCAGGCGGTGCTCGATGGGCTTGCCCGCCGTAATATTTTCGCGATCACTTCGTTTATTTTCGGAATGGACAATGACACCGTCGGCGTGTCCGACCGAACGGTCGATGAGATTGAATCGTGGGCGCCCGGCCTTCCGGTTTTTGGACAGCTTACGCCGTTCCCGGCGACTCCGCTGTACGACAGGCTTGAAAAGGCGGGACGCCTTCATCGCCCGAAACACTGGCTTGAGTTCGCCCCGTTCGTGATGGCTCACAACCCGCTCAAGATGAGCATCGAAGAAGCCAAAGACGAAACTTTCAACGCATGGTCGCGAAGCTACAGTCCCGATCGCAATTGGGAAGCGATCCAGTCCATTCGCAATACGCCGATCCAAACGCGCATCGGCCATCTTGTCGCCCGTCTGTTTTTCCGCGGCATCTATTTCCCGCAGATGAATACCCGAGCCTGGCTTAAGCTTCTGTTCGATAACCGCCGGACGATTCTAAACCTAACCCGCGAAGGGCTGTGGACTTGGCGACAAGCTCGTCGCCGAAGCCGCCGCGAAGCCAAACTCATCGCCCGCCTCGAAAGAGAAGGCCCGACCGAAGCCAGCATAAGGGACTAGCTCGCTCTCTAATGCGAATTGTCCAAACCTTTCTTCCGTGTTTTCGGATTTGGTTCTGTGGTTTTCGTGATTTTTCTGAAGCCTAACCGCAAATCAACGCAGATGAACGCAAATATTTTTATGCGTCGATTTAATTGATGGCTTCCTATCTGCGTTTATCAGCGTCCATCTGCGGTTAATGGACCCGACGACTCAGTTTCCCTTCGATCGATACTTCAGTCTTCCAAACTCATTCAAAATAGGTCGAAGTCGTTCGATCGTTTCTTCGTGAGCGGCGCCGTTGGTGGCGCAGATGCCGCCGTGGTTTTGCAAGTCTTCGATGTCATATCGAAACCGTTCGCCGAATAGATCCGTCAGCTTGCCGCCAGCCTCTTCGAGTATGATCTGCGGCGCGCAGGTGTCCCAAAGCTTTGTTCGCGGTGAAAGATGTATGTAGAGGTCGCAGCTCTGCTCGGCTATCAGGCCGATCTTTAGCCCCACCGAACCGCGATTCATCTCGCCCGCGACCCCGAGCGAATTCAACACTGTCCTGATCTTCGAACTTGGATGATTTCGGGAAACCGCCATGAACATTTTCGAATAATCGGTTTCATTCGACGCGTGCAATCGCTCTGTCCCGGCGGATGACTCCTTGAAAGACCCTCCGCCAGCCGTTGCGTAATAAGTTATGCCGTGAAAGGGAAGCAGTACGACCCCTACGACCGGCTCGCCATCTTTAGCCAGCCCGATCTGGACCGCGAAATCACCGTCTTTGCGAACGAAGCCTGCCGTACCGTCGATCGGGTCGATTATCCAAACGCGTTCGCGGCCTAGCCGCACGGCAACGACATCTTCTTCCTCTTCGGACAAGATGCCGTCATCGGGAAACGCCTCGGCCAGCCCCTCTACAATTATCCGGCTCGCGGCGCGGTCCGCCGCCGTCACTGGCTCATAATGCCGGTCAACGCCCATCTTTTCTTCAGCAACGATCTCACGCCCGTAGTGTTCGAGTATTTCCTCGCTGGCCCGCCTTGCCAAGTCTTTCGCTATCTCGAGTTCTTTCTCAAGTTCCATTCAGGTCTAGACTATCACAACAAAAAAGGGCCCTTCGGCCCTCGATTCGCTTCTAATGCTCCGCGCGTGCTAGGTTCGGCTCGGTTTCAACATTATCTCTCTTCGGGCCATGTCGGAGCGTACCAACTGCTTTGAAAGTACGATCTCCTGCCCTACGTCGCGGCCGTCGAAAGCCCGATAGAGAAAGTGTTTATCCCCCGACTTAATAAAAACCACCCCGCTTTCGATACCGGCTTTTGCAGAGCTGACCAAATTCGTTCTTGCTACGGCGAAAAACTCGCGATCCGCGTTCCGAAAGACGATGGGCCGTCTATGCCCGGAAGGACGATTCGGTATTGGCCGGCCGGAAGTGTCGTCTTGCCTACGGTAAAATCGAAAGGTATGTCGACTCTCAGGGTCCTACCCTGAGCAGAAGTATCGATCGCGCTAATTCCCAGTATTGCCGCTAAGAATCCAAAAAGTATGAATGAACGCATTGTGTATGTCTCTCCTTGTCATTAAATATGGGCTTCTTTTGCCCTGACAGTTCGGAGACTAGCGTTTCTGATCCTTCGATGTCCTCTCAAACTCCGAAACGGACGCTGAAAAGTTCTTACATCTTCTTACATCACATTTTTCCGCCCTTTTTTCCGCGTAAAGAACAAAGCGGCAGTTTCGATCGTTAGAAATGTGTCATGTCGGATCGTCCAACGGCGTCTATAATGAAGGAATCAAAGATTCTTGCGATTTATGTTTGATGTCGTGTCAAGACAGGTTTTCGAGTTCGGCGAGTTTCGGCTCGATAATACTCGGCGTCTTCTTTTGAAGAATGGCGAGGTCGTGCCATTGACTCACAAAGCGTTTGAGACTCTTGCTTTGCTCGTCGAGAATCGCGGCCGGATCGTGGAAAAAGACGAGCTTCTCCGCGAGATCTGGCCTGACACGTTTGTCGAAGAGGGAAGCCTCGCCCGCAATATCTCCGTCCTTCGAAAAGCACTCGGCGAAGGCCCGGCGGACCATCAATTTATTCAGACAATCCCGAAACAAGGCTACAGATTTGTGGCTCCAGTCCGTGAAGTGTTCGAGCAGAGCGGTGAACTCGTCTTCGAATCTGATCCGCCGAGCTTTAACGGAAAACACGAAGCAGCGAAAGTGTCGGATCCGCAGCCACGTAATTACATGCCGTACGCGATCGCCGCCGGGATATTTGCTGCAATTGTCGTTACGCTCGTCGCGGGTTATTTCGCGATCCTCCCTCCGCCGATAGGCACGATAAAGCCGTCGCCGTCGATGAACGTCACACGGTTCACCTCCACCGGCAAGGCGCAGGACGCGGCGATCTCGCCCGATGGGAAGTATGTCGTCTACGTCATAAACGACGGTGGTAAACAGTCCTTATGGGTGAAGCAAGTCGCCTCCGGCAGCGAGGTACAGATCGTGCCGCCGGCTGACGTGACGCTGCAGGGACTAGATTTTTCTTCCGACGGCAACTACGTCTTTTACAACGTTTGGGACAAGATCCACGTCGGCGAGATCTATCGCATTCCCGTCCTCGGAGGAACTTCGATCCGTGTCGTTAACGACGTGATGCCCGGGCTGTCGATCTCGCCCGACGACCGCGAGATAGCATTTGTGCGAAGCGTCGCTTCGGCAAACGAATCTCTGTTGATGGCCGCTCGGTCCGACGGCTCAGGAGAGCGGGTGGTTTCCAAGATCGGCACTCATCAAAAAGGATGGTTCGGTGGGTCCGCGTGGTCGCCTGATGGCGGCTCCATCGCTTTCGCGATGGGCGACGTCGGCGAACAGGGGCAAAGCTACGTCCGCATAGCCCGAATACCCGTCGAGGGTGGTCAGCCCGAATTCCTGTCGGAGCGACGATTCGTTGGCGTCGGATCTCTCGCATGGCATCCGAGCGGAAAACACCTGATCCTGACCGCGGCCGATCAAGTCGCAACGCCCAACCAGCTCTGGCAATTAGATGTTTCGACTGGAGAGGCGACCCGCATTTCTAACGATCTCAACGGATACTACGGCCTAAGCGTGACTGCCGACGGTCGTTCGCTAGTTACCACCCAGGGCGATTTTCAAAGCAATCTTTTTATCGGAGCCGAGTCGTCCGACGCCGAATGGCGGCGGCTTACTTCCGGAAGATATGAGGGTCTAAACGTTACTTGGTCGCCGGATGGAAGGATCGTCTATGTCTCGAAAGAGACCGGCAACGACGATCTCTGGATAATGAACGCCGATGGCTCCGCGAAGCGGCGTCTGACCACCGACCTTAGCATTGATACAGATCCAACTGTAACGTCCGACGGCAGATCGATCATTTTTGCGAGTTTACGCTCCGGCGTGCCCCATCTCTATAAAATGAGCATTGACGGCGGTGAGCAGGTCCAGATAACCAACGGAACAGGCGAATGGGCCCCTGTCGCGTCGCCGACGGAACCCTACATCGTCTATCAGTCCGCAAACCATCGAGGCGTTTGGAAGCTAGATCTCGCAAGTGGAGCCGAATCGCGAATCAACGATGCATTCTCTTATCTGCCCGCGTTTTCACCCGACGGAAAGCGTCTGATCTTCAGCTATTGGGATGATGGCAGCAAGCCGGAGCAATTGCGACACGCTTACATCGATCTGAAAACGGGCAAGCAAATCGGCCTTCCGTCCTTGCCGCGTTCGGCCGTTCGCGAAAGCAGTCAGGTCGTTCTCCAATGGACGTCCGACGGACGCTCGTTCGCGTACATTGACGACCGTGACGGCATATCGAACATCTGGCGTCAGCCTTTGGACGGCGGTCCCGCTCAAAAGATCACATCCTTCAACGATAGCTATATTTTCAACTTCAACTGGTCCCGCAGCGGCCGCATTGCACTCGCTCGCGGCGGCTACGCCTTCGATGTCGTTCTGATCACAAACTTTGAATGATCTTTACGCCAGGTCCACCCGTTCCGATATCCCGCACGTAGGACACGTCAAAGTAGTCCGGGCTGCATCCGCCCATTTCGCCAGAGCCGCGTTTGCAAGCCTGGGCTGTTTTGACTCAGCCTCGCCCTCAAGATAGAACCGCGAATGCCCAGCTTTCTTTTTTAACTCTCGATGACAGTGCCTGCATTTCCACCCGAACCCGTCGTTAAGAAAATCGTTAGTTTCCTGCGTCATGATGATCAAATTGGTCGTTGCTAACTCATATCGAACGCAAAAAAGGGCCTCTTCCCGAGGCCCGTCTGCGCTTTCCACGAACAGCCGATGTCTATTCCGTAGCCCGCCGCGTTCTGCCCGAAGTGTTGGCAAGCGGTGTTAACCGGACCGGTACCGAAACACGCGTGCCGTTCCTGATCACGTCCAGCTGAACCGTCTCGCCGAATTGTTTACGATCAAGCAACCGGTAAAGATCGTCGAGGCTCTTCATCGGCTGGCCGTCGGCTCCGACGATGATGTCGTTTATCGTACCGTCGCCGCCGATTCCACGGAGCCCCGCACTGGCGGCTGGCGAATTCGGCACGACTTGAAGCACAAGTAATCCGTCCTCGACCGGCATTCGGTATCCCTGCTCACGCAGATCTGCTACGCTAGGCAGCGACGCTCCGAGCTTCGGACGCCGTACCTCGCCATACTGCAAAAGCTGCGGAATGACGCGTTTTGCAGTGTTGACGGGCACGGCAAATCCCACGCCGACTGATCCGCCAGCAGGCGAAAGGATCTGCGAGTTGATGCCGATCATCTTTCCGAATTTATCCAGTAGCGGGCCGCCCGAATTTCCGGGATTGATCGATGCATCGGTCTGTATGGCCGCATCGATCGGGCGATTGTTGCGGGCACGGATCGGCCGCTGAAGGCCTGAGATAACGCCGGTCGTCAGAGTACGATCAAGTCCAAAGGGATTTCCTATCGCCAGCACTTTCTGTCCGACCACCAGTTTGTCCGAATCGCTAAGCGAGATCACCGTCAGGCCCGACGCGGGCGGCGTTATCTTGATCACCGCAAGGTCCGTGTCCGGGTCGCCGCCAACGTACGTCGCGTCGTAAACCTTGTCACCGCCGAAGCTTACGGTCAGCTTCTGAGCATCCTCGACGACATGGTAATTAGTTAATATGTGCCCGCTGGTGTCGATCACAGACCCTGATCCGTTTCCTTTGCCCTCTTGCGTGCCAAACACGCCTTCTCGAACCGACGTAGTGTTGATGAACGCAACACCCGGCGAAACATTGCGATAAACCTCGATGCTGTTCTGCTCGTCCGAGACCGTCTGCGGATCGGAAATTCCCTCGGGGATCGCCGTGCTTTCGGCAAACGTCGTGTTCGAAGGATCGATCGATCCAGCATAATCCCTTACCGAGTAGAGGATCGCCGTGGCACCGACCGCGATGATCGCCGTCGCGAAGGCAAACAACAAGATCTGCCGGGCCGAAAATTGATAAACGTTTTTGTCCGCCATTGTCTTTACTTCCTGTATGAAATTCTACTAAAGCTCACGAATCGTTATGATGCGAACGAATTCGCGGAAAGTTGCGTAACGATTATTATACGACAAAGCAAAACGCCCGGTTTCCGGTAAAGAAACGCGGGTCGCTGGCTCTAATGTAAAGTAGCGAACTACAGTGCCGCGCGTGCAAACTGAAGCATCTGAGGCATTCGCGGCGAAATTACGGAGTAGGTCTGATCGATAGCCGTCAGGAATGTCAGCAAATGAATCCCCATCACGCTGATATATACGGCCAGAGCCAGCGCAACTCCATATTTAGCGAGTTTGCCATTTCCCCAGCGTAAGATCACCACGGCGACAAGTGTTCCCATCAGTATCTTCACGCCAAGAAAAGCGAGATCACCCTCTTCCATGACACGTGCCATGAGAGCGTTACCCTCGGAAGCGACGCCGGTGCGCACCCATATGATCGTAAGGATCGCATCAAGAATATTGAGCGAAAAGAGTAAGAAGACTTCGCGAAACAAGTGCATACGTTCGGTCTCTTCGAAATACCGGCTCGAGCTTCTTTGAGTGAGAAGTGGACCCTCAGCCTGGCAGCTGAGGGAACTCGAACGGATGTGAATTCAGATTGTCGCTTTCAATGACACTATACTCCCAAAATACCACGAGTTTCAGAAAAATGTTCTTGGTCACCGCTTTCGGTTACAATACTGATATGCTTTCGAATCTATAATTGTTGCAACGAGCCGGCAGCGGATCGCGTCGAAGCGATTGCCGAAACCGCGTTTCCGGGACGTCGGCATCTTGGGAGGAAGAAATGAAAAAACTAATAAGGATTTCTGCTTTACCCCTGCTCGCTGCGGTTTTCGGGGCCGGGTTGGTTATTGATGCGGCGGCCCAGACGAAGCGTAGGCCGGTTATACGCAAGGCGACCGTGGTGAAACGCGCTCCGGCACCGAAGCTCTACACCGTCGCCTCAGGCAAACGGATCCGCGTCCGGTTGAATGAAGAGTTGAGCTCGAAAACGGCGAAAGTCGGCGACCGATTTATAGTCACAGTACGCGAGCCTGTTTATTCTACGGGCGGTGCGGTCGTTATCCCGGAAGGAAGCGAGATCACCGGCCGGGTCGACGCGGTGACGAAGGCCGCCAACAAAGGCAAGCCGGGAGCGCTCGACGTAAGCTTTGTTCAGGTAGAACTGCCGAACGGGACCAAGCGTGCAATTAGCGGATCCCTGACCGAGTTAAATGCGGATGACGCCAAGAGCGACAATGAAGGCACAGCCCGCGGCGACAAGATGAAACACCGCAAAGTTATCTGGTACGGCGGAGGCGCGGCTGGCGGTGCGATCCTCGGTGCGGCGATCGGCGGCGGTAAAGGCGCTCTCATCGGCGGCCTTCTCGGAGCCGGCGGCGGGTTCCTCGGCGAACGATATACCAAGGGTGAAGAAGCGAAGGTCGAATCTGGTACGGAGTTTACCGTCTATCTGAATCGAGCGGTTTCGCTGCCTAAATTTGCCGAAGTAAATCCATAGTTCCCACCATATTTGCTGCGGCCCCGTTTATTTGATCTCGCGGGGCCGCATCGTTTTACAAGGACTCACCTCCAGGCAGTTCTCATAAGATTCCCCCTCACGAATAAAGGATTCATATGACGACGCTTTTGATTCTTCAAGAAGCTCCCAACATTTCTGCCGCAGCCGCCGGGTGGTATGAAACACTCACGAACGGAGTTGTTTTAGCGACGCTGATCGATATTTTGATCAAGATCGGCGGTGCGATCCTCGCCTTGTTTTTTGGCCGACTGCTTATCGGTTACGCCGTGAAAGCGGTCGACAAAACGCTGCGAACCCAGAAAGTAGATCCGACGTTGATCCGCTACTCCGTGTCAACTTTGACGGTGTTACTCAACGTCGGTCTTGTGATCGCTATTCTGGGGCTTTTCGGGTTCGAGACGACCACGTTCGCGGCCCTGCTAGCGGGTGCGGGACTAGCAGTCGGTGCTGCGTGGGGCGGACTTTTGGCAAACTTTGCCGCGGGCGTTTTTCTCGTCATTCTCCATCCGTTCAAGGTCGGCGATCTGATCTCCGCGGGCGGCGTAAAAGGGCGTGTTACCGAGATCGGAATGTTCGTGACGACTATCAAATCTTCAGACAATGTGATCAATTACGTCGGTAACAACAAGATCTTTTCCGACAACATCGAGAACTTTTCGGAGACTAGGTTCCGGCAAGCCGAATGCCGGGTTCAGCTTGGATATGATGTCGACGTTCCCGAGGCGATCAAAACGTTAAAGCTTAAACTGGCCGAGGTCGAAGGCGTACTTGAAGATCCTGCGCCGGAATTCGAAGTCGTGCGGATCTCGCGATTCGGGCCGATACTTCAGATCGCCCCGGCGTGTCACCCAAGTGATTACAATCGAGTGGTGTCCGATACTAACTTGAAGATCATCGAAGCCCTTCAAAGCGCTGGCGTTACCTCACCGGTACAGAATATTTCGGTTCAGGTACAGGATGCGGCGGGGATCGCGGATCGGGCTAACTGACGTTAGTTGTTTTCGATAGATTCGAGTCGGGCGACGACCTTCTTGATCAGCCATTCGGGCGTTGAGGCTCCAGCGGTGACGCCGACGGTTTCGACGCCCTTCAGATCTTCGGGATCGATCTCTTCCTCGGTCTCGATGAGGAAACTCTTTTCGCAGTTTTCTTTACACACGCCGACCAGCTTGATGCTGTTCGACGAATGCCTGCCGCCGATGACGTAAAACGCGTCGACCATGTTCGACAACGCCATCGCGGCTTCCTGCCGGTCTCGCGTGGCCGAGCAGATCGTGTTCACGACCTGAACCTCATCATCGGTCTTCGTCTTGATCGCCTCGGCCGTATCGAAGAACGTCTTAGCCTTGATGGTAGTCTGCGAAACAACGAGCGGATTTCTCAAGCGCGGCAGCGAGGCAACTTCCGATTCATCTTTGATGATAAACGCGTGCTCCGGAGCGTATCCCTTAACGCCGATCATCTCCGGGTGATCGGGGCTCCCTACAATGATCACATGGCGATCGGCCTCGGCCGCCCTCGCCGCGAGCTTTTGTACACGCGTCACGAATGGACATGTCGCATCGACAACCTTCGAGGCGCGGTCTTCTAATTCTTTCTGGACTTGCGGAGTAACACCGTGAGCGCGAATAACGGCTGTCTCGCCGCGCCCGATCTGGATCGGCTCCGTAATGGTCGTCACACCCTGATGGCCGAGACGCTCCATTTCTTGCTCATTGTGGATCAGCGGCCCGAGCGTCCGCACGGTATCGCCTTCGCCGACGGCCTCCTCAACCATATCGACCGCCCGCTCAACGCCAAAACAAAACCCGTATTCGTCCGCTAGTAAAACTCGCATTCCATTTGCGGCTGTTTTCGATTTTCGTTATGAAAAGTCGATAATAGCCTGAACAAACTTTAACAAATGCATACTGGAAACGAAACTATCACCTTTGACTGCCGCTTTTTGGATGATAGTTACGTTCATGCATTGCTCGACAAATTTATCGAGGCTTTTTCGGATTATTCGCGGCCGTTCGATTTCGACGCCGAAAAGTTTCGGAGCCATATTGTACGAAACGCTGTTGACTTAAGCCGGTCGGTTGGATGCTTTCTGAACGGCGAAATGATCGGATTTTCGTTAAACGGCTTTGGCAATTGGCGGGGTAAGCCGACGGTGTACGATGCCGGGACGGGCGTTATCCCCGGCCATCGGCGCCGGGGTTCCAGCCGGGCGATGTTCGATTTTATGTTGCCCATTCTGCGGGAAGGCGGGGCTGAGCAATTTCTTTTGGAGGTGATAACTGACAACTCGCCGGCCGTAAATTTGTACACGGGCTTCGGCTTCGAGATCCAACGGGAACTGCTTTTGCTCGAAGCACCGGGCGAATTAGCAATCACCGGTGCGCTCGATGCTGATGTCGAAGTGCGTCCGGCGAAGGCGTCCGAGATCGGCTCCCTAGAGGTTTTCGGAATCGGTATCCCTTCATGGCAAAATTCGGACGACGCGATCACCCGCAGCGGTCCGAACACGACTACCCTAGGGGCCTTTATCGACGGCCAGTGCGTCGGGTATAACGCATTTTCGACCGGGCTCGGGCGGATCGGCCAATTCGGCGTGCATGAACACTACCGAGGAAAAGGGATAGCTTCGCGGCTTTTAGCCGAGATGAGATCGCGGACGGACGACGGCAATCTGTTGCAGGTAATAAATATCGATAGATCTCTCGCCGGAGCGGTCAAATATTTTGAAAATCGCGGCTTCCAAAAGGCATTGGCACAATACGAAATGCTAATGCCGCTTTGACAGGCCTATCTGATCGGATCGCGCAGCAGCATCTCGGCAGTTTCGCCTGCGAGTCTAGCGGCTTCGGGATTAGAAGATCGCAGGTGAGCGATCTGCATCAGCGCTTCGCCGGTGCGTGAGAGCAGCCTAAACAGGTCGCCTTCTTCGGCTCCGGTACGCTTTACTAGCTCGGGCCATTGCATACCGCCGGCCCAGCGTTCGGCGGCGGCAGCGGCGGTGAGGTTCACTTCCTCGACCGGCTCGATCCCGAATCTCCATTCGACCTTCGATACGTCATAGATCACTTCCTCGATGTCCGTGATCGCGTCGAGCACGTCGTCAGTCAGATAAAGCTCGCCGTAGTTGCGGTCAGCATCGGCGGCGAGGGCGGCCATCAAGCCCGCCATCACCGTGTGGTCGATCCCGGTAAAGACGCCGCGGTTCAACGCTTCGCCAACGAGCAGCGGCCGATCGACTCGGAGGTCGGCGAGCCATTTACCTTGGTTCGGGACCACTTCTTTCCGGAAATCGAGGTAGCCGAAGTGGTCCAGCACCTTCGCCCGCTGCTCGAACGGCGACCAGATCTTCGACCGCAGATACTCGATGTCACGCCGCGTCCGGTCCACCTTGTCCGCATCGACCGCGTTCTCCCACAGCACTTGAAGGTAAAGTTCGCGGCGTTCGGGCTCGGCGATGAACTTCTCGATCGTCGCATCGAGCAGCTCGACGGCCGGGTCAGCCGCGTCGCTCTTTTCGGGCGGCCTGGGCTCTTCGAGCGGCGGATTCTTGTTCTCGTAAACGTCGAAGAACGCCAGTTCGATGTCACGCTCGCGGACCGGATACTTGTTCCCGTAGACCTTGTTGATCCGCGACAGCGGAAACGTCGAACCCTGGCCGTCATCTCGAATGGCCGAGATCGCGTCGCCATTCATCTGGAGGATGAAGAACAGCCGCTTACCGCTGCGGCCTTGTGTAACGATCTGCCCGGGCACGACGTTGTCCCGAAGCCACTGCCCGCGAAACTCCACACGAGATTCCGGCAGCCGTTCGATCACACGCCCTTTGGCTTCCGCCAGTCGCTCGAACCCGAGCACGTCATTCACCGACAACTCCACGCCGGCCGACTCGATGCTCGTCCTGATCCGCTCGCTCGCAAACTCCACATTCTTCCGAAGCTGATCGATCTGGCGTCCGGTCCCGCGGAATGCAAAGCTTCGTTCGGCGATCTCGCGAAGCTGTTCGAAATTCTTGAACGCGTCGAGCAGGTTCAGCAGCGTCGTGTATGTGGCACGGAATCGGCTCTCGAGCGGGTCGGGCTGCGTCTTCAGCAGTTCCGCGATCTTTTTCGGATTCTGAAACTGCCCCGGTACCAGCACGGCAAAACCGACGTTGTCCTTGCCCCGGCGTCCGGCACGTCCGGTCATCTGCTGAAGTTCGTTAGCCGTCAGCGATCGCCAGCCGTCGTTGCCGCGAGCATCGGCGTTGGTGATCACGACCGTTCGAGCAGGGAAGTCGACTCCCGCCGCGACTGTCGAGGTCGCGAAGATCGCATTCAGCAATCCGGCGGACATCATCTTCTCGACCAGCAGTTTCCAGGCAGGAATGTGCCCGGCGTGGTGCGAGGCGATGCCTGCATTCACCAGTATCTTGGCGTGTTTGTGGGTCTTTACCTCGGGGTTCGCAGCGAGGTAATCGTCGAAGATCTGCTGCCGCCGTTCGAACTTCTCGCCGTCAGTCTGCTGCGACTTGTCGCCCGCAACCTCGGTCGCGGCTTCGTCACACTTCCGCCGCGTCGGCAAAAAGACGATCGCCGGAAGCAGGTTGTAGCCGCGAAGTGCCTTTATCAGCTTGTGCGGCGGAATCTCCGGCGGGCGTCCGTTCATAAGGGATTATCGCATAAAAAGTAGGACAGACTTTCCAGTCTGTCCTGTTCGCTTATCGAGATCTATTACGCAACCGCGACCGGCTGGAAAGCCGATCGTACGTTTACTTAGGTTCGATGCCCCACCAATATTGTTGGTCGAGCGGTTTTGCTACGGGCCAGATCTGGTTGAGGGTATCGCCCTCGTAGAGTTCGCCGCCCTTCATAACCATACGGATCGAGTCGGTATTTTTGATGTCGGCGAGCGGGTCTTTATCGAGGATGATGAGATCCGCAAGCTTTCCTACTTCGAGCGAGCCGAGGTCGCGGTTTAGGCCGATGGCTTCAGCGCCGAAGATGGTGGCGACGCGGAGAGCGTCGTGGTTCGACATTCCACCGGAGGCGATCGACCAGAGTTCCCAATGAACTCCGATGCCCTGCATCTGGCCGTGGCCGCCGACGCCGACTCGTCCGCCTGCTTTCACTACATCAGCGGCGCCCTTCGCAATGCTCTTAAAGCTGTACTCCTCCGGCGAAAACCATTGCGGACGGCGACGCATCATTCCGTTCATCAGCTCACGCGGGATGAACCTTTGCACCTTCGGATTCCTGAGCACGTCGGTCGTTTGGAACCAGTAGTTCTCGGCCCACGGACCACCATAGGCAACGAGGATCGTCGGCGTATAGAACGTCTTCGTCTTTGCCACAAACTGCGCCACGTCGTTATAGATCGGCTGCAGCGGGAGCGAATGTTCGTGGCCCGAATAGCCGTCGATCATCTGCGACAGGTTCAGCTTCATGTCGAGAGCACCTTCCGTCGTCGGCGTGATCTTGTTCTCACGCGTTGCGATCACGACCTGCTGACGCGTAAGGCGGTCGCCGACGATGTACTGCTTCAGCGTGTCCGTCTTATAGGCCTCGCTGTATCGCTTGATGTAAGCGTTCGCCGACTCCTGATCTTCGAGCTGCAGGGCTGAGAAAACGCCCGGACCGGTCGTATAAACTCGCGGCCCGACGATGTCGCCGGTCTCGACAAGATCGGCGTACGCATAAACGTCCGTCGTCGCGCTTTGTGGGTCACGAGTGGTCGTAACGCCGTAAGCAAGATTCGAGAGATACTGCCAAACCTGATTCTGATGAAGATCACGCGGCGGCCACATGTGTGCGTGAACGTCCACCATGCCGGGCATGATCGTCTTTCCTTTAACGTCGATGACCTTCGCACCGGCGGGAATCGTCACCTTGCCTTTCGCGCCGATCGCGGCGATGCGGTTGTTGGTTACGACGATGTCACCCGACGGCAGAACTTCATCGCCCTTCATCGTGATCACGCGAGCACCGCTTAGCACGACCGTTCCCTGCGTCAGCTTGCGCGGCTGTTCGACGACGATGTCGAATTCCTCGGGCTTATCTTGATCGATGCCCTGGCGGTAAAACTTCGTTCCCCACGACCACGTTACATTCTTGCCGTCGCGGCTCCACGCGAGATAGTCGCCACCGAAGTTCGACATTTTCTTAAACGGCACGCTCGATGTCGGGCCGGCGAGGCTGATGTTCACCGTCTCTTTCCCGGCCTTCGGCAGTGTCACGAGATAATGCTTCCCCTGCAATTCAAGGAACGCACGATCGCCGTCCGGCGAGACCATTACGGAACTCGCCGTCGGCTGCTGCGGAGGCGTTCCCTTGCCGGTGATGCGAGCGTGTACGCGGCGGTCGTAACCGTCCAAACGGATCGAGGAAACTCCGGCACCACTGGTCAAAAAGATTCGGTCGTTGTCGTTCGTAAAATGAGGCGCTCGACCGCCTTGAGTCGGGCCGATCAACGTCGACGTTCCGCCGTTCGACGAAATGTAACGCAGCTCAAGCGGACCGCCTCCGCGACTGCCCGTTACCTCGCTGTTATTATGCTTGGCGTGAAGGATCTCTTCCTCGGGCGAAGAGTATTCGTGGTCTTCGCGGATGTCGGCGAAGAGTTGGTCTTCAATGGTGCCGTTGACGTAAGCGATCTTGCTGCCGTCCGGCGAGTAGGCCGGGAACGAGTAGAAAGCCGCCGTGTTGGTTAGTTTCTTCGGCGTTCCGCCGGTCGCGGGAATGGTGTGAATGTGACCGCCGGCGCGCGTCCACGTTACATAAGCGATGGTCGATCCATCAGGCGACCATGTCGGCATGAACTCGCCGTCGCTGCCATTGCTGGTCAAACGCGTCGGCGTTCCGTTCGGCAATTCTTTGACGTAGATGCGGTTGAATGCGGTGAACGCTACCTTCTTGCCGTCCGGCGAGAGCGTCGGATATCGGATCAGGCGATTCTTCACCGTCGCCGAATCGTCTACCTTGTACTCGAAGTGTGAGCGAGCCGCGACCTCGGCTTCGACGTTCACCTTGAACGGAATGTTGGTCGCCTGGCCGGTCGCGAAATCGACCCTGGCGATCTTGCCGTCGATCGGGACGACGATCGACTTGCCGTCGGGCATGAAGTCGTAGCCCGGAAACGTGTCGCGGGTTGCGCGAGATTCCTGATCGTCACGCGTGACGTTATTGATCAGCCATCGCTCGGTGTTCGATTCGAGATCGCGTACGCGAAGTGCGGTCTTCGTTTCGAATCGCGTCGCGTAGACGAGCGACTTGCCGTCCGGCGAGATCAGCGGACGCATCGCGCTTCCCTGAGCGTTCGTCAGCCGCGACATCTCGCTCGTGTCGCGGTCGAACCGGAACACCTGCCACACTGGAAACTGAACGTTGTAATTGAACGCTCCGGCACGCTGTGCGAAATAGACGTATTTGCCATCGGGCGAAGCCTGAAGGCCCATTATGTTCATCCGCGGCGCTTGCGGCGGCCCTTGCTGGCCCGGAGCGGGAAGCGGCGGCGGTGCCGGCCCGATGCTCACGCCCGAACCGCCGTCCTTGTGATACATGAACGGATGAAACGTGCCGATCGATTGATCCGATTTCGAGACGATCACGTAGTTGCCGTCCGGCGTCCAGTTCGGGCTCGCGTACATCGTTCGGCGATCTTTGGTGACCGCTTTCGGATCGCTGCCGTCCGCCTTCGAGATCCATACATTCTCGCCGCCGCTGCGGTCGCTCAAGAAGACGATCGATTTGCCGTCCGGCGAATATTTCGGCTGGCTTTCAAATGCCATTCCGCCGATTATCTTTTTCGCCTCGCCGCCGCCGATCGGCAGGGTGTAAATGTCGCCGAGCAGGTCGAAGATGATCGTCGAACCGTCCGGCGAAACGTCCAGCGACATCCACGTGCCTTCTTCGGTCGTGAACTTGATCGTCTCCGATGGTTTCAGCACCAATCCTTCGGGCTTCTTCTCGTCCTTTTTCTCTTCCTTCTTCTCTTCCGGCTTCGGCTCGTCTTGCGCGATCGTGAACGTCGGCATCACAAACGCCAACGCCAGCAACGCACACAGCAATCTCTTCGCAAACATAAAAGGGTTTCTCCAGAACTAAATTGATAATCGGGTCAGATGCATTATACGCCATCGCTAACCGATGGGTTTCAAGGCTGTTCGTTTCTTATTTCGTGCGTTTCGTGGATAGATTCCGGAGAGTTTCTCCACGAAAAACACGAAATGCACGAAAGAAGACCGCACAATATATCTTGTCAGACTTCAAATCGACATCGATACTGTTAAGGGAATGAAAGCGTGGCTCAAACGTATCAGCATAATCATTGGCGTTCTTTTACTCGTACTTGTCGGGGCGGGCTTCTGGACGGAGATCGACGAGACGACGCTTGCCGAGCATGTCAGCCAACCCGGGCTTGAGACCATCAGGCTGGGCTGGCCCGGAACCCCTGTCGATCAAAAGGGCCGGTTCATGAACGACGAGTTTCCGATGGTGATGCGGCCGAGCCGTTTGCTGCGATGGCAGCTAAGCCCGAACCCGTTCGCAGAGGAGAAAGAGAACGATACGTGGCGGCCGAACGTCGCCGACCCGACCGAGTTTCTCGCGAGCGACCGCAACGGGCTGATCTGGCTCGGCCACGCGAGCGTCTACATTCGCCTTAATGGCGTTGCGATCTTAACCGATCCGATCTTCGGTTCACCGCCGCTGATCAAACGCTACGTCGATCTTCCGTCGCCGCTCGAAAAGATCAGGACGCTCGATTACGTCCTGCTGTCGCACGACCACCGCGACCACATGGACGAGCCGACGCTCCGCGAGATAGCGAAGAAATTTCCGAATGCGAAGTTCCTCGCCGGCATGCGCAGCGAAGAACTGTTGAGAGACTTCGTAACGCCGACGAATGACGTTCGCACCGCCGGATGGTTCCAGCGTTTCGACCTTGGCAACTCGCCTGTCGAGATCTACTTTCTGCCCGTCCGTCATTGGTCTCGCCGAGGATTGTTCGATTCGAATCACCGCCTTTGGGGAGGCTTCGTGATCCGCGGCAGCGAAACGAGCATTTACTTCGGCGGAGACAGCGGCTACGGCCGTCACTATCGCGAGACCGGTGAGTTTTTCCCTGAGATCGACTATTTCGTCATCGGCATCGGAGCCTACGAACCGCGCTGGTTCATGGAACCCAACCACAACAGTCCCGCCGACGCCGTCAAAGCATTTCAAGATTCCTGCGCCCGCTACCTCGTCCCCATGCACTACGGCACCCTCAACCTCTCCGACGAACCGCCCGGTGCGCCGTTGCGAGAATTGACGAGGGAAGCTGCGGCGATCAGCGACCGTATAAGGATCCTCGATCTGAACGGAAGTCTCTACTTCGAGTAAAGTAACTAGTTGTTAGGAGTGTTATTTTGATGTTAGGGTGGGCATGAGAGAAGCGAAAGACGAACTAGAACAGAAGACGATTGATGACGTCCGAGAGCATGGAGTGCATATAATTCATGTTCATGAGGATAGTCAGGGAGCTGGATTCACCTACTCGATAGGTCTATTCGAGAATTATGCTCATCCGGAAATTATCCTTTTTGGTTTGAAGCTAGACCTAGCACGCGTTCTCATCAACAACATGGCCTTTGATATCAAGGAAGGAAAGACTTTCACGGCATGCGAGTTCCATGAGGGTGTGTTGGATGACTTTCTTTGCTACTTTGACGAAGTTCCTCAAGAACATTTTCGCGAATTTGTCGGTTGGGCAAGATGGTTCTATAAGGGTGATAACTTTCGACTGCTCCAGTGCGTTTACCCGACGGTACAGGGAATATTTCCATGGGAGAGGAATTTTCCCGACGATCTCCGCTGGAACTGTCCGCTTCTCATAAAATCGCCAAAAGAACACTGAGCTCTCAGTTTTAACGGAAGCCTATATTTCGACGATATTTGGAAGAAGCCAAAATGAGCAATACTCTCGAATACAAGGAATATCAAGCATCGATCGAGTTCGACGATCGCGACGAGATATTCGTCGGCCGCGTCCTCGGCCTCGACCCCAAGCACGTAATGTCCTTTCACGGATCTTCTATCAAGGAACTCAAGGCCGCATTTAAGGAGTCGGTCGACTTCCATCTTCAGCTAGCAGAGAAATTTGGTGAAAAGACAAAGCCGCATTCCGGTAAGGTCTTGTTTCGATTTGATCCGAATCTTCATGCAAAGATCGCTGCGGCTGCGAAACGGTCAGGCAAAAGCATCAATGATTTTGGCCGGGAAGTATTTGAGAAGGTTTTGGCCTAGGCTTTGTCCTTTAATCCCTATTGGTACAATAACCCCGACCGAATTCCTATAGCTATGAAAAGACGAGATTTCTTAGGTGCGGCTACACTTGCGGGCGTGGGAGCGGCGTTGGGTGGAAGTGCGTTCGGGCAGCGGGCGGCGCGGACGCTGGAAGAGATGACGATCTCTGATCTGCAGGGGTTGATGACTGAAGAGCAGATGACGAGCGAGTCGATCACGAATTGGTATCTCGCACGCATTCGCGCGATCGACCCGCAGATCAATTCGATAATCGAGGTGAATCCGGACGCTGTCGCTATCGCCCGTCAACGCGACCGCGAACGACGCAACCGGATGGTGAAAGGGCCGCTCCACGGCATTCCCGTCGTCGTCAAAGACAACATCGACACCGCCGACAAGATGAAGACGACCGCCGGCAGCCTCGCACTTGTCGACGCTCCAACGCCGAAGCAGGACGCGTTCATCGTCAAACGTCTTCGCGACGCCGGAGCCGTCATCATCGGCAAAACGAATCTCAGCGAGTGGGCGAACTTCCGAGATAACGATTCGATCAGTGGCTGGTCAGGCCGGGGCGGACAGACACGCAATCCATACATCCTCGACCGTAACCCGTGTGGATCTTCCTCCGGCACCGGAGCGGCGATCGCCGCGAATCTTGCCGCTGTCGGGATCGGAACTGAAACCGACGGCTCGATCCTGTGTCCTTCCTCCATCAACGGTATCGTAGGGTTGAAACCGACCGTCGGGCTCGTATCGCGAAGCGGCATCATCCCGATCTCGGCAACGCAAGATACCGCCGGCCCGATGTGTCGAAGCGTCTTCGACGCAGCCGCGTTGCTCGAAGTGCTTGCGGCCGCCGATTCGGAAGATGCCGTGACTCGCACCCGGCCCAACCGCGTCAACTATCTCGACAACAGCGTAATCGACATCAACGGCCTTCGCGGAGCACGCATTGGAGTCGCACGCGATTATTGGGGACGCAACGCGACGGTCGATAAAGTGACGAACGCCGCACTCGAAGCGATGAAGCGTGCGGGAGCCGAACTGATCGACGTGAAGTTCCCGAATCGAAATAAGTTCGGCGATGCCGAGTTTATGGTCTTGAAATATGAGTTTAAGGATGGGGTCGAGAAGTACCTGCGGGCTCGCGGATCGCGACACAAGACGCTCGACGACCTGATCAAATTCAACAACGACAACACTGCTCGCGAACTGAAGTACTTCGGCCAAGCGATAATGACTGACTCCGGAAAGCTCGGCGATCTGAGTACGAAGGAATACAAAGACGCACTTGAAACGTGCCGCAAATACGCTCGTGAAGAGGGAATCGACGAGGTGGTTGATAAGAACAAACTCGACGCGATCGTTGGCCCATCGAACGCTCCGACGTGGATGATCGACACCGTCAGCGGCGATTGCGGCAGCGGCTACGTCAGCAGTTCGTCAATGGCAGCGGTTGCCGGTTACCCAAACATCACCGTTCCCGCCGGCTTCGCCAAAGAACTTCCCATCGGCATCTCGTTCTTCGGCAAAGCATTCACCGAGCACACGCTCATCAAGCTTGCTTACTCGTTCGAACAAGCGACAAAAGCACGTAGGAGACCGAAGTTTCTCAAGACGTTCGTGTAGATCTGGAAGTTTCTTCGAGTGTGCAGAGCACACGACAATATCGAAAGCTACAGGTGGAGCAGAGCGGAACCTGTAGACGACTGCACCAAAATAACGAAGAGCGTGTGAAACACGCGACACCAATGTGACGCATGCTCCGCACGCTCGAATCTCTTCCTTGCCAGCCTACACGTTTTGCCGAAGCGGCTTCACGTGTAGCTACCATAATTGTCGTGTGCTACGCACACTGGACGGGCCAACTAACACCGACTCACATGCCTAACCGTTAGTTACTGATTTACAGCCGTGTTAGCGATTTCAAGATCCTTTCTGTATCTGCCATCGAGATCATCGCGATTCCCGGATCGCCTTCCTCAGGCGCACCGTACATCCCGATGTAATGAAAGTTCGTCTTCCCGACCAGATACCATTCCGTGTACACGTAGTTCTCTAGTTTCTTGCCATCGTCGTCGAGATCCTTCGGTTCGTACATCAAGTCGATCTCGCCGATCGGAGAGCGCAGAGTTTTGGTTACGTCGTAAGGCAGACCGCCGAGCCCGTCGAATCCGGCTTCGAGAGCGAACCGCTGAGTGTCGCCGTTTTGCAGCGTCCGCGAATAGACGATGATGAACTCGCGATCTTCGAGCGCGACCGCTCGTCCGATGCGAGCCTTGATCTCCTCGACCTTGAACCCAGCCGGCAGCCACGTCGGCAACGCGATCGACATCACGCGTTTTGCCGCAACTATCTGCTGCATTTGACCGGTCGACACGCCGGGAAACTTCTTCATCGCGGCCTGCACGACCGCCTTCGGCGGATCTTGAGCCAACGCCGACGCAGCAAACAAAAGCGCGAAAAATGTGATAGTTGTGAGCTTTTTCATTTTCTTTAGGTTGTATCCGTCTGCCTTGGTGGGGCTGCGGGTTCTACTATCTTTCTCCCTCGTAAACAGCCTTTGCGCATTCGACGAAAAGGTCTAAATAATAGCCGCGTATTTCCTCTGGATTTAGGCTCTTATTTTCTTTCTCAGCGATGAATTTCATCAGCTCGAACGCAACCTCTTCGCCGGTTTCGATCCTTACTGCTTGAGTTTCCTGGCTCATTTGCCGCCTCCCTTCTCGGCCCAAATCTGTACGAGATTGACAAGCGTTTCGGTCGATTTCTCCAAACCCTTGCGCGAGTTGAACTCAAGCTTGCCGTGAAAGTTGTGGCCGCCTGTGAATAGATTCGGCGTCGGCAATCCCCGAGCGGTGAGCCGCGAACCGTCCGTTCCGCCGCGTATCGGCCGGAGCTCGGCGTTGACACCCGCACGCTTTGCCGCCTCGATCGCGAAGTCGGTAAGCTGCGGATAGTCTTTCAAGACTTCCTTCATATTCAGATATCCAAGCTCGCTTTTGTATTCGATCTTCACATCCGGAAATTTCGCCTGAGTCGTCGCGACCAAACTCCTCACTAAATTTTCCTGCGCCTCAAGCCCATTGATGTCGAAATTGCGAAGCAGGATCTTCACGGTCGAGGTCTCGACATCGAGATTCCCGACATAAGGGTGAATGAATCCGACCCGGCCTTCGGTCGTTTCGGGCCGATCCTTAGCGACGTTCGGAAACTCACCGAGGAAGTATCCCGCCGCATAGGCTGAGTTGATCATTATTCCCTTCGCTGTACCTGGATGCGTACTTTTGCCGCGAAAGGTGACAGTCGCCGTCCGAGCCGACCACGTTTCGTTCGAGATATCGCCGAGCTGTTCGCCGTCGACAGTGTAGGCAAACTTTGCGCCCCAGCCTTCGATGTCGAACTTCTCCATCGGGCCGCCTACCTCCTCGTCGGGCGTGAACGCGATGGCGAGGTTGCCGTGCTTGATCGACGGATTGTTCTTCAGCGTGTCGATCATCGTCATCAGTTCGGCAATACCGGCCTTGTCGTCCGAACCGAGCAGCGTCGTGCCGTCCGCCGTGATGATGTCGTCACCGATCAGATTCTTCAAGTCGGGATTCTGCGCGACCGTGATCACCTGCGTCTTGTCGTTCGGCAAAACGATGTCGCCGCCCTGATAGTTCTTGTGGATGATCGCGTTGACGTTCGCACCGCTCACTGCCGGCGAAGTGTCCATATGCGCAATGAACCCGATCGTCGGTACCTTCGAATTATCCGCAAGATTCCCCGGCACGAACCCGTACACGATCCCCTCCGCAGATATCCGCACCTTCTGCACACCGAGCGCCGTCAGTTCCTTTTCCAGCAGCCTCGCCAGCACCAACTGCTTCTCCGTACTCGGCCACGTAC
>CADEGD010000003.1:61952-74122 GCA_902826795.1 uncultured Acidobacteriota bacterium | reverse complement strand
TTGAGCACTCAACGAACCGAGCAGAAAGGAGGTTAGTAGGCACACATTTATGAATTTCATCATTTTTCTATGTTAGGTTTTTTTCATTCAGGCTTAAGGTTTTTGCAATTCAAGAACTGCTCTATCTAACGCTATATCACGACCGCTAACAATATCGTCGATAGTCTGGTCAACTTGTATATCCGGGCGTACGCCGGAACCCTCTATCCTAAAGCCTCTTGGCGAAAAATAATCCCGGAAAGCGATCGAGGTTCTAAAATCTTCGGGCAAGCCAAACTCGATGCCGTTTAATACTTGGCCAGACGTAATGCTTCCAATGATGGTGCCTCGCTGATTTTCTTGGATCAATTGCGCGAATATTTCGGCTCCACTAGAACTCGTCTCATCAACGAGAACGACTAGTTTTCCGGCGAAGGCTCGCATTTTTTGACCTTCGATCTTTTTAGCTTTGGTTTTTCCCGTACGTTCAATAAACGAGCCAAACTCGATATCGCGAGCGAAAAACCGACCTAAGCACTGCTGGACCTCGTCCACCAGACCACCGTGATTACTTCTGAGATCAACAATGACGCTGTCGTCGACGCCCAACGTTTTGAGCGCATTCAGCAGCCAATCATTTGTTCCAAACTTAAATCCGTCGAACTTCAAATATAGGATATTGCCCGTTATGACTTTGCTCTCACGAATCGGTTTCTCAGCAAGCCATTCGACGGTCAGCACCTGCTCATACCTTTTGTTATTTATGTCTCGAAAAGAAAAACTAGTCTTCCTGCCTACTGTCAAATCAGCCGGCAATGTCCAATTTCCGTTGGTATTGACGTTGTCTACCGCTTCTAAAACCCAGCCTACTTTTACCTTATCCCATTCTAAAGCCGACTTCGGTTGAACGCTCGTAACGACAAGGCTTTCACCTATCTTCTTAAAGGTAAATGGATACCCTATTCGTAATGAGTCATGCTTCCTGTCAAAGTTTCGCTGTAGCTGCTTTTCCAGATCCCGTTCGCTGACTGTCTGCCAAACATAAAGATGCGACGTCTTCAGCTCCGCCAACATCAACCTTAGAATCTTTAACAATTCTTGCTTGGTTTCCGCCTTTTCAGCACGCGGGCGATAGTTGTTCCTTACCTCTCTCCAATCAACGCCGTTGAAATCAGCATCATAATATTTGCTGTTGACCTTTTCCCAGAGGGCGTCGAATACTTTCAGATTTTGTGCGTTGGTGGTGTGCCTGGAAAAGAGAGCAGGTTTATTTGTTTGCCCCCTGCTTTGAATCGGGGACACCACTAAGGCAAAGACTAAAGCTGTGACCAGAATTGACGATCTCATGGCATTCTAAGAAAAACACTCCGAGTGGCGTCGTTGTTGTCGACGAAGCCGAATAAAGCGGACTAAACCTTTAAGCAAACATTCTTTTCTTCCGTAAAAAATCTAAGCGCTTCGAAGCCGCCTTCGCGGCCGAGGCCGGAGTCTTTGACTCCGCCGAACGGGGTTCGGAGGTCTCTTAATAACCAGCAATTAATCCAGACGATGCCGGATTCGAGTCGGGCGGCGACGCGATGTGCGCGGGAGAGATTCTCGGTCCAGACGGTGGCGGACAATCCGTATCGGACGCTGTTGGCGTAGCCGAGCACTTCTTCCTCGGTGTCGAACGGCATTATCGTCACGACCGGGCCAAAGATCTCTTCCTGGTTGGTGCGGCAATCGTGCGGCAGGCCTTCGACGACGGTCGGCTGGATGAACCAGCCTTTCGCACAGCGGGTAGATGGAACGCGGACGCCTTCGTCCGCCTGTTCACTCGCGGACGAAGGCGTCCGCGTTCCACCGCCCGTCAGGATCGTTCCGCCTTCTTCTTTCGCTAACTCGATGTACGACAGTATCTTCTCGAAATGCTGTTGCGAAACGATCGCGCCGATGTCAGTCGATGGGTCGCGCGGATCGCCGACCTTCAACGCCGAGACGCGTTCGACAAAATCGCGGCGAAAGCGTTCATACAGCGGCCCCTCGACGAAGATCCGCGAACCGCAGAGGCAGATCTCGCCCTGATTGGAGAATGAAGAACGCACCGTCGTTGCGAGCATTTCTTCGTAGTTGCAATCGGCAAAGATGATGTTCGGATTTTTCCCGCCGAGTTCGAGCGAAAGCTTCTTGAACATCGGTGCGGCGACTCGTGCGATCTCTTCGCCGGTCTTCGTGCCGCCGGTGAATGAAATGGCTTTAACCTCAGGGTGTGCGACGATAGCCGAGCCGACCTGCGGCCCGGTGCCGTGAACGATGTTCAGCACACCCGACGGCAATCCTGCCTCGATGCACAGCTTCGACAGAAGATAGGCCGTCATCGGCGTCACCTCGCTTGGCTTGGCGACAACCGTGCAGCCCGCGGCGATCGCCGGTGCGATCTTCCACGTAAAAAGATACAGCGGAAGGTTCCACGGCGAGATGCACCCGACCACGCCGAGCGGCTGTCGCAGAGTGTAGTTGATGGCCACACCGGTTGAATCATGCGACTCGTTCGCCGTGTGCATCGCGGCGGTCGCGTAGAAACGAAAGTTAGACGCAGCCCGCGGAATATCAAGCGATCTTGCCAGCGAAACGGGCTTTCCGTTATCCGTCGATTCCGCGAGAGCCAGCGATTCCAAGTCGCGCTCGATAAGCGCCACGAGCCGCATCAATATCGCAAACCGCTCCTCAGCTGGCGTCATCGACCAGGCCGGGAACGCGGCCTTCGCCGCCTCGACCGCCCTCTCGACATCCCGCTCATCGGAATCGGGAATCTGCGAATAAACCTCACCTGTCGCCGGTTCGAAATTATCCAAATAGCCGCTCGATATGGGTGCAACAAGCTCGCCGCCGATGTAATTCTCGATCTTTATCATCTATTCACCGCGCGAAAAAAGTTAATGCTTTGGCAACTCACATCGGTTATATTAACGGGCATCCCTTAATTTGTCGCCTTTTGCGTTTTTTCTACGCCTTATTGTTCGGAGCCGGCTGTTTGAACGGCTTTACGTTTAGTGTGCATTCGATATGACGAAACCTTGCCCGAAATGTAACCAGATGAATCCGGCACAGGCCGCATTCTGCCTGAACTGCGCCTCACCCATCGGGCCGATGAACGCGCCGCCGGTTTCGCCGGGTTCGCAGCAGAGTCAGAAGGGCTTGATCTCGTTTATTCTCGCGATCGTTGCATTCATCTGCTGCGGGCCGTTCGCGGGAATCCCGGCCGCGATACTCGGCTGGATGGAACTCGACGCGATCAAGAGCGGGCGAGCTTCGGCAGACAACAAATGGATGGCGATGGTCGGACTTTGGGGCGGCATCGCCGCGACGGTTTTACACGTCGTCGGCTATGCGCTTTACGTCATGCTTGGAATGCTCTCGGCAATGTCGAACCCATACGGATACTAATGTCAGCTAACCCTCAAAATTTTCCGGTCTGCCCGAACGGCCATCGTCAACCGGTGGAGGTAACGAAGTTCTGCATATATTGCGGAGTCGCGATTGCTGTGGTTCAAGCTGTCTCACAGCCGCCGTTGCAGGCGCACCAACATCCGCCGCCACATCAGCAGCAGGTTCCGCCGGCAAATGGCGGCTACCAACACCAGCAATACCAGCAGCAGCAACCGCCGCCGAACTACGGCCAGCAGATGTATCAATATCCGCCGCAGTATCAGCAGCCAAGCTGTAGGACGTGCGGAGGCAATGGACACGGACTGCCTGACAAATTTGTGATGTGCAAGGAGTGTCGGTGGCTGCGTCCGCTCGTCCCTGGCTACGCTATCGACAATTCCGCGTTCGCCTGGGCCGCGGATGCTAAAGCAATGGCGGCACTGCGTGCGGTCAAGCCGCTCAACGCTGCGGCTAAAGCAGTCTCCGATAAGGTCGGACGCAGATGGATAGAGGCCGCCTTCAACGGAGTGCTGCTCGGTGAAAAGCAGATGCCGCACATTTTGGTCAGGCTGTTCGCGCCGCCCGCATTCTGGGGATGTCACACATGCCAGACGTATATCTCTCCGGCGACCAAGCTCGATGTCGGCGCGGTCGATAGCGACGGCGATGGCGAGTTCGAAACCGTGCTTGCAGATCCGGACGGCGACGGGGAATTCGAGGAAGTGGATATGGAAGCGGTCGAGGCCGGTGAAGGCGATTACACGATCGAAGCCGAAAGCGGATTGCCGACCGAGCAGGAGATCTCGACGAACTCGGTCGAGTTCAATCTCGGCAGCGAAGGTTTCGAAGACGTTGTCGTCCCGCCTGCTGACGGTGTGGCACAGGATGCTGGCGTCTACGGCCTGGCGGACTCCGGCGATACATACACTGCCGAAGCTGCCGATCCCGCGATCGCCCAGCAAGCCGCCGATGCCGAAGCCGCACGAGCAGCACAAGAGCAGGCCGATGCTTACGTTGCCGAGGGCGATTACGCCGCGGCGGCGGAGGCCCGAGCAACTGCGGAAGACGCGGCATACGCGGCCGGAGATTCAAGTATGTTAGGTGCGTCCGATGCCGGCGATCTTGAGAACGCCGCTTACAAGCAGGAGACGGCCGCGGAATATCGAGAGCAGCAGGCGGAACACATCGCTGCGGGCGATTACGAAGCCGCCAAAGAAGACGCGCAGAACGCCGCTTACGCTACGGGCGACGCCGATTATCAAGCGGGCGGTTCAGATCACACTAGCCAGTCTGATCAGGACGCGTACAATCTCGGCAACGCCATTTACGAAGAAAAGAATGCCGACTATTACGCCGACAACGCCGAGTGGTATGCCGAAGCCGGAATGACCGACGCCGCCGAATCGAGCGCCGCTCACGCCGCCGACTCTCAGGCCGCAGCAGCCGGTTACGCCGATCAAGCCGATACTACGTCAGTCGGTTACGACGTCGATGCATCCTCAGCCGTCGCAAGCGGCGGAACCTACGACGCGGGCGGATACGATATGTCGGCAGTAGATACCGGAATGGACGCCGGAGTTGTTGATACGACCTCGTATGATTCCGGCTACGACGACGGAACCGTTTAAGGAACGCGGACATTCTTGTCCGCAGCCGCGCAGAAGCGCAGAAGCCCGTATGTTATTGAGGGCGTAACTCCCAACTTGAACGTTACGCCCTTACTAACGTGCGGGTTTCGGCATCTACTTCCTTCCGTACTTCGCCAATATCTCTTTCACCTTATCGATCGGGATAGCCTCGATCGTTCGGCCGTTACCGGTGACGGTCGTCGCCTTTAGCAGCGAATTGATGATCGCTTCCTCGGTCGCCTCTATCACCGCCTGAAACAGCGGCGACATTGCATCGTTGCCGAGTACCTTTATATCGCGAACATTTTGCGAAGCATTTATTCGGTTCGCCGTCGAAAATGCGATCGCATAATCCCCGCTGCCGTTCGTCATCGACGAACCCGTGCGCCCAAGCCCGACCATCGACCTTGACGCCAGCCGCTTCAACTGCCGGTGATCCACCGGAGCATCCGTAGCGATCACAATAATGATCGACCCGTCCGCACTTTCCGAGTCGATTTGTTTTCGGCTCCCCTCCTTACGAAGGAGGGGTGTCGGCGCTTCGCCGACGGGGTGGTTCTCTCTGTTAGCGTCCGATCCACCGACAGCATTCTTCAAATAATACTGCCCCAACTCCTCTCCAACGGGCACACCATCTACGGTAAGCACACCACCGAAATTCGACTGCACCAACACACCGAGCGTATATCCGCCCAATGTCGCCGGAAGCTTGCGAGACGCCGTCCCGATCCCGCCTTTCCAGCCGAACGCGACGGTTCCAGTGCCCGCTCCGACAGATCCTTCCGCGACCGTTCCCGATTTCGCCCCTTTCAACGCGGCGAAAACATCATCCCGCGCAATATGCCGTCCGCGAATATCGTTCAGCCCGCCATCATTCGTCTCGGCAACCAGCGGATTGATCGACCGCACGTCCTCATTTCCCGGAAGCCCGAGCATATAGTCCATCACGAAATCTGCGGTCTTCGGGACCGACAGAGTCGACGTCAACAAGATCGGCGTCTCGATCTCGCCGAGTTCGTTCACCTGCGTCGAGCCCGCAAGCTTGCCGAATCCGTTGCCGACGAACACTGCCCCCGTAACCTTCTCGCGAAACAGATTTCCGCCGTGCGGCAATATCGCCGTTACGCCCGTCCGAACATTCTCTCCGCGAATTATCGTTGTCTGCCCAACCGTCACACCGCCGACATCAGTTATCGCATTGTTCGCACCCGTCGGCAGCACGCCGATCTTTACCCCAAGATCCCTCGCCCTCGGCCCGGCATCTTGAGCAAAAGCGACTGAGACGGCCACAAGTTGTACTAAGAGGAAGGCGAGCAGTTTAGGCATTTCTTTCCGATCTTGTTTGTGATTTCTGTGTTTTCTGTGGTTCCGCGTTAAAAATTAAAAAACATAAACTACAAAAAACACAAAAAAATGGAATAGCTATGGACGGTTCGCCGGTAAATACCAATCGCCTTCCGCCGGCGTCGGCAGGGCCTTCCGCGGCATACGCTCGTTCATCATGGCGGTTTGATATGCGACGGCCGCGACGATCACGGCGTTAATCTTCAAATCCTCTTCATTCACCGATTCGAACACGTCCATGTTCGAATGATGGATCCGCGTGTTGTAGTCGAGCGGGTCTTGAATGAACTGAAAGCCGGGCAGGCCGACTGCGTCGAACGACATATGATCGGTGCCGCCGGTGTTCAGCGTGGTGATCGTGTTCGCTCCGAGATATGCGAACGGCCCGAGAAATTCTTCGAACAGCCGCCGAGTGGCCTCGTTGCCTTGAAGATAGATCCCGCGGATGCGGCCCACGCCGTTGTCGAGATTATAGTACGCCGAAAGCTTGGCGTGATCGGGCTTCAGCTTGATAGTGAACGGATCGCCGTAATGCTTCGTTACGTATCCGATCGAGCCGTAATAATCCTGCTCCTCGCCGTCCCACAACGCCACGCGTATCGTCCGCCTCGGTTTCAGTCCGACCGCTTTCAATATCCGAAGCGCTTCGACGATCGCCACACAGCTGGCCGCGTTATCCGCCGCACCCGTTCCCGAATGCCACGAATCGAAATGTCCGCCGAGCAGCACGACCTCGTCCTTCAATTTCGGATCGGTGCCCGGGATCTCGCCGATCACGTTCGATCCCGTTCCGTCCGGGTTACTCTTCGTCTGCAGGCTCAGTTCGAGCTTCACCGGAACCTTTCGATCGACGAGCCGCATGATCCGCGCATACTGCTCACGGGCGACGACGAACGTCGGCGGGTTGATCGCCGGATCGGGATAATAAGAACCTTGCACGGCAAGCACGCCGTTGGGTTTGCTGCTCGGGTTGATAACCGCGGCGACGCCTTCGCTCTTCAAAAACTGCGTCACTTCCTTGCCGCGTCTCAGGCTGTCGAGCCAGTCTTTCTCTTCGTCCTGATAAGTCGTCGTACCTTCGCCGTCCGGATCTTTAGTCGCGTCATATGAGCCTTCCTTCTTCTTCAATTCCTCGTCCGTCAAACGCTTGATCGGATCGCCTTTTCGAGAATCGGGCGTCGGGAATGTCACGCGGCCGTTCATCACGATCGCACCCTTGAGCTTGCCTTTATAGGCAGCGAAATCCGCGTTCGAACGTATGCTCACGACCATCGGCTCACCGCTAACGACGCCATTAGTCGACGGCGTCCAAGCCAGTGGATGCGCATTCAACCGCTCATATGTCGGAGCCGTCATCTCGACTGAGAACCGTTCAAGGTCCCATCCCTGTCCCCACGTTCCCCACGGCTCGGCCTTCACATTCTCCAGCCCGAACTCAGTCATCTTCGACATCATCCAAGCCTTCGCCTTCTTCAGGTTCTGCGAATTCGTCAGCCGATGTCCAAACACGTCAGTCAGATATCCGACTGTCTCCATTGCCTTCGACCGCTCAAACCCCTCAGCCTTGATCTGCGCCAAAACGCGATCGTCTATCCGGTCTCTGCCAAAAGCGAGGCCCGAGAAAGTGACTACAAAAAGTAGAACGAAAGTTAAAGATCGTCTGTACATAAGCCTTCGGTGAGATCGTAAAATTAGACTTTAGCAACGACGTAAGCGACGGGCAAAAGGCGCGTGGGATTGGCAGCAATAAGGCACCGGTTTACGCTGCTCTAGCCCCGAAGTAAATTCTTGGCGATCACCATTCGCTGGATCTCGCTCGTGCCCTCGCCGATGGTGCAGAGCTTTGAATCGCGCCAGTATTTTTCCGCCGGGTAATCTTTCGTATAACCGTAGCCGCCGTGGATCTGCACGCATTCTTCAGCAACGCGGACGGCGACCTCGGACGCGTAGAGCTTAGCCATCGCGGATTGTTGCGTGACGGGCTTCTTCGCGTCTTTCGTCGCTGCGGCCTGCAACGTCAAGAGCCGAGCGCACTCGATCTGCGTAGCCATGTCGGCCAGCTTGAACTGGATCGCCTGAAACTCCGCGATCGGCTTGCCGAACTGCTGGCGTTCTTTTGCATACTTCACAGCGGCTTCGTAAGCACCTTGCGCAATACCGACCGACAGTGCCGCGATTGAGATCCGCCCGCCGTCGAGCACTTGCATGGCTTGTAGAAATCCTTCACCCTCATTGCCCAGCCGGTTCTCGTCCGGCACGTAGCAATCTTCGAAAACGACAGACGCCGTTTCGGACGCCCGCATCCCGAGCTTATTCTCTTTCTTGTCCGAGCGAAAACCTTCCATCGACTTGTCGAAGATAAACGCCGAGATACCGCGGTTTCCTTTTTCCTTATCGGTCACCGCAACGGCGACGAGCGTGTTGCAGGCGATTGCATGTGTGATGAAATTTTTCGACCCATTGACGATCCATCCACCTGTAAGAGTGACGGCTTCAGCCGTTGTTTCCGTTGGGCTCTGTTCGGCCGAACGCGCAAACGCGTCACCCTTTCGGACGGCAGTCGTCCGCGTTCCCGATGCATCCGATCCGGCTTGCGATTCGGTCAATCCCCACGCGCCGAAAGATTCTCCTTGAGCGAGCGGAACGAGATATTTCTGCTTCTGCTCTTCGGTGCCGAACATGTAGATGTGGTTTGAGCAGAGTGAATTGTGAGCGGCGACCGACAGCCCAACCGAGCCGCAAACACGTCCGATCTCTTCGATGATCGTCGCGTATTCGACATAGCCGAGGCCCGCCCCGCCGTACTCCTCGGGAAACAGGATGCCGAGCAAGCCGAGCTCGGCCAGCTTCGGCCGCAGCTCGACAGGGAAGTGCTGAGCTTCGTCCCACTCCATCACGTTCGGGCGGATCTCGCTCTCGGCAAACTCACGAATGCTGTATTTGATCTGCAGTTGGTCTTCGTTTAGTTCGAAATTCATATGGATAACAAAATATTATGATCTCATAATCTGGGCTAACCGGCAAGAATTGCGATTTTTCGTCTCGGCGATGGATTGCTAGAATCAGGTAATACTTACTACTTCTCACCTATCACTTTTTCCCGGAACAAGTAACAAGTGATGAGTGGAAAGTTTTCCGCGGAACTATGAACTGGAAGTCAAAAATTCTTACGACCGACGCAGAGATCGCGGAACTGCTTCGCGAGACAAATCGAATTGCGGTGCTCGGAATTAAGCCTGAAGATCACGGCGGACAGCCGGCGTTCTACGTGCCTAAATACATGCAAACAGCCGGATGCGAGATAGTTCCGGTGCCTGTTTATTATCCTGAAGTTACCGAGATATTAGGCGAGAAAGTTTATCGAAGGCTGGCCGATATTCCTGGCGATATCGATATGATCAACGTCTTTCGGCGCTCAAAAGACGTGTTTCAACACGTCGACTCGATCATCGAGCGAAAGCCTAAGTCGGTTTGGCTGCAGTTGGGAATTAGAGATGACGATTCGGCGGAGCGAATGGCGAAGGCGGGGATCAAGGTGGTTCAGGATCTTTGTCTGATGGTCGAACATCGAGCTATCGCTCGTTAGGCCTTCTTGTAACCAAGCGACTTTAACTCCGCATCGGTTAGTTTCCGGCTCTTTCCGGTACCCAACCCTACATCGGTTATCGTCCCGATCTTTATTCGCTTCAGCTTTACAACCGAATGGCCGATCGAATCAAACATTTTTCTGATCTGCTGATTGTGTCCTTCGAAAAGCGTAACCTCATACCAGCCGTTCTTGTCGGTCGGCTTTAGCTCTTTGATCTCCGCGGGAGACGTCTTAAAGCCGTCTTCAAGCCTCACGCCCCGAGCTAGTTTTCTAATCGCGACCTCGGTCGGGAGCCCCTTCGTCTTGACCTGATAAACCTTCGGAATAGTTTTCGATGCGGAGACCTTGTTAGTGAAAGCGCCGTCGTTGGTGAGGATTATCAAGCCCTCGGTGTTGTAATCTAAACGGCCGACCGGATGCAGCCGCCCGACTCCTTTGATCAAGTCCGTAACAAGCGTTCGGCCTTCGGGATCAGAGACGCTGGACAGCACGCCTTTCGGCTTATTCAACAATATATATACGTGCTGTTGATTCTCGATCTTTAGATTGATGAGCTTTCCGCGGACCTTGATGTGATCTTTCGAAGGGTCGGCTTTCGTGCCCAGTTCGGTCACGGTCTCACCATTTACCGAAACCTCGCCGGCCTTGATCATTTCCTCCGCTGCCCGCCGCGACGCGATGCCAGCTTGAGCGATAAGTTTTTGGAGTCTTTCTTTCACGGGAACAGTTTATCGCAAGCATGCGGAGACGCAGAGAGGTGAACCGAAAGATTAGCGGTTACTTGGAAAGACTTTGTTGGCGATCAATAAAATCAAGGCGACAGGTATCAAAGGCGGTAAGAAAAAATACATCCCTCCTCCTACCGCTGTCGGCATTTCGATAGAGACATATCGGGAATATATGATCCCGAACCACAGAAAAAGACTAACAATATAGGCAGGAATAGCGATTCCGGCAAACAGGAATACTTTTCTACACACCGGAGCAGTAAAGCCCGCCACGATGAGGACTCCGCTAACAACCAATACTATAGCTAAAATTGCCAGCATTCTCTGCGTCTCGGCGCGTTACAATTCAGAAGTATGGATTAGCCATAATACTCTCGATCGTACCCTGCGGCATATCGTCGAGAGTGCGGACAAAGTCTCGCATCAATCGAAAGCTGTTCGGGATGAGTTCGTCGGGGATGTCGTCGGCTCGGTCGACGAAAACCTTCATTTGCTTCGCGGCGAGTACGGCGGCGACGTGAGTGCGAGCCATCAGTCTGTCGTGGGAATCCGGCGTGAAGGGCTCGCCCTTGTGATCTTCATACATCATCGCCGAGACCTTTTCGAAACCTTCAAGAAACTTACGTTCGCTGTCGGAAAACTTCGAGCCTTCACCCAGTTTACGAGTGACGATCGTGTTGCGGCTTTCGACGGGCGTTCGGGCTCCGAAAAGAGGGTGCAGGCATGTCACGGCGTCGGTGTATTTCAACAAGTGCTCCGTACTCGGCTGCTGAACGCTGCAGACGTTGATCAGATGCTTGTCTTTATTCTCCGCCGCAACAGTCTCATACGCCGAGATCGGCACCGCAAGGATGATGCTGTCGGCATCATCGGCGATCTCGAAATGCGGCGAGAGTATCGTTTCGAGAAACGTTCCGAACGAACCTTTGCCGATTATTCCGAGCTTCATTACTGGTCGAGTGCGGACGAGGTCAGATCTTCAAAATCTTCGATTGACGGAAGATCGGTAAGATCTTTGAGTCCGAATTGGATCAGGAAATCTTTCGACGTGCCGTACTGCATCGGTCGGCCGACCGTTTCCTTATGGCCCTTGGTGACGATCAGGCGTTTTTCGAGCAAAGTCTTGATCGCCGAGGCTGATTGTACGCCCCGGATCTCAAGGATCTCAGGAACGGTGACGGGCTGTTTGTACGCGATGACCGAAAGCGTTTCGAGCGCGGCGAGAGACAGCTTTGCCGAAGGCCGCGTCTTCAGAAACTTTCTGATCTCTTCGTGATATTCCGTCCGCGTCGCGATCTGCCAGCCGCCGGCGATCTCGCGGATCTGCAGCCCGCCGGACCGCTCTTCGTATTCCTTTTGCAGTTCCTCGACAGCAGCCTGAACCGTCTGCTTATCTTCGCCGATTATCTCGCCCAAAGCCTTAGACGTGATCGGTTCGTCGGATACAAAAATGATCGCCTCGGCGATCGCCATCACCTCAGCCGCGGAGCGGGC
>CADEGD010000003.1:0-61852 GCA_902826795.1 uncultured Acidobacteriota bacterium | reverse complement strand
AGCTTTACTTCCTCGGTTCGCACTATCTCAAGCACGGCGATGAAGGCCGTCACGAGTTCGCGGCGGGTGTGAAACTCTTCGAAGAACGTAAGCAAGTTCAGCTCGATCTCATCATAGATCCGCTTTTTCAAGGCCTTGAGCATGTCTGCAAGAGATATCTCTTCGCGCTCGATCTCAAGCGTCACCTGCTCTTTGTGGCGGACGACGATCTTCTGGAAAACCGTCAGCAGATCGAAGACCGTCGCGCTGATCTCGGCGTTGTTGTCGTCCGATTCGATCGTGCCGCGTTTGAAAACGGCCTGTTCGATGGTCGAACGCTCATAAAGCATCTGAGCGGCCGACTTGAATTTCTCGTATTCAAGAAGCTGATCTACGAGTTCCTTTCGCGGATCTTCAAACTCTTCTTCATCCGCCGCCGCCAAAGGATCGCGCGGCAACAGCATTCTCGACTTGATCTCGATCAGCGTCGCCGCCATCACGACAAAGTCAGCCGCGACCGCGATGTCGAGACTTTTCATCAGCCGGATGTATTTGACGTATTCGTCAGTGATCTTTGCGATCGGGATGTCGAAGATATTCGCCTGCTCCTGCTTGATCAAATACAAAAGCAGATCAAGCGGCCCGGCAAACTCGCCGAGCTTGATCTTCAACTCGTCGCTCGATTCGGCAACGATCTCGGGCTGTTCTTTATTGAAGTCGAAAACGAATTGTTCTAACTGCTGCTGCGGTTCCATTTTGAAAACACATCATTCTATCGTACCGGCATCGTTTTGTCGTTCTGCGAGGCGTTTGCTACTATCCGACACGTCAGGGAGTCAGTCTCTGACTCTTTGACAATATACATAGAAGGAGGTCACGAAGATGGAATCGTTGATTCTGTTGGAGTGCCTCAAGTTGCTCTGGCTCGGCTTTGAGATCGTAAAACATTTCATAAGCCGAAAAAGAGAAAAGGCAATGATTGACGCCATTCATAACCTCAATCATCGCCTTGTTCAACTTGAGGAGAAATCTAAGGAAATTCCTTAGGTTTACTCCGTGAGGGGCGGCTTTCGCCGTCTCTCACTCTGTATTTAACACCAATTCTCTTTAATTAACAAGCTAAATATACTTCGTTTCTCTCAGATAGATTATGTAGTCGATCTTCGGCGGTTCAAAGCCTTCTTCGCGAAGCTTGAGCATGATGTTGCCGCGGTGGGTGGATGAATGCATCAGCACGTGAGTGAGATGTTCGCGGTAAGTGTTTTGATATGGGATGCCTTCGCTTGATCGGTACTTTGCGATTATCTCGAGCCCTTCATCATCAAATCTGCGCAAGAGTTTTTCGTATGCCTGCGAGACGGCTCGTGCCAACTCGCCGCAATCTTCTACTGTCAGATCCGGCCAAAAGTTGAACCCGGTCGAATCTTTGCCGAAAAGCCGCTCGTAATATTCCATCTCGGTGACCAGCAGATGAGCCAGGATCTGGCAGCACCGCTCAGAGCCTGAACCCTTCACCGCGACCAAAATGCGCCGGTTAGCCCAGTCGTTGTAAGTATAAAGATGTCGAAGATGCGCGATGCTCTCCATATTCGGTGTTCAGAGAGTTCAAGCTTCAGCTTGTTGTCGGCCGCTGCAAGACGCTTTGAGGCAACGGAAACAAGCGAAAGCTTGAACTCTAAACCGCGTTCGCTTCAGATCTTCAAGTGACACGAACTCGAGCGTCGATTCGTGCGTCGCTTCCAAGACAACCTTCGGAGCCATTCCATCCGCTAATGCTTGAGCATATCGCATCGCGACGAGACACCATTTATCGCCGTGCTGAAGTCCGGGAAACCTGAACTGCGGCATCGGCGTTGAAAGATCGTTACCAGCCGCTTTCGAATATTCGAGAAACTCGGCGGTCGCAACGATGCAGACTGTATGACGCCCGCGGTCGTCCACGCCCGTTTTGCAGTAACCGTCGCGATAAAATCCCGTCATCGGCGCCGTGCAGCAAACTTTCAGATCACCGCCGAGCACGTTCTTCGGCTTCGGCACATCGCCGTTACCGCTTCCGTTAGTGAGGCTCATAGATAGTTTTTACCACAGAGGCAGCAGAGCGCACAGAGAGACTAGGGCGTAGAGAGAAACTGCTCCTGTTTAGGTTCACTTGATCAACGCGAGAGCTTTATCGATCGGCCTTGCGACGACGGCACGGTCACCAACCTCGACTATCGGCCGCTGGATCAGATTCGGGTCGGCAACCATCGCGGCGATCACTTCGGCGTCCGGCGTGTCTTTCGTCAATCCCGCCGATGCCGCTCCGCGAGTCATCTCGATTGGTCTCACGCCGGCCTTATTCGCAAGTTTCTTCAGCCGCTCGGCGGTAAACGGTTCGTTGAAATAATTGACCTTGTCGAAATCAATGCCGTTCTCACGGAACAGCGTGGCCAAGTTCCGGCAAGTCGTTCAGGTAGGTTTTTCGTAGACGGTGATCTTCATAACAGTATTTTGCCCGCTAATCACGTGAAACGATAATGAATGACTATTCTTATTCGCGTTTATTCGCGTAATTCGCGGGCAACCTCTTAGCCTTTCGCTACTGCGACATCGCCGCGATGCGTCTCGACTAGATTCTGTGATTCCTCGTAACTAAACACGCGCGACTTCGTCACAAACCTCAGCCCCAGCGGGATCTCAAGCGAAAAGCTCGCTCCGCGGCCTTCGGTGATGTCGATGGTGAGTTCGGTGTGCTGCCAGAATTCGAACTGGTCCTTCGCCATATAGAAATCACAGCCCGCCACCTCGCCCAGCCATACGTCGCTCGACCCGACGATGAACTCACCTTTCGGAAAACACATCGGCGAACTCCCATCACAGCACCCGCCCGACTGATGAAACATCAACTCACCATGCTTGTCGCGGAGTTGGTCGACGATCTTCGAAGCCTCTTCAGTTATCTTTACGCGTGATAATGCCATAAGAGTTTTTGCCCGCGAAAAACGCTTAATGTCGCGTGAACGATCAAAAAATTCGCGTCTTTTTCGCGTTATTCGCGGGCAAAGAAATCTAAAAGAATCCCATCGCCTTTTTGTCGTAGGAGATGAGCATGTTCTTTGTTTGGCGGTAGTGGTCGAGCATCATCAGGTGATTCTCGCGGCCGAAGCCGGATTTCTTGTAGCCGCCGAACGGAGCGTGGGCAGGGTAGGCGTGATAATTGTTCACCCAGACACGTCCTGCTTCGATGGCACGCGGTACGCGGTAAAGCTCGTGAGCGTCGCGAGTCCAAACTCCCGCGCCCAATCCATACAACGTATCGTTAGCGATCTCGATTGCTTCGTCAACGTCCTTAAAGGTCGTCAGACACGTGACCGGGCCGAAGATCTCTTCCTGGAACACGCGCATCTTGTTGTGGCCCTTCATCACGGTCGGCTCGACGTAGTAGCCGTCTTCGAGGTCGGAATTCTTGTACGCGTTTCCGCCCACGAGGACTTCAGCACCCTCGTCCTTGCCGATCTGCAGATAGTTCAGGATCTTCTCATACTGGTCCTTGCTTGCCTGTGCTCCCATCATAGTCGACGGGTCGAGCGGATGCCCCATCTTGATTTGCTTCACGCGGTCGACGAATCGCGGAATGAATTTCTCGGCGATCGATTCCTGCACGAGCACGCGAGACGGGCACGTGCAGACTTCACCTTGATTCAACGCGAACAGCGTCGCTCCTTCGAGACACTTGTCGAAGAATTCGTCGTCCACGTCCATCACGCTTTCAAAGAAAATGTTCGGCGATTTGCCGCCAAGTTCGAGCGTGACGGGGATCAGATTCTGCGAGGCGTACTGCATGATCAAACGGCCGGTAGTCGTCTCGCCCGTGAACGCAACCTTCGCGATCCTTTCGGAAGTCGCGAGCGGCTTGCCCGCCTCGACGCCGAATCCGTTGACGATATTCAACACGCCTTTCGGCAGCAGATCGCCGATCAGCTCCGCCCACACCATGACCGAAGCGGGCGTCTGCTCGGCAGGTTTGATCACGACGCAGTTACCCGCCGCGAGTGCCGGTGCGAGCTTCCAAGTAGCCATCAGAAGCGGAAAATTCCACGGGATGATCTGCCCGACCACGCCGAGCGGCTCCTTGATGATCACCGACAGCGTGTTCTGATCAAGCTCGCTCGCCGAGCCTTCCTCCGCTCGGATCACGCTCGCAAAATATCTGAAGTGGTCGATCGCCAACGGTAGATCGGCCGCCGTCGTCTCGCGGATCGGCTTGCCGTTGTCCCACGTCTCGGCGCGTGCGAGCAGTTCAAGATTCTGCTCCATCCGGTCGGCGATCTTTAGCAGGATGTTGCTCCGCTCGGTTACCGACGTTTTGCCCCAGGTCTTGAATGCTTCGTGAGCCGCATCGAGGGCCGCGTTCACATCTTCTTCATTTGACCTCGCCACTTTCGTGAACGATTTGCCGTCCACCGGCGAGATGCAGTCAAAATATTCACCGCTCTTCGGCGCTACCCACTCGCCGCCGATGTAGTTCTCGTATTGTTCTTTGAATTTCGGAATGTCGTACGACTTTTTTGTGCCTTCCATATTTGCTCCTTTCTGAGATCAAAAGTTCACCACCCGAAGGACTCGGGCAAAAATTAAAAAATTGCGGAATGGCGCTATCTTATCACCTCCTGACAGAAGAAGGGCAAAAGAAAACCAGGCGGACACACAAAGCTCAAAGAGTCGGCTAGTTGGCGCGAAAACTCCCCTCCTTAAGAAGGAGGGGTGGCAGCCGCTTCGGCTGACGGGGCGGTTCTCTCTTTATTCTTCTTTGTTCGTGTATTCTTCTTCTTATTCTGTGGTCGAAAAAATAAAGATAAACCACAAAATAAGAAAAACAGAAAACAAAAAGGGAGCCGAGGCTCCGCTTCTTTTCAGATAGGTCGTCAAGTCTTACCCATCTTCGTTCGCGACTCGGATTGCTTCATCGCGAAGCGTCTGGCCGATGCGAAAGCCGCTTTGATCAAGGGCGTCAAGCAATGGAGTGATAGCGTTAACAACTCCGGCGGATTTGGCCCTCAACAGAATTCCGACGGTTCCGACTATCCGCAGTCCGAGTTGTTGGGCGGCCGCTCGGGCCTGTCGGTCATCCGTCGCGAAGCGAATATTCAGCTGTTTCGCAAGGGCGATGGCTTCCGATTCGCCAGCCCCGAGAGCCATCCGAAGAACACTTGCTAGCGAAGCGTCAAACCTTTGATCGACCAATAGCCATTGATTTGGCTTGGCAAACTCAGCATAAACAGCCGGTGGAATGAGTATTGGCTCAAAGAGAGTTGGAAGGAGTTCTAGCTTGCCAATTCTTTCAAATCCGATAAGGCAGGTACTATCGAGAACCACCGGCTCCTTCAAGAGGCCAACTCCTGGCTTAGCTCGTCCGGCGAATAGTCAATTACCGCGACGTTATGATGGCTTAATATCTCGACGAAAGCACGGATCGAATATCCGGCCAATTCAGCAGCTTTACCCAGCGAAAGACGACCAGTCTCATACAATTTGATTGCGAGTAAGGTCTGCGTCTCGTCTTTTGTAATGCTCGGCGGCAGTTCGAGTGTGAGCTGTATCGTATTTGGCATATCCAGGCTCGATTCTAACACTAACTAGAGGCACGAAACGAAAAAGGGAGCCGAAGCTCCCTTGTCTAAAACTACCAACGGTCGCCGCGGTCTCGGCCGCCGCCTCCGCCGTATCCGCCACCACCGCCGCGTCCTCCACGGCCGCCGCCTCCGCCACCGCCGCGACTGTCCTCACGCGGGCGGGCTTCGTTCACGACCATGTTGCGGCCGTCGTAGTCCTGGCCGTTGAACTGGGCGATCGCGTTATTCGCCGCATCTTCGCTCGCCATCTCGACGAACCCGAATCCGCGCGAACGGCCCGTCTCGCGGTCCATCACAACGTTCGCCGAGTTCACCTCGCCGGCCGTAGCAAAATGTTCTTGAAGATCGTCACTGGTGACACGAAAAGAAAGATTTCCAACGTAAAGTTTCGTACTCATTTTCCTCTAATTATCGATCCTTGAAAGAAGCAAGAGACAAGGCAGGTAAAGATGGAAAGTTCCCGCAGGACTTGTGACCGATCCTTCAGCGACGCTACCTTACCAAAAAAGATCAAAAGCTTCCCGTATCCCAATCACCACACTCTCCAGAAAACGAACCCGAACCCAGCGCCGCTTAGCTTCTGACCGGACCGCCGCACGCCAACCGAGACGCACGCCTATAGAGAGCAAAAACATCTGGAAGTATGCCTTTAATCTATAATTTACGCAAGAGTCAATTTGACCGTCCGGCGGTATCCAGTTTCGCGTAAGGGCGCAGGGAAATGCAGAAGCCCGCACGTTAGTAAGGGTCTCCGTGTCAGAACCGCCTGCGTCAGCGGGCGGCCAGTCTGCCAATGCACAAGCCCGCATGGCAGTAAGGGCCTAGCGAGCTACTTGCCACGAAAGAACTCCCCTCCTTACGAAGGAGGGGTGGCGGCGTTTCGCCGACGGAGTGGTTCTCTTTATACCGAACGCGACCACAAACGAGCGTGGCCATCGGACCGCCAATCCGAAATCCAAAATCCCAAATCCAAAATCGTGAGGGCGCCCACCCGTTCACACGGGCGGTTCTACCTCCTGTCAGGTACCGACTGCGTAAGCAGCTGGCCAGGACTAAACTACGAGATCACTGACCAGTTGCGGAAAAGGGCCTTCGATGCTAAATTTCCGCTCAATTTAATTAAGGACGTGCTCCGCCCCAAGCGAGCGCAAGCTTCCACCCTGAGAAAGAACACCTTCCGTATTCCGCTTCTCTTCCGAATGCTTCGCTCAATCCAGCGGATCTAAAATTGTTCCAAGCTTAGGAGTTTTGAGAAGAATGGCGATTTCACAAATTCACAGCTTTCTAGTCAAGCCAAATAAGAAGGCAGAAGAATCCGACCCCATCAGAGGCACGGCAGTGGTTGCTGGTAACAGGCTCTTTGAAATGCTGGCCAAAATCTACGAGCGCGCTGAAGAAGAATGCATATTTGAGATTGCTTTTCTTCCTGGAGAGGATGGAACGCAAATGAACGATTGCAAAGATTTGATCGTTGCCTATAGCGATATCCGAGCATCGCCGCGGGGCAGAGGCGAATGTGTGCGTATGCGGCAGCCCAAGCGTGGGGAGCCGATATCGAATTTTTGATGATTTGAATCGTGAGATCACGGTGCTCGAGAATGTGCCCCAAGTCGGAGGAATCGACCATGGACTTAAGCCATGAACGGGGACACTCGAATTGAAAGGTTTATGACTTATCAGCAGAAAAAGATTCTTATTTGGGGAAAAACGCATCCCGAGCTAAGCAGGAATTATATCGAGACAGTTTGCACCGGAGGTGTATTGGAGGATGGGGCACCGGTTCGTCTTTACCCAATTAGTTACAGATATCTCGAAGGTGATCGGCGGTTTGGTAAGTACCAATGGATCACCGCCGAAATTGAGAAGGATCATCGAGATACTCGGCCTGAAAGCTTCCGAGTTAAGGCCGAATCGATACTCATTGGTGAGTCAATTCCAACAACTCGAGACGAGTGGGGACTTCGAGCGGAATATATTTTTCGGAATCCCGCATGGCAATTTGAGTCCATGGAGGATCTCGTCGCAGCACAAGCCTCCGCCGGAACTTCACTTGGCGTTGTCCAGCCTAAGGAAATCCTAGGTATCTCTGAGAAGGTTCGACCAGAAGAAGAGAAAGAGGCATTCGAAAAAAAAATTTGAGACTTTAAAGGCGGAGAATGATGCACGGCTTCAACAGGACAGATTGTTTGAGGACTATCCAGTGCCAGTGTTAAGGAAGCTTGCCTTTGTATCGAGTCGTCTAGAGGTACATTGGCGCTGCTTCGGGGAAGATTGCAAAACCCATCGTTGTCAGGCACTTGACTGGGAAGTGCAGGAACTTCTTCGGAGGGATGGAGCGGAGGCAGCCAAAAAGAAGCTCGAAACTCTATGCAACCTTGATGAATATGGACTAAAATTCTTCATGGGGAACATTAAAGCCCATCCTATGAACTTTTCGATCGTCGGGCTTTGGTATCCGAAGAAGGAGTCGACTCCACGTCTTTTCTAGGTAGTCCATCTTCTACTACCAGATGGGAAACCTTTATCCGCGGATCGCTGGACACCAGAAAATCGAGCAGGATTGATCGGTGGCATTCGTGCGGCTCACGCTCGTAGCAGGTAAGGCAAGCAGGACGGCCCGAATCGCTAGCGGCTTTAATCTGTTCTTTCAATTCGACAAGACAGTGTGGATTCTTCGCTAAGTATTTACGGTACTTCGCGAGGCAGTCCTTGGCTGACTTCGCCGTTTTCCTGTTTATGGAAGGATTACCGCAGTCTTTAAGGTGAACGTAGTCAAGATCGGCATCAGCCATTGTTCGTTCTAAAACACTTTTAATGTACTTTCGATTGTAGCTCCAAGCCGTGAGCCGTACATCGATCAGGGTACCAACACCTGCCGAGACAAGCGTCTCGGTATAAAGGTCTAACGACAAGCCCTGATAGCCCAGGGTAAAAACTCTCATGATTTGCTTTCTTTGAGAACGACTAAGCGACCGAACGGCCCACTTTCTTATACGGGATTGGCTCGTGCCAGTCAATCGGTACTTCTCTCGATTCTCCGGCGGGCGAACATGGCGAGGAAAGCTGGTCACTCATAAAGGTCAGGGCGGAGGCGGTTTGGAACATGACCTTGAGTTGAGACAGAAGGCGACTTCGGTTTTATCGGTCGTCGAGGTTGGCGTCTTTGCCGGAACTCCACCTTTTGCGCTGAAGGCGTTCAAAGAAGAACCGGAGGTTTTCGCCGCGATAGCGGCTGAGAGAATTTAGCCGTGGGTTTCAACCCACGGGAAAGGCGAAACCCGCCGCGTCGCGTAGCGACGCCTGAGGGAAGAATATGTGTTGGCCATTTCTTTCAATCGTCGCGACGCGAAATCGATGGTGATTCTACCGTGGGTTAAAAACCCACGGCTAAAGTCACAATGCCGCTACGCGGCAAAGATGAAAAACGGACCGCGTCGCGACGCCTGAATCAATCGAGCAAATATTTCGGATCGTATTCGACGCCGTGAAGCTTCATTAGGCGTTCGTATTCTTCTTCGAACGATTCCTTTTCGTGATGCTCCCGTTGGTTCTTTATGTAATCCACCACATCCGGCACCTTCGATTTGCTGACGGAGAAGATGCCGTAGCCATCCTGCCAAGCGAACGTTCGCATATTCTCAATTTAGGTGTGGATCCACTTTGAAGATTCGCCCTTGAGGTGCTGGACGATCTTACTCGGTGCGATGACGGGTTTCGCCATGATCAGGCCGTGACAGTGATCGGGCATTCCGCCGACCTGAAGCGCGGTCATCGCGTGTGTTCGAGCAAGGCCGCCGATGTATTGCCAGATGCGCTGTTCGATCTCCGGCCTTATCAATTCTTTGCGATGTTTGGTGCTGAAGACGATGTGGTAGAAGAGGGAAGAGTATGTGTTTGCCATATAGGAATCGGTGATAGGATGACGTTTTACGATGACAGGTTCAACCGTCGCTACGCGACGGGATCGTTTTTGAACCTTCCCGTGGGTTGAAACCCACGGCTAAAGTCATTGTGCCGCTACGCGGCGAAACTGCACGTCGCTGCGCGACGGAAACATCTTGCAACGAATTCCGTGGGTTGAAACCCACGGCTAAAGTCAGAATGCCGATATGCGGCCGAAGAGTGGTTTACCGCGAGCCGCGGTTGACGTTGATGGTTTTGGCCATGTCGAGGATGAGCATGAAGTCTGGGCGTTGCTCGGGGTCGTCAAAGAGGACGGTTCGTTTGGTCTTGATCATGAAGTGTGTGCAGAAGGCGGCGGCGTAGATCACGTAGTATTCCTTGTCCTTCTCTTTGCGAACGCGGAAGGCGTATTTCTTGCTCGGGTCGCACCGGCGCAGGGCGATCTTCTTTTCGTGCTCTTCGAAATAGAAGGCGATCGCGGTCGGCGAACCGAGTGCCTTAAAGGCCGTCGAGTTCAGCGCGAAAAACTTCTTCGGCGAAAGCGTGACGCGTACCTGATCCTTAAACCTGCCATTCGGGCTTCCTTCAAATCTTGTGAATCTGTCTATCATGTTCGTCGTGGACGGTTACGCCCTAGACTGAACAATGTATCATATGTGCAACGTCGTAGCAAATATTTTGTCTCTCTAAAACTAAAGCTTGCAGAAATTTCTCTGAGCGCTCCGTGATCTCTGTGGTAAGAGTCTTCAAACACAAAGGCACAGAGGGTACAGACACAAAGGTCTCTGAGATAGATCTGACTTTCCGCCGAGTACACGCAAGCGCATTTTGCTTGCCGCTTCAGCCACTACGATTCACGCGAATCCACCGTGTCACCTCGAAAATTAAGTCCGCACCTTGATGCCCCTAACTGCCAGCTATATTTTTAATTTTTCAGTCAAAAAATACGCAAAAAAAATGCTGCGCCAAAGCAAAATTTACCTGCGCCAAAACGCGTATTTCGGGCGGTTCTTGGTGAACTTCTTGGAGATGAAAAAGCCCGCCGAAAAATTCGACGGGCTTTCGAGAATTTGCGGCTCCAGACTTGATCGCAACACAGACTGAAATTGCTGCCGTTGCTCCGTTCCCGGCCTAGCGGGGTTCACAACTCAAACCTTGTGCGGAGCCTGAAGCCAAACGTAGTCTAGCATCCGCGAAAGAGTTCTGCCTAGTTGCGCGGTTCGTATTCCTCGCACGTGCATTCGCGTACGCCTGTGTCGGGGTTGTAGTAACAGTCAGTCTCGGAATATCGAAGACACTTGCGGTAGTACTTGATGAGCAGGAACGTAAGTGCGGCTGCACCAGCGACGATCGCCGCGATCACCAGCGTTTTCTTGGTCTTGCTCCAACCCTTTTTCTGAGCCTGCTGGTTGCCGCGTTCGCGCTCGGTCTTTACCGGGTCGAAGGCTTCGGCGTCGGCTTTTACGTCCGCCGTCTGCTTGGCGAATACGTCCTTCATGTCCGCCGGAGCCGGACGTTTCTTTGCAGCCGTCGGGTTTTCCTTTGCAGGGATTTGCTGTTGAGCGGTTACGGGGAGCGTGAGTGAAACGGTCAGGATCGAGAACACCAGCAAGAATGCTGTCGTGGACTTCAACATACTTTTACTCCTTGATCAGTGAGGTAATTATTAGCGAACGCAAAGATTATGAGCCTATAATCCGCCGTTGTAAATACCTGTTTTGTAAAGATTTATAAAGACGAAAAAGGCCGCGTCGTTCGCCGACACGGCCTAAATTCGATGGCGGAAAGGGTGGGATTCGAACCCACGGAACCCTTTTGAGGTTCACAGCATTTCCAGTGCTGCCAGTTCAACCGCTCCTGCACCTTTCCTTGGAAACGAATATTTAGTTGTTATCGGCCTTTCGCTCGGCCGCCGACTTTTCGCCGACCACCGGTTCAGCCTTCGACGGCGGCTCGTCGTCTCCGGCGAGCCATGGATAAACGAATCCGGCAAGCAGGGCTCCAAGTATCGGGGCGACCCAAAAGAGCCAAAGCTGGCCGACTGCCCATCCGGTCTTCGACGCCAAGATCAATGCCGGCCCCGTGCTTCGCGCCGGGTTGACCGATGTGTTCGTCACCGGGATCGAGATCAGGTGGATCAGCGTCAGGCACAAGCCGATCGCGATCGGGGCAAATCCTTTCGGCGCCCGTCCGTGAGTTGAGCCCAGGATGACGATCAGGAAAAAGAACGTCAGCACGACCTCGGTAATGAACGCCGCTTGTACCGCGTATTTTCCAGGCGAATGGTCGCCAAAACCGTTCGTCGCAAGCCCGTTTACCGCCAAGTCGAATCCCTCTTTGCCGCCCGCAATGAATAAAAGTATTGCAGCCGCTGCGATCGCCCCAAGCACCTGGGCGACTATATACGGCAAAAGCTCGTTCGCCGGAAACCGCTTGCCGGCCCACAGTCCGAGCGATACAGCCGGGTTGAAATGACCACCCGATATATGCCCCAACGCATAAGCACCCGTCAGTACAGTTAAGCCGAAAGCGAGCGAGACACCGGCGAATCCGATACCGAGCGTCGGATAGGCAGTCGCCAGAACCGCGCTTCCGCATCCACCCAAGACCAACCAAAGAGTTCCAAGAAACTCCGCCGTTACCTTTTTACCTAAAGGCATCTGGTTTCCTCCCGAACTTAAATTGTTAGCAAACTAAAATGTGGCGAGCCGAACTTATACAACCATATATCAAACAACTAACACCGTTTTGCGTAGCAAAACAACGTGTAAACCGATGGCGGAGAGGGTGGGATTCGAACCCACGGTACCCGTTAGGGTACAGCAATTTTCGAGACTGCCCGATTCAACCACTCTCGCACCTCTCCGCATGCGAATTGAATATATTACGTTTTGCATGCCGGAAATATCAAGTCGAGCAGCTTTTGCGTCCGGCGGTGCATTGAATGTACTCAGATCGACTCTCTGATGTGATATAGAGCATTCTTAAACAACTCATCCCACGTTTCATCCGGTTCGGCGTCTAACGGATGCCAGAAAAATGAAAACTCCATTCCGCCACCGTCATTGGCGAAATGTGTCCACGAATCAGGCAGATTGTGAGTTTCGCAGAGTTGAAAAGACCACACTTGGCCTTCGACACCGGAGTTCCAGAGGCCCAGATCTTTTACCACTCGTTTCGCTTGAATAGCGGCCTCTTCGAATAATTCACGCAAAGACGCCTCTTCGGCCGACTCCCCCGGCTCGACCGTGCCCTTTACAAGCTGCGTTCCGGTGAGTGGATGGTGGAAAGCAAGAATCTGTAGCAATCCATCGACGGTTCTCAGCACCACGGGACAGGCTTTTGTTGGTTGCGCATGCGAATCGGTTGCGTTTCGTTTCCCGCGGAAAAAATCTTTAACAAGTTTTCGACATTCGTCGGAAAGGACGCCGGGTACGATCTCCATCCGGTGATTGAGAACATCGCTGTCACACAGCCTAAACTTGGTCTCGACCGCGCCGAAACGTTCGTCGTGCGCGCCGAAGACAAGACGTTCGATGCGAGCGTTTACGAGGGCACCGGCGCACATGACGCATGGCTCGATGGTCGTGTAGAGTGTGCTGCCGGTCAGGCGATAGTTGCCGATCTTTGCGGAAGCCATTCGCAGGGCGAGTATCTCGGCGTGGGCGGTCGGATCGTTGTCGATGATGGTGCGATTCGAGGCAGACGCGAGAATGTCGCCGCCGGCGTCAACGATGACAGCTCCGATCGGGACCTCATCAAGCGCGAGCGCCTTTTCGGCCTCACGCAGAGCGAGTGCCATGAAATGTTCGTCTGAGTCTTCTGTGTTCACAGCCTGCATACGAGAATCGAGTTGGGTGTTACGCCCTCAGTAACGTGCGGGCTTCTGCACTGCTCCATTTTTCTTGCGTGGTGCGTGAATCGGTGTAAACTAGCTGATGACGGTTATTCGCATGCCGTTTCCTTTCACACTCTCTCTTGACGCTATATGAGCGACGACGTTCGGCTGGGCAATCGCACTGCCGAAGACATACATACTACCAACGTCCCCGACGCCTTCAAAGCATTTGCCGACGAGGTTCGCCGCCGCAACCAAAAGACCCAAACCACGCCCGTAACGATCGCGCAGAAGCTGCAGCCGGCCGAATTCAACACGGCGATGGTGCATTTTTACCGTGGCGAGATACAGCGATCAAACATCTGGCGCAACCGGCTCGACGCGACTACGAATTGGGCGGTAATCACGGCTGGCGCAACGCTGTCGTTCGTTTTCAGCTCGCCGGATAATCCGCATTTTGCGATCCCGATCAACTCGATCCTCGTTTCGATCTTCTTGTTTATGGAAGCTCGACGATACCGGTACTACGAGGTTTGGGCGAATCGCGTACGTGTGCTTGAGACCGGCTATTTCGCGCCGATGCTATCGCACCGTGTGATACCGCCGGATAAGGAATGGGCCGATCACATCTCGGCCGACCTCATATCGCCGCATTTTACTATCAGCGAATGGGAAGCCGTCGGGCGTAGGTTAAGGGCGAATTATCTTTGGATATTCATCTTGTTGGCCCTCTCGTGGGCGTTAAAGATCTACATCCATCCGTCACCCATTCCTACTCAGACGCCGCAAGACACGGCACGTTTCTGGGAGATCTTTACGGCCAGAGCGACAGTCGGCCTGGCTCCCGGGTGGCTCGTGATAACGATCGGGGCGTTATTTAATTTCGCGATTTTCTTCGTTGCTTTCAGCACGTTGCGGCTCCGCGACTCTTCAAGCGAGGTGCTGCCGCTTGAGAATTTCGAATGGCATCCGTTCAAACAGGTTTCCGATTGGGCCGGTGAGAGCCTAAAACGCAAGCCGACAATTCGCCGCTCTAAGAAAGCGCGACAGCGGATGAGATCCATTCACAAGACTGAAGCTTAGAAGGTGAAAAGCTTAAAAGTGAAAAGATTGGAAAGTTGGCAGTAAGTCAACTCGTGTAGTCCGTCGCGCCTTTAATTTTTTCACTTTTAAACTTTTTCACTTGCGGCGGAGTTTGTTAAGTTGGAAGAAACACTTACCTCGGAGACAACACTTAATGCCAATCGAATTAGACGAGCGCGGACGAGCACTTGAGAATGAGTATTTTCGCCAGAAGGAGAAAGAGCTTCTAGAGAAAATGAAGTCTCAGATCTCTGGTAACGACAGCAAGAGCGCGGATATGCAATGCCCGCGATGCGACGGAGCTCTCTACGAAACGACTTATGAGGCGATAACTATCGACGTTTGTAATAAATGCACGGGCGTCTGGCTCGACGCGGGCGAACTAGCTCAGGTCGCGACGAAAGAAGAAGAAACCGGCGGCTGGTTTGGGAAGATATTCGGCTAAATTTATGCGGACAAGAATCGTACTTCTTGTTACTCTCCTGATCTCTGCCACGTTTGTTCAGGCTCAGCAGACGGCGAAGTCACTTGGTCCTAACGTATCCGAGCACAAACTGACGAGCGCTTTGATGGGCCGCGACATGCCCTATCGTGTGATCGCTCCGGTTGAGAAGTCGGTCGCGAAGGACACGAGGTATCCCGTCATCTACCTCCTTCACGGACTAACGGGCCATTTCAATAACTGGACCGACCTGACCAAGCTTTCCGACTACGCTAACGGTTACAAGGTGATCATCATAACGCCGGAAGGCGGTGACGGCTGGTACACCGATAGCGTCTCGAACGATAAAGAGAAGTGGGAGAGCTACATAATTCAGGAGCTGATCCCGGAGGTCGACAAGAAATTTCGGACGAATGCTGGCCGCAATCAGCGGGCGATCGCAGGGCTATCGATGGGCGGTTTCGGAGCGTTGAAATTCGGATTGAAGTATCCGGATAAGTTCGTTCTAGCAGGTTCGTTCAGCGGAGCTTTAGGAGCGGCACAGATCACCGAAAAAACGTTGCCCGGAGCGATCGGGAAAACTATCGACGGTATCTTCGGCCCAGTCGAATCGGAGACGCGCAAATCGAACGATATATTTGCGATCATCCGGTCGATCACACCCGAGAAGGCCAAAACGATCCCGTTCATTTATCTCGACTGCGGAACCGAAGATTTTCTTTTTCAAAACAACCGCGAATTCGTCAACCTGCTTGTCGAAAAGAAAGTGCCGCACGAATATCGCCAGCTGCCCGGCGCTCACGACTGGAAATATTGGGACAAGCAGGTGCAGGAATTTCTGCAACTTGCTGACAAGGGGTTTAGCGGAACACCGTTAAAGTAGTGTCAAGTTTCTTCTGGTTCTTTCCTGTTCTTCTTCTTCTTCTTCTTGTTCTGTGGTTTCAATTTCTCAACCACAGAACAAGAGAAACGGGAAGAATAAATCTGAACCGATATTGAGCAAAGATCGCCTATTCTGTCACCGGCCATGAAAAAACTATTCGTAATATTTCTGCTGTTTGGCACCACCGTTCTCGCTCAGACCGTGAGCAATCAGTTTTATCTCTCAAGGGCGAAGGAATCATTTGCCTCACCGCAGACCGACCAGGAAAAACGCATTGCCGAGATCCAGGCCGCGCTGAAGCAGCAGAAGCTCGACGGCTGGCTGTTCTACGATTTTCGCGGCAGCGACATTCTGATCCCTCGGATATTGAAGACCGAGCGGCTTGGCGGATCGCGGCGTTGGTTTTACTACGTGCCAGCGATTGGCGAGCCGGTTAAGGTCGTTCATGCGATCGAGCCTGATCAGATTGACGTGCTGCCGGGCAAGAAGCTTATCTATCGCGAATGGTCGCTCTTGAAGAGTCAGGTCGGGGCTGCGGTCGGCGGAAAGGGCAAGCGGATCGCGATGCAGTACTCGCCGAACAACGACATTCCTTACATCTCCCGCGTCGACGCCGGGACGATCGAAATGGTGAGATCGCTCGGCGTGACTATCGATTCGAGTGCTGACCTCGTGCAGCAATTCGAGGCGGTTTGGACAGACGAGCAGCTCCAGATGCACACCGAAGCGGCGACAAAGATGCAGAAGGTTATTCTCGAAGCCTTCGCCGAGATCAAGCGTCGCATCAATGCCGACATCCCGACTACCGAGAACGACGTACAGCAGTTCATGATGAAGCGGTACGAGGAAGAAGGGATGAACCCGTCGCCGATGATCGTGGCCGTTAACGCTAACGCTGCCTCGCCGCACTACTTCCCGCGTGCGGGCAAAGGCTCGCCGATCAAACGCGGCGATCTTGTCTTGATAGATACCGTGACGAAGGTTAAGAAACCGAAAGCACCGGCGGCCGATCTGACGTGGATGGGTTACGTCGGGGAGACGGTACCGGAAGAATACGTGAAGGTGTGGAACATCGTGTTCGAGGCTCAACAGTCTGCCCTAAAAGCGATTCGTGATGCGTTCAAAGCGGGCAAGCCGATCACCGGAGCTCAAGCCGACGACGTCTCTCGCGGCGTCATTACGAAAGCCGGATACGCCAAAGAATTCCTTCATCGTACCGGCCACTCGATCGGCGAAGAGGGCCACGGAAACGGCGCCAATATTGACAATCTCGAAACGCGAGACTCGCGTCGGCTGATACCGCGAACCGCCTTTTCGATCGAACCTGGCATATACCTCGCCGGTAAATTCGGCGTACGCTCGGAGATCGATGTTTACGTCACCGGCACTGACGCAATCATCACGCATCCGCACCAAACAGAGATATTCGCTATTCTCAAGTAATTTTCACACGCAGGGCACAGAGCACTCAGAGATCAATGATAGAAGTCTCTGTGCTCTGTGGTAAAACTTGATTAATGCTTAATTTTGCGATCGAGACTGCCCGGGATGCCGGGCAGTTATTACTTGAAAAGTTTGGCCGGATCACGACAGTGACGTTGAAGGGTGACATCAACTTGGTTACTGAGGCTGATCTTGCGTCTGAGGCGCTGATAATCGAGCGGATCAAATCGCATCATCCGAGACATGCGATCCTTGCGGAAGAGGCGGGGAATGCGGTCGTGGTCGAAGGGGAAACCGAGTGGAAGTGGATCATCGACCCGCTCGATGGGACGACGAATTATGCACACGGCTATCCATGTTTCGCGGTAACGATCGCACTCGAACATAGGGACGAGATTGTTGTCGGCGTTACGTTTGACCCGACACGTAACGAACTATTCGCTGCCGAGAAGGGAAACGGAGCAACTCTAAACGGAAAGCCGATAAGGGTATCGACTACGGAGAAGCTTGGTGCGTCCTTGATCTGCACCGGCTTTCCATACGACTTCAAACGCAAGGATGATTTTGCTCGACACCTAACCGCGTTCCTCATGCAGTCCCGCGGGGTTCGACGCGACGGCTCGGCGGCGATCGACCTGGCGTACGTTGCCTGCGGCAGGTTTGACGGATTTTGGGAGGAAGGCCTCAACCCGTGGGATATGGCCGCTGGCCGGCTTTTGATCGAAGAAGCGGGCGGTTGGGTGACCGATTACAAGGGCGATCCGTTCAGCATTTATCGGCCTCCGGTGTGTGCAAGCAATGGCAAGATCCATGGCGAGATGCTTGCGGTCTTGGACTAGTCTCAATAGCGTTTAGACGAACGCGCGCCCGATGCGGTAAAGTTGCTACATTCTTTCTTTATTTCCTTTCGTGTTGTTTCGTTGATACGCAATCTATCCGCGAAAGAAGAAAAGAGAAAGCGAATGCGTTCTCTTATAAAATATGGCCTGGTTTAAGCGCGACAAACCTAAGATCGAGACCGTCTCCGACGACGAGGAACGTACCGTCAATACGTCGGGGATATTCGTCAAGTGTCCCGAGTGTGAGAATCCCCTTTACCGCCGCGAATTGATCGAGTCGCATCAGGTTTGTACTCACTGCAATTATCATTTCCGCTTTCCTTCTCGCGACCGCCTCGAAGATCTTTTCGACGACGGCAAGTATGAAAAACTCGACGAGGAAGTGACGTCGGCCGATCCGCTGGAATTTGTCGATACCAAACCTTATAAAGATCGGATAGAGCAGGCGAAGCAGTCTTCGGGATTACCAGAGGCGATCGTCTCGGGCAGCGGTAAAGTCGGCGGACATCTGGTATATGCCGGTGCGATGGATATGTCGTTTATCGGTGGTTCGATGGGCTCGGCGGTTGGTGAGAAGATAACTCGGCTGATCGAACGTGCGCTTGAGAAGAAAGGAGCGGTGATCGTTTTCTCGGCCTCCGGCGGTGCCCGAATGCAGGAGGGAACACTTTCGCTGATGCAGATGGGCAAGATCTCAGCCGCACTATCAATGCTCCACGAGGCGAAGTTGCCATTTATATCGGTCCTTACGGATCCAACAACCGGCGGCGTGACCGCGAGCTTTGCGATGCTTGGCGACGTCATCCTCGCCGAGCCGAAAGCACTAATCGGGTTTGCTGGCCCTCGCGTGATCGAACAGACTATTCGCCAGAAACTCCCGAAGGGATTTCAACGCAGCGAATTCCTTCTCGAACACGGAATGGTTGATATGGTGGTCGACCGCCGCGAGATGAAGGACACTATCGTACGAATGCTCGATTTTATGATGGGTTGCAGTTGAGCGTAAAGAATTCTAAATTCCACATTTTACATTTTTAATTTGACTGGAATGATTTACTCCATCCAACCTAATTTAGAATTGAGAATGTAGAATTGAAAATGACGAGCCGATGTTGACAGACACGCTTTCCGAACTCTACGCCCGTGATCTTTCAAAGCTGAAAGAGGAAATCGGACTGTATGCAAACGAGACCGATCTTTGGATGACCAGCGGTGAGATCACTAATTCTGCTGGGAACCTAACGCTTCACTTGGTCGGCAATCTGCGACATTTCTTCGGAGCTGTTCTGGGCGAGACTGGATACGTTCGTGATCGCGACAAGGAGTTCTCCGACAGCGGAGTTTCGCGAGCAGAGCTGATCGCAGGAATTGATCAGGCAGCGTCGGATGTAAGGTCCACGCTCGAAAAACTAACTGCCGACGATCTCGCTAGTACCTATCCGATCGAGGTCTTCGGCCATCCCATGACAACCGAGTTCTTCCTCATCCATCTCGCAACTCATCTCAACTATCACCTCGGCCAGATCAACTATCATCGACGCCTTCTCGGATCGTGAATTTTGCGGAAGCCGAAGCTTATTTATTCTCGCTCGGCAATGAGGTCGAGACGATGAAGCTTGGGCTGGAGAATATTACGATCTTGCTTGCAGCACTCGGCGATCCGCAAGCCAATTACAAAAAAGTTCAGGTAGCCGGCACTAACGGCAAGGGGTCAGTGTGCTCGTTTCTTGATTCGATCTGCGGTAAAGCGGATATTCGACGCGGGCTTTACACTTCGCCGCATCTTGTTTCAATCACCGAGCGGATTAGGATCGACGGGCGAGATATCAGCGAGGATGAGTTTGCACGATTGGCGACTTGGGTGCGGGAAACGGCGAAGGAGCTTTTATCCGATGGACGGCTCGAGTATCGTCCGACATTCTTCGAGCAGGTAACGGCGATGGCTCTCCTCGCGTTTGCGGAGTCGAAAGTCGAACTGGCCATTCTCGAAACAGGACTCGGTGGACGTTATGATGCGGTCACCGCCGCAAGAGCCGAGATCGCGGCCATCACCCGCATCGACCTCGACCACCAGGAATACCTCGGCGACAGCATCGAAGAGATCGCGGCGGAAAAGGCGGCGATAATTCGAGAAGATTCGAGAGTCATACTCACGCACCAGCACCGCAATGTTGAACAGGTGTTGATCGGTCGGTGTCGAGAAGTAGGCGTTGATCCTATTTGGGCATCAACGGATATTAGACTTAAGGACGAGCAGGTCATCGCACCGGTGTTGTTTGGATCGATCACGACCGAGCGAGCGCATTACGGTTTTCTTGAACTCTGGAAAATGCTCGGTCGACATCAGTTCGAGAATGCGGCGCTGGCGATCGGAGTTGCGGAAACACTTACTGAAATTGGCTTTAAGTTGTCGACCGACGAAATCGCGATCGGCGTTGAAACGGCGAGTCATCCGGGCCGCATGGAAAGCGTCGCTCCGAACTTTTTACTTGACGGAGCTCATAACCCGGGCGGTGCGAAAGCGCTTGCGGGTTTTCTGGAAGAGTTCTATAAGGAGCGACCGATCACCCTCATCTTCGGAGCGATGCAGGACAAATCCGTCGGCGAGATAGCAGAGATCCTTTGGCTGCGGGCCGAGGCACTCATTCTCACTCAACCTTCGAATTCGAGGGCGATGACGGCTGATGAACTGGTTAACTTTGTTCCGGAATCGATAGACGCTGGAACGATTTTCAAGACTGAAAATGTTGCCGATGCGACTGCGAAGGCAAAGGAGATAACTTCACAAGATGGACTGATACTTGTAACCGGCTCGCTTTATCTGGTTGGTGAGGTGAAGAAGATTCTTCAGCGACAGTAATTTGAAATTTGAAATTTCAAATTTAAGATATCAGAGATGCACAAACTTGTATTGATACGTCACGGTGAGAGTCAGTGGAACAAGGAAAATCGTTTCACGGGGTGGAAGGATATCGATCTGTCCGAAAAGGGCAGGGAAGAGGCGAAGGCGGCCGGGCAGTTGTTGAAGGCGGAGGGATATGTCTTTGACGAGGCGTACACCTCCGTGCTGAAGCGGGCGATCCGGACGCTGTGGATCATCCTCGATGAGATGGACCTGATGTGGATCCCGGAGACGAAGTCGTGGCTGTTGAATGAGCGACATTACGGTGCTTTGCAGGGCTTGAACAAAGCGGAAACAGCGGCTCAGTATGGCGAAGAGCAGGTGTTGATCTGGCGGCGAAGTTATGACGTTCTGCCGACGCTGCTGGATGAAGCGGATGAGAGATGGCTCGGCAAGGACCCGCGTTACTCGAACATCAAGCCCGAAATGTTCCCGCGGGCGGAGGCGTTGAAAGAGACCGTCGAACGCGTCGTGCCTTTTTACCAGAACGAGATCGCTCCGAAGATCGCTGCCGGAAGACGGCTGCTGGTAGCTGCTCACGGCAACAGCCTGCGAGCGCTCGTGAAATACCTCGATACGATCTCTGACGAGGACATTGTCAGCCGAAACATCCCGACCGGCGTCCCGCTGGTTTACGAACTCGATGAAAATCTCAAGCCGACCAAGAGTTACTACCTCGGCGATGCCGAGGCAGTAAAAGCAGCCGAGGAGGCGGTGGCCCATCAAGGCAAGGCGAAGTGATCGCTTTCAAGTAGGTTTAGTTACTACCTTCGTGAGATGCCGTAGCTGGTTTTCGATATGCTTTGGCGAAAAGCTGCTTTTATTTTCCTCATCTTATTTCTCCTTTCGCCTCTCGGTTCGCCGCCTGTCGCTCTAGCTCTCGGACTTCTGCTGGCTTTTACGATCGGAAATCCTTTTCCCGAACTTGAGGGTGCGTTTACCAAATATTTATTGCAGACTTCCGTGGTTCTACTCGGATTTGGGATGCAGCTATCGGCTATAGTCGAGGCCGGGCGGGACGGGATTCTCTTCACGATAGCGACAATTTTCGGAACGCTGATCCTCGGATATTTTCTCGGCAAGCTCTTAAAGGTTGAGGACAAAACTTCGACGCTTATTTCCTCGGGTACGGCGATTTGCGGAGGCAGTGCGATCGGGGCCGTAGCACCCGCGATCGAGGCAAAGAGCGATCAGATCTCATTGGCGCTCGGGACGGTGTTCGTGCTCAACTCAGTAGCGCTTTTCCTGTTTCCGCTAATTGGTCACGCCCTCGGGCTATCGCAGAATCAGTTCGGGATATGGGCTGCCGTGGCGATCCACGATACGAGCTCGGTAGTGGGAGCGGCGCAAAGCTACGGAGCAGAAGCTTTGGCAGTTGCAACGACCGTAAAGCTCGCCCGAGCACTTTGGATCGCTCCGTTGGCGTTCATGTTTGCGCTCATCTATCGAAGGTCTGGCGAAGGTGGAAAAGCGAAGATCGCGGTTCCGTGGTTCATATTGTTTTTTGTGGCGGCTGCCTCTTTTCGCAGTTATGTTCCGGCGTGGGTGCCGACTAGTCTCTTCGATTCGATTCAAAATCTGGCCAAGGCCGGAATGACCATAACCCTTTTTCTGATCGGTGCAAGCCTCTCCCGCGAGACTCTCAAAAAGTTCGGTTACGCGGCGCTTTTTGAAGGCGTCCTGCTTTGGATAGTGATATCCCTTGTATCGCTGTGGGCTGTCATGAAACTCGTGTAGTTAAGCGCCGAATTGTACGTCAGGCGGATACTGCGGGATCGGTTCCGGCGGAGTCGGAAACGGCGGAGGTTCGGGTTCCGCCGGTGGGTCCACAACCGGATACGGATCTTCGATTGGTTCGGGTACGTCGGGCGAATCGGGTTCGCGGTGCGGATCGGGGTTCGGATCGGTTTGCAGCGTCATTATTTTCCTCTTTTGATCGGGTCGTGACCCCAGTTCATCAGCGAGTAGCGCCAGTTCGATTCTTCAACATCAGTCTTGGGACGTTGAGCAAGATGACGGTTCACATACCCGACGACCTTTCTCATATGGTCGAGGTCGCCTTTTGTTAGATCATCTCGCTTCTTGTCGAGCAGCTTTATGATCCGGCGGCCTGACTTGTGGCCGACCGACTCGCCTTTTCCATTTTCTTTGAATCCGACTTCCTTCGATTCCGTCCGCTGCAGCCATTCTTCTATCTGTTTGGCTGTCATGTTCACCGCCGCGTTAAATTCCTTTAGTACACCGTCGCTATCGTCCTCGGACGACTTACTACTTTTGGTGGACTCGGTTTTTGTAGAAGAGGACGACATCTTCTTTTTCGCAGCGGGCCTCGACGCGGAACCGGTTCCACTCTTCGGTTTCTTAGCAGCTTTCTTACTCGAAACTTTCTTTAGAGCTTCCGGTTTGTGAGCCGCCTTGTCGCCCGACTTGGCACTTTCCACGAGGTACTCAGGATTCGATTCCGAAGCCGCAACCTTGTGTCCCTTGATCTTCGTCGGTGAAGTCAATTTTTTCTTTACCGTGCCCTTGGTTTTGCCCTGTGATGTACTCCACTCAACGGTGTCGCCTTTTTTCAAAGTTTTTGCCATATCAAACCTCTTGCGCTCCGATCTGGTACATTTTTTTCGTCACGCACAAGGCTCTTCAATTGTCGTGCCGCAGCCGCGTGGCCGTTTTGGTACACTCTAGAAAATGAAAGACGAGAACGATCTTCCCGAGATAAAGGTGACGACAAAACACGAACTTCGAGGCGTGCTGCAGCCGAAACTCGTCCGCATGATCTCGTTTACGGTAATTACAGTTTCTCTCGTTGCCTGTACGGTTTTGTGCATTCTCGCCATCTGGAAGTTCACCGAATCCGACGCCGTATGGCGCGCGATCGCGACCTTTATCGTCGTAAGCGTCGCCACGGCCATATTTACCTTCGTTAACGAACGCTTGGGTTGAAGGCTCATTTGTAGCCGAAGCGGTATCTGATAAAATACTCGTTTCGGCTATAGGCGAGATTTTCAACAGTAATGAGCATCGAGCAGATCACCGTTCGCGGTGCGCGTCAACATAACCTAAAGAACATCGACGTAGATATTCCGCGCGACAAGTTTACGGTCATTACCGGACTCTCGGGTTCGGGAAAGTCTTCGCTCGCTTTCGATACGATCTACGCCGAAGGTCAGCGGCGCTACGTGGAATCGCTTTCCGCCTATGCCCGACAGTTTCTCGATCAGCTAGAGAAACCGGATGTCGATTCGATCGAAGGCCTTTCACCGGCGATATCAATCGAGCAGAAAACGGTATCGCGTTCGCCCCGATCGACTGTCGGTACGGTCACTGAGATATACGACTACATGCGGCTGCTGTTCTCATCGATCGGCCAGCCGCATTGCCACAACTGCGGAGCGCCGATAACGCGGCAATCGGTCGAGAACATCGTTGCGGGCATTCTAGCCCTGGATGAAGGCGAACGCGTGATGATCCTCGCCCCGATCGTTCGCGGCCGGAAAGGCGAGTTCAAGAAAGAGCTTGAAAAGCTTCATAAGGATGGATTCCTGCGGGCTCGTATAGACGGAGAACTTCGTCAGCTTGATGAAGAGATCGAGCTAGATAAACGCAAGAATCATACGATCGAGGTTGTCGTCGATCGCCTGCTGATCAAAGACGGTGTTAAAGATCGTCTGACGGAATCGGTTAAGACCGCGCTTAAACTTACCGGCGGCGGCGTACTCGTTTCGATCATCGATGGCGAAGAAAAGCTCTATTCGGAGCGCATGGCTTGCGTTAACTGCGGCATTAATATCGCCACGCTTGAACCGCGTTCGTTCTCGTTCAATTCGGCATACGGCGCCTGCAAACGTTGCCAGGGCATCGGTACCGTGATGGAGATCGACGCGAACAAGATCGTTCCGGATCAAAGCCAGATCGTGAGCAAGATCGAATTTCTCGGCGGTGCTGACCGAGCAGGAGCGACCTTTCTCAAGTCCGCTTTGATGGCGATCATCGAGCGATTCGTAGATGGCGACAAGCTTGAGCCGCCCGCGGAGAACGCTCGGGAGCGCAAGAAGGGGAAGAAGAAAAAGGCCGGCGAGGATTCGGCCACCGATCAAGGAAAAACTCTGACGCAGACTCCGTTTTTCGAGATTCCGGACGAGATAAAGAACGCGTTTCTGTTCGGCACGAAGAAGCGTTTGACGTTTCGGCAGGGCGATTACAAATACGAGAGCGACTGGAAGGGTGCGCTGAGGGCAATGAAGGAGCGGCTCGAGAATCCGCCGTCCGAGAAAACGCGCGAAGCACTGCATGAGATGGTCGGGCCGGTTCCGTGTCCGGCGTGCAACGGAGCTCGTCTTCAGCCGGAAAGCCTTGCGGTAAAGATCAACGGCCTCGGCATTGCCGAATATTCATGGCTGCCGATCGATGAAGCAGTCGAAAAATTCGAAACGGTCAAACTTAATGCCCGCGAAGAAAAGATAGCCGGATTGGTACTGAAAGAGATCAAGGATCGCCTGCGATTCCTTGCTGCCGTCGGTCTCGGATACTTAACCCTAGACCGAGCATCGGCTACGCTTTCCGGCGGCGAAGGCCAGCGTATCAGGCTGGCGACGCAGATCGGATCACAGCTTCGCGGCGTTCTATACGTTTTAGACGAACCGAGCATTGGCCTGCATCCGCGAGACAACAGGAAACTTCTCGACACGCTCCACGAACTCCGCGATCTGGGCAACACCGTGCTTGTCGTAGAGCATGATGAGGAGACGATCGAACAGGCCGATTACGTCCTCGACCTCGGCCCACTCGCCGGAACGCACGGAGGCGAGGTGGTCGCCAGCGGGTCGCCGAAAGAGATCGCCTCTACAAAGGGATCGCTGACCGGCCAGTATCTCAAAGGTGAGGTGAAGATCGAGGTTCCGGAACTTCGACGGCTTCCGAACGGGCATCGCATCAAGGTAAAAGGTGCGAAGGCCCACAACCTGAAGAACATCGATGTCGAGTTTCCGCTTGGATTGCTTACCGTCGTGACCGGCGTTTCGGGATCGGGAAAGTCGACGCTCGTCGAAGACATTCTATATCCCGCACTTTACCGCCACGTTTACAAATCGAACACCGAGCCGCTTGCTCACGATTCGATCGACGGCCTTGATCTCGTCGACAAGATCATCGAGATCGACCAGTCGCCGATCGGCCGCACACCGCGCTCAAACCCCGCGACATATACTGGACTTTTTTCACCGCTACGCGACCTTTACGCGATGCTTCCCGAATCGCGAACGCGAGGTTACAAGGCCGGACGATTCTCGTTCAACGTCAAAGGCGGACGCTGCGAAGGATGCGAAGGTGGCGGCATGAAACGGATCGAGATGAATTTCTTGCCGGACGTTTACGTGACCTGCGATGTCTGCCGCGGCCACCGATATAACCGCGAAACACTTGCCGTAAAATTCAAGGGCCTGTCGATCGCCGACCTACTCGACACAACGATCGAAGACGCACTGCCGCTGCTCGAGAATATTCCCGCGATCAAGCAAAAACTTGAAACCCTGCTGGATGTCGGATTGGGCTATATCAAGATCGGGCAATCTTCGACTACATTAAGCGGCGGGGAAGCCCAGCGGATAAAGCTCGCGAAAGAGCTCTCAAAACGTGCGACAGGAAAAACGATCTACATTCTCGACGAACCGACCACCGGACTGCACTTTGCCGACGTTCACAAGCTGCTCGATGTTCTCCAGAAACTCGTCGACACCGGCAACACGGTCATCGTCATCGAACACAACCTCGACGTGATAAAGTCTGCAGACTACATAATCGACCTTGGCCCCGAAGGCGGCTCCGGCGGCGGCAAGATCGTCGCGACCGGAACACCCGAGGAAGTAGCCCGCGTCAAAAAGTCCTACACGGGCCAAGCCCTCAAGGCCATTCTTTAACTCCAGATTTCAGGTCGCTCTAATCGCATCGGCCATTTCCTTTACCGCTTGATTCAATCCGACGAAGACCGAGCGGGAGATGATGTTGTGGCCGATGTTGAATTCGACGATCTCGGAGATCGCGGCGAGGGCGGCGACATTTCGGTAGGTGAGTCCGTGGCCGGCGGCGACCATCATCCCAAGGCCGTGAGCGTGTTCGGCAGCTTTGCGAATGCGGTCTGCCTCGGACGCCGCTTTCTCGGCGCCTTCGCCGTGAGCTGCCCTGGCAGATAACGTCAATTCAGCATACTCAGCCGTACACAATTCGACCTGTTGAGCTCCGACGCTCTTTGCGGCATCGAGCTGTTCCAGGTCGGGGTCGATGAAGATACTGACGAATATACCTGCGGCTTTCAGTTTCTCGACTGCTTTCTTGACGTTCTCAAAGTTACCGATCACGTCGAGCCCGCCTTCGGTGGTTACCTCGTTCGGACTCTCCGGCACAAGCGAGACGGCGTCGGGCTTGGTGCGTTCGGCGATTGCGATCATCTCGTCGGTCGCGGCCATCTCGACGTTCAGATACGTCGTTACTACATCGCGAAGCAGTTCGATATCACGATCCTGAATGTGCCGCCGGTCGCCGCGTAGGTGAACGGTTATCCCGTTCGCCCCGGCTTGTTCGCATATCACAGCCGCCGTGATGATGCTCGGCTCGATAGTCTTCCGCGCCTCGCGGATCGTCGCTACGTGGTCGATATTTACGTTCAGACGTGCGGTCATAGTGGTCGGATCCGAAGTTTGTTCTCACTCAAGACAGCAAATGTTCGCTCAAATCGTTCCGGGGAAATCGCTAAATGTTTCAGAATCAGCTCCGCGGGCAGTGCCGGATCGTCGCTACTGATGCGCAAATAGATGACCCCAGGAGGAGGCGACCTCTTGTCTCTATAGATCAGATCTCCATAATCGGAGTCGAAGGTAATAATAATCCGTTGCTCCCCGCAAGCGAGCAACAGAACTAGTTCATCATCGATCGAAGGGGTCGACTCAGCGATCCATTTAACGTCGTGATTGTTTTGGCGAAGTATCTCGACGGTCGTCCTGGAGATATTCTCGTTCGCAAGAACCTGGTCATTTTCTTGACACTGGTAGCGTAAAGAAAAGACCGTCTTTGAGACTCTCGCTCGAATAGGCGAAAACCGCCTTCAGATCCTCTTTAGTTAGTCGCGGATAGTTGTCCAGCAGCATCTCTTCCGTCCAACCATCCGCCAACCGATCCAGGATAAACTCAACCGATAGACGCGTTCCCTTGATAGTCGGCTTACCGACCAACACCTTTGGATCCGCAACAATTCTTTCTTCCCAGTTCATAGCTCAATCATATCGCGACCTGTCAGTTCGAATACAGTCCTTTCTTCGCATTCCGCCGGATCTCACGCACCTCATTGAACATCCGTAAGCTGTCTCGAAAAACGTTGACCTTACTTCGGTCGTCGTTGTCCCAGCGGACCGGGATCTCTTTCAGTTTAAGTCGGTGGAGGTTCGCGACGTATAAAAACTCAACATCGAATCCGAACCGATCGATACGCATAAGATCGAGCAGCGGGCGAAACTTCATTAGGTTGAAAGCTTTGAACCCGCACTGCGTGTCCCAAAAGAGAAGTCCGGTCAGGGTTCTTACGACGAGATTGAATACTTTTCCGCCCTGCTCCCGGCGCCATGGCTGATGCGTTCCGATCAGTGAACGGTCGAGGGCGCGAGAGCCAAAGGTAACGTCGAAATCGCCGTTGCGTATCGGATCGATCAACTTCGGCATCTCGGCGATCGGCGTAGAAAGATCGGCATCGCTGAAAAGTGCAATGTCCGCCGAAGCCGTAACAAGTCCGGTCTTGACCGCGTACCCCTTGCCGCGATTCTGCTCGTACCTGATAACCCGCGTTTCGATATCGGGAATCTCGCGGAAAAACTCTTCCGCTGAAGCGGCCGTATCGTCCTTCGATCCGTCGTCAACCACGACTATTTCGGCGTTCGTCGCGCTCGATCGCAAATATTCCACGATCTTCTCGAGCGAGGCCACGAGCCGGTCCTGCTCTTCAAACGCTGGTATAACTATGGATACGTCGGGCTTCATCGGCGCAAAAGCTAAATGTTAAGTAGTTGGAGGGAAATTGTAAATTCGAAGGCCGCCCTATTTCAGGAAACTCGGCTATCCGGTCGGGCACCTAATATATGCTAGACTTTCAAAGGCTTGGCCGCAGAACAAATGGGCAATAAATTCGCCATCTTAGCATTGGTCTTCATCGCCGTCGGGGCTGTCGTCGGAGGGTTTTTCGGCAAACTCCCGGTGTCGACGTCGGCTGACAACGCTGTCACGCCCGCACGGATCATGACCGATTACAGCGAGGCCGTCGATACGGTCGAGAAGAATTACGTCTCAACGGTCGATCATGAAAAGATAACGGACAGCTCGATACAGGGCCTGCTGTGGACGCTTGATCCTCATTCGTCTTTCTTTACGCGAGATGAATTTCAGAAGTTGGCTCAGGAACAGGCTTCGGAGTTCTATGGTATCGGCGTGTCGATCTTGCAGCACCGCGGCGGAGTTTTTGTGCAGTCGGTCGTGCCGGGGACGCCAGCCGATAAAGCCGGCCTTCGATACGGCGACAAGTTTCTGCTCGTTGATGGTAAAGATGCTACTGATTGGACGAGCTCTGAGGTTTCCAAGAATGTTCGCGGTGAACGCGGAACCGCCGTCAAGGTCAAAGTAGAGCGTGCCAATTCGCCGACACCGGTTGACTTTGAGATCGTTCGCGGCGGCGTACCGCTTCCGTCGATTCGCAACTATTTCTTGCTTCCGAACGGCGTGGGATATGTGGGATTGACGGGCGGGTTTCAGGAGACGACGGCTGCCGAACTCGGCGACGCGATAACTGAATTGCAGAAGCAGGGGATGAAAAGTCTTATCCTTGATCTTCGCGGAAATCCTGGCGGCATTCTTGAGCAGGCGATTGCCGTGATGAGCCGATTTGTGCCGTCTAACAAAACCGTCGTGTCCGTTAAAGGCAGGTCGAACTACGCTAACGCTCGAGAGCTCAAAACATCTGGCGGCGGCGGAGAAAATATTCCGCTCGTGGTGATGATCAATGGCGGATCGGCGTCGGCGGCAGAGATCGTCGCCGGAGCCGTTCAAGATTACGGCCGTGGTTTGGTTGTCGGCAGCGATAGTTTTGGCAAGGGCCTCGTACAGCGGATTTTCCGCCTTCCGTACGGAACCGGCCTCACGTTAACGACCGCTCGTTACTACACACCCTTTGGCCGGTCGCTTCAACGCGATTATTCGAGCGGTTCTATCTACGACTACTATTCACATCACGAAGACGAAGAAGCCGCAAAAGATGCAGCACCTAAACCCGCCGGAGTTCCGATAACTACGCCCGATGGCCGAACACTATTTGGCGGCCGCGGACTCGAACCGGACGTTAAAGCCAAGGCGTTCGAATATACGCCGCTTCGCGTTCGCGTGAACGATGCGGCATTCTTCTTTGTGCGACAGTTGGTGGCAGGTAAGATCGCGGGCCTTGAAAGCTACAAAGTTGAAAAACAGAGCCATGCGATGGACATTCAGCCTGGCAAGTTTCTTATCGATGACCGGCTTTTCGAAGCTTTCAAGGCGAGCGCGATTGCCGATAAAGATAACGGCCTAACGGCAGCAAACATCGATGCGGAAAGTGAATTTGCCAAAACGCGGCTCCGGCTCGAACTTGCTACCGCAAATTATTCGAATGAGGCTGGCATTAGAGTTTTGCTGGAGGTCGATCCGCAGATCCTTAAGGCGGTCGAGGTAATGCCGGAAGCGCGAAGGTTGGCGGAGACAAATATAGCCCGCAAGTAAATAAGAGCAGCGTGGATAAATCTATCGAACCCGGATCTCGGGTTCGTTTCCTTTTTGGGCCATTACACGTTTTTATCTTTTCCGCGGATTCATTAGAATATTGTTTTATCCGATTCTATGTACAAGCAAATAGGGATATTGACCGGCGGCGGGGACGCTCCGGGGCTTAACGCAGTTATCCGCTCGGTCGTTCGAACGGCGACACTTCAGTTCGGAATGAAGGTGATTGGCATTGAGGACAGCTTTGAAGGCATTCTCGGTGAAACTCACACGATGTCGCTCACGCAAAAATCCGTTAGCGGAATCTTGCCCCGCGGCGGAACGATACTCGGAACCCGTAACCGCGGCAGCTTCGTCAAGATGGTGAACGGTCAGCCCGTTTACCCGGAAATGCCGATTGGCGAGGCTCTAGCCAATCTCGACATACTCGGGATCGAAGCTCTGATCGTACTTGGAGGCGAAGGTACCCTTGCCATCGCCGAGCAGTTTCACAAGCGCGGATTCCCAGTCGTCGGCGTTCCTAAGACAATAGACAACGATCTTGCCGCAACCGAGCTCACCTTCGGTTTTATGACCGCGATCGACATCGCTACCGAAGCGCTCGACCGGCTTCATACGACTGCCGCATCGCACGACCGCGTAATGGTGCTTGAGGTAATGGGCCGTCACACAGGCTGGATCGCCCTGCACGCCGGGCTAGCCGGAAGCGCCGACATCATTCTTATCCCTGAGATCCCGTTCGATTTCGATGCTGTTATCGACAAGGTGATGGAACGCGACCGAAAAGGTTCGCGGTTCACAAACATCGTAGTCGCCGAAGGTGCGATGGAGGTCGGCAAACACGAGATGTATCAGGACGCGGGCGAACTTAGGCTCGGCGGCATCGGGGATTACATCACGCGGACGGTTGCGAAACGTACCGACAAAGAATGTCGAAGCGTCGTGCTCGGCCACCTTCAACGGGGCGGCAGCCCGAATGCCTTTGACCGTATGCTTGCGACGAATTTCGGTGCGTGTGCCGTGCGTGCGTTAGCGGGCGGCGATCTTGGAAAGATGGTTGCGCTTCAAGCTGGTACGGTCGTCACGGTTCCGCTGGCCGAGGCCTGCGCTAATCTCAAGACCGTTTCGCCGGCCGGCCAACTCGTCCGCTCGGCTCGCGATATTGGCATCACGTTCGCGTCTCCGAAGGAAATGCTAGTAAAATAGAAGAGATGGAAGCAGTAAAAAAGAAACTTCAGGAAGAGATCGAGAAGCTTGAGCATGAATTGAACCACAAGCTGCCGAAGGATATTCAGCACGCGCGCGAATTTGGCGATCTCAAAGAGAACGCCGAATACAAGGCTGCAAAAGAACGTCAAACGATGGTTCAGGCCCGCATCAGTCAACTGCATCAGCGGTTGATGGAGGTCGATTCGATCGATATATCCAAGTTGCCGACCGATCGAATCGCTTATGGTTCGACCGTAACGCTGTTCGATCTCGAAAAGGAAGAAAAGGTCATCTATAAGCTGGTCACATCGGAAGAAAGCGACCCGGACAACGGCAAGATCTCGACCGTCTCGCCGATCGGCCAGGCGTTGATGGGCAAGGAAGAAGGCGACGAAGTGAAGGTCAAAACGCCAAACGGATTCAAGAACTTTGAGATCAGTGGTCTTCGTACCATCCACGAAGATCAGGAATAAGCGACAAGATCTTACATTTAAGGCTCGTGGCCGCAACTTCAGTTCGCCGCGAGCTTCGTTTTTTAGATAGTTTTTTTCCATGCCGAATACACCAACACCTAACGCGAGCTACAGCCTCACGCTGCGCGTAAAGATACATAACAAACCGGGGCAGTTAGGCATGATCACGACCGCGATCGGCGGTGCTGGCGGCGACATCGAAGGAATCGATATCGTTAGCGTCGGCAAGGATTTTCTGATTCGTGACATCACGGTCAATGCCGCCAGCGAAAGCCATGACGAAGAGATCCTCCGAGCGGTCAGCGATATCGACGGTGTCGAGGTAGTGAACGTCAGTGACCGAACGTTCCTGATGCATCTGGGCGGCAAGATCGAGGTCACGTCGAAGATGCAGTTAAAGACGCGATCCGATCTTTCGATGGCGTATACGCCCGGCGTCGCACGCGTGTGTGAGGCGATCCACAAAGATCCTGAAAAAGCTTTCAATCTCACGATCAAAAAGAACACCGTCGCGGTCGTGAGCGACGGAACGGCTGTTCTTGGCCTTGGCGATATCGGCCCAGCTGCCGCGATGCCGGTGATGGAAGGGAAGGCGCAGCTTTTCAAAGAATTTGGCGGTGTCGACGCTTTCCCGATCTGCCTGAACACGAAAGATCCGCACGAGATCGTCCAGACGATCAAAAACATCTCGGTTGCGTTCGGTGGGATCAATCTCGAAGACATCTCGGCTCCGCGATGCTTCGAGATCGAGGAGCGGCTTAAAGAAGAACTCGACATCCCGGTTTTTCACGACGACCAACATGGCACCGCAGTCGTCGTTCTGGCGGCTCTCATCAACGCGCTCAAGATCGTAGGCAAGCGGATGGAAGACATCAAGGTTGTCGTCAACGGCGTCGGTGCGGCGGGCGTGGCTTGTTCCAAGATCGTGATGGCTGCGGGCGTGAAGAACATCGTCGGCTGCGACCAGACCGGAGCCCTTTACGAAGGCCGCACCGAGAATATGAATTGGGTCAAGGATTGGTACGCCCGCAACACCAACCCCGAGAAAGAGCAAGGTACGATCCATGACGTGATCAAAGGCGCCGATGTTTTCTTCGGCCTTTCGGCTCCCGGAGTGATCGACCAAAGCGACCTGAAGGCGATGGCAAAAGATCCGATCGTATTTGCCATGGCGAATCCGGTGCCGGAGATAATGCCCGAAGATGCCGAAGGACTTGTCGCTGTTATGGCGACCGGCCGTTCGGATTATCCAAACCAGATCAATAACGTACTTTGCTTCCCGGGCATTTTTCGCGGTGCGTTGAATTGCCGCGCGTCTCGCATCAACGAACAAATGAAACTCGCCGCCGCACACGCGATCGCAGAGATAATCGGCCCCGAGGAGCTTTACGCCGACTATGTCATCCCTTCGGTTTTCGACCGACGCGTAGCCGAAGCCGTTGCCGCCAAGGTCGAAGAGGCGGCGTACGAAACCGGCGTCGCCCGCCGCTCGCGAGCGACGACCGAGTCGGAATTCTGAGTTCCTGTTTTCTTATCTTTCTTATTTAGTGGATAGCTCTCTTTCGATCTAAAGCACTCAGATCTGCTGAATAAATCTATCCACGAAAGTCACGAAGAAGAAAGTCCTTACAAAACACACGAATATTACACTCGCCGATTTGAATTTCTGTTAAAGTGGTCGCTGGATGGCACGTGCGATCTTAAAAGAGCTTTCGGTTGAAGAGTTTGCGAATACGATCACGCACGGCTTCGGTCTTGTTCTGAGCGTCGCCGGTTTTGCCGTACTCGTTGTCCTCGCGACACTCCGCGGTGATCCCATTCTGATCGCCGCCTGCCTAGTTTACGGCCTGTCGCTGATCGTTCTTTACGCCGCCTCGACCATCTATCACGGCACGACCTCACCCGAACTAAAACACAAACTCCGCCTCGTTGACCATTGCTGCATCTATCTGCTGATCGCTGGGAGTTACACGCCATTCGGGATAATCCTGCTGAATGGCACGCTCGGGCAAAGCTTGCTCGCTTTGATCTGGACGTTTGCCGTCGCCGGCATCCTCGCAAAGCTGTTGTTTCAGCATCGCTTTCCGGTCTTGTCGGCCGGTTCGTACGTAGTCATGGGATGGCTGGGCGCATTTGCTGTACAGCCGATGCTGGAAACTCTCGGTCCGCAAGCGGTGCTGCTGGCGGTTGCGGGCGGTGTATCGTACACGCTCGGCGTTGTATTTTTCGCATGGCCGCGAATCCGCCATCACCATGCGATCTTTCACCTTTTCGTTCTCGCCGGCAGCATACTCCACTACGCGGCGATCGTCCTGTACGTCGTGCCTTACTCCGCGAACTTATAGCCCATTCCGTGAACGGTTCGAATGAACTGCGGCCGCTTCGGATTCTCTTCAAGCTTCTGCCGCAACCACGCAATGTGGACGTCAACCGTTCGCGTCGACGGCATTGCGTCGTATCCCCAAACCTGGTCGAGCAGATGGTCGCGCGAGTGAACAATTCCACGATTTTCGATCAGGTACTGAAGCAGCTTGAATTCCATGGCCGAAAGCTCGACCGCTGAGTCTTCCTTCGCAACCGTCGCTCGCTTGAAATCGACCGACACTTCACCGAACGTGAATACGGCCGTCGAATGTCCGTTCGCCTTTGCAGGAGACCGCCGCAACAACGCCTCGATCCGTGCGAGCAGTTCCATCACCTCGAACGGCTTCGTCAAATAATCGTCGGCACCGAGTTTCAACCCAAGCACCTTGTCGATTGTCTCGCCCTTCGCCGTGAGCATCAACACCGGCGTTACGATCCCTTGCTGACGCAGATCGCGGCATACGTCGTAGCCGTTCTTTTTGGGAAGCATCACGTCGAGAAGGATCAGATCGAACTTCTGCGCGGTCGCGGCTTCAAAACCCGCCGTGCCGTCCTTTGCCGAAACAACCTCAAACCCCTCGCTCCGCAGCCGATCCGTCAGCGTAAGTATGAGGCCTTCTTCATCTTCGACAAGTAAGATCTTCATTCCGATGCTTCAACCACGGAGCACACAAAGATATTTTCTAAAATATCAGTGTTCTCCGTGACCCCGGTGGTAAATTAGCTCTGAGGCAGATCGATCACAAATCTCGACCCATTACCCTTTTTGCTCTCGACAGAAACTTTTCCACGATGAGCCTCGACGATCTCTTTAACCAGTGAAAGCCCGAGTCCATTGCCGTGAATTTGTGCGTCGACGACGTCTTTAGCTCTGTAAAATGGCTCGAATATTTTCTTTCGGTCGGCCGGCAAAATTCCGATGCCGCCGTCCTCGACGACGATCTTTATCGACCCGTTGCCGTTCATCGTCGAGACCCTCAGCCAACGCGAACCGTTGCTATATTTCACCGCGTTCTGGATCAGATTTCGCACCGCTGTTTCGATGGCGTCACGGTCTATGCTCGTCGAAGGGAGCGATTTCGAGAGATCGCTCTCAACCTCAAATCCGCCGACTTTCAACAACTGTTCGGAATCAATAAGTGCTTTCTCGACCGCCGCCGAAACATCACCATCGGCGAGATTATATTTCCTATTGCCCGACCTCGCTCCCGCGAATTCGAGTATCTGCTCGACCATCGAAGAAAGCTTCTTGCCCTCTCCTTTGATCAGATTGCCGTACTTTGAAACCTGGTCGCCATCGCGCGCGACGCCGTCCGCCAAATTCTCGCCAGCCGAATAGATAACAGCCAGAGGCGTGCGAAATTCGTGCGACACGCTCGACACGAAATCGATCTGCCGCTGTGCGAAAGCCTTCGCCCGCAACGATGAATACACGATCGAAATGATGCCGCCGAGCAGGAGCAGATAGATGCCAAATCCGATCGCCAGATTTCGATTAAGTTCATTTTGGATGAACGCGTCGATCGACCCGGCTGAATGCTGGACGCCTAACTGCCACGGCGAATCCGCACGCGGATCTCCATTAAAGACTGTCGTCCGCCGGTTCGTGCCCGTCTCCTTCATCTGCACGGTAAAGGTCTGGCCCGCCTCGACCTTTGCGGCGTCGCCCTGCGTGATCGTGCGGCTTTCGATCCGCTGATCTAGAACCATGTGTGAGTCGCCTTCAGTTACGGTCCGCGGCATGGCCTGCCGATTAGCGATCCAGATAAGCTGGTCGGGCGTGAGGTCGAATAATGGTTCTTTCGCGTCGTTCGTCTCGCCGATTGGCATGGTACCGTAAATCGTCTGTCCCCCGCGATCGGTAACACCAACGTTGAAATCGCCGTTCGGAAAATGCTTCGCCGCGAGGTCGGGCAGCATCTTTTCCCTTATCACGGACTCATTGAGGAAAACGACTATGTGACCATTGGGCTTCGGAAGGTCCATTGGTATCTCGGTTGCCTCGACCTTTCGTCGGATCACTATCTTCTGAAGCTTTTCCTCAGCCGCGTGAAGCGGGACGGCAAGCGTGTAACCGCCGCCCATGATCGGCCCGGTGCGGGGTTCGGAAGCGAGCTGCTTACGGAGTCGCTCGACAGTCTCGTCAGCCGTTATCGAAACAAAACTTTGGGTCGTCTCATCAAACCTTCTCGGCTCGTGGTCGCCCGTGAATGCGATCATCTCTTTGATCAGATCAGCATAGGCCGAATTCTTCTTCCAGTAATCGAACCGCTCGGCGATCTCTGACGCATCGCCATTTTCAACCCTTACCGGATCGACCTGGAAGTTGAAAAACGTTCCCTGGATCTCACGATTAAACTGATCGGCGAACGCTTTAGCATCCGCTTCGACTCGACGCTGAAGCTGTTCTTTTTCGGCGACGCTCGCCGCCTGTTGCCAGTTATAGAGAAGCGCCATAAAAACCGTCAGTAATCCGACGATCGCAGCGACGATGCCTATTGAGATCCATGGAGCTGTACGCTTCATACCGAGCTAATTATGCCCCTCGAAACTTCGCGAAACAACGCATTTTCGGCACATTTTACATTCTTAACAATTTCTTTGCGTCGTCTTAACCAATGCCTTGGCTCAATGGGCGAATATCACAATGACGACGAACATCTATGCGTAACCACGCTTGCCGCATGTACGTCATTGAATCAGAATTTCCAACATACCCGGAGGCATTATGAAAAGATTTGTAGTTTCAACGCTAGTCGCTTCGCTCGCGTTTATCGGAGCCGGAGCGGTGGTCGATAAGATCATCGCCGGAGCCAGGTCCGACGAGAAAGCTCTCGAGATCATCGCAAAAGCCCGAACCGCGATCGGCGGCGACGCAGCTATCACAGGCGTGAGATCGTTCGTGATCAAGGGCCAGACAAGCAAGACGTTCACCATCAACGGAACCGATCGCACCGAGCAGGGCGAGACCGAGATCGCGTTCGAATCGCCGAATCGTCTGATGAAAACTGTGAAAATCGGTGACGCAAATGCCGGCGGCGACGCGATCATCGAGCAGAAGGTCGATGTCGTTGTGGTGAACGATTCTGTTGACGGCGAGTTAATCGGTGAAGACGGAAAGAAGATGATCGTCCGCAAGATCGAAGGAGCACCCGCAGATGAAGCCGGTGAGGCGAAAGTCTTTATCCGCAAGAAAGACGACGGTGGCGAGTGGATAGCCAAAGACGAGAACGCTCGAGAGGTTACGACCGCCGACGGCAAGAAGTTTACCGTTGTCACCCGCGGTGGTGACGGCAACGCGACCTTCGTCGGCGAGGGCGGCGACAAGATCAAGCTCCACACAAAAACCATCGGCGAACACGGTGCACCGCGTGACAACGAACTCTTCCGCACCATGCTTTCGCTTCTGCTGACCGCTCCGGAAGGGGCAGACGTTTCCTACAAATACGCCGGTTCCACTAATCTCGAAGGCACAGCCGCCGAGGCGGTTGTCGCATCGTTCGCGGGTTCGAGCGTTAAGCTTTTCTTTGACGCATCTTCATACCTTCCGCTCGGAATGAGCTACGTCGCGCACCCGCAGCCGGTCATGATCAAGATGCGAAAGACCGGCGACGGTTCCGCTCCGAAAGAGACGAAAGACGTTGTTACCTTCGAGCGAAAAGCCGGTGAATGGACCGACGCGGGCGCCGAGCACATCGTTCGCTTTGCAGATTACCGCAGCGTCAACGGACTGCTTCTTCCATATCGCTGGACTACCAACGTCGCCGGCAAACAGTCAGACGTATTCGACGTCGCGTCGTATGAACTCAATCCGGCAAACATCTCCGAGCGTTTCAAAGGCGAGGCTCATAAGGTGATGGTTCGAACCAAGAAGCCGACGGAAAAGTAAGTAACGTTTAAGCTGATCGAAAAGCGGGAGCTAAGAGGTCTCCCGCTTTTTATTGATTTGCGGTCCGAGCTAATTCGGCTAAAACGGCACGTATCTCACCATAGCTCGCGGTTTCACCGAGCATCGCTTTGATCGGGCCGAGTGCATCCGCCGAATCGGCTTCCAAGATCGCCTTCCGGATCGCGTCGACCTTGAGCGGATCGACGAGTTCATGCAGTTCCATCTCTCCAGTCTCGACAAATTTTGCTAGGTGGTTCTCGACCGTCGACGTGACGAATCCGCGAGCTTTGGCGATCTCAGCTACGGACATTCCCGACCGAAACATCTTGTAGCTAACGGTGGAAGTATCGTCTCCGTTCGAATCGCGTTTCGTCTTCGAACCCGATCTGCGGGCACGCGGTTTGAGATGCATGCGCGACTCAAATCCGCGTTTCGCGCAATGGTCAGCAATTACGGCAAGAAATCCGGCGCCGTACTTCGCAAATTTTGAATCGCCCACGCCCGATACATTAAGCATTTCATCTTTCGTACGCGGAAAATAAGCCGCCATCTCGGTCAGCGTCGCGTCCGAGAATATAATATATGGAGGCAGATCTTCTCGGCGGGCGAGTTCCAATCGCTTCGCTCGGAGAAGTTCGAAAAGGGGTTGGTCGTAGGATATCGATACTCGTTCAATCTTAAGGCCGTCCTCGACTTTTTCGATAACACGAAGCTGTACCTGGGCATTCCCTCGAAGCACGTCATCGCTTCGTTCGGTGAATGAGAGCGTCGGATACTCACCGCTGCTTTGCCGTAGAAAGCCTTGTGCGATCAGGTCCTTGAAATACGCGAACCAGTCGTCGCGAGAAATGTCGGACCCAACGCCGTAGGTCTTCAACGTCTTATGCTCTTCGCGCATCTTTTGCGACTGCGACCGCGCAAGAAGTCCACGAGATAGGCCATGCCGAATCGCTGCCCCGTACGAGCGACGGCACTCAACGCTTTCTGAGCGATCACAGTTCCGTCAAACGTTTCAAATTCCGTCAGGCAGTTGTCGCAATTGCCGCAATCGTCATACATCTCCTCGGAGAAATAGTTCAAGAGATGTCGCCTGCGGCACGAACGAAGATCGCCGTATTCGCCCATCTTGTCGAGCTTGCGCAGCATGATCTCGCTCTGCGTGCCGTCGCCGTCAACCTCGACAAACTTTTTAAGTTTTATCACGTCAGCCCACGAGAAAAAGAGCATCGCGTCGCTCGGCAGCCCATCGCGGCCCGCGCGTCCAGTTTCCTGATAATAGCTTTCGATATTCTTTGGTAGGTCCATGTGTACCACAAACCGAACGTTCGACTTGTCGATCCCCATTCCGAAGGCGATCGTCGCCACCACGATCTTCGCTTCGTCGTTTAGAAACTTCGTCTGATTCTCGTCACGCGTTTGCTTGTCGAGTCCGGCATGATAGGAAAGTGCGCTGTAGCCTTCGTCTCGCAGGTCGGCCGCGAGGCTATCGACCGACGCCCGGCTCAGACAATACACGATTCCGCTCTCGTCTTTTCGTTCCTCAAGAAACCTTAGAAGCCTCTCGAAGGAATCGCTCTTCGGTTGAACGAGATAGCGAATGTTCGGCCGGTTGAAACTCGAAACAAGTACTTTGGCCTTTGGTATAGCGAGCCGCTCGACGATATCTTGCCGAACCATGCCGTCGGCGGTTGCGGTCAAGGCGATGACCGGAACCCCTGGAAACTCGCGCTTAAGAAGCGACAGTTGTCGATACTCCGGCCGAAAATCGTGGCCCCAGCTTGAAACGCAATGTGCCTCATCAATGGCGAAGAGCGAGATCGGGATCGACCTCAGAAAATTCACGAATTGGTCGCTGCTCTGCAGTATCCTTTCCGGAGCTACGTATAGCAGTTTCAGTTCGCCCTCGCGGATCTGCCTAAACACTTCTACCTGCTTCGGACCTGACTGTGAAGAGTTTAAAAATGCCGCGGCGATCCCGTTACTCCTGAGCGAATCGACCTGGTCTTTCATCAACGCGATCAGCGGCGAGACTACGATCGCCAACCCGTCAGACATCAACGCCGGTACCTGATAACAGATAGACTTTCCCCCGCCGGTCGGCATCAATACGACGCAATCGCGGCCCTCCAAGACAGCCTCGATCGCCGAACGTTGCTGCATTCGAAAACCGTCATAACCGAACTTATGCTTGAGTATCTCTTCGGCGTGGGTGATCGTCATTTTGTCTGCGAGTATTCCTACGGGGCGAGGAGTGTTTTGCACTAATTATCTATTTTCCTGTCTGTGGTTCTCGTGCTTTTTGTGGACAAATTCCTGTTATCTTCGAAGCGGCTGACCGGTGGATTATCCACAAAAAACACGAAAAAAGAAAACGCAGAACGGATTAAGAAAACCGTATCAACTTAAGCATTTGCAGCATCTCGGCGTCTTGCCGCGATCGCCGGAATGATCTTTTTAGCAGCCTCGATTGCGGGCTTGATATGCCGATGATTTGTGAAATGTCCTGCGACGTAAACGCCGGGGACGTTCGTCTCAAACGTATCGGGATCGTAGACTGGGACCTCACCATGCTTGCTTCGCTCCGTCTCGACGCCAAGATTTTTTAGCATCGTCAGATCCGCGTCCGACCCGATCAGCACGAATACGACATCGTTCGGGATCACGACACGCTCGCCCGTCTCGCTCTCAAGCTCGACCTCGCCCTCGCGGATCTCGATCACCTTGCCGAGAAAGAACAGCTTTAGGCAATGCTCTTTCAACTCTTCTTCGAGCGGCTGCTTCACCCAATATTTGATACAGCCCTGCTTCGGGTCGTTGTTCTCCCAATCCGACCGAAAGATCGCCAGCGTCGTCTCCGCACCTTCCTGCGCCAGAAACAGCGCTGCCTCACCCGCCGAATTTCCGCCGCCGACGATCATCGCATGCTTCCGCACCCACGGATAAGTTTCACGAAACACCCCGCGCACCTTCGGCAGATCCTCACCCGGGACGTTCAGCTTCCGCGGATAATCCATCGCCCCTATCGCGAATAGGACGTTTCGCGATTCGTATTCACATTTGTCGGTGACAACTCGAAAGGATCTGGGCGGCGGGGTTTCCCTTTCTTCTTTCGTGTCTTTCGTGGATAAATTCCTTTCCGTGTCTCCTGTGTTTTCCGTGGTTCCATCTTGTTTAACCACAGAAGACACAGAACAAGAAGAAACAGAAACAACCTCTTCCTCCGTTTTTACGATCAACTCATTGTCCAGCACGAACCGAACATAATATGACAGCAACTCTTCGCGAGTCGGCTTCTCGCGAGCCGGCTTCAGATCGCCTTCGTTAAACTCGAGTTCGTTCGTCGTCGAAAACACAGTCAACCCGACCGGATAGTGATAGATCGTATTCCCGATCAGCCCCTTCTCGATCACGACGTAATTCAACCCCGCACGCTTCGCCTCGTACGCTGCCGATATCCCCGCAGGACCTGCTCCGATAATGATGAGATCGTACATTCGAATCTTCACTATCCACTTGTCACCACCCACTATCCACTGAAGATCTGATTTCTTCAGTGGGTAGTGACAAGTAGGTAGTGGTTAGTCTCTCGCCTCCATCGCCTTCAACAGTTCGGTAAACTTCTCGATCTGTTCCTTCGTTACTTCAAGTTCGCGTTTCGATTCGAGGTACTTCTGCCATTCGCCGGTGAGAGTCAACGCCTTCGTTACGTCTTCATCAAGCGCGTGCGCCATCACGACCAGCAGGTCGCTCAAGCTCTCATTCGCCTGCAGCAGCGACTGGATTATCGTATAGGCCAGCTTCGCACTCGGCAGGTCAATGTCCAATTCCTCGTTGTTCATCTGAGCCACGTTCATCATCAATCTTTTCTTTGTTTTCTTTTCTTTCTTATTTTCTTCTTTCGTGTTTTTCGTGGATAGTTTCTGATTTTTTCGTTTATTCCGAGATATCGATAAAGAGTTATCCACGAAAGAAGAAAATAAGAAGAAGGAATCAGATCACCAGTTTCTTCCACTCCAGCTTTCCATGGCTGCCGAAATTGAACAGCAGTCCGACGCGGCATCCGCTAACTTTCAGATAGTTTATCACTTGGGCATAGTCGACCGGTGAAAGGGCGGCCATTGCCTTGATCTCGACGATGATGCTGTCGAAGCAGTAGAAGTCCGATATATATTCACGGTCGAGAATGTGGCCCTTGTAATCTATGACGAATCTTTCCTGCGACCGAAACGGGATCTCGCGTAAGCCGAACTCAATCGCAAGAGCCTGATGATAAACATGCTCAAGAAACCCAGTTCCCAGCTTGTAATAAACCTCCATCGCCGTCCCGACGACCTCATAGGTCTCATCTGCCAGGTACACGCTGTCCGGGTCTCGTAACTCGCGTTTATTTTCCATAAATTTCTTCGGCTTTTTATTCCTGAGTTCGTACATTTCGTGGATAGGTCGTCTGAAAGAAATTATCCACGAAATGTACGAAAGAAGAAAAACGAAGAAAAAGGCGAGCGTTCATCACGCCCGCCTCGTCGCAATTATTATGCAAGACTACTTAAGCTCACCACGGAAGGTTAGAAGCAGCCGCCCGTTGTCGAACAGCCGTAGACGATTGTCGCTACTGCGGATCTCGAACGTATCGGCACGCCGCAGGCCATCGAGCAGTTCTCTCTCGGTCTGCATCTTGCCGCCTTCAACGCACGCACGCATGGTCGAGATGAGGTCGGTCATCGAGATCGTATTCCGCAAAGCCGAATAGCTTCCGCCGAACGAGTTGCAGCCGGTGTTTCCACCAACGGAACGCTTCGAACTGTCGAAGTTCATGAACACGCCTCTGATCGGAACATACGTCTGGCGATTACCGATCTGCTCCAGCACCCATCGCTGATCGTCTAGTCGCTGAGCCGCGCCGTTTCCGTTGTTGCCATTGCCATTCCCACCGCGATCGGTTCTCTGGAACCGCATCAGCACGCTGCCGCGATTGTCCATCAGCGTGAGTTCGCCGCGGGCGATGGAGTATTTCCGAGTCGCGTTCAAACCACGCAGAACGGTCGTTTCCGGAATACTGCCGGGCAGCATTTTGCACATCATCCGCGTCGATGCGATCTGGCCAAATCGCATCCTGTCAGCCGTGACAGTCACCGGTCCGAATATCCGATTGCATCCGCCGTTGCCCGCAAATCGCGAAAGATCATCGTCGAAATCCAGCATTGCGTTCGTCCGACGCGCCCGCTGGCCATAAGCCTCGGTCAGCTTCCATTCCGCGTTCGCAAGGCTCTGCCGCTGAGCCGCCGCGGCCGAAACCGCGAAGATAATGAGTCCAAGTAACGAGATAGTTTTTCGTGTAAAGTTCTTCATTTCCATTCCCCCCGAATTCATATTCTCAGGAGAGTTTTCGGCATCTGCCGACACTTGAAAGAACGCAACTCTCAGACCCGAATTGCGCGACTTTACCTAACTTTACATTTTCCAATCCGTCCTTGTTACATACAAAAAGGTGCCGGAAAACCGACACCACAAATAACCAATAGTGACCGTGATCAATTCTCGACTTCGCCTTCGTCCGGCTCCTCAACCGGACGCTCTTGGGGCGTCGGAACCGGCTGCTCACCCTTTTGGGGGACGATCCAGTATTCGATATCCGTACTACTCCGATATCCACCGAAGACAAGCTCGATCCGTCCGCCTTCCTTTGGTGAAGAGGTCGAAAACCTTTCGATTCCTTCTTCCATCAACGCCCGAATCTTACCAATATCAAAGTGCTGATCATCGGCATAGAAGATAATGACACCGCGAGATTCTTCTCGTTTGCCCAGCAAAGTTCCAAATGACTCGCTCACAGAGAAGATCTCTTCCCCAGGCTCTTCTTCCGCAATTTCGTCAGGTTGAACTTCTTCGGCGACCTCCGTAACCGGTTCGATCTCGACATCCTCTTCCCCGGCCGCAAGGCGTTCGAGCCGAGCTTCCTCTTCCCACTTTTTTCGTTCAGCCTCACGTTCAGCTTTTACCGAAGGAAGTACGAACTCAGATTCCTCAGCATCGTATTCTTCGAGAGCAAGATAGTCGCGGTCGAAAAGGAAAGTCTTGTTTTGAGGTATCTCAGGTTTGGGAAGTGTGCTTTCCGGCGATGGAGGAATCGCTCCCTGCGGGACCATCCAAAGCTGAGTCCTACCTTGTTCCTGAAATCCTCCATTCACTAGGGTGATTCGGCTAGGATCAAATCGACGAAACGCCAAATGGTTTCGAAACATTCTTTGCATCGGCGGGTCGTCGTAATTTGCCGGCAGGCCATCGGTTGCCTGATAGATCAAAATGTAGCCTTGGCTGCTCGGATTCTGACTCAACTCTGACAAGAAGAGATCGAACCTGCCCGTGAGGTCGCAATGACCCATCTTATCTCCGAATTCATCAATTAGCTTCGAATTTTCGGATGGAGTCTCCTCAGGATCGTTGTCACTCGAGTGATGATGCTGAGCGACGCAAACTGATGACAGCACGAGGGTTACGAGAACCAGACTACAGAGCTTGAAGTGTTTCATCGAACCTCCCAGTATCAAGATAACGTTCTTGGCGTCTTCCGATGCAAATCACTCGCCAAGTGCCTCGGATTCATGGCTTTACAGAAAGGGCAAGGCCTTTACTTGCGCGTGAGATTGACCAACCACTAGCTCAGTTCCGTCCGCAAGATAATCGTACCGCACGTATGCAAGCGCGATGGTTCTTTCGAGTTTCGGCGAATAGGTTACAGAGGTAATGCGGCCGGCGGGCTTACCGTCTAAAGGAACGCGGACATTCCTGTCCGCATCTTCGTCGGCGGACAAGAATGTCCGCGTTCCTTCGAGAATCAGGCCCGTCAACCGTTTCGCGACGTGGCCGCGAAAGTGAATGCGGGCTATAATTTCCTGGCCGATATAGCAGCCCTTGTTGTAGGAGATCATCCCGTCGAGGCCGAGTTCGGGAACGATGGTCGTTTCGTCCATGTCGACGCCGTATTTTGGAATGCCGGATTCAATACGGAGTGTTTCGTAGCGATCATCGTTGATGGCGACGGACTCGAGCTCGTTGGCCAACGGGACGGCAAAAGTTCTGGCACGTCCGGCGGTAAACACAATGCCACCCGCTGACGCGGGCGGTTCCGCCTTTGAGCCAAACTCCTCAAAATATCGATACTGCTCCGATAGATCTTCGACGAAGAAATCTCCGGCGTAGGTAAAGCGGAAAAGATTATTAAAGACTTTCTCGCGTGTGGCCTCTTCCGTATCGATCAGAAACCGCTCACCCTGCCGAAGTACGCGGACGACCGCGAGCAGGCGGCCCTGCGCGTTAGGGAACGCGGCGAGCATCTGTTGGTCGTCCTCGAGCGTTTTCATATCGTTCGAGATCATCCCGTCCAAAAACGGCACGGCCTCTTTCCCCCAAACCGCGATCAGACCTCGCCTCTGTTCGTAAAAGCCTGCTCCGCCCGAGCGGATCTGTTCGTATGCTTCAATATCCATCGAATTCGATTCTATTCGACTGACGCGGCGTCGCGAAAGTCGACAGATGCCATGACGATACCCTTTCGTGCGGTATCCAAATTTTCATTCTATTGTCTGAACTCATGAGTATACGAAATCGTGCGTTGACACTGTGTTGCATCTGTGACATTCTGCATGACCTGGCGAAGATGAATTCGCCTTACGATCTTTGAGAATCTAACGACGAGGAAATCAGATCGATGTCCCATTCTCGAAGTGAGACGTGCCGTGGAAAAGGAAACTGAGACTGGCTGTAAGTTGTTGAAAGTTCGTGTAAGTCTTAGATCTTGTTCCGAATGGAGCAAAAACACAGACGCAGAATGGAACGGAACAAACAACTTACCGGCATTCGCCAAGTTGTTGAAAGTTCGTGTAAGTCTTAGATCTTGAGTCAATTGGTTCAAAATCACCCTCGCGAAATGTTTCGACTCAAACAACTTACGGCTGCGCATTTTGTTAATGCCTTATTGGAGTTGATAAACTGTCCGCTTGCGGTAACCGTAGAAAACTCCTCTATGGAGCTTATTTACATCAAATGAGTGAACTTTCAGAAGACCTGGTCCTAAACTCACTGAAGCAGATCATTGACCCCGATCTGCGTAAAGATATTGTCACCCTCGGGTTTATCCACGATCTCGCTATCAACGGCGGCGACGTTTCGTTTCGCATCGTACTCACAACGCCTGCTTGTCCGGTTAAGGAAGAGATGGAGACGCAGGCACGCGAGATCGTCGGCGGGCTTGAAGGCGTTACGAACGTGAACGTCACGATGGATGCCGAGGTGCCGCAAGGCCGCGGTATCGCGAACAACGTAACGATTGAAGGTGTGAAGAACATCATCGCCGTCTCCAGCGGCAAGGGCGGCGTAGGGAAGTCGACGGTGGCGGTTAATCTGGCTGTCGCGCTTGCACTCGACGGAGCGAAGGTCGGAATCATGGACGCGGACGTCTATGGCCCTAATGTTCCCCTGATGCTCGGCACCGGATACGACCAGCCGGAAGTGTCAGGCCAGAAGCTGATCCCGATCGAAGCACACGGTGTAAAGATGATCTCGATGGCCGTGCTCGTTCCGCCCGACAAACCGATGATCCTGCGTGGGCCGATGCTCCACGGCGTCGTGCGGCAGTTTTTGACGGACGTGAATTGGGGTGAGCTTGATTATCTGATCGTGGATATGCCGCCGGGAACCGGAGACGTGCAGCTTTCGCTCGCGCAACTCGTGCCGGTGCAGGGAGCGGTAGTCGTTACAACGCCGCAGGAAGTTTCGCTTTCCGACGTTCGTCGTGCAGTGAAGATGTTCGAAACGGTAAATGTTCCTGTGCTCGGCGTGATCGAGAATATGTCTTACTTTATCGCACCCGACACCGGCAACCGCTACAACATCTTCGGCGAAGGCGGCGGGCAGAAACTTGCGAACGAATACGGCCTGAACTTCCTCGGCGAAGTGCCGATGGGAATAGAAGTACGTGAGGGCGGCGATCGCGGTACTCCGGTCGTCATCTCCGCTTCCGATTCACCGCAGGCCGCCGCGTTCCGAAAGGTCGCCGAAGAAGTCGCCCGCCATGTCTCCATCGAGGCGATGAAGCCGGAGTTGGTGGTTATCTCTCGAGCGAAGGGCTAGGGAACCGAACGCAGATCGCGGGCGGGAGCCGATCTTTGAAAATTTATCGCGTAGTGGGTCGCAACATCTATTCCTCAATTCGCAGGAGGCTTTATGAGTTCGACCATTTCAACGCTTAAGCGGCTTCGGGAGATACAGGGAACGACCGGCCCCAACTACTGTCTCGGATCGTCGAAATTCTTTGTCGGCAAACTGATAGGCCTATTCGACCGCTCAAAGAAGTGGAATGACTTCATGAACTCTCCGTGGGCGCTAAGGCACCGAAGCCGGATCGACGTCACCGCTGCTTGGGGATTGTTCCGCGGGGCGAAAGACTTTAATCAGAAGGTGCTTCCCGCCGCTATCGGCGATCCGACTGCGAACGTCAAAGGGCCGGGAACTCCTCTCGGGTCCAACGTCGAGTTCCACCACTTCACGGGTTCGTCCAGCATGGCGGACGGCCTGCTTCTAGGAAGGGTGCCGATCGTCGTCGGCGTCGACCTGCCGGGCGGCTACGCTCGCGACCATTTCATCACCGTCCTTCGCGATTCGGCCTACAACATCTGGGCAGTCGACTCTTGGGGGGCCAATGATACGTACGCCGTCGCCCGGCTTCCATCTGATTTCACCTTCGCAAAACCGGTCAGCGTTGAGCTCAACGCTAGCTATAGCATCGGGTACACAACGATCCCGTGCAAACCCTCTTGGGTAGGCTACTACCGCGATACGAGATCGAAAGCCGCCCTCAATATGAACGGCTCGATCTAGTTTTCGGTATAGCTCAGATGGAAAGTTCGATCTCGTAGATCGCGGATCGTCCGTTTCGGTTGCTGGTAAAGACGAGGGTGCGGCTGTCGGGTGACCAGTTTGGTGAAAGGTCGTCGGCCGTGTTGCGGGTAAGCCGAAGGAGGTTAGTGCCACTGCGATTCATCACGTATATCTCAGGATTGCCGTCTGAGGTCGCGACGAAAGCGATTCGTTTGCCGTCCGGCGAAATGGCGGGTGACGAATCGTGGTCGCGGTTGAAGAGGATGCGTTGTTCACCCGTTCCGTCTGCGTTGATCCGGCATATATCGAGCACGTTTCCGGGTGAATCGGCACGGTCGCAGACGAAGATCAGCTCGCCGCCGTCCGGTGAGAAAACCGGATCGCCTTCCCATCCCTTTTGTGGGGTCAACGGTCGCGGATCGTTGCCGTCCGATCTCATCGTGTAAAGCTGACTGACTCGCGGCTCGCCGCGATAACTTACGAAAGCCAGCCTCGTACCATCGGGCGACCACGAAGGACTGTTATCGATCGCCGGATCGTTTGACAGGTTGGCAAAGCCGGATCCGTCGGCGTTGATCGCACATGCCTCAGAGTTTCCGCCGATTCGGTCGGTAAAAGCGATCCGTTTGCCGTCCGGCGACCACACCGGATCCGTTGCCGGCAGTTCCGTTTTTCTGAGCAGACGCGTTCGGCCCGAAGTGAGGTCGAGCGTTCGCAACTCGCCAGTCCTGTCATCGGCCGCGGAGCTGTACGCGACGGTGCTGCCGTCCGGCGAGAAAGAAGGTCCGTACAGGTGGCGATTTGCGTCGGACAGCACTACCGTCGGCCGCACAGTTTCGGCACTCACGACGTAGATATCGTCTTTGCCGTTACGGTCCGAGAAGAACGAGATCTTCGTTCCGTCCGGCGACCAACTGCCGGGGCCTGCCGTCTCGTTCGACTTGTCCCACGTCGTCAGCTTACGCGGATTGCTGCCATCGGCATTCATCAGATAGACATCGCCATTTTCGTTCTCGCGGTCAGAGTTGAAAAGTATTTGCGTGCCGTCCTGTGAGTACGCAGCGTGGCTATCGGTTGTCGGGTTGAAAGTAAGCCGCCGCAGGTCGCTTCCGTCGACGTTCACAGCGTAGATTTCCGCGTTGCCGTCGCGGCCGCTGGCGAAAACGATCTTGCTGCCGTCAGGCGAGAAAGACGGGTCGGCGTCGAAGTCGGGCGAGTTCGTGATGTTGCGGTTTTCGCCCGTCTCTATCGAGTAGACGAAGATGTCGTAGTTATGTCCTATAACTTTCTGATGAGTGGTGATGAACCTGGAATCAGCCGACCACCTTCCACCGCGATTCGGCAGCAGAACCTCGCCCGATCCGTCGGCGTTAGACAGATACACATTCGTCTTGTCGCCGGCCTTCATGTATTGCATCCGACTTTCGTCGGGCGACCAGTTGAGTACGGTCCGGCCATCCGCGAACTTTATCTCGGACTGTCCGGTCCCGTCCACGTTCATTATCCACGTCTCGGACCGGTAGTCGGGATAAACACGATGAAACCGGATGCGCCCGTCTTTCGTCCAGATCGGGCCGGTGTCGTGATTCGGATTATCGGTCAGTCGAACCGGCGCGTAGGGGTCGATCGTTCCCTCGCTCTTTGAAAAAACCAGCCACGCGAAGTAGACGGTTCCGGTTAAGGCCCCGATCAGGAATGCGAGGCGAATCGGAGCCAGTAGTATGAATTTCTTTGGACTCTTGACCCGCCTTTCCGGTTGGCTTTCGACGGAGACTGTCAGCCGCTTGACGGTGTGTTTTTCGATAACGACGGGGTGCTCCGGTTCAGCTGGGGCGAGTTGAAGGTCGGCGGAAAATCGATAGCCGTGCTTCGGCAGAGTCTCGATCCGAGCGCCGCCGTCGGCCTTCAGCATCTTGCGGATTCGTGAGATCTGCTTGGCGAGATTGACCTCTTCGACGAACGAATCGTGCCAGATGCGCTCCATCATCTCCTGCTTGCTCAGGGCACGGCCGTTGTTCTCGACGAAGAAAAGTAATGTCTCGAACTCTTTAGCCGGCAGATGGAGCGGAACGTCGCCGGCAAATAGAGTACGCTCTCGCGGAGCCAATGCAAACTTTCCGAACCTGTAGACTACGTTGTTTGGGGCTGAGGCAATCACTGCATTCCTCGTCTTTTACGGCACTACGCGGAAGCAGTCGGGAAAGCGGCTCAGGTCCGGCGGCTAGTCCGACTCGCTTGAGCATATCGGTAAATCGTGGATCGGATCGAAGCGGATCGAGATTAGGAGCGACCTTAAGATACATCATCGTGTAGGTCCGCTCCGCAAATGCCTTTTCGAGCCATTCGAAAGCCTTATCCTTATCCTTATCGCCGAGCTGAGCGTAGATCTCGGCGAGGTCGAATGTCGATGGCGGTTCGGTCTTTAAATCTTCCAATTCCTGATCGAGCCGACCGCTCCAGTAATCACGAGCGTTCGCGGCTGTCGACGCCCGCTTGATCGGCGGCGTCAACGTGGGATCGAGTGCCGCGAGTTTCCGCCGCGTCTGGCGGGCTTCGATAGCCTCGCGATACATGCCTTTCTGGTCGTAGCAACGCTTCAGGTATTCGTGAACTTCGGCAAACTGGGGATTCATCTCGGAGAGCTTTCGTCCCATGTCGATCGCCTCGTCATAGCGTCGAGCGTGGTAAAGTACCCACACCTCGCCCGCGTTGATGACGGGAGCAAGAGGATCGATCTCCTGAGCTCGGCGGATTTCGCTCAGTGCTTCATCGAAGCGGCCCATCGCCGCGAGGTACTCCGAATACCACTGATGAGCTTCCGCGAGTTCGCTGTCGAGCGATATGGCTTTCAGGGCCGCCTGCCTGGCGTTGTCGTAAGACTCGAGGACCGGGGCTCCGCGATAATCGGCGAGCAGGCTGTACGCGTCGGCGAGCCCGGCGTAGGCGAGAGCGTAGTTCGGGTCACGCTCGATTGCGTCGTTGAAGTGGCCGATGGCGATGCGGAAGTTATCGGCAGTCCGCTTGTTCCAAAAGTAGCGGCCCTTAACATAGGAATAGTGTGCGTCCGGATTGGTGGTATAACGTTTCGAGATCTTTGCGATCTCGTCTCCGGTCAGAGTAAGCTCGAAAGCTCTCGCGACTTGAGCGGCGACGGCGTCCTGAAGCCTGAACAGATCGGCGTCTTTCTCGACGAAGCTCTCCCCCCAGATCAGGTGACCGTCGCGTACATCGACAAGCTGAACGGTCAGCTTAATCTGATTCGCAGTCCGCTGGACGTTGCCGCTCAGCACAGCATCCACCCGAAGCGAACGTCCTGCATCTACTGCGTCACTGCCGTCGAAGCCCCTCGCCGCGTTCGTCGGCCTGACGATGATCTTATCCATCGAGCTGAGCTTGGTTGTCAAAGTGTCGGTCAGTCCGAATCGGAGTTGGTCGTCCTCGATGCTCAGCGATGAGAAGGGCAGCACCGCTACAGAGCGAACGGAGGCTGCCCGATCGGCGGAAGGATTCTCGTCTCTCGCGAACCATGCAAGGGTTGCTGCTCCAAGACCGAGAATCAGCAGTAGCAGGAGCCACCTTGGATCGAAACGGCTTCTAGGCGCGGGAACGAGCCTCGTCGCTGGTAACTCTGGGTCATCGAACGCCTCGATCTCGCGTGAGATCGTCAGTTGCCTGACCACACGGCGTTCAACCAAAATCGGTTCCAGTATATTGGGTTCGACGTGTCTAAGTTCGGCCGTGAACCGATAGCCGTGCTTAGGGATCGTTTCGATGTAGTCCGTCCCTTCCGCCTTGAGAACCTTGCGAAGCCTCGAGATCTGCTTGGCAAGATTCACTTCCTCTACGAACGTATCGCCCCATATGGCCGACATCAATTCGTCCTTGCTGAGAGCGCGGCCATTGTGCTCAACGAGCAGGAGAAGTGTTTCGAATTCTTTGGCGGGCAGGTGAAGTGGGCGGCCGTTCGCGTACAAAGTCTTGCCTTCCGGATCGAGAACGAAATTCCCGAATTGATAAGTAAATCCTTTGTTCGTAACGTTTTCCACCAGGGTCAAAACTAAGTCAAAAAAACGCCAAGAAAAACGCAAGACTTGCCGGCGGGTGACGACCGACAATCTCGGCACACGGCCAGAAAAGGCATCAGTGGGGAGTCACTCAATCTTATCGCCTGTCTTTCAAAACCCGCAAGGGATTTGTTCTCCGACAAGCAATCCGACGCCGTGAAGAGTGGCCGACCGCGAATATAGGAGGAAAGATGTACAGATCACTCATAACTACTATTGCAATAATTGGCGCGTTTGCCGCTGCTTCGATTGCTCAGACCATTCCCGTACCCGAGAAAAAGGAAGGCATCACCAGGATCGGGATCGTGTCGCCGCTCGCGGAAATGGGAAAAGACTTTAACTATGCCGATACGCCGCTGGCCGTTCGCAACACTCTTGAAGTGGCGCTCGCGGACGAGAAGGTCGAGACGATCTTTCTCGAATCGGCGCTGCCGGAAAAGGAAGCAAAGATGAAGAAGTGTGACTACGTTTTCTACAGCAGGGTCATACGGAAGAAGGGCGGCGGTTTCGGTGGACTAGGCAGCATGGGAATGCTGACGGGAGCGGCCGTGATGATCCCAGGTGTGGGCCTAGCCGGTGCCATCGCGGGAGCAGCCGCTTCGACCGCGATCTCGGCGGCCTCAATGTCCGGCGGCTTCAAATCAAAAGACGAAATTACCTACGAATATAGCCTAACGGCCGCGGACGGAACCGCGGTGATCCCGGCTACCGTAACGAAACAGAAAGCGAAAAAGAACGGCGACGACGTATTGACACCGCAGATATCGGCCGCGGCAGTCGTCGTACTCGAAAAGATCAAGAAGCCGTAACGAAAATCGGACTCGGACCAACTTTGCGGCGGCGTGGCGGCCTGCTACGCCGCATATCGATAGTGGAGGGCACATCTTTAGCCGGTAAAAAGCCATGATCATTCGCCGCGAAATCAGCATCGAGGTCGAGGAGATCACGATGGTTAGAGTTTGTGCGGAACACGCCGGAGCTTATTGTCCGAATTGCGGCATAAAGCTGAAAGACGGGGCGGCCCCAATCGTGAAATACCTGCCGCTGGAAAAGGTCGCAACCGACGAAACCAACGCTGAAAAAGAGGAGATCTGCGTGCCTCTAGTCGCAGACGAATAGACAGGAGAAATGACGATGTTTAGGAATATCTTCGTGATGATGACGGTGATTGTGACCGCGATCTCAGGTTTTAGTGCCAAGGCTTATACGATTGGCCGGTCAGCGGATTCTCACGGAGGTATGACTCCGATTACCTATTTGTTATCGCCTTCTGTGGCTATGTCTCGTTACTTCAACGCGAGGCCTCGAGCCGCGACGCTTACCGTTACGAACACTAACGACAGCGGCTTGGGCAGTTTGCGAGAGGCGATACTCAACGCCGATCCTTCGGACACGATCGATTTTAATCTGTCCGGCTGTCCCTGCACGATTACATTGACGACGGGCGAGATTCTTATCGATAAGCAACTGACGATCAACGGACCGGGCGCGAGTAATCTAAGAATTTCGGGCAACGATACCAGCCGCGTCTTTAATATTGTCTCGGCGGCGGGCGGCGTACCGATCGATATCATCACGATCAGCAATCTGACCGTGGCGGACGGTAACGCGGGGCTGTCAAGCGGGGGCGGAATCTACATTCCGAGTCAAGGTGTCCACGTATACCTGTTCGACGTTGCGGTCACGAGTAACCGAGCGCGAGGGGGAGGAGGCGGTATCTACACCGGCGGCTTAATGACCGTAACGAACAGTTTTATTTCAAACAACTTTAGCACCGACAACTGGGGCGGCGGGATTTTAGCGGCTGCCGGCAGCCAATTGACCTTGAGCCAAAGCTATGTGCAATTTAATGCGACCGCAAAGAGTCCCGCCTTCGGGAGCCAGAACGGTGGCGGTATCTTCAATGACGGCGGCAGTATCTTGCTTGATAGTATCCTCCTTTCGGAAAACACTTCAAATTTTGGCGGCGGCATTTACAACTATCGCGGCACATTAAGTATAGTTGGCAGCACAATTTCAGGTAATACAGCCGATGACGATTTTTCCGCAGGCGGCGGCATTTACAATTCCGCAACCCTGAACATCACTAACAGCACGATTTCGGGAAACAAAGCAAGAGCAATTAGCGTTAATGGATCATACGGCGGCGGCATTTACAACGGCGGGGCATTGAACTTGACCAATGTCACGCTCGCGGTCAACACGGCGACCAACAGCGTCGACCCCACAAATGCGTATGGCGGCGGCATCTATAGTCAAACGGGTGCCGGCACCGTGGACGTGGAGACCTCGATCATTGCCGGAAACACGGCTCCCACCGCACCAGACGTTTTTGGCGATTTCAATTCGCAGGGCTACAACCTGATCGGGATCGAGGACGGCAGTTCTGGTTTGGGCGATTTAACAAGCTTGCGAGGCTCGGCCGCATCGCCGCTTAATCCCCTGCTTGCACCTTTGCAGCCAAACAGCGGATGGACGTCGACTCATGCTTTATTGCCCGGCAGCCCGGCAATCGATAAAGGCGCAACCGCGACCGACGGGAATGGAAACCCGGTAACTGCGGACCAACATCAAATTTCACGCCCGATTGACGACCCAAATATCCCGAATGCTCCGGGCGGAAACGGTTCTGACATAGGCTCATACGAAGCTCTACTCTCGCCGTCGGGGCTGACGGTGACGCCGGCTTTCCTTGACTTCGGCATGGTGCCGACCAACAAGACGAAAGATCTCATCCTGACGGTGACCAACAACACGGCCGCGCCGATCGCTCTGGCCGAAAGTTTCCCGATAGATCAAGGCGAGCCGTTGCCGTTCGACTCTTCGAATTTCGAAGGTTGCGGTTTTGCGCGGACGCTGGAGCCGGGGCAATCGTGTACACGGCAGATAAGGTTTTGGGCCGTTACGGGAGCAGGGGCGGCTAGCCCCGCTCAAATGCGCTTGTTAGACGGCGGCACATTCCAGACTATTGTTACCGTTCCGCTTACAGCATCCGTAGGCTCGCCGGACACCGGGCCGAACAATGTGCCCGTCCCGGTCGACGACCTCGCCGGAGTCGCTCCAGGCTTCGATCATGAACTTAACGCTCTTCGTAACGATTCGGATCCGGATAACGACCTGCTTCGCATCGTAGATGTTACCGATCCGTCGCATGGCACGGCGAGAGTGATACCATGCACGCTTTCAAATCCGAATTCTGACTGCATCGAGTATGTGCCGGACGCCGGATACACCGGGCCCGACGCGGTTCCGTATACAGTATCGGACGGTCGCGGCGGGCAGGCGTCGGCGGTCTATCATCTCGCGGTAGGCAACGTCGTTCCGAACATTGAGTCGATCACGCCGTCCAACGGCCCGGCTTCCGGCGGCCAGACGGTTCGCATTGCGGGCTCGAATTTTATCTATCAATCGCGTGCGACGCTTATCTGCTCAGGAGTTTTCCTTCCGCTAGATATCACACAGCTCACGAATACTGAGATCCTCGCTGTCACTCCCGTAGGGTTTACGGGGCCGTGCGATCTGCAGATCGCGACTCGTCTTGGACAGACTGGACTGTTGGCTAACGCATATCAGTACGAAGTGGTTGAACCGACGCCAACTCCTACGCCGACGGTAACGCCTACACCTACTCCAACTCCGACAGTGACGCCCACACCGACACCGACGCCGCCCGATGCGGATGGTGACGGCGTGCCGGACGGCTCGGATAACTGTCCGCTCCAGCCGAACCCGGTGAAGATCGCGTTTACATCGGACCGCAGCGGAGACGACGAGGTCTATCTCATGAACTCTGACGGAACGAATCCGTTGCCGATCACAAACAATACCGGATTCGTTTACAACCCTGTCATTTCTCCCGATGGGGCGAGCGTTGCTTTTACAAATTTCTCCGGCGGCAACTACGAAATCTATTCGGTACGCTCCGACGGCACGGGCTTGACGAATCTGACAAACAACGCCGCGGTCGATGACGCTCCGGCGTATTCGCCTGACGGCCGCAAGATCGCGTTCCGCTCGACACGCAGCAGCGATAGCGAGATCTACGTGATGAACACGGACGGCACGAGTCCGGTGCGGCTTACGTTCAGCGCCGGCGACGATCAGATGCCCGCATTCTCGCCGGATGGTTCGAAGATCATATTTCAAACTTATCGCAACGGGAACTGGGACGTGTATTTGATGAATTCAGACGGCTCGGGGCAAACTCCACTCACCACATCGACGGAGTGGGACGAACAGCCGACGTTCAGTCCTGACGGTTCGAAGATCGCTTTTATCTCGAACCGTGACGGAAACACAGAGATCTACACGATGAATTCGGACGGAAGCGGGCAGACGCGCGTGACTAACGACTTCGCGACCGACGCTTATCCGTCGTTCTCGCCGGGTGGAAGCCGCATCGCGTTCGCGTCCGACCGGTCGGGCACTTACGACATATGGACGATGAACCCGGACGGAACAGATCTGACGAACATCGCCACGGGTTCTTCCTTCGACCTCGATACGCATTGGGGCGGCCAACTCGATACCGACCGCGATGGCCAGGGCGATCCGTGTGACACGGACGATGACAACGACGGTCAGACCGACGCAGACGAGATCGCGTGCGGTTCTGATCCGCTTGATTCGAGTAGCAGCTCGCCGGACAGTGACGCCGACAATCAGCCGGACTGTGTGGACGCGGACGACGATAACGACGGCGTGTCCGACGCGGCGGACAACTGTCCGCTCGTTTCAAATCCCACGCAGGTCGATTCGGACGACGACGGAATCGGCAATGCTTGCGATCCGACGCCGTTCGGCGATCCGGCGGATCTGGCGGTTTCAGTTACGACCTCCCCATCCTCGATCATCGTGGGCGGCAACGTAACATTTACGGCAACAATGTCGAACCTCGGCCCGAGCAACGCGTTCACGTCGCGGCTGAACGTCACGCTGCCGACTGGCTTGCAATACGTCAGCGACAACGCGTCGGGAGCGTGTGAGTTCATCGGAGGTTCGGGGACCTGCGATTTCGACAACCTTGCATCGGGCAGCACCCGCGTGGTTTCGATCGTCTCAAGGCCGACCACGAGCGCTCCGTTGACCGCTACGTTCGCCGCCTCGGCTCCGCTGTTCGATACGAATTTGGCAAACAACAACGCTGCGGTGACGATCGACGCATCGCCGACGGTCACTATCAATCAGGCGCCGGGCCAGGCAGATCCGACGAATCTCTCGCCGATACGCTTCGCGGTCGCGTTCAGTGAACCGGTTTCCGGATTTGCGGGCAGCGATGTCTCGTTTGCCGGGTCGACGGTTGGCGGAACCCTTGCCGCAAACGTGTCAGGCAGCGGAGCCGACTATGTTGTATCGGTGACCGGCATGACCGGACTGGGCACAGTCGTTGTTTCGATTCCAGCAGGTGCGGCGACCGATAGCGGCGGAAAACCGAACACGGCCTCCACAAGCACGGATCGAACCGTCACATATACCGTGGCCCGAGTCTTCGGGTTCGTCCAGCCGTCAAATGGCGGCAGTGCATCGTTTGTTGTCGTCGACTCCGGCGGTCAGGCGGGCGGCGTTTTTGGATACAGCCGAGGTAACACTGCTTTTACCTCAACGCGAATAATTTCGCTCGTGATCAGCGGACAAACGGCCACATTCGAAGGTTTCGCCAGCAACGGCAGATTCTTCAGGGCTGCAGTGTTCGACGGCCAGCCGGACCACTTCAGGCTTTGGATCGAAGGCGTAGAACAGACGCCATCGAGCGGTGCCCTCTCGAGCGGAAGTCTGACCGTGCAGCCGTGGGGCCCTGACACGCGTCTCAAGGGATGGGTCGATCTGCACACGCATCCGATGTCGAACATCGCGTTCGGCGGAAAGCTGTTCCACGGGGCGCCGTCGGTAGGATCTCTGATGCCGGCAGTGCAGATGCCGAACGATCCGAACTGCAGTTTCGACCAACGCGCGACCACCATCGCCGAAGCTCTGTCACAAGATGGGCCGACACGCGGTGACGCGCTTCAATCGCAATGCGGGGACTTTGGCCGAAACGCAATCATCAAGGCGCTCGAATCGGTCAATGGAGCTCAGACCGCGCCGGCTGGTGCCGACGGTTTTCCAGCGTTCACCTATTGGCCGCGGTGGGACGACATTACCCACCAGAAGATGTGGATCGACTGGATCCGCAGATCGTGGCAATACGGCCAGCGGGTGATGGTCGCGCTATCGCACAACAATCGAGTGCTTGGTGACCTCGTCACGGCAGGAGGCGCCGGCCCTATAACAGGCGGTACCGATGACGAGGCATCGTCCGCATTGCAGATCGAGGAGATCAAGCGGCTGGTCGCCGATAATTCGAGCTTAATGGCCGTTGCGAGAACGCCCGAAGATCTGCGTTCGATCATCGAGAGCGGCCGCATGGCGGTCGTGCTCGGGGTCGAGCTGGATAAGATCGGGAACTTCGGCCAGGGTGTAACACAGCAGGCGATCGACACCGAGATCGACGCGCTGTATACGAGCGGCGTGCGCTACGTCCTGCCGCTACACCTAACGGACAACATTTTCGGCGACTCGGCGATCTACCAGGACGCCTACAACCTGGTAAACCTTACCGAGAACGGCGCGTGGTGGTCGGTCGGCTGCGCACCGCGAGCAGATGAAGTTGGATTTAAGGCTACGAGTATCGGTGGTATTTTGAACCCTTTCCTGCCGCCGGGAGCACCGCCGTTCCCGTCGTATCCGAGCTGCCTATTCTTGAGAAACGGCGTGATCGAGTTCGACGGCCACGTGAATGCTCGAACCGGAAATGGGCTGACGAGTCTTGGTGACTACGCGATCGCCGCTATGATGAAGCGCGGCATGATCGTGGACATAGATCACATGTCGGATCGTGCCGCGAACCGCACACTTACAAGGGCTGCCGCAGTGCCGGGCGGAGGTTATCCGGTTACGTCGGGACACTCCGGTATCCGCAGCCGCACATCATCAAATCTCAGCGCCGAGAATTCCCGCACTACCACACAACTCGCGCGGATCGCGTGCCTCGGCGGCATGTTCGGCTTGGGCACCGACAGTGCGCGAGCCATCGACTGGACATCGCAGTACGCCCGCGGGTACGAAGTTATGCGACGGGCTTTTGCTCCAAACGGCCTGTGTCCGCAGGGCAATCCTCTGGGTGTGGGCTTCGTCAGCCTCGGTACGGATGCGAACTCACTCGTCAAGACTCCACGTCCAACAATGCTCGATCCAGTGTCACCGCGATTCACCGATATCTACAGTCCAGGTAATCCGATCAACGCCGGAGTTCCGGCTCTTGGCAGAAGCAGCCAAGGCACCAAAACCTGGGACTACAACATGGACGGAGTTGCGCACTATGGAATGTTCACGGACTTCCTACGCGACGTGCGAACGCTGCCCGCTAACGCGACGATGACCGGCCGCCAGATCGTCGACGACCAGATGATGTACGGTGCCGATTACTTCTATCGAATGTGGCTCAAGGCCGACGTACAGAAGTCGAAAGTTCCTTGATACAAGGATGATCTGCATATGACAGATCGAACGCGTAGAGTGATGGAGGAGTGAGTATGAGTTACGTGAAAATCTCGTCAAGCTTGCTGATAATGGTGGCGAGCTTCGTCTTCTGCGGAGAGGCCTTTGCCCAACCGGTTCCGGGTTCATATCGTGACAGCCTGGGCGTTCCATTCAACAACCCTATTTCAGCATCAATTTCCACGATGATCTGGGGGAAAATCAATCGGGCCGCACTCCAACAATCGCAGCGGACTCGCGGCAATCGAGCGTCGAATTCCGGTCGGGGTAGCGCTGCATCCAGCCGTCGCAACTCCTCGACACCCGTTAACACGGCACCCACACCAAGCTCAGGGCCGGTAATTCCCGAGAACGAGATCGTCCCAACTTATCGAAGTTATCCCGCGGTCCACTTCAAACCTACCGGTACGCGATTGACGCTCGATGAATATCTTAGGAACGTGAAGGTCGGCGAAATCGAAAAGACCGAGTTGAAATACCTGATCCCGGCGATCTGGCAAGTGTATGAGGAAGAGGCCGTTCTCAAGGGATATCCGAACGATGTCGCTCTTGCTCTCGTCTCCTGCATCGGAATTAACGCTCATATTTACGCCGGGCGGACGTCGAAACTTTCCGTGTCTTTCGAACAAAATGTAGGGGTGCGGGACATGTTGGCGGAACAGGTGACGGAAGCCGGGACTTTCAACAACTTCAGCGACCGCCAAAAGCAAGAGCTGTATGAGCTGTTTATATTACTTGGCGGGCTCACACTTCATTACTACCTCAAAGCGGTCAAGGAGAACAATGTCAAAGACCTCGCCGAGCTAAAGCTTGTCGCGGCAAGCAACCTCAAACTTCTTGGCATCGAGCCGTGAACGCGAGCCGTTATTTCAAACTATCTCGCGTACTGGTCTGGAGGATTACACTTATGGCTGCACCAATGCCTTACATAAACGACGCGCAGGTAAACCGCATTATCAATGAAGAGATCGCGAAGGCGACCGGAGCGACGACAACAGACAAGGTCTATCAGGCTTTTCGCACGCTGCAACGGCGCCGGCGCACGTCGAGAGAGTGGAACAATCTAGAGCTTGCGGCGGCCGAGCATTATATGTACGCACGCTTTCTTGCCGGCCGAACCGGTGATCCGCTCGTGCTATCCTCACCAGATCTGTACGACAAGAAAAAGCAGGTTTTCTTCGCTCTGGATATTCAGGATGCTATGACGACTAGCCCGTATCCGTGTCTGCCCCCTTCGCCGGATATGGTCAGATGGGGAAAGACAGGAGCAAACGTAGGACTTTCCGACTTTTTGATGGCAAACCCGGGCAAAGGATATCAGAACGGTGCGGCATTAAAGCCCTTGGTCAGTGGTTCTTACTAGTTCGATTTCTGCTTGCCTGTATCAACAAGATTGCGGTAATATTGACTTATTAGTAAGGATTCGCTTGTGCGAGTCCTGAATTTTGTCAGGAGACGAATAATTATGGCAGCAGTTGCAGCACCCTCAGTTGAATTGAACGTGACCGAGAGCGCTTCGGTCGAGATCAAGAAGTTTCTTGCGAGCGAAGAAGACCTTCCGGAAACCTCGGGTCTTCGGGTACGCGTTGTCCCGGGTGGATGCTCGGGCTTTCAGTACAGCCTGAATATCGAAGAGGAATCGAAGCAGGGCGATTTCATCCTCGACAAGTTCGGCATCAAGTTGTTTGTCGATATGTTCTCGGCCCAGTATCTCAACGGTGTCGTGATCGA
>CADEGD010000002.1:169559-178892 GCA_902826795.1 uncultured Acidobacteriota bacterium | reverse complement strand
TCGGCCACGGCGGAATGGGTGCGGTTTATCTTGCGGAGCGTGCCGATGGCAAGTTTGATCAAAAGGCCGCGGTGAAACTGCTCAAACGGGAGATGAACACGGCTGCCCTCCGTCGGCACTTCGACCGTGAGCGCGAGATACTTGCCGCTCTCGAACATCCGAACATTGCCCGGCTATTGAACGCGGGCTCGACGGCGGATGGCATTCCTTTCATCGCGATGGAGTATGTCGATGGCGTTCCGATCGACGAATACTGCTCTACTCACTCGCTCGATCTAGCGTCGCGTCTGCAACTTTTCAAGACGGTGTGTTCGACGGTGGAATTCGCACATCGAAATCTGATCGTCCACCGCGATCTGAAACCGTCGAACATAATGGTGACGCGTGACGGCGTTCCGAAGTTGCTTGATTTCGGCATCTCGAAGATATTGACCGATGGCTATGACGGGGCCGATTCGGCGACTATAACTCGGATGGGCGTGATGACGCCGTCTTACGCGTCGCCTGAACAGTTGCGTCGCGAAAGCGTGACGACGCTGTCGGATGTCTATTCGCTCGGCGTTATCTTGTTCGAGCTGCTCAGCGGGCGGCGTCCGTTCGAGGGCGAGGAAGGCGATCTGCGGGCGATCTATAGCGCAGTGCTTGAGAAGGAGCCTTCCGCGCCGTCGAGCGTTGCGAACACCGCGAGCCGCACCGCCGTTTTCGAACAGCCTCCGTACCGTTCGCACGAAGCGGAAACCGTAAAGCTCGGGACGGATTTTTCCCGCGTCAGGCGAACGGGCGAGCATGCGGTGCCGGTTTCACAGCTCTCGCCCCAGTTGCTTCGCGGCGATCTCGACAACATCGTGCTGAAAGCTCTTCGCAAAGAGCCGGAGCGGCGATATGCCTCGGCCGGTGCGTTCGCGGAAGACATCGATCGTCACTTGCAAGGCTTGCCCGTCACGGCCCGGCCGAACACACTGTCTTACCGGGCGTCGAAGTTCGTCGGGCGGCACAAGGTCGGCGTCTTGGCGGCTATGCTGATCGTGCTTGCGGTGATCGGGGGGGTTGATCGCGACGCTTTGGCAGATGCAGGTGGCGCAGACCGAGCGAGCCCGGGCCGAGAAGCGTTTCAATGATGTGCGCGCACTTGCGAACTCCTTCCTCTTCGAATTCTCACCGCTGATCGAACGGCTGCCGGGTTCGACCCCGGCGCGTGAATTGTTAGTCAAGAGAGCGCTCGAATATCTCGATGGGCTGGCGGCTGAATCCTCGGACGATCCATCGCTGCTGCGGGAGCTTGCGAGTGCTTACGAGAAGGTCGGCGACGTTCAGGGAAATCCATACAAGCCGAACGTCGGCGACGTCAGCGGTGCGATGGCAAGCTATGAAAAGTCGCGGCAGATGCGCGAGGGGGCTGATAGAACGAGGGCGCGGCGACGTGAAGCTTGAGGGCGAACTTGCCAGATTGTATAAGTCGTTCGGCGACGTAGAATCGACAAACGGCGAATATGCCAAGTCGATGGGCTGGCATATGAAGTCGCTTGAGATCTTTCAACGGCTGGCTGAAGCGGAGCCAAGTTTGGAATCGAGAAAGGCCCTCGCGATGGCGAATCGAACGGTCGGGATCACCTGGTTTTACGACAACAACAACAAGAAGGCGATCGAATATTACGAGCAGTCGCGCGACATTCTGCAAAAGCTTGCGGCAGAGAATCCGGGTGACGACAAGCTTGCAGCGGAGTATGCATATTCGTATTCGATGATCGGCGAGGCTCAGGGCTGGGAAGGCGAACTCGATGCGGCGTCGGTGAACCTGCAGAAGGGGCTCGAGATGACCGAGCCGATCGTTGCTCGGAACCCGAACGATCAGGACTTTCAACGCGACCTGATCTTAACGCTGAACAAGCGCGCCGAAAATCTGGAAGATCTAAAGAAGCCGGATGAATCCGTGGCGTTATACGAGCGAAGCTTGGCGATCGCTCGTCGAAGTTTCGACGCCGACCCGCAGAGCCAGCGAGCTAAACGCGACGTGGCAATGGGCGCGAAAAAGCTCTCTCAGGCCCTGACCTCGGCGAAGAGATATCCGGATGCGCTGGTGAAAGCCGAGCTTGCGGTGAAGACCTTCGGCGAGATCCGTGATGCCGACAAAAGTAATAATGGTGCGATCTATGAGGCAGCAAATGCACGATTCGTGGTTGGCGAACTATACGTGGCGATGAAGGATTGGCGGTCGGCGCTCAAGACGTTCGAGGCGGCGAAGACCGAGTTCGACATTTCGCTTGCGGTGAATGCCGGTGATTCGTATACGCGAAGGATGTCGTCGCTGAACCTGCACCGCATCGGGCTTTGTTATTCAGAGCTTGCAAATGCGCGAGCTGCCGTCATAAACCTTCGGGTCTCACTCGAATCGCTGAACAAGATGAAAGCCGATGGCGTTCTCGGCCCCGGCGATCTGCCGCTGCTGGAAGAAATACCCGCGTTGATCGCGAAACTAGAGGCCTAAATCAGGCTTAGTTTTTGTGCTTTTTGAGTTTTTTGTGGTTAGCGTATTAAATGCGAACCACAGAAAGCACAGAAAAGCCAAGAAAATACAGAACAATAGAATCTTCGTTCGTTGTGTCCCGAAGCTTGTTTGACCGCTTTATATATGACCGCTGGCGGCCTTTACGTGGTTGCGATTTCGTTTCGGCGGGCGAGGAGGCGGGCGGGGTCGTTGGTGATAATGGCGGCGAGGCCGAGTTTAAGCGCACGGCGGACCCAGCGGGGACTGTCGGCCGTCCAGATGATAACGCGCAGGTTTCGTTTTGCGGCTTTTTTGATCAGCTTTCGTGTGGCGAGCGTGAAATGCAGCGAGATCTCGTCGGCGCCGGCTTCTTCGGCAAGGTTGAGCAGGTGCTTATCCTTGCGGAGGATGTTTTTTATTTTTGGCGCGAAGAGCGCGGCGGTGCGAACGCTCGGGCAGAATTTTTTGATGTGCGGGATCGCATTAAGTTTGAAGCTTTTGACGGCAATCTGAGGGAGAAGTTTCGACGAGCAGATCACGTCGCAGACTGCTTTGGCCAGTCCTTCGGCATCGGCTTCCTTACACTTCAACTCGATGTAGATCAGGCCTTTGAAGTCCTTTAAAAACTCAAGCGTTTCGGCGAGCGTCGGAATGCTTTCCTGTTTGTACTTCGGGTCCGCGTGTTTCGGGGCAGCTCGATTGAACCACGACCCGGCGTCGATAGAGCCGAGTTCGATGGATGTGTACTGAGCGATCTTTCCCTTGCGGCCCGCAATGCGTTTGAGTGACGAATCGTGAAACACCATCGCAACACCGTCCTTTGCGAGTCGGACGTCCAGTTCGATGCCGTCCGCCCCAGCTTCGATCGCACGTTTGAATGCGGCGAAGGTGTTCTCAGGTGCGTGTTTGCTGGCTCCGCGATGGGCGATGATTAGGGGCATTCAAAAGATGCGGACGAGGGCGTCCGCGTTCCGCTACTTCTTCTCCAACAAAAAGATTGCTTTTGACCACGCGATCGGCTCGGCGATCGGGAACTTGTGGTTACCGACGATATTAAAGTAGCGTTGTGAAATCTTTCTTACATCTTCGAGCGGGTGGATCTTAAAGTTGTAAATAATTTCGAGTACGCTGCCGACGAGCGAGGGCTTGACGGGAAGAAGGACGAGTTTGCCGCCGGGTTTTAGTACGCGGGCCGATTCGCGGAGGCCTTCGTCGAGGTCGACATATTCGAGCACGCCACACGACAGGACGATATCGAAGCTTTCGTCGGCGAACGGAAGACATAGAATGTTACCCTGAACGGCTTCGATGTTCCCGGAGTCGACGTTCTTCTCTTTTCGCGTTTGGTCGATGGCGAGCTTGAGCGAGTTTCGCGATAGGTCGAAAGCGACCGTCTTCTTCGGCCGAAAGCCAGCCTGATGAAACGCAAGGGTAACGATCCCGGTGCCGCTGCCCGCGTCGAGCACCATGGTCTCGGAAGTTACGCCCAGATTTAGCGATTTGAGAAATTTTGCGACCGAATCTTTATAGCCGTTAAGTTTGAGCGCGAGGTTATGAACGTCGGCGATGCGATCGTAGAAATTTTTTGTTTTTCGGGAGGTTGTTATCATCAACCTTATCTTGAACCGCCGCTGGTAAGCGGTGGATTGGCGAAGGCCGATTAGAACTAAAGGCCTTCAGAACTAACTGTCACCTGCGGCAGCCCAACGCTTACCATCGTCGGTTCTATTTCTCGGCCAAGAGTTTCGAGATCATCTCACGCATTTCTACAAGACGGCTCGAGCTTGTCCCGGCTTCGATGTAGCGGATCACGCCTTTGCGGTCGATAAGGACCGCGGTCGGCAAGGCCGTGGCGCCGTAGAGCAACTGAGTGCTTTGATCTTTTCCGACCACGAAATCATACGGCAACTTGTACTTCGTTTTGAAACGCTGAAGGAATGCGATCTCTTCGGGTTCGGTAACCGGGCGCCCTTCGCCCTGGCCGTAATACCGCGTGAAGCCGATGATCTCAAAGCCTTGATCGCGAAGATCCGTATGCCATTCGATCAGCGAGGGAAATGCGTCAAAACACGGTGCGCACCACGTTGCCCAAAAGTCGACAAGCACGACCTTGCCCTTGAGATCCGCAACTTTTACCGGCGTTCCGGGAAACCATTTATCGACCGCGACGAACTCGGGTGCCGGCTCGCCAAGCAGCTTGTAGTGCTTCTCGCGGTTGCGGATACGCTTGATCGCGTCGGCCCGCTGGCCTTCCAGCGGCAGCTCTTTCGTCGCGGCGGCCAGCATCGAGACAAACGTTTCGAGCGCGAGCGGCTTGCGGCCGGTCTCGATGCGGTAAGTTATGAGCTTATCCGCGCCGTAGAAATAGAAGACCGAATTGCCGAGCGATGCGGCAGTCAGCCTCAGATTCTCAAGCGCCTTTTCTGCTCTTTCAATGTTGTTGCTCAGCCGATTCGCGTCGAAGGCGAGCATCGCGTTGTCGTAGACGATGTCAAGACCGACCGTGCGAAGCGTAGGGTCGGCTACAAGTTTTCTGGATATCGAGAACGCTTCCTCAGCGTAAAGCGTGGCTTTTGCGGGCTGTTTCTCAGCGAGTAAAGCCTTGGCGAGTTCGGAATTCATCCGAAGGGATTCGGAAGGCTTCTTCGGTTCGCTCTTTTGATATTCGGTGAGAGTCGCGACCGCGCTGTCAAACTTTTTCTGCTTTGCATCTACAACGACCTGCAATGACCGTGCGGTTTGGGTTCGCTCGGGCGTTCGATCATTTTGTCCAAGGAACTTCGCAAGCGTTTCTGATGTGGCGTCGAGATTTTCGGCGATCCAGTGGAGCAGGGCGAGATAGTATAGATCGTCTGGCTTGAGGTTTTTGCGGGCTTCGGCGGTCGCCGCTAGTTTGGCTGCAAGCTGTTTCTGATCGCGTTCGGTTTGCTCACGAAGGAACTTGCTGACGCCGATCTTTTTCTTCTCGAATTCTTCGTACTTGATGCGGCGGTAGTTGTTCGCTTCTTCGAAGAGTTCCTTCACCGGACGCTCATCGGTCACGACGGTTTTCACTGCACGCCCAGATTGGCCCGCGGCGGACACTGCAAGGAGCAAAATTATCGTTACTACGTACAGCTTCATTATTGAATCGGCCTTGCGGATCAACTCCATTTGCTCTCTGTGTTCGGCGTATTCCGTGGTTCCATTTTAAACACTGAACCACAGAAAACACAGAAAAATACAGGAAAAACTGAAAGATCTCTTTATTGAGACGCTTTCAGTACTCCGTGATCAGAGATCTTAGTTGAAGCTCCCCATATCTCGTCGGCTATCATCTTTGCCGTGATCGGTGCAAGCAGGATGCCGTTGCGATAGTGGCCGGTCGCGACAAACACATTCTCTGACACGCGGCCTAGGACAGGAATCTCGCCCGCTACAAACGGCCGCAGACCTGCCCATGATTCGGCTATATCGAGACTCGCGAGCGAGGGCGAAATTTCACTTGCCGCCGTTTTCAACTCCGCGATCGCCTCGGGCGTTACCTGCTTTGCGAATCCGACGTCTTCAACAGTCGCACCGACCAGAATTCTTCCATCCGCACGAGGAACGACGTAACTTCTCTGCGAATAGATCACATGCGTTAAGATGCGGGATTCGCGGCCCGCGAGGCTGATCATTTGCCCGCGGATCGGCTTTACTTTGGGGTCGGGCAGCAGATCGTTGGTCCACGCACCGGCGGTTACGATGACGCGTCGGCCGCTTGGCACGCTTTCGACTATCGTATTCTCAATCAGCTCGATGCCGTTGATCTCGCAGTATTTTCGAAGCGCCGTTACGAGTCTTCGATTCTCGACTTGCCAATCGTTCGGATAACGGAAGCCGCTGTGGACGTAAGGGGAGATATTCGGTTCGAGCTTTAAGATCTCGTCTTCCGAAAGCTTCTCGACAGCAATTCCGGCACTTCGCTGCCAGGCGTACTTCTCTTCGAGTGCCTCGGCCTCCTGCTCATTAAACGCCAGAACCAGAGTGCCGGTTCGGTCGAGTTCGATGTCGATACCGGTCTCGTCGAGAAGTTCTGCCGCAAAACTCGGGTAGAGTGCATTTGATGCGGTACAAAGCCGGAAGAGTTCGTCGTCTGCGTGGCATTCGGCGTTCGGCGCGAGCATTCCCGCGGCGGCCCAAGAGGCCTCCGCCCCAATGCGGCCTTTGTCCACAACGGCGATCGATCTCGCACCGCGTTTGTGCAATTCTCGGGCGATACTCAGGCCGATAACGCCGCCGCCGATGATGATTGTCTCGGAACTCATTAAAACCAAATCTTTATCGTAGTTACGTTTACGTCTATTATAGTTTACGAGCTATGAAACACACTATTACATTGATCCCGGGCGATGGAATTGGGCCGGAGATAATTGCGGCGACGGTTAGGGTTATTGAGGCTACGGGAGTCGATATCGAATGGCAGACGCATATTCTCGGTGCTCAGGCGCAGGAGAAATATGGGACGACGCTGCCGGAATCGACGATCGATTCGATCAAGCAGAACAAGGTCGCACTCAAGGGGCCGCAGATGACGCCGATCGGGAAAGGGTTTACGTCGGTAAACGTAGGTTTGCGAAAGGCTCTTGATCTTTACGCGAACGTCCGGCCGATCAAAGCTTTGCCGAACGTACCGTGTCGATACCCGAGCTTGGACCTTGTCGTGATTCGCGAAAACACCGAGGGTCTTTACGTCGGGCTTGAGCACACGGTCGTACCGGGCGTGGTTGAGAGCATTAAGGTGATCACCGAGAAAGCTTCTACGCGGATCGCGAAGTACGCGTTTGAATATGCCGTCGCAAACGGAAGGAAGAAAGTCACGGCTGTTCATAAAGCGAACATTATGAAGCTTTCAGACGGACTCTTCCTCGAATGCTTCTATAAGATCGCGAAAGATTTTCCGGAGATCGAGGCAGACGACAAGATCATCGACAACTGCTGCATGCAGTTAGTCATGCGCCCCGAACAATTCGACGTGCTTGTTCTTGAGAATCTTTATGGCGATATTGTTTCAGACCTTTGTGCGGGTCTGATCGGGGGGCTTGGGCTCGCTCCTGGAGCGAATATCGGCGAGCAGGGAGCGGTGTTCGAAGCGGTTCATGGCTCGGCTCCGGACATAGCGGGACAAGGCATCGCAAACCCGACCGCAATTCTGATGTCGGCGTTGCTGATGCTGCGTCACTTGGGCGAACACGCAGCCGCGGACCGGGCAGAGAAAGCGATGCTAGTGGTTTTTGCGGATGGCAAAACCCTGACGAAAGATCTCGGCGGCACGGCAAAGACCGACGATTTCGCCAACGCGATCATCGATAAACTGAAGGCCGGTGAAGCGGCTATTGCCTAGCTGGACTGCAAGTTTTATAGGCTTCGAGCGTTCTCTAGTTGGCATCGAAAGTAATGCCCGACAAGGAGGGAAGCATGAGAAGAGTATTTACGGGACTATTGTTATTGGCTTTGACGGCCGCAGCGGCACCAGTATTTGCGAAGCGCGCTCAGGATGTAAAAGTCCAGATCAATAAGCAGATCAAAGCAAATGGACTGACGATAGAATTTGTCGAGCTGGTGGAAGATTCGCGATGTCCGGTCGATGTCGACTGCATCTGGGCGGGAAACGCGAAGATAAATGTGCGCGTCTCCAAGAACGGAAAATCGAAACTGATCGAGTTGAACACGATGCCAGAGACGGTTATTGCTAGCTACGCGGGTTACAAGTTCAAGCTAAAGGGACTGTTGCCGGAATTGCGATCGAATGCTCGCGTAAATCGAAACGCTTACGTAGCGTCTATCGAGATGACCAAGATGAAGTAGAGACTTCTACGACAGTCGCGCCAGAAACATTAGAACCAGCATAAGCAGAAAGTAAGGAACAAGGACTGCCGCTCCCGGGTAGTCCTTTGCTATTCGCTGGCCGAAGAAAAGAGCGGCGAGCGCGGCGGCTCCTAACGCTCCTGCATAGAAGATGATGATCGTCGAGCCAGTCGCAAGAAAATAGATGATCCCGACTGCCGACAGCACGCCTGTCGCGATCTCCAAGATCGTGATAGTCGCCAGCATCATCGGAACCATTCCCGCGGCGAATGTCTTTGAGAAATGCCCGGTCAGCCACTCCAGATTCCCCTTCCAATCGAACACCTTATCGAGGCCTGATTGAATAAAGAGTATTGCCGTGAACAACGCGGCGAAGAGTGCCGGTAGGTTTTTGATAATGTCGTCGAAGCTTGTCATCCTTGACTGTTAAGCCCTTACTTACGTGCGGGCTTCTGCATAAGAGCTTCGATCTCGTCGGCGTTTTTCGGCACTTTTGAAGTAAGGTTTCGATTGCCGTCTTCGGTGACGAGGACGTCGTCTTCGATGCGGATGCCGATGCCGCGGTATTTGGCCGGAGCGTCCTTGTCATTCGGCGGAACGTAGATGCCGGGCTCGACGGTGAGTACCATTCCCGGTGCGAAGGGGCGCGAATTCTTGGCGGTCTGATCGGTGAAGTATCGGCCGGCGTCGTGCACGTCGAGGCCGAGGTAGTGGCCGACGCCGTGCATGTAATACTTCAGGTACGCCTTTTTCTTCACCAGGTCTTTCGGCTTGCCCTTTAACAAACCGAGCTTGACCATACCTTCGGTCAAAAGCTCGATGGAATATTCCTGACGGCCTTTCACGGTGTTGCCGATCTTCGTATACTCGATGCACTTTTCCTGAACGTCGAGGACGACATCATAAACCTCACGTTGAGCCGCCGTGTATTTGCCGTTCACGGGAAACGTCCGCGTGATGTCCGACGCGTAGCCTTTATATTCTGCACCGGCGTCGATAAGGATCAGATCACCGTCTTT
>CADEGD010000002.1:7551-169549 GCA_902826795.1 uncultured Acidobacteriota bacterium | reverse complement strand
TGCCCCGCCGCCGACGATCTAGTTATAGGCGACGCCGCTTGCACCTTTGTCTTTCATAAAGGCTTCCATCAAAGCCTCGACCTGGCCTTCGTTCATTCCCGGCTTTACCTTTTTCATGGCAAGGATATGGGCTTCGGCTCCGATCGCTCCCGCAGTCTGCATATACTCGGCTTCTTCGGCAGTTTTATGCAGACGCATCTCACCCGTGATGATGGTCGGGTCCATGATCGTATGCGGCGGATATGCAGTTTTGAGACGGCGTACGCGCTGGCCTGACAGGTAATCAAGCATCTGCTGGTCAAGCGCTTTATCGACGCCAAACCGGTAGTAAAGCTTGTCGTGACCATCGAGCAACTTCGGCAAATCTTTGGCGAATTTCTCGACCGAAAATGAGCTGTCCGCCGCGTAGTTCTTTACCGCGCCTTCGACGCCTTCGCGGCGGCCGAACCATGTTTCCATCTCTGGGTCGCGCGGCCGAACGTAAAGAGTGTAAGGCGATTTCTTGTTCGAAGGGTCGATAACCGCGATCGCGTCCGGCTCGGGAAATCCGGTCAGATACCAGAAGTCGGAATCTTGCCGAAATTTGAACTCGGTATCGTAACTGCGCGTCTGTTCGTGAGCAGCAGGAATGATGGCGATGGAGTTCGGCTCCATCTGTTGGATGAATCGTTTCAATTGCGGTCGCATATTTGATGATATTAGCTAAAAGTTGGGAAATTGTCAGACGCTACGTGCGAGGTTCGCGGCCCGTTAACGTTCTTAAGGTATGTTGGCCGGTTTGTCAGAAAAAACTGAAAAGTGAAAGGTTAAAACTTAAAGTGGCGGAACGCTGTTATAATCCGTTCAATTTTGATGGAGGAGAAGCACTATGAAACTACTGCTGACGTTTGTCGCGTTGATAATTTTCGTGGGAACTGCAATGGCGGACGTTCCGAGACCGAAGGTCACGCCGAATAAGCCCGCGAAGGCCACATCGATCGACACGCGGCTGGACATACGCCTGCGTCGCGATGCCAAACAAGCGAGGCTGATCTTGTCACGATCGCAGCTCAAGCAGCTACGAGCGGAGATCGATCAGGTCGACGGAGGAGCCAGCGATACGGCGTCGGCCGGGATAACCGGACTTCAAACAATAGCCGGCGGCTTGTTTCTGAGTCTTGCGATGGTTTTCGCGGGCGTTTGGTTCGTGCGTTCGGGTCGAGTGACGAAGCCTGTCGCGGCCGGATTGTTAGTTCTCGCGGGTGGAGCGTTGGCGACGATGGTTTATGCGAATGCCGGCCCGCCGCCGGAGGCACGGTCGATTACCGGCAAGATGTTTGCTCCGGGAATGCACGACTACAAATTTGGGGGAGGTGCGATCAAACTTGAGATCTCTGACGAAGAAGATAATCCGACGCTGATCGTGCCCGATCCGGAAGAGCCGAAGAAGCACGGGGAGTAAAGTGGAAAAGTTGAAGAGTGAAAAGGTGAAAAAGTAAGACGCAGTTTCCCTGTGCAAGAGATCGTTCAAGCAAGATCGTCACTAACAAGCGCGAATGTATTTTTGATCGCGTTCGTCTCGGCGTGCGCCGTCGGAGCGGTGCTGATCGGGTCTTTCCCACTACAGCTTTCGATAGTCACGATCTTTCTTTTCGCCGGGCCGCACAACCTGATGGAGTTTCGATACTTCGCGGCGCGGATGACGGTGCGGTGGGGAAAGTCAAGAGTGTTCTATTCGGTCGGGATCGGCGGTGTCGTTGTGCTGACGGCAGCTTACTTGACACTTTACTTCGCGAGCGGGAACTGGCTGTGGTCGCTGGAGAGTTGGCAGATATACGCGGCGACTTGGAACACGGCGCTGATCGTTTGGGTTGGAGCGTTGTTCTATCTTCGAGGCAAGCAGCGTCGTCGGGATTGGTCGCTGGCCTTTGCCGCGGCATTTTTTCTGGCTGGGCTTTCGTGGATTGTGCCGCAGTATTGGAGCCTCGCTCTCGTTTATCTGCATCCGTTCGTCGCGATGTGGTTTCTCGAACGGCAGATACGGCGGACGCGTCCAGAATGGCTGCGGGCTTATCACCTTTGTCTGCTGTCGATTCCGGTGTTTCTCGGGCTGATGTGGACAATGCTCGCGGGCCAGCCGAATTTGCCGCAGGACACGAACCTGTTTTGGCGGATCAATCAGCATTCGGGCAGCGAGATACTTCCGTCGATCTCAAGCCATCTGCTCGTTGCGACGCACGTCTTTCTCGAATCGATCCATTACTTTGTCTGGCTGCTGCTGATTCCGCTTGTCGATCGACGGGCGATCCCGTGGCGTTTGAAGGATGTGCCGATGTTTGCGAACGCGAATGGTGTCCCGAGACTGTTTGCGGCATTTCTGGCGTTCTCGGTATTTGTTTCGATCGCGTTGTGGCTCGGATTCGCAGTTGATTACACTACGACGCGAGATATCTATTTCGCCTTCGCGATCGGGCACGTGCTTGCGGAGTTTCCCTTTTTGGTGAAGATGTTATGAGTTTGACGGGAAGGTCTCCCGCGAAATACGCGAAAGGCCGCGAAAGAGTTAATACTAAGTTTTCGGTGCTCGCACGGCTTGGGCCGATGATCGTGCAGTGGACAGCCGTCAATATCTTCATTTAGCGTTCTCTCGCGTATTTCGCGGGCAATTCTATGTTTTTATTCGACGAGGTTGATTTCGTTCAGACGCAGAATCTGCCGCTCGGTAATCTGTGGTATTTCCTGCCGTTCGGATATCTGCTGACGATATTGATCGAAACGCCGATATTATTGATCGGGCTCTCACCGAAACTTTCGCTCAAGCAAAGACTGATGTGCGGCGTTTGGCTGACGGCGTGTACATATCCGATAGTGGTTCTTGTTCTTCCAACTCTATTGTACGGCGAGGCTCGTTGGATCTACCTTGCCGTGGCCGAAACGTTCGCTCCGGTCGGGGAATGCGTATTGTTTTGGCTGGCGTTCCGCGGCCGCGAGATCGAATGGATCCGCTCGCTCGTCGCGATTGTGATCGCAAATCTGGCGTCATTCGGAATCGGAGAAGTGTTGAATTACTTCGGCTGGTTTGGGCTGTTCTGAAAATTTCAAACAGGATGCACAGGATAGACAGGATGGTTTTCGAGCCTTTATCCTGTACATCCTGTTTGAATCGTTGTGGAACTCCGCATCACAGAAATCTTTCTTTCCATCCAGGGCGAGTCGTCGCATGCGGGGCGGCCGTGCTCGTTCGTGCGGTTGACGGGCTGCCCGATGCGGTGCGTCTGGTGCGACAGTGAATACACGTTTACGGGCGGAGAGAAGATGTCCTTCGATGTGATATTCGAGCAGTTGGACGCGTTCGACTGTCCGCTGGTCGAGGTGACGGGCGGCGAGCCGCTTGCACAGAAGAATGTCTTTCCGTTTATCACCGAACTTTGCGACCGAGGGTACGAAGTGCTGATCGAAACCGGCGGATTCGTCTCGACTGATAACGTCGATCGGCGCGCGAAAATCATTCTCGACGTAAAGTGCCCCGCATCGGTCGAGGCTGAGCGCAATCACTGGCCGAACCTCGAACGCCTGCGGCCTGAGATGGACGAGGTAAAATTCGTCGTCGCCGATCTTGCGGACTGGGAGTTTGCAAAGGGAATCATTGTGAAGTATGACCTTGCAGGTCGGTGCAAAGAGATACTTGTCTCACCTGTTCACGGTATCGATATGAGGCCGATCGCGGAAGCAGTTTCGCAAAGCGGGCTGAAGGTGCGATTCAATCTGCAGCTTCACAAACACATTTGGGGAGCCGACGTCCATGGGGTCTAGATCGATAATTCTGGTTTCGGGCGGGATGGATTCGTGCGTCACGGCTGCGATGGCTGTTGTCCAGAACGATGAGGTTGCATTCCTGCACGTCTCTTACGGCCAGCGGACGGAGGATCGGGAGCGGAAGGCATTCAACGACATCGCTGACTTCTACGGCGTTAAAGATCGTCTCGATGTCTCGATTGCGTATCTCGCAAAGATCGGTGGATCATCGCTGACTGATCCTTCGATGAGCGTGACAGAAGCCGATCTCGAACCAAGGGAAATCCCAACCAGTTACGTGCCGTTTCGCAATGCGAATATGCTCGCGATCGCGACGAGTTGGGCTGAGGTGATCGGTGCGACGAGTATTTATATCGGAGCTGTCGCCGAAGACTCGAGCGGTTACCCCGATTGCCGGCCGGAGTTTTTCGAAGCGGTTCAGCAAACGATCGATAAGGGAACTAAACCTGATACGCACATCAAGATCCACGCGCCGATCATCGATCTGTCGAAAGCGGACATCGTGAGGAAGGGTGTTGAGCTCAACGCTCCGCTGCATCTGACATGGTCCTGTTATCGGAACGAGGATCTTGCGTGCGGAATGTGCGATTCGTGTGCGTTGAGGTTGCGAGGATTTGAGCAAGCAGGAATTAGCGATCCGATCCAGTACGAGGCATCATGATGCTTTTGTGTAGACATCAATGCATCATTCGGGATAGTATAGCGATATGAGAACGACGATTACATTAGACGACGACGTCGTAACGACGATCCGCGAGGAAATGAAGAGCGGTGATGGCAAGACGTTTAAGGAAGCCGTCAACGAACTCATTCGCCTTGGGCGCTACTTCAAGAAGGATAAGGCGGCCGTAAAGCGGAAGCCGTTCAAGGTGAAGGCAAAAAATCTTGGCGTGTACGAACACTTGAAACACCTTCAACCCAGTGAACTTCTCGCAATGCTAGACGACGAAGAATTCTTGCGAAAGGCTGGTTCTGAGAAGTAGATGCTCTTCCCCGATATCAATATTCTCGTCTACGCTTACGACTCCGCATCGAAGGATCATGAGCTTTGTTCGAACTGGCTAGAGTCTGTCCTAAATGGCGACGAGCCAGTTTGTTTTTCATGGCATACGATCATGGGACTGGTGCGTATCTTGACGACGGTAAAAAGGGTGAAAAACGCTTTTACCGCCAAAGAAGCGATGCAGATTGCAGACGATCTGATGTCCACACCGGTTTCACGGATGCTATCGCCGGGCGATCAGCATTTCACCTTGTTTCGGCAATTGGTGAACGAAACCGGTATCTCCGGAGCTCGTCTATCGGATGCAATCATAGCCGCCTTGGCGATCGAACACGGTGCGACGGTAGTATCCAAAGACCGCGACTTTCGAGCTTTTGATGGAGTAAAACTGCTAAATCCCCTCGCCTCCTGATTTTCTTTTCGTTCGTCCAAAGATAAGCATTGAGGTGCCGACGACGGCTCCGACTATTCCTCCCGCCGAGAAGAGAAGTGCGTTGCGGATCGAATCGCCGACGCCGCCGATACCCGCGTTTTCAGCCGTTTCAAGAGCTTCGAAACTCCCGAATATACTCCCGATTGTACCGAGCATCCCAATTGCGATGCTCGAGAATATCACCACCAAGCCGATTTTTTGCGATCTAGTTAAGGCCATTTTGTAAGTTTCAGAGTCCTGTGCTTCGTCAATGCTAAATAGTTAGGCGGTCGCGGGTGACGGTCAAGCCATCGAGGTCACCGAGGGCGACGAAGGCGATCTTGTCGGTTTGAAAGCATTCGGCGGCGAGTTGTTGAATGTCGTCGACCGTGACGGCGGCGAGGTTTGCAAGGGATTCTTCGACCGGAATCTGCCGGCCATGGACCATCTCACACTGAGCGAGTGAACCCGCACGGCTCGCCGAATCTTCGAGGCCGAGCAGAACGTTCGCCCTCGTCTGCTCCTTCATCAGGTCGAGTTCTTCGATTGTCACTCCTTTACGCACGATCTCACGCAGTTCATCCACAACGATGTCGAGAACTTCATCGACCTGTTCGGGCGACGTTCCCGCCGAGACGGTGAAGAAGCCCGTATCGTTGTACATCGCGGTCGAGGCGCCGACGCTGTACGCGAGTCCGCGTTCTTCGCGGATCTTCTGCCACAGCCTGCTCGAAGTTCCGCCGCCGAGAATGTTCGACAGCAAATCGGCCGCATATCGACATGGGTCGTCGGCTTGCACCATCGGCGTCGCGATAATTAGATGAGCCTGTTCGAGATCCGCACGATGTTGAACGAAGATCGGCGCGGCAATGTTCGGCGTTGAGGGTTCAAACTTTAGTTTGCCCACCGAAGGCGGCACGCTGAAGCGTGTACTCTGAACTTTTGCAACTACATCGTCGTGGTCGAGGTTGCCGGCCGCGGCGATGATTAAATTTTCAGACGTGAACGCAGATCGATGAAACGCAAGCGTGCGGTCGTGATCGAAAGTGCGAACCGTTTCGGGAGTTCCCGTGATCTCCATGCCGAGCTGGTGGCCGGGAAAGAATTCGCGGTGGAAGATGTCGCTCAAGAGATCTTCGGGCGAATCTTCGTTCATCTTCATTTCCTCAATGATCACGCGCTGTTCGTTAACGCAGTCGGCATCGTCAAACTTTGGATCGGTCAGCATGTCGGCCAGAAGGTCGAATGCGGCGTCGATTTGATCGTCAATCACCTTGATGACGAATCCGGTTTCCTCGTGTGTCGTGAATGCGTCAAGGGTTCCGCCGAGCCGATCCTGCTCGACTGCGATGTTCATTGCCGAACGCCTGTTTGTGCCCTTGAAAACGCAGTGTTCGATGAAGTGGGTGATGCCATTTAGTTCGTTCGGCTCGTTGCGCGAGCCGACGCGATAAAAAAAGCCGAGCGTCGCAGATCGCACGCCCGACATTTTATCCGTGAGAACTACGATGCCGTTCTCGAGGCGTGTTTCCCTAATATCTTCCTTCATTTTGCGAAGCATTGAGGATAGCACATGGCGGCTTGCTTACTTAGACTGAGCGCTCGCTATTGCTGAAATTTATACGGTGATAAAGAATTGCTTATGTCGCGATTGACATGTTTTTGAACAAAGTTTAGTATCTTGGACAGTTCTCGAACCGCAATACAGAAAAATCTGCCGCAGCCCGCGCGGTCGTTGTTTAGATTTGACCCCCAAGGCATACCTGGGTTAGTGCTCAATTCTCATTATTCGGCTTGATATTACATCGGCAAAAAAATGTCCCAAGGAGAATATAAGGCGTGAAGAAATTTGTGTATTTCATGGCTGTACTAGTGGCCGCCCTTGCGATCTTCGGCATTATCTCGAAAAAAGCAGAGGCGAATAGGACGGTCTTCGGAAACGGCGGCGACGACGAAAAAGAGACGGCGCGGCGAATAAGTTTGGCGATCTTGCGAGATCGGGCAACTCTCAGAGCTGTCGGCAACCCGGACGAATACGAGGTTAAACGCGTCGAGATCGACAACTTAAAAATGGCGCACACCCACGTTCAGCAGAAGGTTGGCAGTGTGCCCGTTTGGGAGGGCGAAGCCATCGTTCACTTACGGCCGGATGGAGAGCTTTCTCTGATAACCGACGGCCTCAAAGAAACCATAGCTATAGACACCAAAGCAAACTTTACCCCAGAGCAGGCGCTTAACCTTGCCCAGCAAACGGGACGCGGTTTGCGACGAATGACCGAAAAGCCGACCGTGGATCTATGGATATATCGCGGTGATGATCGCGATCATTTGGCCTATCGCGTGATCATGCCGAGAATTGACGGCACGGCGAGAACCTCAGTACCGGTTGTCTTTATTGATGCACAGACGGGCGAGAAGGTATTCGAGTACGACAATCTGCAGACCGGAACCGGCAGTTCGCTATACAGCGGAACTGTGACGATAAGCACCAGTTCATCAGGCGGTACGTTCTATATGGAAGACCCGACAGGACGGCGGCAGGGAACCTTCAATATGAACAACACCGGCAATACGTCAACCGGTACGGGCGGTACGCAGTCACGCTACAGCGGCACAGACGATACATGGAGTGCCACGAACGAGCGGGCTGGCGTTGACGCTCACTACGGAGCCGCGAAAACGTTCGATTATTATCAAGTGACCCATGGCCGAAATGGTATTGACGGAAACTACGGCCCCGGCACGACGTCATCGGCCGTCGGCGGAACTCCGCTTGTCGTTTCGCGCGTTCATTTTGGCAGCGGTTACAACAATGCTTTCTGGTTTAACAACCAGATGACATATGGCGACGGTGACGGATCGACTTTCACGCCGCTAACTACTATCGATATCTGCGGCCACGAGATGACCCACGGTGTGACCGAGCGGACGGCCAACCTTACCTATGCAAGGGAATCCGGCGCGCTGAATGAATCGATGTCAGACATATTCGGAGCGATGGTCGAATCGTATGCGGATGGTTCGGTTACGTCCGACACGTGGAAGATAGGCGAAGATGCATACACACCCGGAACCGCTGGCGACGCACTTCGCCGGATGGACAATCCAAACGCAGTAGGCGACCCCGATCATTACACCAACCGTCTGTATCAGGGGAGCTGCACGCCGTCGAACTTCAACGACCAGTGCGGCGTTCACACAAATTCGAGCATTAGCAACCACGCGTTTTATCTCGTTGCCGCCGGCGGCACGAACCGCGTCAGTGGTGTGACGGTGCCGGCGATAGGAACGAACGCAGCGGAAAGGATCTTTTACCGAGCGTTGACCGTTTACATGACCGCGAGCACAAATTTTGCCGGGGCCCGCACGGCAACGCTTAATGCCGCTACTGACCTCTACGGCGCATCCAGCAGTCAGTACAACGCGATCGCTACGATGTGGTGTGCCGTAGGCGTCGGGTCTTGTCCGACGACGCCCACGCCAACTCCAACGCCGACCCCAAACCCGACGCCAACGCCGACACCTCCTCCGGGCGGAAACCTTTTGATCAACGGCGGGTTCGAAGGCAACGACTCGCCCTGGATAAAATCGGGCTCGGGAGCCCTTTATACGGCGAATGGAAACTATCCGTTCAGCGGAACGGGTTACCAATACTTCGGCGTGAGCAATAGCGTTTCGGGTCAGAGCTATCAGCAGGTTTCGGTACCTTCAACCGCAAGCGGCACGCTGACGTTCTGGCTCAACGTCTCGTCAAGCGAAACCACGACGAGCACCGTGTATGACCGGCTGTTCGTCGAAGTTCGCAGCACGAGCGGTACTCTGCTAGCGACACTTGCGACGTATAGCAACCTCAACAAGGCCACGGCCGGCGTTTACACCCAACGCTCGCTGAATCTTTCGGCCTATAGAGGGCAAACTGTGCGGATACAGTTCCGAACTACGACGGATAGTTCGCTTGCGACGACGTTCAGGATCGATGAGGTTTTATTGAATTGATCTGACAATTATTCCAGAACTTGCAGGGGAGCGCCTTTGGCTCCCCTTTTTTAGTCGTCGTCGTCAGCCGCGCCAAAGCGATAGACTAGAAAGCCGATCGCCCGGGCGGGTTTACCGCCGAAAGTCGGCTTATTCAATACAGAGGCAAGGGCGGCGCGTTCAGCCTCGGGATGGAGGAGTTTGTTGCCGGTACGAGCTTTAGCCTCGATCACTTTTCCGTTCGTATCGATAAGTATTTCAACCTGCACGAGGCCGTTGGCTCCGTTCGCTTTTGCCTCTCGCGTGTGCCACGGCTTTTCGGCGGAGACGACCTCGAAATTCATGAAGGTATACTTGTCGCCAATGACGAAGCCATCCCACGGACGCGGGGTCGCCGGGCTTGCCGGTTTTGAAGTCCTTGAAGTTGTTCGTATCGACTTTGCCTTGGCTGTCCCGCGACCTTGCGATCCGCTTGACGTTTTTCCGCCTCCGCCGTAAGCCTGCGCTCCGGACGCCGATCGAGCTCCGCCGCCCTCGGCCGGCTCATCGCGAGCCATGATCGCCGCCATCTGCGCACTCGCCGCCGTCGTGCCGATAAACAGCACTATCAGCGTCGAAAGAAAAACCTTACGTGTTTGCATAGGTCACCTTACTCGTGGAGACGGCTGAGAGAATCGGTTTTGCAGAAGCCCGCGCGTAAGCAAGGGCTTAACTGTCAAGTTGGATGTTACGCCCTTACTAAACGTGCGGGCTCCTGCATTAACGGGCAAAGCTAAGCACCTGCCGGTGCGATCTTTTCGCTGACCTCGGGTTCGGAGGCAGGCGAGATCTCGTCGGCATCGGCGATAAGCGATTCGTTGACGAGCTTCTTCTGCTCAAGCTCGTGGATCGCGTAAGAGCCGGTCGCGGGCGAAGCCGAAGACGCACGGCCGACGTATCGGAGCGTCATTCCTTCACGCTTGATCTCACGCAAACGCGGTTCGACGAAGAACCAGCCGCCCATATTCTGCGGCTCTTCCTGCGTCCAGAAAAGCTGCGTCGCGTTCGGATAGCGGGCGATGATCTCTTCGAGGGCCGTCTTCGGGAACGGGTAGAACTGTTCGAGCCGAACGATCGCAACACGCTCGTCGCGGGCGTCGATACGAGCGGCTTCGAGGTCGTAATAAACCTTGCCGCTGCACACGACGATGCGTTTCACCTTTGTCGCATCTACAACTCCGGCGTCGTCGATGACCGCCTTGAATCCGCCGCTCGTTAGCTCTTCCATCGTTGAGGTCGCCGTTGGAAGGCGAAGAAGACTTTTCGGAGTCATCACGATCAGCGGACGCACCATCTCTTGCTTTACCTGTCGCCGCAGCATGTGGAAATACTGAGCAGGCGTCGTCGGGTAACAGACCTGTAGGTTGTTCTCGGCGCAGAGCTGCAGAAAGCGTTCGAGACGGGCTGACGAGTGTTCCGGGCCTTGTCCCTCAAAGCCATGCGGCAGCAGCATCACGAGCCGACAGCTCTGCTTCCACTTATCTTCGGACGCGGCGATGTACTGATCGATGATGACCTGCGCGCCGTTTGCGAAGTCGCCGAACTGAGCTTCCCACGCGACGAGTTCCGTAGGAGCTTTTACCGAATAACCGTACTCGAAACCGAGCACGCCCGATTCGGAAAGGCTGCTGTCGAAAACGTAGAAGCGCGCATTCGGAGCGGTCTCATTCTTTAGCTCCGACAGCGGCGTCCACCGCTCGCCGGTGATCGTGTCGTACATAGAAGCGTGACGCTGCGAGAATGTACCGCGGCCGGAATCCTGTCCGCTTACGCGAACCGGCGTTCCTTCGAGCACGAGCGATCCGAACGCCATCGCTTCGGCAAAGCCCCAATCCATCGGTACTTCGCCGTCGCCCATCTTCGCGCGACGTGCGAGTTGGCCGACCATTTTCGGGTTGACGTGGAACGCCTCGGGGACGAGCGAGATCTTTTCGGAGACGTTCTTGAGGATCTCGGCCGAAGCACCGGTTTCAAGGATCGTCGAACCGTCGTCCTCGGCTGGCGGAGCGGCGAGAGCAGCTTTCGCCGGTTTCTCGGACGCGATCTTCTTCGCCCGATCCTGAATGCCTTCGTATTTCGCGACGACGGAATCCGTCATCGACTTGAGATCGTCCTCGGTGATCACGGCTTCGCGGATGAGATGCTGCGCGTAGAGATGCCTGGTTCCCGGATGCTGCTTCACGCGGGCGTACATCACGGGTTGTGTGTAGCTCGGCTCATCACCTTCGTTATGGCCGAGGCGTCGGAAACCGACGAGGTCGATGACGACATCCTTCTGAAACTCGCGGCGATATTCGAGCGCGATCTGGATGACGCGATAGGCCGCCTCGGGAGCGTCGCCGTTGACGTGGAATATCGGCGTCTGCGTAATTTGAGCGGCGTCGGTGGAATAGATCGAGCTGCGGCTGTTCTCGACCGAGGTCGTAAAGCCGATCTGATTGTTGATGACGATGTGGATCGTCCCGCCGGTGCGATAGCCCTGCAAATTGGCAAGCTGCAGCGTCTCCATTACGATGCCTTGCCCGGCAAACGCGGCATCGCCGTGAAGCAATACCGGCAGGATGCGAGCGTAAGATTCTTCGCGCGACATTCCCTGCCCATTGCGAAGCTCGTCCTGAGTAGCACGCGCCATTCCTTCGACGACCGGATTCACGAATTCGAGGTGGCTTGGGTTACACGAAAGCTCGATGCGAAGCTCTTTGCCCGACTTGGTCGACTTGTTGCCGACGGCTCCCTGGTGGTACTTCACGTCGCCTTCGTCCGCCGGGAACGACGGATGCGAAGTGCCCTCGAAAACGGTGAAGATACGCTCGGCCATCTCGCCTGACGACGCGTCGCCGATGATGTTCGATAGTACGTTGAGCCGGCCGCGATGGGCCATGCCCATGTAGATCTCGTCAACGCCGCGTTCGCCCGCTCCCTCGACAAGTTGATCGAGCATCGGGATGACCGTCTCGCAGCCTTCCAGCGAGAAACGCTTCTGGCCGAGATATTTCTTATGAAGGAACTGTTCGAACTGCTCGGCTTCGATCAACTTCTCTAACAGTTCTTTTCGTAGATCGGCGTCGAGCGGCTGCGTGTCGACGAAGTTATCGCGAATGCGGGCGCGGATCCATTCCTTCTCTTCCTTGTTTTGAATGTGACGATATTCAATGCCGACCTTGCCGCAGTATGCCTTGCGAAGGATCTCGAGAATGCGGCGAAGCGTCGCGGTCTTTTCGCCGTGCAATCCGCCGGTGATGAACTCTCGGTCGAGATCCCAGATCGTCAAGCCGAAAGCTTCGAGGTCGAGTTCGGAAGCGACGTGCGACGTCATGTTAAGCGGGTCGATATCGGCTAACAGATGGCCGCGAATGCGGTACGCGTTGATCAACTGCAGGACGTTCGCCTGCTTCTCGGCTTGCTCGGTAAACCGGTCGCCGCCGAGCAGCGACGGGTTGTAATCCTGAGCCCAACGGAGCGGCGGATAGTTCAGGTCGATCGCCTTGAAGATCTCGTCGTAAAAGCCATGCTGACCGACGAGGAATTCGTGGATCTTTGCGAGGAAGAGTCCGCTTTCGGCTCCCTGGATCACACGGTGATCGTAAGTGCTGGTGAGCGTGACGATCTTGCTGATGCCGATCTGCGAGAGTGCGGCTGGCGTCATCGCCTGATACTCGGCCGGATACTCGATCGCTCCCGTTGCAATGATCGCGCTTTGGCCTGACATCAAACGCGGGTTCGATGAGACGGTACCGATCGTGCCGGGGTTGGTCAGCGAGATCGTCGTACCTTGAAAATCCGCGATCTCCAACTTGCCATCGCGAGCTTTCTTGACGGTTTCGTTATATGCCGCGAAGAACTCGGCGAAGTTCATTTTCTCGCAGCCCTTGATGTTCGGGACGAGCAGATTTCGCGAGCCGTCTTTCTTCTCGATATCGATCGCGATGCCAAGGTTGATCCCTTCGTGTTCGAGCCGCGACGGTTTGCCATCGACCACTCCGTATCCATTGTTCAGCGCGGGATATGCCTTTGCCGACTGGACGATCGCCCAAGCGATGATATGCGTGAACGATGCCTTGCCGCGGCCCTGCGGCGTTAAATAATCATTGATGATCCGGCGATTTTCTTCGAGCACCTTTACCGGCATCGAACGCACGCTCGTCGCGGTCGGCACGGTGAGGCTCTGCTCCATGTTCTCGACGATCTTTTTCGACGCGCCGACGAGCGGTTTGGCTTCGGTATCCGCCGAGATCGGCATTTCGGCTTTGACCGCCGGTTTGGTCTCGGGTTGAGGTGCGGGTTGGCTAGCGGGCACACTCGCTACGGGTCGTGTTTCTGCCTTTCCGCCATTTAGTAGGACTGAAAAGTATTCCTGCCATGAATCATCGACCGATTTCGGATCGGCCTGATAGCGGGCAAGAAGGCCTTCGACGTAGCTTGCATTGGCGCCGAAACTCTCTGAAATTGTTGCCGAAATATTAGTAGATTGTTCGCTCACGGTGATCTTTGACCTCGTTTACTGCATTGGGTGCAAACCAATATTTTACAGCATGCGAAGGTAAAAGATAAGCGACTACTTTTCGCGGAGAGGATTCTTGATGGTGAGGCTGAAGTCGATGGGAACGACGCGTTTGTGATAGAGCCGTAGCGTCGGAACTTGCCGAACACGAAGACGCGGCCCGTGACGGTCCATTCGTCGCGAGCGTCAGTCATTTCTTGCCACGCTGCTTTTACTACGCCGGAAGCAGGGACGAAGATCTTTACAGGCTTCGGCACGCGAGCCTTCTCACCTTTTCGAAACTCAAAGCCGTGGGTGTATTCCTCGGGTTCGACTTTGATGCCGTTCACATTCAGGTCGTGAAAGGTGACCATCTCGACCTTTCCGCTCTGCTTGGCGGCCGTGAACTCGGCGGGAAGTTCGAACGTGATGCCGGTCAGCGAGACATCGACGAGATCTGGATCTCCGATATGAATGGCGGCATCGGCGTCGGTCGATTGTGTGTTGATCGAAACCTTGTCTTTATAAACCTTGTATCCGCGGATCTTGTCTGGGAAATCTTGAGAGAAAACCGCTAAACGTGAAAAAAGTAAGAGGAGAACTAAGCCAAACTTGTTCGATCGGTAGGTTTGAGATTTCCGCGTCTGCAGGCCAGAATTTTTAGACCACAGAACAAGAGGAGCAGGAATGAAAAAACTGAACAATCTCACAGTCGCGCGTCATTACGATGCCGTCGATTTGCCGTCGGCCTTCGGTTCATCGTCCTTGCCGGCTTTCTCAAGGTCTAGCTTGATCGCGTCGAGGATGCCGTTGATGAACTGCGTGGCTTCGAAGGTCGAGAACCGCCGGGCGATCTCGAGCGCTTCGTTAATGACAACCGTTCGCGGCGTATCTTCGTAGAGAAATTCGTAGACGGCGAGGCGAAGGATGTTGCGGTCGACGATGGCCATTCGCTCGATGCGCCAATGTTCGGCTCGGGAGCGGATGCGGTCGTCCACGGTGTCGAGATTCTTCAATGCACCGCGAACGAGGTTGCTGGAAAAATCGCGAGTACGTTCGTCGAATGACTGGTCGCCGAGTTCGGCCCAGTAGGCGGTGGTCAAATCATCCGCCTGAGTCTTATCGACGTCGGCGGCGAATAACATCTGCAGAGCGCTCTCACGCGCCTTGCGGCGTGTGCCTGAGGCCTTTTCTTCCTTTTCAAACGACATGCGGAAAAGCTTTGCCCCTACCCTTGTTCTCTGTCGAGGCCATCTCGCGATAGAGATTCGCGACCTCAACCGCAGCCATCGCGGCTTCGTAACCCTTGTTGCCCGCCTTTAACCCGGAGCGGTTGATAGCCTGTTCGACAGTGTTAGTCGTGACAACGCCGAACATGACCGGCACGCCGGTCTCGAGGGATACATTCGACACGCCCTTAGCCGCTTCGCCGGCTACGTAATCGAAATGCGGAGTCTCACCGCGGATCACAACGCCGATCGCGATCACGGCGTCGAACTTGCCCGACTCGGCCGCCTTCTGTGCCGCAAGCGGAAGCTCGAACGCGCCGGGAACCATGAAGACCTCTACATCGTTATCCGCGGCACCCGCTGACGCCAGCGCGTCGATCGCTCCATCAATGAGCTTAGATGTCAAAAAATCGTTCCAGCGGCTTGCCACGATCGCAAAGCGAAACCCTTCGGCGTTCGTTTTTCCTCTATGAATAACTGGCTGCAAAATCGTTACCTCGGCCCCGCACAACAAACCCGGGGCAAATATGAGTATATGTAACCAGCTTTCGAAAAGACAAGACCGAAGGAACATTGCATAATGTTCGAGACGGATGTCTGCACAGATAATCGAAACCGAAGAGACGTTGATCATCGAGACGCCTGAACGCGTTCCGCTGGCGTTCGCACTCGCGTCGATCGGCAACCGATTCCTTGCAGTCGCGATCGACCACACGATTCAATATCTATCGATCGCGGTCGTAGCGTTCATCTTTTTGTTCGCGGCGGGCTTGTTCAGTGGTGATGGAGAATCGATCGTCGACAGTCTCGGAATCGACACGCCGAACTGGATCTACGCCGTACTTATCATCGTTTTGTTCGCGCTTTTTTCGGGCTATTTCGCGTTTTTCGAATGGTGGTGGGATGGGCAAACGCCGGGCAAGAGGCTGATGAAGCTACGCGTGATCCGCGAAGACGGCCGGCCGATCACGCTGTGGGAGGCGATCGCCCGCAACTTATTGCGGATCTTCGATGCGATCCCCGGCTTTGTGATCCCTATCTATTCGATAGGGCTGATCGTCGTCTTTTTGAACAGCCGCGACCAGCGAGTCGGCGATATGTTTGCGGGCACGGTCGTTATCCGCGAGCGCACGGACGAAGCTCCGACATTTGCCGAGACGTTCTCTAACCCGGTCGCGGATGCTGCGTTCAGAAGGGTGCAGCCGCGGACGGCATTCGACGCCGGCATTTCTTCGATCGGTGACAGAGAGATCGAGATCGTCGAAAGTTTTCTCCGCCGCCGCTGGGATTTAACCGATCGCCAGCGGATCTGGATGGCGTGGCGAATCGCCCTGCCGATAATGTTTCGGCTGAAACCGCAGTACGACGCCGCGACATTTACTTACGAAGGTTTCCTCGAAGAATTGCTGCATAAATATCATGCCAAGCAGCGGTTCCTGAACTGAGGTTTAGAGTTCAAGCTTCAGCTTGTTTCTTTGCCAACTTCGGAACAAACTAAAGTTTGAACTCTGAACCATAAATGAAGAACGTACTTATCACCGGCGGGGCCGGGTTTATCGGCTCGAACTTGACCGAGCATCTTCTTGCCGAGGGCGGGTGGTGCGTTTCGATCGTCGATGATCTGAACGACTTTTATTCGCCGGATCTAAAGCGGGCCAACCTTGAGGAAGTCAGACGAAAGGGCTCAGTTCAATTTTTCGAAGCCGATATCCGGAAGCCTGAAAAACTTCAGCCGATCTTCGATGAAAATGAGTTCGACGTGATCGTCCACCTTGCGGCTCGGGCGGGTGTCAGGCCGTCTCTCAAGGAGCCGAAGCTTTATGCCGAGACGAACATCAACGGTACGCTGAACTTGCTCGAGCTGGCGAGAGATTACGAGATAAAACAGTTCGTATTCGGTTCGTCGTCGAGCGTTTATGGCGAGAATGAGAAGCTTCCGTTTGCTGAAGACGATCCGATATTTCACCCGATCTCGCCGTATGCCGCGACGAAAGCCGCGGGCGAGATGATTTGCCACACGTATTCACACCTCTTTAATATCCGAACCGTTTGCCTGAGATTCTTCACCGTCTACGGAGCACGTCAGCGGCCCGATCTTGCAATTCACAAATTCTCGAAACTGATCTGGGAAGGCTCACCAATACAGATGTTCGGTGATGGCTCAACGCGACGCGATTACACGTATATCGACGACATCATCTCCGGCGTGAGAGCGGCGATGGACTACGACGCGTCGATGCACGAGGTTTTCAATCTCGGCGAGTCGGAGACGACGGAACTGTCCCGACTGATCGAACTGCTTGAGGATTCGCTCGGGAAGAAGGCGGTGATCGATTGCCAGCCGATGCAGCCCGGCGACGTTCCGATCACGTACGCAGACATATCGAAGGCCCGCGAGCTGCTCGGCTACGACCCGCAGACCAAGATCGAACAAGGCATTCCGAAGTTTGTTGAGTGGTTTAAGGGAAAGCAAGAGTGACGCCTTTAGGAGTTCGGACATTAACGGTTAAAGCCGTCACTCTTACTTTTAGCTCCAGCCGAAGACGCGTTTCATCATAGGCAGCAGGGGGTGGCCGGCGACTACGGTGCGGAAAAATTCCTCGTGTTCGAGCTCGACGCGGGCCATGTCGAGCAGATCTCTCACGCATTCGTCCATGCCGAGTTCGGCAGCAAACTTTGCCGCGTCTTCATATTCGACGGAGTTCTGACTCTCAAGCCGTCCGGCGAAATACATCGGCATGAACCAGCCGGACACGTGGCACGTCACACCGAGCGTTCGGCCGATCGTCCAGAAGACTTTTTCTCGTGTCTTTCGCGGCCCGGATCCGAGTTTCTCAAGCCATTCGCCAACACGCCTTCGGTGATCCCATTCCTCTTCCTCTATTTCACGTATGCGCGTTTTCTCCGGCGAATCTTTGAGCGATTTCCAGTGTCCGCGATACGCATACGCCGCCGCCACTTCGCCGGAATATGCGTGTTGGAGAATGAGGATGAGACTGTCGCGAGCCGAAGGCATACTAATGCAATTGTATATGACGTGTCAGGAAGTTGACGCAAGGTCTTGTTATCATCTCTGGATTCTCTCTTGACATCCCTTACAATTAGAATTATTCTAATCCGCAAATCTTACCGGGAGTTAAAAAAATGAAAGAGACCGGAAGTTTAGGGATCACTAAACAGCGGCAGGCTGTCCTTCAGGTGATCCGGGACGCGGAAGAGCATTTGACGGCAAATCAAGTGTTCGACAAGGCCCGGCATGTTTTGCCGGGAATCTCGTTCGCAACGGTTTACAATTCACTACGATACCTCAAACAGGAAGGGCTGATTGGCGAGGTGCGGTTCGGGACGGACGCGTCGCGATACGACAGGACGCTGACGCGCCACGATCACGCGATCTGCACCGGGTGCGGAAAGCTTATCGATATGGACCTGCCGATCCCTAACGATTTGCTGAAGAAGGGCGAACGGCTTTCAAAATTCAAAGCCGAATCTATTGAAGTTGTGCTACGAGGCCTGTGTCCGCAGTGCGTTTGAGCCGGTAAAGTCGAGAGATCTCGCTTTCTTCTGCGGTTGATCTGTCACCGTAGAAAGGATCTCACACGAAATACACGAAAGAAGAAAAACGGAAAAAAGCACGAAACGAAACCAAGAAAAGGGGAAGACAAAGCAATGGAAACTAACGGAACTAATGGTAACGGAGCGGGCAAATGTCCGTTCACGAGCGGTGCTTTGAAGTTTACGCACGGCACTTTCAGAGCGAACCGCGATTGGTGGCCGAATCAGCTGAAGCTCGATATTCTGCGGCAGCATTCTTCGAAGTCTGACCCGATGGGTTCTGGGTTCGATTATGCGGCGGAGTTTGCAAAGCTTGATTATGCCGGCCTTAAGAAAGACCTCGAAGCGTTGATGACCGACTCGCAGGATTGGTGGCCGGCGGACTTCGGGCATTACGGCGGCCTTTTCATCCGCCTAGCGTGGCACGCGGCGGGAACATATCGCATCGGCGACGGACGCGGCGGCGGCGGTCGCGGTCAGCAGAGATTCGCTCCTCTGAATAGCTGGCCCGATAACGTCAGCCTCGATAAGGCCCGGCGGCTGATGTGGCCGATCAAGCAGAAGTACGGCAATAAGATATCTTGGGCGGATCTCTTCATTCTCGTCGGCAACGTCGCGCTCGAATCGATGGGATTCAAGACGTTCGGATTCGGCGGCGGCCGTGCCGACACGTGGGAGCCGGACCAGGACGTTTATTGGGGAGCCGAAGACAAATGGCTCGCCGGCGACATCCGCTATCAGCACGGGTCGCACGGAGCCGACAGGCAAGAGGGTACGCTTGTCTCGGACGACGACGGTTCGGTGCCTGAACACAGCCGACTGCTGGAAGATCCGCTCGGTGCGGTGCAGATGGGCTTGATCTACGTTAATCCAGAAGGGCCGGACGGGAACCCCGATCCGGTACTTGCGGCGGTAGACATCCGCGAGACGTTCGGCCGAATGGCAATGAACGATGAAGAGACCGTCGCACTTATCGCGGGCGGACACACGTTCGGCAAGACGCACGGAGCGGCTCCGGCGGATAACGTCGGCGTCGAACCGGAAGGTGCGGGCATCGCCGCGCAAGGCTTCGGCTGGCACAACAAGCACGCCAGCGGACGCGGCGCGGATACGATCACGAGCGGCCTTCAGGTTACGTGGACGACAACGCCGACGAAGTGGAGCAACAACTATTTCGAGAACCTTTTCGGTTACGAGTATGAACTGACAAAGAGCCCGGCGGGAGCGAATCAATGGGTCGCGAAGGATGCTCCAGACATCATCCCGGACGCTTACGACCCGAACAAAAAGCACAAGCCGACTATGCTGACGACCGATCTCTCGCTTCGGTTCGATCCGGAATACGAAAAGATCTCTCGGCGGTTTTTGGAAAATCCGGACGAGTTTGCGGATGCGTTCGCGCGTGCGTGGTATAAGCTGACGCACCGCGACATGGGCCCGAAGGTCCGCTATCTGGGGCCGGAAGTTCCCGAGGAAACACTGATCTGGCAAGATCCGGTTCCGGAGGGGAACGCTTCGCTGAGCGATGCGGATATCTCAGATCTTAAAGTGAAGATCCTCGATTCGGGACTGTCGGTATCGCAACTCGTGGGTGCGGCGTGGGCTTCGGCTTCGACGTTCCGCGGGGGCGACAAACGCGGAGGTGCGAACGGCGCTCGCGTCAGACTAGAACCGCAGAAGGATTGGGACGTCAATAATCCCTCCGATCTCGCGGCGGTGCTCGGAAAACTGGAAGCAATCAGGAGCGAATCGGGCAAAGATGTTTCGATCGCGGACCTGATCGTCCTCGGCGGCTGTGCGGCGATCGAGAAGGCGGCAAAGGATGGCGGGCATAACGTCACGGTTCCATTTAAGCCGGGCCGCGGCGATGCTTCGCAGGAAGAGACGGACATCGAATCGTTCCGCCACATGGAGCCATATGCCGATGGATTCCGCAACTTCAAACGACGCGGATATAAGGTCCTGGCTGAGGAGATGCTTATCGACAAGGCCCAGCAATTAACGCTGACCGTTCCCGAGATGACGGCTCTCGTCGGCGGTATGCGAGCGCTCGGTGCGAACGCAGGCGGTTCTAACTACGGTGTGTTCACCGATCGACCGGGCGTTTTGACGAACGACTTCTTCGTCAACCTTCTCGATATGAACACCGAATGGAAAGCCGCCGACCCAGGTGAACACGGATTCATCGGCACCGACCGCAAGACTGGCGAAGAGAAATGGACCGGCACACGTGTCGATCTCATCTTCGGATCGAACTCAGAGCTTCGCGCGGTTTCGGAAGTCTACGCACAGTCGGACGGCGGCGAGAGATTCGTCAAGGATTTCGTCGCGGCCTGGGACAAGGTGATGAACCTTGACCGATTTTAATTAGAACCTTTTGCGAGGGTGTAAGAGAGAAAGGCGGCTCGAGAGATCGGGCCGTTTTCTATTTTCCGATCCACCGATTCGTACCGACGATCTCATCGATCTGTTTTTCGAGTTCAGTCAGGCTCGCTGGATATGGACGATAACTGTCGCCTTTTTCCAGACAACCGTGATAGTGACGGATGGATTTTTCATAGCGGCCGAGGCGGACAGTCAGGTTGACGCTCGGCGAATCACTTGCCGTCACCGGACACCCGTCAGAATCGTCGACATAGGAAGTATTCAAGTTAAAGTAGTCAGCCTTGTTGATCGCAGCGATCAGTTGAGCCATTCTTTCGTCCTCAAGCCTTGACTCCACTTTTCCGAGCGTATTTGTAAACTGTTTGCCCTCAAACATGACGTTTCCAGTTGGCTCTACGGTAAGTGTGTAGACCGGACATTCTCCAAAACAGGCAGTTCGCTCCATGTGTATTGCAACCGCCTTGTGACTTCCCGCCGACGGACCGCCGCATCCGATCGACACGAGTGCGATCGAAGCAAGCACTAGAAAGGTTCGAAAAGGTTCATATCGATAAATTAGTAAGCTTTTCATCGGTCCATGCCTCTACTTTAGTTTACGGATTTACGGTTACACGTTTTTCGGTATCGTTCAACCAAAAAACGCATTGAGCGGGAGCGACCGGACTACGAGAAATAGTTAACTGTAATATGTTCAATGAGTTGCGAAGATTGGCACATCCCTTGCAGTTACTCCCGGCAGCGGAATAGCCGTTTGGGGGAATGGAAATGACTGCTATCAAACTTATAGATTCGGAAGCTATTCAAACTCGGAAAGTGTTTAATTTTGACGACGGCCCGGTGACGGTTGTCGAGAGTGAAGTACACGAGTTTTACGGTTTTGAGCGGCCGACCTCGACGCGTCTCGTTATCGTCGATGCGATCGAAAATTTTGTCGCAAGGTCGCGTTCGGAGATCGGCGGTCTGAGTTCTATCCTGCACGAATTGTCGGTTGCAAAATAGACGGACAATGCTATATGCAGGTCGGTGTCGTGAGTGTCTTTTTTGATGATCACGACGCCGTTTTTGCGCTCAAGGCGTTTTTCCTTCACCCCCCGGCGTGGCGAAATCGTAGAAGACCCGGAACTGGTTCCTGTCTGGATCAGCGGCTACGAATTCGTGCAATCCCCACGGCTTTGACTGAGGTGGCGCATCTATCGCGGCCCCGCGATCTCGCCACTCTTCATGAAGTCTATCTACGTCGTTTTTGCTGTCGAGGTTCATCCACACGCGCACCGGGATCACCTTGCCGTACTTGTTGCGATAAACCATGTTCGCAAGGAACAGCCTGCAGTCACCTGAAGACAATCCCGCCAGGCCGATCTCGCCATCGCTCCAGTCAAGGTTAAATCCGAATTTGTCACGATAGTATTCGATCGCTGCCTCCAGGTCGTAGACGGGTATTTCAGGAATCGAAGCGGTAAGGCGGATCGTTGGGTGCTCGTTCATGTTGCTCAGCTAATATACTCCCGCTCAGCGAAAAATGAAATTTCCTCTTGCGTAGTCAAATAGCTACATGTTATATATGTAGTTAAGTGACTACGTAATGGATTTAAGACGAGATGTTTTTCAGGCGATCGCCGACCCCACACGGAGGGCGATATTAGTGATGCTGGCAATGCAGTCGATGACGGCCGGAGCGATCGCGTCCAGCTTCGATACCGCCCGGCCGACCGTCTCGAAACATCTGCAGATCCTTACCGAATGCGAGCTGCTCGAACAAGAGCAAAAAGGGCGCGAAATGATCTATCACCTCAACGCCAAAAAGATGAAAGAGATCGCCGATTTCATCGAGCCGTTCCGAAAGATGTGGGATGACCGTTTCAATAAACTTGAAAAGTTGATGAAGAAGTATAGGAAAAAGAACTAACAGTTATCAGTTTAGAAGTTGATAGTTATAAGGTCTTAAACCTGCTCACAGCCGACTGACCCTTACAAAAAAAGATGGAATTGAAAACGAAAATACACGCGGAAGAAGAGAAGTATGATGTGCGGATAACGCGCGATTTCGATCTGCCGGCCGATCTCGTATTTCGAGCTCACGTCGAGCCGGAGCTGTTCGAGCAATGGATGTCGCACGAGTACGGCACGGTGAAAGTGATTAAGTTTGAAGCGAAAAGGCACGGCGGATGGGCGTTTGAAACGGCCGGGCCGGACGGCAGCATCTTGTTTCGAGCAAATGGGACGATCCATGATCTTGTGCCGGATAAAAAGATCACGCGGACATTTGAAATGGACGGCTCGCCGTTTGATGTTCAGCTTGAGTTTCTCGAGTTTGAAGAGATCACCTCTGAAACCAGCAGGCTGACGATGCAGTCAATATACCGATCAGTTGAATTACGAGACCAAATGCTAAAGCTGCCGTTCGCAGCGGGGCTGAGCATGGCTCACGACCGCCTTCAAAATGTGATCGGAGAATTGAACAGGAGATAAATGAAATGATCAGCGCTTCTACCCAACGCGTCATCGTTCGATGGCTGCATGTGATCCTTGCCATCCCAATAATCGGATACATCTATAGCCCGTTCGAACAGTTACCGGATTACGCTCCCGTCGTTCGGTTCGTTGCCTTTCCCGTGATCTTGATGAGCGGGTTCTGGATGTGGAAAGGGCATTGGGTACGAAAGTTTTTTGCGAAGAAGCCGGAAGCATGAGATGGACAATTACGAACACATCTTCTATCTAGATTGCCCCCATTTTTCCGTCGGACACGTCGACCAATGGGGCGAGCAAGGTTATCTTTTGTTCGAAGGAAAAGTTTACCGTTATGAGGAGGACCGCAAAAATCAATGCGGATCGACGGATTCGCCGACCGTCATCGAAGACTTTTTGACGTTCGCTGAGGAGCAGCAGATCTTGATCCCGGATGAATTTATGACACGGTTGAAGGGATTTCAAAAAGTGAAGAAGTTTGTAATATGAAACAGGAATTGTCACCGCAACAGCGTGTAGAACTAATGACCGAACTCGAAAAGCGGTTCGAAAAAAATATGACCCGCCACAAGGGACTCAAATGGGCGGACATAAAGACGAAGCTCGAGGCCGACTCGAAAAAGTTATGGTCGTTGAGCGAGATGGAACGAACCGGTGGTGAGCCGGATGTCGTGGTGCTCGATAAGAAGTCTGGCGATATAGTTTTCGTCGATTGTTCTCCGGAAAGTCCGAAAGGACGTCGCAGCACATCATTCGATCCGGCGGCGATCGAATCGAGAAAAGAGCATAAGCCCGGGCACAGCGCCGTCGGGATGGCGAACGAGATGGGTATCGAACTGCTGACGGAAGACGAATATCGTCGGCTTCAGGAGCTTGGCGAGTTCGACCTCAAGACGTTGAGCTGGGTTGCGACGCCAAGCGAGATCCGCAAGCTCGGCGGCGCCATCTTCTGTGATCGGCGATACGACACGATCTGGACTTACCACAACGGTGTCGAATCGTATTACGCCGCGAGAGGATTTCGGGGATCGTTGAAGGTATAGCTCAAAGTCTCGACTTACTTATCGCCGACCGCATCTCTCTCTGGACCAGGCTCGCGGCCTATCTTTGCGGCAGCGTATATTCCAGTTCGTAGAAGTGTTTTTTACCGTCGATCTTGATCGTGAATTTTCCGGCGATGCCTTTGAGTTCTTCACCGCCGCTGCCGGGAACCACGGAGACATTCATCACGTAGTTGGTACCGTCCATCGTGCCGATGTGCTGCAAGAGAAAGCTGCCCTTTTTGCCGTCGAGTGTCCCGACGAAACGCTCCATTGCAACATAGCCGCCCTTGCCCGGCTCGGTTTCACTTTGCGATCCAAGCATCTGCCCTTTTGAAGAGCCGGCCATTCCGCCTGTAAACGTCTTGTCCAGCGATAGCCGACCAATCATCGGATCGCCGACGTTCTCGTCAACGGCCAGCGGTACGACCTTCACTTCAAACTCACCCTTAGCTACATGCGGTGTCATATGTTTTTTGGTATCCGTTTGCTTCTGGGCATCTGCGTTGATACAGGAAACGATCAAAAGAATAAGAGTCAAAAAAATTGTCGAGGGCATGAACATGTTTAATTATTGCACACGAAGCATTTTCGAATCGAGATCTCAGCCTATGATCCGAACTCTTTCCTCGTTGACCAACGGATATCTTTAATCGAAGGTTCTGACGACAGGATCGAATTAAGCGCGGCTTGAACCTTCTCGACATCCGCTTCGGTCGAGATCTTTTTGAAGAGAAACTTTCTGATGAACGGAGTGCTTGGTTCGATAAAGCAAAGATATCCATCATCTTCGCCATCTAGATTGCCGCAGCCGATCCAGATCGGAAACTCATCATTGCGGATCTCGACCATCCATCCCCAATCCTCTGCAGCGGGCTCGATCACATCGAAGCCGCGATTCTTCAGCCCTTCGTAAATGAACTCTGCTAGTCTTTTTCCCCAACAGCCTGGATTAATTTCATCCTCTTCGCCCGGATAAGGCGGAAATCGATCTGAATAAAATTCGGCATGGGTTCTCATACCTGAAAATAGAATTTCGCAAAATAGTATAGGATCGGGGCGTTGAAGAGAAGGCTGTCCAATCGATCCAGCAGGCCGCCGTGGCCGGGGAGGATGTTGGCGGCGTCTTTCGTGCCGGAGCCGCGTTTCATTGCGGATTCGGCGAGGTCGCCGAGCACCGATACGGCGGCCATAACCATCGCGAGCGGGATCGACCATTGGTACGGAAGTTCGGGAAAGAACCAGAAGGTCGCGAGGGCGGCAAATGCGCCCGCCGCGACGAGGCCGCCGATCAGGCCTTCCCAAGTTTTTCCGGGCGAGATCTTAGGTATGAGCTTGTGCTTGCCTAAGCTTACTCCGGCAAAGTAAGCGCCTGTGTCGGCGCCCATGATGACGAGGAAAAAGTAGCCGAGAAGATGCGTCGAAAGATGCGGATGCGATTCGAATCCGAGTCGCGTAGAGATCAGAAATCCGCCGAGGAACGCGACGTACAGAACGCCGAGAATCGTTACGCCAACTCCGGTCAGCATCTTCGAGAAATCAGCTTGGAATCGAAAGGTTTGCGATGCGAGCACGGCGACCACGAACGCGGCGAGCGTCGCGATGAGAAGATCCGGAGCCTTCGCGGGAGCGTCGAATACAAAGGCGACCGTCAAAGCCGCCGCGCCCAGATATGCGACCGACGCGTCGGCTTTTAACTCCAGCTTCTTCGTAAGCGTGAAGAACTCGAATAAGCCAGCCGCCAACGCGAGTACCGCGATCACGACGAAGATCCAGACAGTTTCGGGAATATAAGACGGTAGCACGATCGACGTGATTAGGATGGGCAAGGCGACGAGCGCCGTTAGGATGCGGGTTTTCATAAAAGTCAGAACCACCCTGCGTTAGCGGGTGGGTTCTTAAAATAAGCCAGTCTACGCACGCTTCGGGCCGGAACCAAAGCCTGCATTTGCAAGATGGGCACTTCAGCCGCGGTTGCCTCCGAGAGCCTCGATCTCATCGAAATCCCTCAAATCGCATCCCTGACCATAAGTTACGTAATGGCAGGCATTCGCGACCGAGCTCTCATTCCAAAGCCACCTTTCGCTTCCTTTGTCAGCCCACGGAGTTCGATCGGAAACCCACAATCCTCGCTCCCGCATCTTTCGGGTGGCATAGGCCTTAAATGCGTTCAACGCCCGACTCGGCTTGAGGCCCGGAGTTACCGGCACAGCGTGAAAATGATTGGTCCGGACGTTGATAGACAGCAATCGCCACTCACGGTGCACACACACCTCTTTGATGGCGTCTTCCACCGCCTGACGTCGGGCGACGTCCAATATCACCGGATCGCCTTTCATAATGCTGCGATTGTATTCATGCCTCGCATCGCGTTGGGGTATTCGCGGTGCTCCGTATTTATTCATGAATCGGTCTACCGAACCTCGCTCATCACCGTGTAGCCAAGTGCCATATGTACGGACGGTAATCAGGAAAGCAAGCGGAGTGTCGGTGTCGTTCCAGATAGGCATAGGAGAAAAGAACCCACCCGCTCACGCTGGGTGGTTCTGACTTTTTACGTCCCCGAACCGACGATCGCGTTTCTGGAAATCGATGATCGCCTCAAAAATCTCTTTGCGGCGGAAATCGGGGAAGAAGGTCGGCGTAACGTAGATCTCGGCGTAGGCGATCTGCCAGAGTAAAAAGTTCGAGATGCGCATCTCGCCGCTGGTGCGAATCAGCAGGTCGACTTCGGGCAGTCCGGCAGTATATAGATTTGCGGCGATGTCTGCTTCGGTGATCTCATTGCTTGATCCGTTACGGCTTGCGACCGCCCGGCGACAAGCTTCTACTATCTCCGAGCGGCCGCCATAATTTAACGCGACGCTCAATACCGTTCCCGTATTCGCTCGCGTTTCCTCGGTCGCCCACGCGATCTCTTTCTGAACATCTTCGCTAAGGCCGGCAACGTCGCCGATCGCCTGAAATCGGATGTTGTTCGATTTCACCTCGCGCATCTCGCTGCGGATGTATCGTTTCAACATCGCCATCAGGCCCATCACTTCCGCTTTCGGACGCTTCCAATTCTCAGTTGAAAATGCGTAGAGCGTGACGGCTTCGATCTCGAGCCGAGTCACCGTATCGAGAATTGCTTTGACAGACTCCGCACCGGCTCGATGGCCAAAGATCCTTGGTTTACCACGCAGTTTTGCCCAGCGCCCGTTGCCGTCCATTATTACGGCTATGTGGCGCGGCAAACGTTCAAGGTCGATCCGCTCAAGCTGTTTGGCTTCGGCGGAGTTCGCTTTGAGAACGTCTGTAAAGTTAAGGTGCACAGGTTCTTAAACGCCCTCCCAAGTGCGGGCTTTAGCATCGACTACTGCGTCGAGATTGATCGGCCCGTAAATGTGCGGATAAATCTCACCGCCAGTCGATGGTTCGGAAACAAATTTCGACTTCAATTTGTCCACGTCGAGCTTCAAGATCACAACCGTCGGTGCAGCCGAATAGTATCGTTCGATCACGCCGTCGAGCTGATGATCATAGCTGCAGTGAATAAAGCCTTCCGTCTCGAGACTTTGTGCCGAATATGTCAAATCGTTTTTTACCGCTTCCCAATTTTCGGGGAGTACGATGTGGTATATGAACATCAGTAGTCGACTTTCACCAGCGTCAAACCTTGAGCCGGCGCAGTTGTGCCGGCAAGATTTCGGTCGCCCGTCATAATTGCCGTCTGGATTGTATCAGAATCCTTATCGCCCCGCCCGACCTCGAGCAACGTGCCTACGATCGAGCGGACCATGTACCGCAAAAAGCCGTTTGCCGAGATGCGGAAATCGATCAAGTTGGCGCCAGCCCTCGCGTCCCATGTCGACGTTACCTCAAGTTCCGTGATGTTGCGGACCTTATCGTCGCTGTCGCCTTGTGCCGATGAGAAAGCCGTCCAATCATGCTCGCCGAGAAAATGTCTTGAAGCCGCGACCATCGCCGTTAGGTCGAGCGGCTTCGATTCAAAAGCCGCGAATCGCCGCAAGAATGGCGACATCACAGGCGCATTTAATACGCGATAAACATAGGTTTTGCCGACGGCTGAAAATCGGGCGTGGAAATCGTCGTCGACCTCTTCGACCTTCATTACGCGAATATCGCGAGGTAGATTTCCGTTGATCGCATTTCGAAGTTTTTCCGGCGTGAAAGGCTTTTCCAGATGAAAGTTGGCTACCTGGCCTTCCGCATGCACGCCTGCGTCCGTCCGACCCGATCCGTTCACGCCGACATTCCGGCCCTCAAGCGTAGTGACGATCCTTTCAAGTTCGCCTTGTATCGTGCGGCCATTATCCTGCACCTGCCACCCGTGAAAATCGGTGCCGTCGTATTGGATGAGAAGTTTGAAGTTCACTCTGTTGTACGACAGGCTTTCCAGCCTGTCACGGTCGCTGCGAGAAACTGTGTCGAGTGGAAGCGTTTTTCTTTCGACATTTTTCTAAGCTTCCAGAACAGGCTGGAAAGTCTGTTCTACGTTCGGCTTCCCGGCTTTACGGGTCGGTCGCCGTTAAAGCACATCGGGCATTGCTCTTCGGTATAGGTCGGCACGTCGAGACTGGCGAGAGCGATTCGCTGGACGCCGACATCGGCCGAGCCGTTCGATCGGTCGATGACGGATGCGGCGGCGACAACTTCGCCTCCGGCCGCTTCGAGTGCGGCGATGCACTCGCGGGTCGAACCGCCGGTGGTAATCACATCCTCAACTACTAAAATCCGCTCGCCGGGGATTAGTGAAAATCCGCGCCGCAGGGTCATCTCGCCGTTCTGACGTTCGGTCCAGATGAAGCGGGCGTTCAACGCAGCGGCGGTCGCATAACCGATCACGAGGCCGCCGATCGCGGGCGAAGCGACGGTCTTGATATTGTCGTTTACGAAGTGCTCGGCGATCGACTTGCCGAACTTTGCTGCGTCCGCGGGATACTGCAAGGCGCGAGCGCATTGCAGGTACTTTGGGCTGTGCAGGCCGCTGGACAAAAGAAAATGGCCTTCCAGCAGAGCGTTCGTATTTTGAAAGTGTTGGACTATCTGATCGGGTGTCATCTGATTAAAGTGCGATTATGCCAAAGTTCGAAGGGTCTCCAAAGCGGGCGTACCTATTCAAATAACGAGCGAGCGGTTAGAATGTTAACAGGATGGCGGCCCACGCAAATCTCATTTCTTGTTCGCTCCTCGTGATGGAGACGATCGACTACCTCGTCAGCGTCGGCGGGTCTGCTAAAGCTGCGAGTGTGGTCGAATATGTAATGAACATCCGCAACGCGAACGATGCAATGTCGCGTGCGCTCGTTGGCGATCTTTCCGAGCGCGACCCGCGGATCAGCATCGACGGCGATGACGTATCGCTTCACGAACCCGACCGCGATTCGATCGATCTTTCAAAGGCGAGCTACGTCGTGCTCGATCTTGAGACGACCGGAGCGAAAGCTCCTCCGTGCCGCATCATCGAGATCGGGGCGTATCGTGTGTCGGGCGGTGCGATCGTAGATGAGTTTGTCACGCTCGTGAATCCGGAAACCGATGTGCCCGAATTTATCTCGTCGCTTACCGGTATCACGAGTGAAATGACGCGAACGGCTCCGCGATTCGACGAGGTGCTTGACGGTTTTCTTTCGTTTCTTGGTGATTCGATCCTGGTAGCTCATAACTACGCGTTCGATCTTGCGTTTCTTAATCACGAGATCGCACGTGTCCACGAAGATTGTTCGATCTGGAACTCGACGTTGTGTACGGTCGAGCTTTCGCGAACAGTCTTGCCGGACATCGAAAATCACAAACTAAAGACGCTCGCGAATTATTACTCGGTCGACCTCATAAACCATCACCGTGCCGGCGACGACGCCCACGCGACCGCAAAGATCTTTATAAATTTGTTAGAAAGCATGCACGAACAGGGCGTCCGCAGTTACGGAGCCGCACGCAAGTTCGGCCGCAAAAAGCATTATGCAAGACGCCAAGCTGCAGCCTGAAAATCTGCAAGGTTTAGACATTCGCTCCACTCCGCACGAGGAGATGGAGCTTTTTCCATTGGATACGTTCCGCTACGAATATCCGGGCAAAGAGATCTGGGTCGAGTTTGAAATGCCGGAATTTACGGCCATCTGCCCGTTTTCGGATTTCCCTGACTTTGCCGTAATCAAGCTCAAATACGTTCCAAACGAACGCTGCATCGAACTTAAGAGCCTGAAGCTCTACATCAATTCGTTCCGCAACGTAAAGGTTTTTCACGAACACGTCATCAACATGATCCTTGACGATTTCGTCGCCGCGTGCGATCCGCTGCGGGTAGAACTTGAAGGCGATTTCCACGTCCGCGGAAACATCAAGACGGTCGTTAAGGCGAGCTATAAAAAGACGGCTAATTCGACATTCTAAATTCGACATTCTCAATTTTTCCGGATCAATTAAGAATTGCGAATGTAGAATGTAAAATTGCTAGTTGATTCAATGAACTGTCGCGGCGAGAACCTTTGGCTGAGTACGAATGTGTTTGCGGCACGCGGAATCGACCAGACGTTCTATCTCGTCTCGAAGGGCTTCTTCATCGGCAGCGTTCGCGTTGGTGATCTCGGAAATGATGAGGAACTTGGATTTCTCCAACAGGTTTTGTTCGCGGAATGACAGCTTCTTTTCGTGGCTAAGAAATGTAAGTTTCTTTAGAACATCGGCTGCCTGAAACACATCACCCGATTGAAGCTGGTGCATAAATTCCTTCGAGCGCGTCTTCCAATCACACGAGATCTCTTCGAAGTCGGCAGATAAGCGACTGATAAGTTTCTTGCACTGAAGCGACGAGATAACCGGGCGTATTCCGACGGTCTCGGCGTTGCTGGTCGGAACGAAGATGATCGAATTATCGTTGAGAACCCTAAGCGAATAGAAGTTTATCGAATTGCCGCAAACAAACTTCTGCTGAACGCTTTCGACCATGCACACACCCTGATTAGGGTACGCAACCTTCTGACCGATACTGAGTTCCATCTCGCCCTTCCTCCGATCGGCGCCAATTTGGCCGACGTCAGCCGCGTATCTGAACGCGAATGTCCTGCGGGTTCTGCGAATTCAATCGTAACCTCAGTATAACACACTGACTATTAGCGGAAAAGAGTTTTGTTGCGGACGTAAGTCCTTATTCTTCAGGTAGTTCAATGAAAAATGTCGTCCCGAGTCCGAGGTCGGATTCGACCGTTACCTCGCCGCCTTGCAAACGCGCAAGATGCTTTACGATGGCAAGCCCGAGTCCGGTTCCGCCGACCTCACGCGTGCGGCCGCGATCAAGACGGTAAAAACGTTCGAAGATTCGCCCAAGATGTTCGGCCATGATGCCCTCGCCGGTGTCGGCGACGGAGATCACCGAACGATTGCCGACCCTCGCTAGCTTAACGTCAACGCCGCCGGCTGATCGGTTGAACTTGATCGCGTTGTCGATCAGGTTGGTCAGCATTTGCTCGAGCCGGCCAAGGTCGGCGTAGACGCGCGAGTCGGGATCGATGTCGTGGGCGAGCAGTATTTCGCGTTCGCCCGCTTTTGTCGAGAGTGAATCGAATATTTCCTCGACGAGATGAGCCAGCCTCACGTGGCTCTTGTCGATCGAAACATTGCCTGACTCGATGAGCGAAAGCTCGAGAATGTCGGCGATCAGAACGTGCATCCGCTCGGCATTGCGCCGGATCACGTTGAGAAAGCGTCGGTTGTTTTCGCTGTCGTCGATCGCTCCGTCTTCAAGTGTTTCGACGAACGCCATGATCGAGGTAAGGGGCGTTCGAAGTTCGTGGGAAATGTTCGAGAGAAACTCTTGCCGTACCTTTTCGAGCCGCTCAACCTGTGTAACGTCGTAAAAGAAACCGATCGCATGTCTGCTTCCTTCAAGATCAAAGGGAGCAATATGAATGTCGAAGGTGCGTTTATCCGTCGCCCCTATCTCAAGTCTAAGATCCGCAACCCGTTGCTGATCGATAGAGTCGCGAAACGCAGCATGCAGGCGTAGATCGCGGATGATCTCGCTTAACCTGCGGTCTTCGAGCGACCCGTTGCCGCGCGAGAAGGCGAGGTGCGCGGCCTGGTTCGACGCCTTGATCCGCATCGCGTCATCGACAACAAAAACGGCCTCGCGGGCCGTGTCGATAATGCCTTGCAGGATCGGGTTGGTCGGCCGCCGAACGGAAGCAACCCGGCTGGAAAATGTAGTTTCCGAAAAGATCATTTACTCCCGATAAATCTATACCCGACGCCGACTACAGTTTCAATGCTGTTGCCGCATTCTTCCATCTTCTGCCGCAGCCGCCGGATGTGAACGTCGAGCGTGCGCGTATCGCCAAAATAGCTGTATCCCCAAACGTTATCGAGCAATTGCTGGCGAGTTGCAACGCGGCCGATGTTTTTGATCAGGTGTTCGAGCAATGCGAACTCCTTCCGCGTGAGCTTTACGTCTGCACCGTCGCAGGTCACACGCATATCCTCAAAATCGACGATGATGCGCTCATCCTGATATTTCGGCGAGGCCTCTTTTTCCGACCGTCTAAGCACGGCTCGGACGCGGGCAATGACCTCTTTCACCGAGAAAGGCTTGACGATGTAATCGTCGGCGCCGATGTCGAGCCCGGCGATCTTGTCTCCCTCGGCCGCCTTTGCCGTCAGCATGATTATCGGCGTGTTCTCGGTGAGTTGCTCGCGGCGCAGGCGGCGACAAAGTTCCATTCCGCTCATGCCGGGAAGCATCAGGTCGAGCAGCACAAGCGACGGCGTTTGCTTTTCATCGAGCGCGAGCCTCAGGCCTTTTTCCGCCGATTCCGCCACGCTAACCCGAAAGCCTTCACGCTTAAAGTTGTAATGCAAACTTTCGGCTATATCTGCATCGTCTTCAACGATGAGAATGTTTTGCAGCATAGATTTTTCCTGGATCCGCAAGACTCAGGCTAAGTGGCGAAACTTACGCACGTGTAAACAGAATGTTACAGAAATGTTAAATGAAATTATTGCGTAATAAAAGGCTTCTAAGAGGAGCGCGAACTCAACTCATCTTTCGGGACGGATGACCTCAACGAGTGTTCCAGTATCCGAAGTGATCTCGGTCCACGAGTCGATCGTAAGTTGAATGACGGCGAGAGCGGCGGTCGGCATTGGTTCGAGCCCGCCGGTCAAATATCGGATGAAGCCTTCCATGCCGGGATTATGGCCGACGATCATCGCGGACGTGCATGAGTCTTCGATCTCGGAAACGACGTTGCGAAGCGTGTTGGGGCTCGCTTCGTATATTCGATCGTCGAGGCGGATCATGGCGTCGAGAGCCAAAAGCTCGGCTGTCGTTTTGGCCCGCATCGCTGGCGAACTGACGATGATCGATGGAACATATCCGCGTTCTAAAATTACTTCACCCATCAACGGAGCGGTCCGCAGCCCGCGATCGTTGAGCGGCCGCTCGAAATCCGAAAGCGACGTGTTGTCCCAGCTGGACTTTGCATGGCGGAGAAGATAGATGGTTTTCATCTACAACCATTCTACCGAATGTCGCCATAGAAGTTCAGAGTTCAAGCTTTAGCTTGTAATCGGGTAACGTTCAGACATTTCGTATCAAAGGGTGCAAGCTGAAGCTTGAACTCTGAAGTGGTGCCTCTTGAAAAGTGAAACCGTGGATTGATACACTGCGTACATAGACACTTATGCTTCCTGCTCGACAGGCACAACATTTCAAGCGATCGCACGCCGTTTTGGCGATGCTATTTCTTGCTGTGATGCTCGTCGAATGGGGATCGCACGGTCTCGCGTTCGCTCACGCTGGTTTACCTACGGGCATGATAGCGGTCAGCGTTCCTGAGCCCGAGCATGACGATCCGTGCCGCGCGATGACGGACTGCTGCCAAAGCAGAAAGCATGGCGGAACGGTCGTAAGTCCGTCACATCATCTATCCGGTTTTACCTCGCTTGTCGAATTGATCCGCTTTGCGCCCGCTTATTCGCGGGAGTATGCGATGCTGCCCGAACTTCGCAGCGACGCTCAGCGCATCTTCCGTCCGAAAGACCCGTTACTACACCCTCCGGAACTTTCTTAAACCTTCATAGACCGCGTTCGTTTAGCGAACGTGCCGTGCCTCGCGCGTTTTTTGCGTGCAGGCGAATGGGTTTCAAGACCGTGTTTATCCGCGGCATAGATCAAAGGAAAGTTCATAATGAAAAGCTATTTTTTACTGTTGTTAGCAGTCTTGCTGCTTCCTCTTGGGGTGTCCGCCCAGGTCACGGGAAGCGTCCGAGGGACGATCAAAAGTCAGGTGAATGACGCTCCGCTCGCGAACGTATCAGTTCAGCTGTCAGAGATCCGACGCTCCGCCGAGACTGATGAAAACGGATCATTCGTGTTTGCCAATGTTCCACCTGGGCGATATACGATCGTCACGCACATCGAAGGATTTTCGGATCAGGCCCGCAGCATTGTCGTGCAGAACGGCCGCGATCTCACGCAGGATTTCTCACTTAGCATTCGGTCGGTTCAGGAAGAAGTGACGGTCACCGCAACCGGTACGGAACAATCCGTTTATGAAGCATTTCAAACGGTAAATTCCGTCGGCGGATCGAAGATCGCGGAGCAGGCAAATACGGCGATCGGCGAAGTGCTCGAACGCGAATCAGGCGTCGGTAAACGTTCGTTCGGGCCGGGAACGGGCCGCCCGATCATACGCGGGTTCGATGGCGACCGCGTGCTCGTTTTGCAGGACGGCGTTCGTACCGGATCGGTCGGCTCGCAGTCCGGCGATCACGGCGAACCGATCGACACTCTCGCCCTCGAGCGCGTTGAAGTTATCAAAGGCCCGGCGACTTTGCTTTACGGCTCGAACGCGATCGGCGGCGTGGTCAATGCCGTTACAAATGACGAAGACGATCCGCACGAAGGCTTCCGCGGATTCTTCACCGGGCTCGGCGCGACAAATAACCGGCAGGGCGGGTTTGGCGCGGGTGCCGAGTATGGCTACAAGAAGTGGGTTTTCAGCGGCAGCGGAAACTATGTCCGCGAAGGCGACTATCGAACCCCGCTGGGGCAGATCCCGAACTCGGCATCGCGTTCTTTCGGTGGAAAGTTCAGCACTGGATATTTCGCTAAGAAGTTTTTCGTCGTGGGCGAGGTCAATGCGGACAAGCGTCGGTACGGGATTCCGTACGCACCGTTGTTTGAGGAAGGGTCGCTGGTGACTACGCCTAGCGGTGATCCGTGCGTGGTTGATGAGGAAGAGGCAGGCGAGGGCAAAAGCGGTGAGCCGTGCCAGTACGATCCATTTGGCATTCAGGCCCGGTTTGCGAATCAACTCCCGGAAGTTCCGGAAGAGGCCATCGACATTCGAATGCGGCGAAATAACTACAAATTTCGCGGCGGCTTCCGCGATATTCGCGGGCCGGTCTCACAGGGAAATTTCTTCGTTGACTTTACCGACTATCGCCACGCCGAGATCGAGACGGCAGGTGGCGAAGACGAGATCGCAACAACCTTCGACAACGACACCTTCTCGTATCGGGCCATGCTTCAGCAGGCCAAGTACGGCAAGCTATCTGGACGCTTCGGTTTTGAAGGTTATCGTCGAAGCTACCTTACGCTGGGTGCCGAAAGCCTAATTGACGGTCGCGTCCGACAAAACAACTTCGCCGCGTTCACGCTGCAGGAGGTTGACTTCGATCGCGTCGCGTTTCAGTTCGGCGGACGCATCGAACACAACGGGTACGATCCGGCCAATAATACCTTCTACGGCGACCGGGCGTTCACCGGATTTTCGGGTGCGGCTGGCGTCAGGTTTCGTTTGTGGGAAGGAGCTTCGTTTGTTACCAATTTTACGAGTTCCTATCGTGCTCCCGCTCTGGAAGAACTCTACAACTTCGGCCCGCACGTTGGCACGGTAACATTCGAGGTCGGCGATCAAGATCTTGAACGCGAGCGTTCAACCGGTATCGAGTTCAGCTTCAGGCAGCAGCTAGACCGCGTTCGCATTAACGGGAGCTTTTTTCATTACCGCATCGACAATTTCGTCTTCCTCTCGCCTGTCGATGAGAACGGCGACGACCTGATCGACGTCGAAGACAATCTGCCGATCTCAGCGTTCGTTCAGGACAATGCGAAGTTCACGGGTGCCGACGTGTCGGTCGATGTAGATGTTAAGAACTGGCTCGGAGCTTACGCGAATGCAGATATCGTGAAGGCTGAGTTGAGAGACGGCGACGTTCCGCTGCCTCGGATAACTCCCGCGCGCGCGCGTTTCGGATTGGACTTCAGGTACAAGGGATTGTCCGTTCGCCCCGAAGCAGTTTTCGTTGGTGCCAAAAAGATCGACGATGTTTCCGTGCTCGAGACAGCGACTGCCGGCTACGGCCTGTTCAACCTAAACGCGTCGTATTCGTTAGCGAAAGGAAACACAACGCACACGATCTTTTTCGCGAGTACAAATCTGGGCGACAGGCTGTACCGCAATCACTTGTCGTTTATCAAGGACCTTGCTCCCGAACCGGGCCGCGGCATCCGTGTCGGATATACGATCAGGTTCTTTTAGAGGCCGTCTTTGCGCCCTTTTGGGTCTTCTCCTTTGCGCCTTTGTGTTAAAAATTTCTTAAACACAAAAGTGCACAAAGAAGACACGAAGGCACGAAGTTGTTGCTGATTGGCGATCCCTCTGTCCGTTCGTTTATACTTCGCGTAAACAACGAAACTAACAGGGGGATTTTCCATGTCTGAGCGAACTCTATCTTTCTCTACCGCAAACGGCGACACGACCGCATACGTTTCACTGCCGGAGAACGACGGTAAAAAGGCTGTTATCGTGATCCAGGAATGGTGGGGCTTGAATGCGCACATCAAGGACATCGCGAATCGCTACGCGGCCGAAGGCTTTATCGCGATCGCTCCGGACCTTTATCGAGGCAAGGTTGCGACCAATTCCGAAGACGCGTCGAAGATGATGCACGATCTCGCCATCGACGACGGGTTGGACACCATAAAGAACGCGATCGCAGTCGCGTCGGACGATCTCGGCATCTCGCACTTTGGCATAACCGGATACTGCATGGGCGGGACGTTTGCCCTGCGTGCCGCGTGCGAGTTGGAAGGCTTGAGCGCTGCGGCTCCATTTTACGGGGATATTCCGGAGGAAGACGTTTTGAAGAAACTCCGCACGCCGACGGTATTTATCTCCGGCGCGAAAGATCAATGGATAAATAGCGAAAAAGTAGCCACGCTCGAAGACGTCACCGAGCGTTACGAGCTGCCGCTTGAATCGCTTAAGTACGACGCCGACCACGCGTTTTTTAACGATACCCGCCCCGAGGTTTATGATGCCGCGGCAGCACAGGACGCTTGGGCGAAAGTGACCGGATTTTTCAACGACAAACTCTAAGTGAGCAGGGCTGCGAGTTCGTCGCGGGTTGGGAGAGACGTTCGGGCGCCGATCGATCGACACTTAAGCGACGCGACGCCGTTCGCCATACGAGCACTGCTTTCGACGCTTTCGCCGGTCAGCAGTCCGAATAAAAGTCCCGCCCGAAAAGCATCGCCGGCGCCGGTCGTATCCTTACATCCTCCGGGCACCGGATATCCCGCTGTCTCGATCACTTCGCCGCTACAAAGCACCAGCGAACCAGCTTCGCCAAGCGTGATCCCGACCAGCGGAGAACCGTATTTTTCTTGCAAAGCTTTCAGAGCGTCGTGCTTGTCGTCTATACCGAACATCCGCGAGGGGAGTTCGGCCGAGGTGATGAGAATGTCGACGTTCGGCAGCAGATCGTCGAGGCCGGGAAAAGTGTTGTCCAGATCGATCGAGACGACGGTTCCAACCTCTTTTGCTCTGCGGGCAAGAGCGATGCAGGCGTCAGCATCGTGCGGCGTAATGTGCAAAACTTTCGAGCGTTCCGCGATCTCGTACGGGGCTTCTGCGGCGGTGTAAGAGAGTTTTGCGTCGCGCTTCCAGATGACCGTCCGCTCGCCGCTGCGTTCGTCGATCACAATAAAGGCTATCTGCGTGAGGGCTCCGGGAACGACTTCAGCAAAGGCCGTATCGACACCATCCGAAACCAGCGAATCGATGCCGAATGTGCCGGCTGCATCGTCGCCAAAGCGGCCCGCATAGCAGGTTTTAAGCCCGAGCCGCTGCAATCCGGCCATGGCCGTCGCGATCTCACCGCCGGGAAGTTGAGAATAATCGACCAGTTCTACTTTTGAGTTGAACGCCGGATATTCAGGAACGCGGATCAGAAAATCGACCGCGTTAGTACCAAAACCTGCCGCGTCGAACTCACGCCCGCTAGAAAGTTGAAAAGGAAAATTCATCTGATCTGTACGGAAAAGTACAAGTTGTACAAAATCGTCCCGTCTAGGTCAAAACGCCTTGCACATTGCGACGGCTCTAGGCTAGATTGTTAAAAAACATTTTATTGTTTTTGATCTCACTCGATAGTACTTTTTTAGCTGGAGTATAACCGAATGCCGACGTCAAATTGTCCCGAATGCGAAGAAGAAGTTTACGTAGATGCCGATTCAGAACAGGGCGACGAAGTGAGTTGTGACGAATGCGGAGCAGGCCTTGTCGTTGTCGGCCTCGACCCGATCGAGCTTGATCTGAAGACGGATTCGGACACCGGCGACGATTACGACGAAGATTCTTCCGACTACGATGACGGTGACCGATACTGACGACGCTTCAATTTGCCGGCCTGTAGCTTGTCCTGTTCTGCCTTACTTTCAAGCCTGAACGAGCCTCGATCTTCACAATGCGTTCACCCGGGCGTTCACCCGGTTTCTCGTCTTCGATGGGATAAAACGCGATCGCATATGATGCCGTCAACTCTTCCGCGAGTGCGTCGAATATCGGGTCAAAATTTGATTCGTTCGCCGCGATGCTGATGCCGCCCGTGCGTTCCGAAAGTCCGCTCGCTTCCAGCGGAGTCGGAATGCGGCGGCCGCCTCTCTGCAATTTGGAATACGAAGGAAGCAAAACGGAGAATACGCTGGTCTCGGCATCATTCGCCCGCTCGATCACCGTCGATGACGAAACGATGTCACCGACCGGAAATCCATCAGTTATCAATATCACCGCACGCCGCGGTACGCGGTCTCTGATCGACCGTGGGGCCTTGCGAACCACCATACGAACTGCCTGGTCGACGGCGTCGTAAGCGTGAGTGGAAAGTCCGTCCTGATCACGCTTTAAGTTCTTCAATGCCCGTTCGATGCGGTCGGGACGATTTGTAAAATCCTGATTCGTCTTTACGTTCATAGCGAAAGACAGCACGGCGAACTGCGATTCGTAGTCCGCCAAACGCTTAACGAAACGATCCATTGCCGATCTCAGCTTCTCGAGCTCAGGCTCCGTCATGCTGCCTGAAACGTCCAGTGCGAATACGACCGACAATGGCCGCGTCGCGTCTTTTTTCTTGATCGGCTGAAAGAAATCGATCGATCGTTCATGTCCGTTCTCCAACACCCGAAAATCTCTGGCCGTAAGCCCGCGTATCGGGGCTCCCTTCGCGTCCGATACCGACACTTCGAAAGCGGCGAGCTCTGTATCGATGCGGATCTCGCCCGATGGGTCTTGGGCGACAATCGATGTGCACGCGGCAAAGAACGTCATCGCCCAAAGAACAAATTTTCGATGCTCACTCATCACGAAAACCGCGGCGTAAAAGGCGCTTCTGTCATTTTGACCGATTTGAGGCAGTTTGAATAGGCATTCTGATCGTCGGCGGACATCATTGCCTTAGTTCGGATGCAGAAATCGGCACTTTAGTTGATTTGCAGAATCTGGCACGAGGCTTGTATTCAGCAGCCAACGAGTGTCGTGGATCCGCACAAGTTCCAACACCCGCTCACCTAAGATGACTGACGTAGAGTTTAAAAGAAATAATTGGCGCTTGGGCGTACTGCAATGGCTGATGGCCGCCGCAGCTACCGCTTTTGTTCTCTACGCGGTTTTCGAACTCTTCTCAAACGACGTCTCGAAAATTCTAATCCTCGCCGTCGCTTCACTCATCGCATTTCTCGTCGCCCCTTTCGACCTTCCGATACCCCGGTCGCGGTCGATCTTCCGTCCCAAGACGGTGTTCGTATTTTGGGGCGTCGCCCTGATGGGCGTTTACGGCGGCGTGCTGCTGGCCCTTGCTTGCAGCCTTTCGTCGCGTAAGAAGCTTCGAGCGGGCCGGTCTGTTTGGGTCCGGTCGGCGTCTTACGACGTCTTGTGTGCGTTCGCTGCGGCTCTGGCATTTTATCTATCCGTCGGGGCTTTCGGCGAAAGCCCGAGCACCATCGTCGCCGGTAGTTTCTCGATACCCAATGCGGTGGTTTTTGCGGCCTGTGTCATGTGCCTTGCCCACTTTACGTCAGGAGCCTTTCTCGATTTGATCGAGGCTCGAACGGCGGGGCTTCGGCTCGACGCGACGGCCATAGACACATATGTGTGGACGCGTGCGAGCGGCCATCTGGTAAGTCTTTCAGCGGCGATAATCCTGTTCCTTACGTTCAACCACTTCGGCATAGAGTTCGGCCTGGTGTTGCTACCGCTGGCGATAGCGACAAACGCTGCTTATAAGATTCACATCCGCAACCTTGACCTGAAAACAAAAGAGATTCGCGAAGCTTCCCGAATTCATCTGGCGACCGTCGAGGCTCTCGCGACCGCGATCGATGCTCGCGACCAGGTTGGCGTCGGCCACGTTCGCCGAACTCAGATCTACGCCGTCGGGCTCGGAAGGCTATTGAATCTGAGCGACGGCGAGATCGACGCGCTAAGAACGGCAGCCCTGCTCCACGATATCGGCAAGCTTGCCGTACCGGACCACATTCTTAACAAGCCGGGCAGACTAACGAATGCCGAGCTCGAGAAAACGAAGATTCACTCCTCGGTCGGAGCCTCGATCCTTGAAAAGGTTGGTTTCCGGACGCCGGTCGTGCCGACGGTGAAGTATCACCACGAATTCTGGGACGGCAGCGGATATCCCGAAGGGCTGCGCGGAAGCCACATTCCACTCACGGCCCGCATACTCTCGATCTCCGACGCTTTCGACACGCTTCGCGGAGCACGGCCATACCGCCCAGCCATGTCCAGAGAGGACGCTTGCAGTTTTATGCGGGCTGGCTCCGGCACGCAGTTCGACCCGAAGGTCGTCGACCTTTTGATCCGAAACCTTAGACAGCTCGAAGAAGAGATCGCTGCGGAAGGGCTCGAATACGACGCCGAAGCCGAGACGCCGGGATTCGGCGGTGAAGAGAAAAACTTCGTTGAGCAGATCAAGCAAGCTAACCGCGAAGTATTCACGCTTTATTCGCTCGCACGCGAGTTCGGTGCGGCGATGACGCTGGACGATACGCTTTCGCTCTTTGCCGCCAAGGTTGGTGAATTTATTCCGTACGATGCTTGCGGCATTTTTCTTCTGGACGACGGCGGCCAGTTCGCCGTGCCCGTTCATATCGCCGGCCCGCGGTCTAAGGCTCTCGCAAGGCTTCACGTACGCGTCGGCGAGGGAGCGACCGGATACGCTCTCAGAAAGAACAAGACCGTCGAGAACGTCGACCCCGCGCTCGACCTGCTGTTCTCGGCACCTGACGAGGCTAACGAATTTAAGACGATGGTGTCGCGGCCGATCGTTGCGGAGGAGAAAGTCATCGGTGCTATCTCGCTCTATTCGAGCAGTGTTGACCGGTATGAGGACGATCAGGTCCGGCTGCTTGAGACGGTATCGAAGATCGCGGGAGATGCGATCGCGAAATCGCAGTTGCATGCCCAAGCGGCCACTCACGCCTCGACCGATCCGATCACCGGCCTTCCGAATGCTCGTGCTCTTCAACACGCCTTTGACAAGGAAGTTAAGAGAGCATCGCGAAGCAAGGCGTCGTTCCAGCTGCTGATGCTTGACCTCGACGGATTCAAGGCCGTCAACGATAACTTCGGCCACAAAGCGGGCGACCAGATGCTGACCGATATCGGCGGTGTCATCCGCAGCGAACTGCGGGACTATGACTTTCTTGCACGCTATGCAGGTGACGAGTTTGTTGCATTGATCCCCGACACGCATTCGTCCGGCATCGACGATCTATGTGGCCGAATCCGTGAGGCGGTCGGCCGATTTGGTACGAAAGCTCCCGGCGGCGTAGCAAGGGTCGGGGTAAGTATCGGCTCAGCCGCTTATCCGGCGGACGGCGAAACATTCGATCAGCTTATCATTGCCGCTGACAAGGCGATGTATGCCGAGAAGGGAAAACGTAAGCTCGGCCGGAAACGCGGCAGGAAGGAAGAAATAGAGGTCGGTGCTCTGCTTGCCGATCCTCAGACGGCAGAGGAATACATCCCCACGGGGATGGGCGAGCATCGCTCGGGAGAGATGTTGGTGGTGGAGCTTGACGAGAGCCACGTGGTCTCGAAAAGCATAAATTAGATTTAGCTCAGGGCGGACAAGGTGGGCCCGCCCTCGTTTCGGATCGTGTTCGGTATACGGTTGTGCGGCCGTCGAATGCGGTCCGAAACACTTTTAAAACGCCTGCGAGAAGCGGAAGTGGATCTGGCTTTGCGGCAGACGATAGAAGGCCGGCGGTCCGACTTGCTGAGGGATGATGAACGACGGGGGATTAAGCAAATATCCGTAGTCGATTCCGGCCTCGCCACCGATCGGTGTCTTGATCCGCAAGCCCAGCCCGACCGTGTGAGCCCAATTCGCCCGCAGATTTTTTCGGACGAACTCGCTGTCGGGTATCTCCTCGCGGTTGAATATATCCTTGGCGCTTCGGAAGACATTGCCGCCATCATAAAAGGGAACTACGCGGATCGATTCGGTTATCGGAACGCGGGCCTCGACATTCACTACCGCCAGAGCATTTCCGCCGAATGGAACCGTGAACGGATCGAGAAAAACCTGCTCGCCCTGATTGTTGAAAAAGTTACCTGTCGGTACGACGAGTATTCGTGGGCCGGCGGACTCAAAATCGAAACCGCGCAGCGTGTTCGATCCGCCCGCAAAGAACCTCTCGCTGATCGGAAGGATGCCTTCGAGCCCCGGATAGGCGGCGGGGAAACGGTTTCCGCCAGAGAACACGTTCGCAACGCCAAGTATCCCGCGAGCCGCGATCGTCGTTTGATACTCGAACGTCTTGAATGTGTAATACTTCGTCCCCGACACCTGAAACTTGTTAAAGCCGATGTTCGCTCCGAGAAAAGGAACAGATACGTTGTATTCGGCCGTGACGTAGCTGCCTTTGGTTGGATCGCCCGCGTTGTATTTACACGGCTCTTCCACATCCCCGCGCGCGATGATGTCAAAGATCGTGTACTTGATGTTGCAGTTCTGCCGCGTATCGCGGACGAAGGTGGCGCCGAAGCCGGAGATGCGTATTCGCGAATCTGGTATTAAAAGCTCTTTGATCAAAAGGCTGTTGATATTATAGAGACGCACATCTTCGAATCGATATCGAAAAAAGAGAATGCTGCGGTCGCGGCGGCTGATCGTACGGTTCGTCTCGGCCGTCAGCGTGATCCGATTCAACGTCGGGTCGCTCGCATCATTGCCAAATTCATCGACCGGGTTGCCCTCGTTGTCCAGCCGCTGGACCACGCCGAACGTACCTTGATCAAATGCCGAACGGAAGAATCGAGTAACCGTCGTGTCGCGCTGATATCCGCCCGTGATCGTTAACGGAGCGAATCGCTTTTCGCCGTCGCGAATGAATCGCGGATTGATGAAATCGACCTGAAACAACTGCTGACGCTGTGACGCCCGAATTCGCGCTCCGCCCTGCCACAAATTTCCGAGCAGATTGAAATGCCGGATATCTACGAATCCGCTTGCTCCGAGATCGGTCGACAGGCCGCCGCCATAAGACAATATACGCGGAGCCTGTTCGGTCACGTTCACGATCACGTCAACGTTTTTCCCGCCGCCCGGACGGTCGCCGACAGGCTGCGTCCTTATCGTGACCTGCGAGAATACGTCGCTTGCGTAGAGGTTCTGTTCGCTCGCGTAGATATCGGTCGAACGAAGCAACTCATTCTCACGAATGTTCAACGCCTTGCGGATCGCCCCCTCCTTTGTATTCTCCTGCCCGGCGATCAAAATGCGGTTGACGTAAACAGGCTTACCTTCGTTCTCGATCGTGTAAATTATTCGAGCTTGCTTGGCTCCGGTTGCTGCGTCGGTGCCCGTCTCGTCGAAAGAGATCGCCACCGAAGCGTCGAAGTATCCAGCCTTCGAATAATACTCAGCAAGCTTCCGCTGACCGTTTCGCACGCGGGCCCGCGAGATGTTTTTGCCCTCGATGACCGGCAACTGGGCTTCGAGCTCGGCCGTCGTGAAAGCCGTATTTCCGCGGATCTTGACATCGGTCACTACCGTCGGAACACCCTCTTCAACAACGAAAGTGATGATCAGGTTTTCACCGTCCGGCGACACGCCCTGATTGACGCGAACCGCGGCATCTCGATAGCCAAGCTCGCGCATAAGCGTCCTGATCGTCGCGGCATCGTCTTCAAGCAGCACCGCACTCGTGTATCCGTTCCCGTATCCGAACAGCGGGATGATGCCGAGAAGGTTGGCCTTCTGCGATTCGAGTACGGACTTGATCTCTTCAACCGTGAACAGCCTCGTACCCTGCAGACGAATGTCCGTGAGCGTTAGCTTGCGGTCGAGATCGGCGACGTATTTGACGAGAACCTTCTTGTTTTGAAGGTCGCTGCTTGAGAACGCCGAACACAGAAATTCCGTATCGTTTTTGAGCGATGTGCCGTCGATATCGGACAAAGGCGGTTCGACAGAACACACCGAACGGACGTTCGCAAAAAAATATCCGCGTTCCTGGAAGCGGGTTTCGAGTCTGCGCTCACCTTCGATGATCGCCGCGAAATCGATAGTTCCTTCGCGAACAACCGGCAGGATCTGTTCGCGTGTACCCGATCCGATCTTTGACCCTTCCGAATCGACCTCGACCGTTACCGTCGGCCCGGTTCGGCCGTTGAGCCCGAGAGAAATCTTATTGGTTTCGCCGTCGTAAACAACTCGCGGCTCATCCAATTGAGGCGCCAGAAATCCGCCATCTTGAAGTTCCGCTTTTATCCGGTCGAGGTCCGTCTGTAGCTTCTCTCGAGTATATTTGGCACCTTCCTTTAGCTTAATTTTTTCGGCGAGCAGTGCGTTGTCGAAGCCGTCAACGGCAATGTCGAACCGTTCGACGGTCGCTTGTTCCTTTGGACGCACGGTAAAAGTGACGGCGACCTCCGTCTCGTTGCTCAGCGGCTGACGAGAAGTATCGACCACGGCTTTATAGAATCCGCGGTCGCGAAGGTATTCAAGGATAGTGTTCGCGTTTTCGCCGAGCGTCGCTTCCGTCACAGGTGTTCCGGGTTCAAGGATGTCGAGCCTGAAAAGCAGCTCTTGCTCCGTGATCCCGCTCTTGTCGCCTTCGGGTATTTCGACTACCACACGCTGAGCCCGCGTTCTTCGGCGGATGACAAACTTTACATCGACCGCGCCGTTTGTCGCATCACCCGCCTCGACGATCGCGGACGTTATTTCGCGGGTGTTATACAGACGCTCGATCGCGTCGCGCACACGGACCGCCGCATATCGATCGCCCAATGCGTCGCGGGCGATCAGCCGAAGCTGTTCCACCGCGTTCGCGTTCGTATCGCCGCTTTCAAACGTAACGGACACATTGCCGATAGCTCGTCCTTCAAACTCGGCTTGCGCAAAGCTAAAGCTCGCGAACGCGAGCACGGCCGCGACAAGACAGGTGAGATAAAATGTAGTCGGAGCTTTCACCACCCGGATAGTTGACCGTCTTAAAAACGCCTTCTGAAGCGAACCTCCACACTAAAATTGTCGCGATTGCGCGTGACGTTGCTTAGGCTTCGCTGTTCATATTGAGCGACCACGGAAAGCCGGTTCGAGACACGGTATTCGAGGGCCAAAACCTGATTCTGATCCTGCGAAAGATTGGTCGCGTATGTCACTCGCAGGTTATTGTTGATCTGCCGCCCGACCGTCAGCCGCGCAGAAGGATTAAGCCGCTCGCCGGAGATGATCGGGTCGATCTCGAAGACGTTAAGGCCAAAAAGTTTGTCCGTCGCTTTTCGAACGGGCTCGTTGATGATCGAATCTGTAAGCACCTCGGCGGCGGTATTGATGCCGGTCGATGCGAAGCCTGGAAGGCCCGCCTCGGTGTTCGAAAGGTTGCCCGTCGTGATCAGCGAAAGCACGTCCTGCGAAGGCAATGCCGGGCTAGAGCGCACCGACGCAATCAGCGATTCGGTTTCGGTGAGCGGACCTGAAAGATTGACGAACACCTGATAACCCTGGATCAAACTCTCGGCCTGTAGATTGATCACTGGCTCGATCGTTGTATCTGGCGGGAATTCGAGCACGGCGCGTTGAATGTCATACCGGTCGCGGCGGAAGAAAAGTTGACCGCCGTTGGCCGTAATGCGTCCTGAAATTTGAGGATTCGCGGTACTTCCCGTAAGTCTGAGCGAAACCGAAGCTGTAAGATCGGCGATGTTGTTCCGAACGACCAGGGCGTCACGCCCTTCGATCGTGAGGTCGAATCGCGGAGCCAACAGCGACGACGGCCCGCTTGAGATCGAACCTGCACTGCGGCCGCCGACTATATTCGCAAGCTCGATGTCGCGTGTATAAAGTGCTCGCCTCGCTCGGATGTTTCCCGCGATCTGAACCAGCAGATTCTCGTTAAGCCGCCTGCCCGAAAACTCGAGCCTTGCGTCACCCGTGGTTACAAAGTCTTCAGGTAGTGGAACCGTGATGTTCGAACCATCGAGGGCAACGCGGAACGAATCGACGGTAAGGTTGTCGCGAAACAGCACGCCGCCGGTCGCGTTGAATTTCCCGCCGCCGAGATAACCCTCAGCCGTATCGATCTGCGCCTGGTTAGATGCGAAAAGGATTCGTCCTTTCAATCGGTCGAATGTCAATCGGCTCGACCCGATGAAGGCGGCGACTGCGGCGTTCTCCATCGTCGCCGTACCCGAAAGCCGGGCATTCGACTTCGGCCCCGAAACTCGCACGGCAACCGTCGCATATCCGCCAAAGAATGTGTCCGACGTCGCCACCTGCGGCACGGCGTTCAGCAGGGCCAGATTGATACGCCCGTCAACAGCAATGCTGTTCACTCCAGAGTCGCTGAGCGCGTAAACACCTGCAATCGTCACGTTCGAACCGCCGCCCGAAAACTTTGCCGATTGAAAATTGATCTCACTCGGCGAAAATGCCACGACGACAGGTTCGGCGGCCGAAAGCGGCGTATCTTGTATCTGCAGATCGAGCCGCGTGAATCTTGCGGTGCCACTCAATCCATCGGTCGTAAACTCTCGTTCGCCTTGAGGGTTAACGCGTGAAAGGTCTCCGCCAAACTCGACCGTACCAGTGCCGACGCCGGTCAACGGAATCCCTTTGAGAGCCGGAACGAGTGCGAAGAACGGCGCGAGGGGACTGTTATCGAAAGTGGTTTGAACTCGAACGGGCAGATTGTCGTTACCGAAATTTACCGAACCGGTTATCACTTGCGGTCGTCCGTCGAGCGTAGCCGTCAGATCAGCCGTCAAAACCTGGCCGACCGTACTGCCCTTAAACTCTACGGTGCCAAACGAATTTTCGTTGATCACAACATCGCGTCCCGAGCCGGAGAAGTTGATGTTGTACGAATTCGGCCGGTCGAATTCGCCGATTGCTTTCGCCGTGAAATCGGCAAGCCCACCGACTGTCGGGATCGCGCTGTTTTCGGGAAGGAACGCGAGGGCCAGCGGCAACGGAACGCTCTTTCCGTTCAGATCGAAATCGAACGCCGTCGAGGCACGGTCATAAGAGCCGCGAGCCGAGACAAATCCTTCGCCGATCTTGATATCGCCCCCTTGTAGGTCGATCCGCGTACCCGAGAAAACCGCCTTTGCACGGAGGCTGTCGAACGCCTGCCCCGCAACGGTGCCAGCCGTGGATGCGATATCGACCTGGCCCTGAGCCGCGTTCGGCAAGCCGGTAAGATTGACCGAGCCGCTCGTAGTTCCGGTAAAATCGCGAAGCCGCGCCGGCAGATCGACGGGAAGCGTCGACAGGAGATTTCCAGCGTTAACGTTGGTGAGGGTCGCCTGGACACTCGTGTTATTAGCACCGCCCGCCGGAGCGTTGACGCTAAACGCGATCGTTCCGCCGCCGCCCGATTCCTGCAGTACGCCGTTGCGAAGCTCCGTGCCCAGCGGCGATACAAAAACATCCGTCGAGACCGAACCGACCTCACGTCCGCGCAAACTCAACGACGCGAGCGAAGCCTTTCCGTCGATCGTCGGGTCGGTCAAATTGCCGGTCAGTTTTCCATTGAAAGCAAGATTCCCCGCCACGCCGACTTCCAGCGAATCAAGCTGCTCTTCAAGATCTGGCGACACGCCGAGGATGCGAACAAGCCGTTCGATCTCGGCGGCGTCGGTCGAGTTCAGCGCGAGGTCAAGGTTCGAATTTTGTCCTTGCAGATCGAAAGTTCCGCCGGCCGCGAGCTGACTGTTCGGAGTGTTGAGACGAGCCGCGTCGATATTGAACAGGCCGTTGGTCGCCGTAACTTCGACGCGTCCGTTCACCGGAACCGTGCCGCGGGTACCGTCACCGGCGTTAGCCGTGATGTCCGCCGAGATCGCACCAGACGTCGAGCGGACGTTCGTGCCGTTGAACGTGATGTCGGCTCGCCCGGTCGTGCTTCCTTCGAACGGGATCACACGGCCGCCCTGAAGCGCGACGATCTTCGAAAGATCGAGCCCGGCAAAGTCCGCGTTGATCCGTGATTGCTGACGTTCACTGAACGCGATGCTCGCGGTGCCGTTAACCGTTCCGTTCATCACCGCGGCGGTCAACGCGGTCAGGTCCGCACGTTCATTCGAAATATTCACCTTCGCCGACGCATTGCCGAGCGGGATCGACCCGACCGTACCGCCGCCGATGCTCATGTCTGCACTTGCACGATATCGGCCGGAAGGTTCAACAACGAACACAGGCCGCTTGATCTGAACGTTCTCAAGCTTGCCGCCGCCTTCTGTAAGTTCGTTGCCGCGAAGCGTCACGTCGCCCGCATCAATGTCGTTCGACGAACCGGAGACTGTACCTTCACGGATCGTCAGCCGAACGCCCGCAATATTCAAATTTCCGAGCACGGCGCCGCCGCCGTCGATGCTCGCGATCCGTAGGCGGTCGGCATTGACGAGCGTCTTGACCGCGTCATCTTCGATCGTTACGCCGGGCGTGGTCACTCCGGTGATACGAGTGCCCGCTGCGTTGACGCTTGCGGCCGTCAAATTGTCTAAACGAATCTTCGTTCCCGATTGCGTATCGACAAGCTCGAAACGACTCGCCCGCAGGTTCTGTGCACGGTTGTCTTTTAGTCGAGCGCCGGCTGCTGCCAGTCCGTCCATCTCAACGGTCGTCCGATCTTTCGTATCGCGGATTCGGACGTTGCGTGCGGCGATTCCTTCGAGCCTGTAATCCGGCGTCGTCATCGCGCCCGCGGTCGCCGAAGAGCCTTTCAGCTCGGTCGTGCCGTTGCCGGTCGTGAACGTCAGGCCACGGGCATTTAGTCCATCAAAGACTGTGTCGGTGATCGAGAATTTCTGGGCACGGCCCAAACCGCCGCTTGCGATCAACTGATCGTCTTTGTAGTCGGCAACGGCATCGCTCACGAAAAGCCCTACGATCGATAGGTCTTTCGATTTCGCCGCGACCGCCTGCAGTTCGCCGACCCATCTAAAGTCCGAGCCCGTGCCGCGGACGTTTCCCGAAAGCTTCGGAAACTCAACGCGGAAATCTTCAAAGGTCAGCAATTCGGCGACGGCGGTTCCGTTCGCCTCGTAATTTGCGTTCGTTCCGGCGACCGTCGCAGCGACATTGATGCCTTTTAGATACACGCCTTCAGCTGCAAGAGCGTCGGATTCGGCCCGGCCATCGACGTTATAACTTTCGCCCTGTCCTGAAACTTTTCCTTTGAAATTTCCGACGCCGCGCAGGGTTGCACCGAGCGGAAAGATCGTCGAAGCCTGAGTCAGATCGACGGAAGATTCGACGTTCAGGTCGTATTTGAAATCCTTCCAATCGGACAAACGTCCGTTCAAAACTGTTTCACCGATCGGTGTCGTGAGCCGAAGCTCGGAAATGTCTGCACCAGTTTCGTCCGCGATCGCTTTTACTCGAAGCGAAATGTTGTCGAGCCGGCTGTCTTGATAGGTGAATGTCGACTGCGTCGAGGTCAGGTCGAGACGGTATCGCCGAGGCGTCGACGGGTCTTCCCAGCTTTCGGGATCGAGAAAGAACTGAATATTGTTTGCGTCAGCCGTTATCGTCCGCCGCAAGTCACCGAAATGCACGACGCTGTCGCGAAGCTGGAATTTCACCGAATCGTATTTAAGGCTGATCCGCGACGCTCGCTCATCCTGAACCAGATTTGCAAAGTTCGACCGTCCGTTCTCGTCAAACTTTACCCAAACCTCGGCGCCCCAGATCTCGGTTGAGTCGACCTTGATGTCACGCGTCGTCTGCCACGCGAATAAGTTGTCGATCGATAGCCCGATGCGGCCTTCGCGAATGAATCCGAGTTTTTCGCCGGACGTGCGATCGTTGAAGGTTGCGTTCTTTAAGGTGAGTTCAAGCGGACTGATCGAGAGGCTGAAAACATCGGCGGTGAAGTCAATGCCCATGTAGTTCATCTTTTCGACGAACTGTCCTTTGATTATCGAATCAACTGTACCGTATCGAAAAAGTACGACGGCCAGCAGCCCGAGAAGGATGATAAGTACGCCCAACCCCGCCGCGACCATCGTCGCGTTCCGCCGCGTCACCCATCGCCGCCTCGGTCGCGCCGCCGGTGTTTCTTCAGGCTGTTCGATCTTGTCTTCCTGCATTGCTGCCTATCGAGAGAGCAGACACATGGTCGGCGAGGCCGCCGATCCGCATCGATCACAGCCCCACAGACTCTGTAATCTCGAGTCCGAAGGCTTCGATCGCATTAACTTTCGGGGGATGATTCGTGAGGAGACGAATCTTGCGCACGCCGAGATCTTTCAAGATTTGGGCACCGATCCCGTGGTCGTGTTGTTTTCCATAACCAGTTTCGCGTTTCGCGGCTTGAAAATCAATGTTTTGCTTTTGCATCAACGCATAAGTTTTTAATTGATTTACAAGATCGAGATTGTTCTCCCGCTGACGTAGGTATAAGATGACGCCGCTTCCGGCTTCGGCGATCTTTTTTAGCGAAGACCTCATTGCTTCTGACGCTTCGCCCAGCGTGCAGCCGAACATCGCGAAAGTTACGTTCTCCGTCTGAACGCGAACCAGCGTCGGATCATCGCCCGCCACATTGCCTTTTACGAGTGCGACGTGCGTTTCGCCGTTCATCTCGTTCTCGTAAACTACGGCCTGAAAATCACCATATTCGGTGGGCAGCGTCGTTTCGACCACACGCTTTACCAGCAGTTCTTTCTCGACGCGGTAACGAACAAGATCGGCAACGGAGATGATCTTCAGGTCGTGCTTCGCCGCAAAAACCTCAAGCTCTGGCATTCGCGACATCGTGCCGTCGTCGTTCATGATCTCGCAGATCACCGCTGCTGGCGTCAACCCAGCGATCCTCGCGATATCGACACTTGCCTCGGTTTGCCCGACTCTTACCAACACTCCGCCGCGTTTCGCTCTTAGCGGAAACACGTGTCCCGGCCGCGCAAGGTCCGAAGGTTTCGTCGTCGGATTCACGGCGGTCAATATCGTATGAGCCCGGTCGGCCGCCGAGATTCCCGTCGTTACACCTTCTTTCGCCTCGATCGAGATGGTGAACGCGGTGCCCATGCTCGACGTGTTGTCGGCCGTCTGCGGATGCAGATTGAGCTCGTCCGCGCGGTCTTCCGTGATCGGCATGCAGATGAGTCCGCGGCCGTGAACCGCCATAAAACTGATGATCTCCGGCGTCACCTTCTCCGCCGCACACACGAGATCGCCCTCGTTCTCGCGATCTTCGTCGTCGACAATGATGACCATCCGACCCGCACGAATGTCCTCTATCGCTTCCTCTATCGTGGCCAAAGACATACGCGTCCATCCCGCCGCAACTGCTTTCATTTCAATAATTCTAGCCAACTTCGGGCTCCATTACCAGATAATCTCGCGTCTTTCGCGTGTGAAGAGCAAAATTACAGAATTTTCTTGTAATTCACACCGTGAATACATATCATTCACGGTGTGAATAGATTTACATTGCCAAGATTGGTTACTGAATCACTCGCAAAGAGGCTTTCCGTAATGCCGGCTGTCGTGGTGACCGGAGCACGACAAACCGGCAAGAGCACGCTCGCACAGTCATTGGCACCAGGACCGAGGAGATTTTTTTCCCTTGATGACCTAGACGTACTCGAATCGGCGCGTCGTGAACCAGAACTAATAGTCGGTGGCGAACAACCAGTGACGCTAGACGAAGTTCAGCGGGAACCCTCGATCCTGCTTGCCGTAAAACGAGAGATCGATAAGCTGCGTCGCCGGGGACAGTTTTTATTGACCGGCTCGGCCAATCTTTTGCTCATGGGGAAGGTATCCGAGTCGCTTGCTGGGCGAGCGAGTTATCTGACCCTTTGGCCCATGACCCGCCGTGAGCAGCTCGGCATGGGAACTTGCGGCATTTGGGAGCAGCTCGTCGCCGAGGATGAGAGATCATGGCCCGATATTATTGATGCTCAGAATGTGGAATCCGAAGACTGGCGTGCGCTGTCTCGACGAGGTGGTTTCCCGACTCCCGCGGTCGAACTGCAAACGGCAGACGAGCGCGCCATCTGGTTTGACGGTTACATTCGCACCTACCTCGAACGCGATCTTCAAGATCTCTCAGCTATAGAAGCACTGCCTGATTTTCGAAGGCTTATGCGAGTAGCATGTCATCGTCTTGGGGGGATCTTGAATCAAGCCAGTCTCGGACGCGATGTGGCCATACCTCAGCCCACCGTCCACCGTTATCTCAATTTGCTTGAGGCTTCATATCTTCTCGTGCGCGTCCCGGCCTATTCCGTAAACCGGACCAAGCGGCTCATTAAATCGCCGCGCCTGTTTTGGGGGGATACAGGCGTAGCTCTTCATCTTGCGGAAACGATCGAACCGGGCGGTGAACATCTCGAAAACATCGTACTTTGCGACCTGCTTGCGTGGCGAGATTCGCGTCTGGATAGGGCTGAAATATTCTACTGGCGAACTCACGCCGGAGAAGAGGTCGATTTTGTTGTGGAAACGTCCGGCAGACTCCTGCCGATCGAGATTAAATCCACGACCCGTCCTCGCATTGACGACGCGAGACATTTGAGAACTTTTCTTTCGCAATATCAAAAGGCGGAAAAGGGTCTGCTTCTGCATTCGGGCGATCAAGTCGAATGGTTGACACCAGACGTGCTCTCGGCGCCTTGGTGGAAGGTCATATGATCCAGGCTAATTCCGGTACAGACCGGGCTTTGACGATCTTGCTCCACGCCGTTTTCTTTTTCTCCGGCGTTGCGACGGTGATCATTGGTCAGGTGCTGCCATTCATCGGGTTGAGGTTTCAGCTAGACGACCTGCAACTCGGCTATCTTTTCCCGGCGCAGTTTCTAGGTTCGATCACCGGGACGGTGGTGACGAACTGGCTCGGACGACAGGGAAGGTTGATCCCGGCGTCAGCGGTTGGCGGATTTCTGATGGCCATTGGACTCGCGATGCTCAATCTCGGTTCTTACGAACTCGTGCTCGCGGCCTTCGTCGTCAACGGGCTCGGTATCGGCCTGACGCTTCCGGCGATCAACGTGCTAACGCTCGAACGCAATCCCGAAAACTCGGCTTCGGCGCTCAACTTTCTAAATTTTTTCTGGGGACTCGGAGCGATCGCCTCAAAACCGCTCGTCGATTTTACGGTGCAGGGAACGAGCCTCTTCACGACGACGCTTCTTCTTTCGGCTCCGCTGATCGTACTTTCGATCGCGATCTTAGTAACGCCGAAACCGACAGAGGCAAGCTTGAAACCAAAGAGCGAAAACGACGAAGCCCACACGCCGATCTGGTCGACGCCGCTCGCGTGGGCGATCGCACTATTCGCCTTCATCCACGTAGGGTTCGAAACCGGCATGGGCGGATGGCTCACAACCTACGCCGATCGCGTGGAAGGCTCAACGACCGCTCGCCTCGTCACGCCGACGTTTCTCTTTTTTTTATTCTTCGTCATCGGCCGCGGTATCGCTCCCGCGTTCTTTCGCTATTTGGACGAGAACAAGGTCATTTTCCTAAATCTGTTGATCATTCTTGCCGGGCTTGCACTCGTGCTGACCGCTTCCGAGTCGGTCCAACTCGGCCTCGGCGGAGCGCTTTGCGGCCTCGGCACGTCGTCGGTCTTCCCGACGAACGTCTCTAGATTTTCAAAAGCGTTCGGTTACGAAGCAATGCGACGCGCGACTCCGCTCTTCTTGAGCGGCACCCTCGGCGCGACCGCCGTTACATGGCTGATCGGATTTCTATCGCAGCGCTTCGGCGACCTTCGATCGGGAATGTATGTTCTTGTCGTGAGCATCATCCTACTGATCTTGATCCAAACAGCGCTTGGTTTCCGTCAGCGTCAGAGACGGTGATAGCACCGAAATCGAAGCAACCACAAACAACACAGAAACCGCAGAAACCGCGCGATAGGGCTAGAGCTTGAGTCCCCGAAGGTACTCGCGGAAGTCGTCGGCAAGGTCAGGACGCTTGAGTGCAAACTCGACCGTCGCGATCAGAAATCCGAGCTTATCGCCTGCATCGTGGCGAGTTCCTTCGAGCTTGACGGCGTATAGCGGACGGTCTTTCAGCAAAAGTCGCATCGCGTCCGTTATCTGGATCTCGCCACCCGCTCCGGGCTTGGTATTCTCAATGGCTTCGAAAATATCTGGCGTAAAAATGTACCGCCCGATGATCGCAAGGTCTGACGGAGCTTCGGCAAACGGCGGTTTCTCCACCATGTCCTGAACCTTGAACACGCCCGGCTCGACCTCGTCCGCATCGATCACGCCGAAGCGTGAAATGGCCTCCCCGGAAACCTGCATGGTCGCGATCACCGGCGCTTGATACTTCTCGAACACATCCATCATCTGCCGAAGTGCGGGTTTTTCCGCATCGACAACGTCGTCCGGCAGCAAGGCGGCAAATGCCTCGCCCTCGGCAAAGTCCTTTGCTTGATAGATCGCGTGGCCCAATCCCAAAGCCTGCTTCTGCCGCGTATAGCTGATCCGGGCAATATCCGAGATCTTTCGAACAAGGTCGTGCAGCTCGTCCTTGCCTTTATCTTTCAGGTTTCGTTCGAGCTCCGGCGAGATGTCGAAATGGTCTTCGATCGCATTCTTATCGCGGCCCGTGATGATCAAGACCGACTCGACACCCGACGCCACGGCTTCTTCGACCGAGTATTGAATAAGCGGTTTATCCACCAGCGGGAGCATTTCTTTCGGCGATGCCTTGGTCGCGGGAAGAAATCTCGTACCTAAGCCTGCCGCCGGGAAAACTGCCTTTCGAACTTTGTACTGCATAGATTTAGAGCCGGTCTGTAAACGCCAGATTCTAGTATGTGTGGCATAATATTGCCACAGGCGGTCCCGAATGGCCGCCTGTCACTTTTTGGTTATGCTCGATCTTCATTTCGTTAGAGAGAATCTTGATGCTGTTCGCGAGGCTTTTGCGAACCGCAACTTTCCGGCCGATTCGCTTGACCAGTTTGTCGAACTCGATGCTCGACGTCGTCAGATAATCGCCGAATCGGACGCGATCAATCAAAAGCGGAATTCGGCGTCGAAAGAGATCGGCGACCTAATGAAGGCCGGACAGAAAGATCAGGCTGAGGCTCGAAAGGCTGAGGTTGCCGACCTAAAGACTCGCCAAACTGAACTCGATTCACAGCGTGATGAAGCCGAGGACGCGATGAACGATCTGCTGGCGGGCTTGCCGAATATTCCCGCTGCCGATGTCCCCGTCGGACGTGACGAATCAGCCAACGTCGAGGTGCGTAAATGGGGCGAGCCGCGTGAGTTCGATTTCGAGCCCAAGGATCACGTCGACCTCGGCGAAGCGTTGGGAATTCTCGATCAGGAACGGGCGACGAAGATCGCTGGGTCGAGGTTCGCAATTCTGAACGGAGCCGGAGCAAGGCTCGAGCGTGCTCTCGTCAACTTTATGCTCGACGTTCAGACGCGCGAGCACGGGTATACCGAAACCCTGCCGCCGTTTCTCGTGAACCGCACTGCACTCTTCGGCACGAATCAGCTTCCGAAATTCGAGGAAGATCTTTTTCATATCAAAGACGAGCGCGGATTTGCACTTATTCCTACTGCCGAGGTCCCGGTGACGAACTATCACGCCGGCGAGATACTCGACGCGAAAGATCTGCCGATAAAATACACAGCCTATACGCCCTGTTTTCGAAGCGAGGCCGGAAGCTACGGCCGCGACACGCGTGGGCTGATTCGTCAGCATCAGTTTGAAAAGGTCGAACTTGTGAAGGTCACGCTTCCGGAAGAGTCGGAGGCCGAACACGAGAAGTTGACGACTGATGCAGAACGAATCTTGCAGCTTCTTGGGCTGCCATACCGAACCGTTGTGCTCTCGACGGGCGATATGGGTTTCGGAGCAAAGAAAACGTACGACATTGAGGTCTGGCTGCCGAGCCAGCAGACGTATCGCGAGATATCAAGCTGTTCGAACTGCGGCGATTTTCAGGCACGGCGAATGAGCCTTCGCTTCCGCCGTGCAGGCGGCAGCAAGCCCGAGTTCGCACATACACTCAACGGCAGCGGCCTCGCCGTCGGCCGAACGTGGATAGCTGTGATAGAGAACTATCAGAACGAAGACGGTTCGATCACGATCCCGGAGATTTTACAGCAATATATGGGCGGGCTCGAAAAGATCTCTTAGCGAACCCGTGAAAGGCTTTGTGCTGTCCGTGTTAAAAAATAGTTAACACAAAGGCACAAAGGCGAAAACACAAAGAGCACGAAGGTTCAGTTCATGAAGGCACAAATTATCAAGATCGGAAATTCTCACGGCATTCGCATTCCGAAGGCGGTGTTGGAAGAAACTCGGATGTCTGGCGATGTCGAGCTTGAGGTTACGCCGGATGGAATTCTGATCCGCAACATCAACAAGCCGCGGTCGAATTGGGATGCGAGGTTCAAATCGTTGCACGACCGTGACGACGATCTGCCGCTTGAGCGGCCGTCGACCGGATTCGAGAAAAAGGACTGGCAATGGTGAACCGCTTCGACGTTTATCTGATCAACCTTGACGATCGTCCGTCTGACGATCCGAAGAATACGCGTCCGGCCGTTGTCGTTTCGCCTGACGAACTGAACCGCAACGTCGAAACCGCGATCATCGCGCCGCTTTCGGCAACAAAAGCTCACTACCCGACGCGGATTCCCGTCGAGTTTCTTAACGAGACTCGCTACGTGATACTCGATCAGCTCCAAACGGTAGACCGTACGCGGCTTGTAAAAAAGATCGGCGTAATCGACAAAGCGTCTGAAGCGGTGATCATCGCTCGCCTGCTTGAACTTTTCTCTTAAGCCCCACGGGCCTTCGCCTTATCCCACAGCGAATCCATCTCTTCAAGCGACGAATTCTCCAGCGACTTTCCGTTTCGTTTTAGCTCTTCCTCAATGAACTTAAATCGAGCGCGGAATTTGCGATTCGTTTTCTTCAACGCGGTTTCCGGTTCGACATCCAAATGTCGTGCAAGATTGACGACGGCGAAAAGCAGATCGCCGATCTCTTCGGAAATATTTTCCGCCTTTCCTCGTTCGATTGCCTTCCTTAACTCGTCAGTTTCTTCCGCGATCTTGTCGAATATCGGAGCGGCGTCAGGCCAATCGAACCCAACTTTGGACGCCTTTTTCGTGACCTTCAACGCTTCGAGCAACCCAGGAAAGTGAACCGGTACCTCGTCAAGGATCGATTCGCGCTTCTTTTCTTCCTTTCCCGACGCCTTTCGCTCATTGGCCTTCAGCATGTCCCAATTATCGAGAACGTCGGTTGCGCTTTCGAGCTTAGCGTCGCCGAACACGTGCGGATGCCGCAGGACAAGTTTTCGCGCGACGCCACCCGCCACGTCTTCGATATCGAACTCGCGGCGTTCCTTTCCGATCGTCGAATGAAAGACTACCTGCAGCAAAAGATCGCCAAGTTCCTCTTTAAGATTCGTCACGTCACCCGAGATATCGGCTTCGTGAATCGCGTCAAAAGTTTCGTACGCTTCTTCGAGAAGATATTGCGAGAGCGAGGCGTAGGTCTGTTCCGCATCCCACGGGCAGCCTCCGGGCGCACGAAGCTTTTCCATCACCACAACAAGTTCGTCAAACTTTTCGGACATACGAATATTTAAGTTTAGAAAGCCCGGGAAGTCGAGTGCCTCTGTAGGCAAAAATGCCGATCACTTTCGCCGCTATCGGTTCACACTTGCGGCATTCGCCACTATCGCCACTATCCTCGGAAACGGGTTAAAAACCGCCTCAAAAAAAGCTGCGCCAAGCAAAAAACATGCTGCGCCAAGAGTTCATTTTAAAGCGTCACGTGCCGTTCCAGCGCGCTCAAGCATCGGTCAGCCGCGCCAACCAAGTCTCCCGTCCTAACACCACGATTCCCGCAGATGCTAAAATCCAAGAACATTATGATCGGAAAAGATGAACAGGAAGAAGTCGAACTGAAGGTAGTCGACCGTCGCAAGTTCAACCCCGACGGCTCTTTGAAGGAAGGCGTCGTGCTCGATGCCGCACCGAAGAAGCCGGAAGCACAGGACGCACCGGCGGTGAAGGCAAGCGAAACACCCGTCCCCGAGAATACGGCGGAAACCGAAAGCGACCCTTATGAGGGAGCGTATCTGGACGACGAACCGGGCGAGGAAGCTTACGATGAGGCCGATGACATTCCCGGTGCTCAAGATCCGGCAAGCTTTGTAAATTTTCTTTCGACACTCGCGACAAACGCGGCAGCAGCCCTCGGAGCCGTTCCGCATCCCGCGACCGGCCAGCGAACGCTCGACCTTGATTCCGGCAAGTTCTGGATTGACGTTCTAGCGATGCTCCGCGATAAAACGCAGGGCAATCTTCACGAAAAAGAGGCAAAGCTGCTCGAAGGCCTGCTCGCCGATCTGCGTATGCAATACGTGACGATGGTGCGAGCTACGGAAGAGAAACTTAAGGCGCAGGCCGCGAAGAAATTCTCCGGCGCCGATATATTGGGGAAGAAATAAGATTGCCACAGAGCACACGGAGATCACTGAGATATTTATCAGCTTCCACTGTGTTCTCCGTGGCTAATTCTTTTCGATGAAATTGACCTTTCTCGGAACAGGAACCTCCACAGGCGTACCGTCGATCGCGTGCGACTGTGAAACGTGTGTGTCCGAAGACTCGCGAGATAAGCGACTGCGGGTATCGATATTGATCGAGCATGGCGACACGAAGATCCTCGTAGATACGTCGAGCGACTTTCGCCAGCAGGCGTTGCGGGCGAACATCCGAAAGCTCGATGCCGTTTTGATCACCCATTGCCACGTCGATCACGTCTTCGGGCTCGACGACATTCGTCCGTTGAATTTTCGATACGGAGCGATGCCGATCTTTGCGAACGAGATCGCGTGGATCGACCTTCGCCGCATCTTTCAATACATATTTCAGCCAACCCATTTCGGCGGCGGCCTGCCGCAGTTGATCCCGCACACGGTCGTCCACAATTCGCCGTTTTGCATCAACGATGTCGAGGTCACACCGCTTGAGGTGATCCACGGAAAGCTGCCGGTCGTTGCTTACCGCTTCAACGATTTCGCTTACGCGACGGACCTTAAAACGATCCCGCCCGATTCGATGGACGGCCTCCGCAATCTTGACGTGCTCGTGCTCGATTGCGTCCGACTCAAACCGCACTCGACGCACCTCCACCTCGAAGAAGCCCTCGGCATCATCGAAGACCTCAAACCAAAACGCGCCTATCTAACGCACCTAAACCACGACATCCTCCACGCCCGCGATTCCTCGCTGTTGCCTAAGAATGTCGAGTTCGCGTGGGACGGGTTGGTTGTTGATACAGACTCTTAGATATGGATACCGAGCTCGACAGTTGTTACGAAATCTTGTTCGACAGACTTTGCTACGACGGAAGTACTCTAAACATCGAGGTAACCGAGCAGATTGTTCAAAAAAACAGAGCTATTCGGCCGAGTTCTGAAAGTCGTAGGTTCAAAGTAACTGTTAATGATCCAATCTCATATTTTGTGGTCGAAGAATTTGCGGCATCTGTCGCCAACCTCACGCGTAGTGAGGACTCAGGCTTCCTTCGTCGAATTGAAAGCAACCATTTAGTTGAGGCGTTAGGCCTTAGTGACGTTTACGAGGAACCGCAAAGTTTGCGGTGCTACGCACTCATAACAAGTCACGAAATTATCGTGATTTTCACCAACGACGTTCCGGTTGTTTCCAACTCGTAAAAGGAGATAGGCAACACGCTAACTGATTCCGTTGGCCGAACACTTAGTGGTAGACATTGCCGCCTTCGAGAGAAATTCCAGGTCGCGGTTTTCCACTTGTGCAAATATAGATAACGGCGAATTCTTCGCGAAGATGAGAGTTGGACGGCACGAATTTCCACATGATTTTCCACCAATTATCCACATCTGACGGCCTTAAGCGAACCACAAGATATTGTGTTTAAGGCAGTTACGCCGATGTTACAGAAATTTTCAAGCAAAACATTATGTGCGGCGCGCTAAATGTTGAAATGATTGCGGTTGTAGATTTAACATGAAACCACTAGGTTTTGTGTTGACAAAGCCCAAGAGACACAATATAGTCTATATCCACTGCAGGAGATTGCCTTGATATTCGCGCTGAGGACCCGCCTGCATCCCGAATAAAGACCGAGTTTTACCCAAGCAGCCGTCGTCAACATATTGTGGATGCGGTACGGGAGCCTTTCTTTCTCGAAAAGAGAAAACGAGGCTCTGATAGGTCGACGAAAGATTAAGGAGACACGCCGAGGAAAGCATGGATAACGGACTAACCGCCGCCGCACGTCAAACGGAAGAAACCACCCAGACAACGATGCGCGTTACAAAGCGCAACGGCAACCATGAGCCGGTCGATATCAATAAGATCGTCCGTGCAATTTCCCGCTGTACGCCGCATCTGCCCAACGTGGATGTGATGCGGATCGCCACCAAAACCATCAGTGGATTGTACGACGGCGCCACCACCCAGGAACTCGATAAGCTCTCGATACAGACGGCCGCAAGCCTGATCTTCGAAGAGCCCGAGTATTCCAAGCTCGCGGCGCGTCTCCTTAACCAATACATCGAGAAAGAGGTCCGCAATCAGGAGATCCATTCGTTCTCGCAGTCTGTCGCGTTCGGATACAAAGAAGGCTTGATCAACGATCGCCTTGCCGCGTTCGTCTCGGCCAACAGCCGCAAACTTAACGACGCGATCGACCAGACCCGCAACGATCTATTCGAATTTTTTGGCATCCGCACGGTTTACGATCGATATCTGTTAAAGAATCCAGTGACGCGCGAGGTGATCGAAAGCCCGCAGTTCTTCTGGATGCGTGTCGCCTGTGGCTTGTCTGAATCGCCGGCTGAGGCGGTGGAACTCTATCATCTCTTCTCGTCGCTCGAATACGTTCCGTCGACTCCGACGCTGTTCAACTCGGGCACAGCCCACGAGCAGCTTTCGTCCTGCTTCCTGCTAGATTCACCGCAGGACAGCCTGGAGAGTATCTACAAGAAGTATTCTGATGTCGCCATGCTTTCGAAATTCTCGGGCGGCATCGGCATCGCATACCATCGCGTACGCTCACGCGGGTCGTTGATCAAGGGAACGAATGGCCATTCGAACGGGATCGTGCCGTGGTTGAAGACGCTCGATTCTTCGGTAGCGGCGGTAAACCAGGGCGGCAAGCGAAAAGGAGCGGCGTGCGTCTATCTCGAAACGTGGCATGCCGACATCGAAGATTTTCTCGAACTCCGCGACAACACCGGCGACGACGCCAGGCGTACGCACAATCTGAACATCGCCAACTGGATCCCAGATCTGTTTATGAAGCGGGTCGAGACGGATGGCGATTGGTCGCTCTTCGATCCCTCGAAGGTGCCCCATTTCCCCGACATCTACGGAACCGAATTTGAGATCGCTTATACGGAAGCCGAAGCGGAAGGGAAATTCGTTAAGCAGGTTAAAGCCCGCGACCTTTACGCTCGTATGATGCGTACGCTCGCACAGACCGGCAACGGCTGGATGACGTTCAAAGACGCCTGCAACCTGAAGGCGAACCAGACCGGCCGGCCAGAGAATGTAGTTCACCTTTCGAACCTTTGCACCGAGATCGTTGAGGTGACCTCTGACAGCGAAACCGCCGTCTGCAACCTCGGCTCGATCAACGTCGCGCGATATGTGAAAGACGGAGCGGTTGATTACGACAAGCTTCGTACCAACGTGAAACTCGCCGTCCGCCAGCTCGACCGGGTGATCGACCTCAACTATTACGCGATTCAGTCGACCGCAGATTCGAATAATCGATGGCGAAACATCGGTCTCGGCGTGATGGGCCTGCAGGACGTATTCTTCCAACTTCGCCTCGCGTTCGATTCAGATGAAGGACGGAAGATATCAGCGAAGATTCAGGAAGAGATCTACTTCGGAGCACTCGACGCGTCGTGCGATCTTGCGAAAGCGAAAGGTGCCCATCCGGCTTTTGCCGAAACGAAAGCCGCTCAAGGAATTTTCCAGTTCGACCTTTGGGGCGTCACGCCTGAAGATACGGCTCGCTGGGACGCTCTTCGCGAAAAGGTGAAGGCTTACGGACTTCGAAATTCGTTGATGATCGCGATCGCCCCGACCGCGACGATCGCTGCGATCGCCGGATCTTACGAATGCATCGAGCCGCAGGTGTCTAATCTTTTCAAACGCGAAACGCTGAGCGGTGACTTCATCCAGATCAACAAGTATCTGGTGAAAGAACTGAGCGCGATCGGTCTTTGGACGGACGAGATCCGCAACAAGATCAAGCTCGCCGAAGGGTCGATACAGGACATCGATGCCATCCCGCCCGATCTTCGCGAAGTTTATCGCACCGCGTGGGAAGTGCCGATGCGCTCGCTTATCGACATGGCCGCCGACCGCGGAGCATACATCGACCAGAGCGGCTCGCTGAACCTGTTTATGGAAAGCCCGTCGATCGGCAAGCTGTCGTCGATGTATATGTACACGTGGCAGAAGGGCCTCAAGACAACCTATTACCTTCGTTCACGGCCCGCGACAAAGATTGCGCAAGTTGCGGCCGGTGACGCCGCTAGTGCCGCTCAGCCCGAACCTGATGTTCAGGCTTACTCGGATGTCGAGGCGGTCGTTTGCTCGCTCGAAAATCCTGAAGCCTGCGAGGCTTGTCAATAAAGTAAGAGTGACGCGTTTACGCGTTCTCTTCCGATCAAAATTAAACCGAATTATCGCCTAAAGGCGTCACTCTTACTCAGATTATGTTGCTAGACCCAGGATTTAACCTCACACTTCGGCCGATGAAATATCCGGACTTCTACGAGATGTACCGGAATGCGATCAAGAACACGTGGACGGTCGAGGAAGTCGATTTCTCGATGGACGTGAACGATCTGCGGTCGAAGATGACGCCCGCTGAGCGACACTTGATCAATCGGCTTGTTGCATTCTTCGCGACCGGCGATTCGATCGTGGCGAATAACCTGGTTCTCAATCTTTACAAGCACATCAATTCGCCGGAGGCGCGGATGTACCTTTCGCGGCAACTTTACGAAGAGGCCCTGCACGTACAGTTTTATTTGACGCTGCTCGACACATACATTCCGGATCACGCTGAGCGGGCTGAGGCGTTCGCGGCCGTCGAGAATATTCCGTCGATCAAGAAAAAGGCTGAGTTCTGCCTGAAATGGATCGACTCCGTTCAAGATCTCGACAGCCTGCAAACCAAGGAAGACCGCAGAAAGTTTCTCTTAAACTTGATCTGCTTCGCGTCGTGCATTGAGGGATTGTTCTTCTTTGCCGCGTTTTCTTACGTTTATTTCCTTCGCTCGAAGGGGTTGCTCCACGGCCTTGCATCGGGAACGAACTGGGTTTTTCGCGACGAATCGGCACACATGGCGTTCGCTTTCGACGTTGTGAAGAAAGTTCGCAATGAGGAGCCGGATCTGTTTGATGAGAACCTGACTCGCGATATCGTGACGATGCTCGACGAAGCGGTCGAATGCGAATTGCAGTTCGCGGAAGACGTCCTCGCTCTCGGCGTTGCCGGGCTCTCGCTCGCAGACATGCGGCAGTACCTTGAGTTCATCGCCGATCAGCGTCTCGCTATGCTCGGCCTGCCGAAGGTGTACAAGTCGAAAAATCCGTTCTCGTTTATGGACCTCCAGGACGTTCAGGAACTCACCAACTTCTTCGAACGCCGCGTTGCCGCATATCAAGTAGCAGTCGCCGGCGAGGTCAGCTTCGGCGAAGCCTTCTAGCGATAGTTGAGCACCGGGTAAAACTTAAGGGCTTGTAGGATACGTCCTACAAGCCCTTTTCATGTGGCAATCCTCTCGAAGAGCCAATATGACTAAGATTCTCGCGTAATGCGTCGAGGCCCGGTTTTACGGCGTCTTCACGTCCGTGCTCCGTAATCGAACAAAATGCCCGGACTTAAAGCTATGAGAAACAGATCGTGTCTTGGACTCATTCTAACCCTGTTATTTTCGGTTCCGGCGTCGGCCCAACAAAGCGACACTTTCGACATACTGAAATTCACGACCCCGAAGGGCTGGCAGAAGGAAGCCGGTAAGGACTCTTTTCAGCTCGGGATAGAAGACGCCAATGGCGGGCTTTGCCTTCTGACCATCTACAAGTCGATCCCCGCGACCGAAAACTCGAAGGAGAATTTTTCGCTGGCGTGGGAGAGTCTCGTCAAGCAGTTAGTGACGGTCAAAGGATCGCCTCAAATGCAGCCTTCAAGCACCGAAAACGGTTGGATCGCCGAAAGTGGATTTGCTCAGTACGAAAGCGACGGGAAGAAAGGACTGGTCTTACTTGTAACGGCGTCGGGCGGCGGCAAGATGGTCAATCTTGTCGGACTGATGAACACCGATGCTTATCAGCAGGAGATCGCCGCCTTTCTCGATTCGATGGTTCTTCCAAAAGTCGAGCCCGCAAGATCAGCCTCGACAGGCCCAGCCGTGCGATCCCAGCCCGCGCGGACGAGCAACTTTAAATTTAGTACCACTAATTTTGATGACGGCTGGACCAGCACTGAGCAGGAAGATTGGGTAGAGGTCGTGAAAGGAAATATCAAGGTCCTAATTCATTACCCAAAACAAGGTACGATATTTCCGGCCGACCCGGAACCGCTGACGAACGCCGCGTGGGATATCTTAGTCGCCCCGCGATACAGCAGCCTAAAAAACTATAGAACAGCTTCTATCAACACCTACGAAAGGCCCTACCTAGGCATGGGATATGCGACCGAGAAAGCCTCCGGAAAACAAGTGTTCGTTCTACTTTTTCGGCAAGGCAAGAGTGGCTGGCTTGAGTTCATTGCTCCAGACAAAAATAGCTTTATACAGCAATACAAATTCGACCCTGAGGCCATCAGGTGGGATAGCGAAAGCGAGCTGCTCACGCCCCTTGTTCAAATGGTGAACTACAACAAATTCGCCATTGCTGAAAGCGACTTCAATGGTACGTGGACCAGCGATTTTACGGGCGTCCAGCAACTTTATAGCGTCTACACCGGCAACTATGCCGGAATGAACATCAACCAGTCCCGCGAAGAGTTTGTATTCGGCGCGGCCAGCTCCTACAGCTGGAGACTGCTTGTCGTGAGCGGCATGGTCGGCAGCACGCAATATGCAAATGTGAAGTCGGCCGGAAAATTCAATGTGCTTAATAACTGGCAGATCAATTTCTCAAGAATAGAAACCGGTCCACGGACCTATAACGCCCACTGGTCGTGCATCAAGGGTGCGAGACTGCTGCACCTTCTCGACGCGAAAAACCCGGGAAGCGGGATCTCTACGGTGTTTGGAAAGAAATGAGCCATCGAGCGGCATTCGGATCGAAGGTCTACCAGTAAAAACTCCAACATCTCTCGCTTGAAATGCAAAAAACCGATTTGGCGCAGCGTAATTAACGCTTGGCGCAGCATTTTTTCGGCCATATTTCGACACGTTTTTCTCTATAGTGCCGATAGTGCCAAAGGCAGCGATCGATGGTTCTATCGCGGCGAGAGTGCTATCGCAAAAACCGGAGAAACCGAGGCATTTTTCGTGTGGTGCTGCTTCAATTGCTCGCATTGATCTTTTAACAGTTAAAATGCTTTCGATGGGTCAGTTTCAAAGAAGCGGGTTTCTGATAGATCTAGTGCTCGACCGCAGGAACGTGCCGTCGTTTGACGAATACCCATTTAACCTGCCTGCCTTCTCCAAGCTAGAGCGGCTGAAACTGCATCCCAAGGTAACCTTCTTCATTGGCGAGAATGGAAGCGGAAAGTCGACGCTTCTTGAGGCGATCGCTCAGTCGATCGGCCTCAATCCTGAAGGCGGAAGCCGTAACACGACGTTCTCTACGAAGGAAACTCACTCCGAGTTGTTCAAATACGTTCGGACCACTCGCAGTCCGCGGCGGCCTCACGATTCGTATTTTTTAAGGGCCGAAAGTTTTTATAATCTCGCGACGTACATGGACGATGATGACGACACAGAGTACAGCCGAAAGGATTATCTCTGGACATACGGCGGTAAGTCTCTTCATGAACAGTCACACGGCGAATCGTTCATGGCGACGATGACAAACAAGCTTCGCGGCGCAGGTATCTATTTGTTCGACGAGCCCGAAGCCGCCCTCTCACCATCACGCCAACTCAGCGCTCTCGCTATCTTCAAGAAACTTGTCGACGATCTCGAATCGCAGCTCATCGTTGCCACACATTCGCCAATTCTAATGGCATTTCCTGACGCAGTTATCTACGAATTTACCGAAGAAGGAATCCGCGAAACGACCTACAAAGAAACTGAACACTACACCATCACACGCGAGTTTCTGAACAAGCCCGAAAAGATGCTCGGCTACTTGTTCCAGAATGATGATGATGACGAGTGACGGCTTGGTAGTCGAATTATCTTTTTCTCTCGAAGCGTACGAGTTAGAACTGGATCTTCTTTCCCTTCTTCGAGACAGCGGCCCGATTGGGGTAAACTACGCGAATAGAATCTAACTCTGATCGCGTAGTTTTGCCTAAAAAGTATCGTTTATGAACGGACAGATCACTGAATTCATCAAGCATCATTATCGGCATTTCAATTCGGCGGCGTTGATCGACGCGGCTGAAGGGTACGTAAAACACCTCGATAAAGGCGGGAAGATGATGATCACGCTCGCCGGGGCGATGTCGACGGCGGAGCTCGGGCTTTCGCTTGCCGAGATGATCCGGCAGGACAAGGTGCAGATCATCTCCTGCACGGGTGCGAATCTTGAAGAAGACTTGTTCAACTTGGTCGCTCATGATTTTTACGAACGCGTGCCGAATTACCGTGATCTGACGCCAGCGGACGAACAGGACCTGCTCGACCGGCATATGAACCGCGTGACGGACACATGCATCCCCGAGATGGAAGCGATGCGGCGGCTGGAAAAGGCGATGGTCGAGGTTTGGACGCGTGCCGACGTTGAGGGCAAGCGATATTTTCCGCACGAGTTCATGTATCAGGTATTGAGCAACGGCTCGCTCGAGGAGTTTTACCAGATCGACCTGAAAGATTCGTGGATGTACGCCGCGATGGAGAAAAACCTGCCGATGGTCGTGCCGGGCTGGGAAGATTCGACGATGGGCAATATGTTCGCCGGCCACGTGATCACCGGCGATGTCGAGAACGTACACACCGTCCGCACCGGAATCGAATACATGACGATGCTCGCCGATTGGTACACGACGAATGCCCAAGACGACTCGACCGTCGGCTTCTTCCAGATCGGCGGCGGAATCGCGGGCGACTTCCCCATCTGTGTCGTCCCGATGCTGCATCAAGATCTCCAACGCGATAACGTCCCCGTCTGGGGTTACTTCTGCCAGATCAGCGACTCGACCACCAGTTACGGCTCCTACTCAGGCGCCGTCCCGAACGAAAAAATCACTTGGGGCAAACTCGAAGCCTCAACTCCAAAGTTCATCGTCGAATCCGACGCGTCGATCGTAGCCCCGCTGATGTTTGCGTATATTTTGGGTTGGTGACGATGTTATACTCGGCCTTGGAGATTAAGGATATGCTTACGCAAGTTGAGGCTGAGGTCGGGATCGATGGAAGCGTTCTGCTGCTTGAACCTATTCGGTTGAAGAGGCGCAGCCGGGCGATAGTCACAATAATCGACGGCGACCCGGTTGAGGAGAAACAGATCTCCGATGAAGATGCACGTTCTGCGGAAGACCGGTTTGCGAAACATTTCGGAGCGGTTGAGAGCGGCAATGCGAATTCCGCTGATAACGAGGCGATAGACATAGATATTGCCAAGGCGTATTCAGATACCCACGATGAATAGTCCGGTATTCGTCGATACGTCTGGGCTGCTTTGTATCCACGATAAGTCCGACCATCGGAACACGCTTGCCATAGAATTTTTCAAGAACGCTTCCCGGCTTTTTACGACCAATTATGTCCTCGCCGAATTCGTTCCGTTGACGGAAACAAGAAAATTGGATCGGGAACGGTCGATCACCTTTTCTAGAAGACTTTCTGAATGCACCGCGTCTCGACCTGATTTGGATCGACCGCACTCGGCATTTCGAGGCTATGGAAATTCTTCGAGGGCGTCTCGACAAAACCTATTCTCTTTGTGATGCGGCCAGCTTTGTTGTTATGCGTGAATACGGACTTACCGAAGCTCTCACGACAGACAAACATTTCACGCAGGAAGGGTTCGTAAGATTGTTGGAACTGTAAGTAAAGAGCTCAGGTATGTTTCCAATCTTTTCATGAACTTTCATCATGCTTGGCTAACATAGTGGCTTGATGCCGGTGGCCGCGGGTTTCGTAGCCGACGATGGTGACGACCGGGGCGAGCATCAGGATGACGAGGCAGACGGGCATCGAGACGCCGAGATATGCGGCGGTGATGGCGGCGGCGATGACAAAGAACGTGCCGACGAATAGCCAAAGGTGAAAGCGATCAAAGTCTTCTACCAAGTATGCGTAGATGGCGTAGATCGATACGAGGAAGATGCCGACGGGGATGACGACGGACAGCAGTACGGGAAGAGGGCCGCTCTTCGCTTTGTTTTCGATGAAGTAAGCTGCGACGTGCAAACCGGCCCCGGTGGCGACGATCGAGGCGACGGTGATCATCATGCCGTAGCCCCAAACGAAGGACTTCTCGTAGCGTTTCGCGTGAAGCACGGCGGCCGAGGGGAGCATAAAATACACCCACCACATGCCGAACGTTAGGCCCATTCCTGCGATCCCGACGAGAGCGACATCGAGCGACCAGCCTTGTGTTTGGATAACGGCTCCGAGAGCGGCGACGGTTCCGACCACACCTTCGCCGAGCGCGATGATCGTAAAAAGAGAGTATCGTTCGGCGATATGGTGAGCGTGCCACGGCGTGCCGCCGTCTTTGCGTTCGGCCAGATATGGGCCGAGCATTTCGATCAGGATGAAAACGGCGGTAAGAATGAACGTTATTGCGATCGAGAAATTCAGAAAGATCATTGCAACCCAGCCTATCTGTGCAAACGAGATCGCTTTTGCGTAAGTTAAGCAAGAACGGCGATGTTCGGGATCTTGCTTGGCCGCGCGCAGCCACTGAAAGATCATCGCCACGCGCATAATTACGTAACCGAGAACGACGATCCTGTTGTCGAGATAGTCGCCTTTTTCGATCGACGTGAAAACGTCCGGAAGCCCGAGTGCAAGGATCAGCACGCCGATCATCTGCACCATCGTCGTCAGGCGAAATATCCAATCGTCTGTGTCGTAGGCCGAAGCGAACCACGAAAAGTTGATCCACGCCCAGCAGATCGCAAAGGCAGCAAATGCGAAGCCGAGGAGTCCTGTCTTGACGTGATTTTCAGCGACGGCATGAGCAAGCTGCGAGGCCGCTTGGGCAAAGGCGACAACGAAAGTTAAGTCAAACAGCAGTTCGAGCGGCGTTGCCACACGGTGTTCTTCGTGACGGTCGCGGCCGGTCATTTTACGCCGGTGATGATGCAGCCTTGCGGAGTAGTGCTCGGCCGGTTGTTCTGCCATAAATCTTTCTACAAGGTGGACAATTAGAGTAGCAGGTTCCAAACGAGTTTCGGAGTGTAATAAAATCTATAAGCAATAGCTCGTTGCCGTCCTTATGGAACATTTTGATGTGATCATTATCGGTGCAGGCCTGTCAGGGATCGGCGCGGGAGCGCACCTGCGGATGCGATGTCCGGATAAGACTTTCGTTATCCTCGAGGGCCGAGAGCGAAGCGGCGGTACGTGGGATCTCTTCCGTTATCCGGGCGTGCGTTCAGACTCGGATATGTTCACGCTCGGCTATAGCTTCAAGCCGTGGAACGATCCGAAAGCGATCGCCGACGGGCCGGCGATATTGAGATACGTTCGCGAAACGGCTACGGAATACAACCTCGAAAAAGAGATCCGCTACGGCCATCGTGTGACGAGCGCCGAGTGGTCTTCCGAAAAAGCAAAATGGATCGTCCGGGCAGAAAAAAGACCGTCGGGGAATGTGTTCGCGTCGCCCAACGGAGAAACCGAGACGAAGCATTTCACCTGCAACTTTCTATACCTCTGCACCGGTTACTACCGATACGAGAATGGCTACACGCCTGAATGGCCGGACTTCGATAAGTTCAAAGGCGTGGTAGTCCACCCGCAGAAATGGCCTGAAGATCTCGACTACTCGGACAAGAACGTCCTCGTAATCGGCAGCGGAGCGACGGCGGTTACTCTTGTGCCTGCGATGGCTGAAAAGGCGAAGCACGTCACGATGCTCCAGCGGTCGCCGACTTACGTCGTCACGATGCCGTCTAAAGACAAGATAGCGAATGCGTTTCGTCGAATGCTCTCCGCGAAAACAGCCTATGCCGCGACGCGTTGGAAGAATGTTTTTAGACAAATGTTCTTCTACGAGCTTTCGAAAAAGCGGCCTTCGATCATGAAGTCGCTCATAGCTAAAGGGGTGAAGAAGGAGATCGGCGAAGAGCAGCTTGAGAAAAACTTCCGCCCGAAATATAACCCATGGGATCAGCGTCTGTGCCTCGTTCCAGACGCCGATCTGTTTGACGCAATTCGCGAGAAGAAGGCGTCGATCGTCACCGGCGAGATCGACGCCTTTACGGAAACTGGTGTCAAGCTTATTAACGGAGAACACGTCGAAGCGGACATCGTCGTCACCGCGACCGGACTGCTATTGAAGCTAATGGACGGACTGACTCTCGTCGTCGATGGCGAGCCGGTCGTGCTCTCGGAAAAGATCGCCTACAAGGGAATGATGTACGACGACGTGCCGAATCTCGCACAGGCGTTCGGCTACACCAATGCATCGTGGACGCTGAAATGTGACCTGACCAGTGAATACGTATGCCGGCTAATAAAATACATGGACGAACGTGGCCATCTAAGCTGTACGCCGCGGCTCAACGATCCTTCGATATCAAAGGAACCCGCGCTCGACTTCAACTCCGGCTACGTGCTCCGGGCTCTCGATGAGATTCCAAGCCAAGGATCGAAGCATCCTTGGCGGCTACATCAAAACTACTTCAAAGATCTACGTATGATCCGCCACGGCCGGCTCGACGACGGCACGATGGAATTCCGCTGACCCATTCATTCCAAAATCGTTCAATCCTCACGGGTGATGTATGATTTTTACATATGAGAGTGATCGTCACAGGTGGTGCCGGATTCATCGGAAGCGCTCTTGTTTGGCGGCTGAACCAACTCGGCCACGACGACATACTGATCGTTGACCGGATGGATGAATCCGACAAGTGGAAGAATCTCGCACCTTTATCGTTTGAAGACTACGTCGATGCCGACGAATTTCTGTTTGACCTCGACGTTTATCAGGACGCTGATGTTTTGCTCCATATGGGCGCCTGTTCTTCGACGACGGAACGAGACTCCAAGTTTATGCTGCGTAACAATTACAGTTACTCGGTAGAGCTGGTCAACTGGGCTCTTGAGAATGATGTTCGATTTATCTACGCATCCTCGGCCGCGACCTATGGCGATGGATCGAAAGGCATGGACGACGACACTTTCATCCTCGATGCCCTGCGACCGCTCAACGTTTACGGCTATTCGAAGCACCTGTTTGACAAGTATGCCGAGAGATACAGGATGTTCAACCGAATTGTCGGGCTAAAGTATTTCAACGTCTTCGGGCCGAACGAGAGCCATAAGGGCGACATGCGTTCGCTGGTGAATAAGGCCTTCGATCAGATCAGTTCGACCGGCAAACTGCAGCTCTTCAAGAGTGCGAATCCGGCGTTTGCTGACGGTGAATTTGGCCGCGATTTCGTTTACGTTAAAGACGCGGTGGAGATGACACTGCATTTTATGGAGAGCGAGACCGGCGGGCTGTTCAATGTTGGCTCAGGCCAAATGAACACCTGGAACGCCCTCGCCGATGCGATCTTCAAGGCTTTAGACCGGCCGAAGAACGTCGAATTTATAGACATGCCGGAGCATCTTCGCGACCGCTATCAATATCACACGCAAGCCGATCTTTCCCGGATACGCGACGCCGGTTACGCGGCGGATACCACCGAACTCGATGCGTCGGTGGAAGATTATGTCAGGAATTATCTGGTTCCCGGGAAGTATCTTGGCGATTAGGCCTTTGATTTAGTTGATTTGCAGTCAGAGAAGGGTAAAGCCTGGAACTAACAACTATGCAGCAATCACCCACGCTCCGAAATACAAACTTGAAGACGAGCCTAATAGGTATAGTGATCACAGCCGTCGTTACTGTCGGCTGCGGCTTTCGCACGATCTCGGAAGTCGAATGGGCGGAATGCAAATCACTAGCCTCGCAAGGCAAGGGTAGTGATTATCTACTTCGCGTTCTACTCTACTCGGAGAAAAAAGCATTTGAGATAACGTCGGGCAAACGCTCGGCAGGACGCGAAGAGACGGCGAAGGCGAAGGAGTTTGTGGCCGACCTCAAGATCGTCAATGACGACCTGCCGGCTGACCAAAAGTTCCTGAAGGCGAATGGCCGGCCCATCTATGTGGTTTCCAGCACGCCGCAGCAACGAGAAGGTATTCTCAACGTATTGCTCGGGAAACAAGCCACACTTACGCAAAATCAGAAGGTGCAAGAAGCGTCAAGGCGGCTGGCTGCGGCGATGTCTGAACTGAGAGAAGACTTGGACGTTTCTCGGTCGCCCAATCAAACTGAGGGTGATTACGGGCGTTAAAAATGAAGATCTTTCACGGAACCGAGAATGCGAATATCCAGCGCCCGACGGTGCTTACGCTCGGCGTCTTCGACGGACTGCACCTCGGCCACCAACAGATAATGCAGACCGTCGCGGAGCGAGCCGCGGCGACCGGTGCTCACGCGACGGCCATCACTTTTGATCCGCATCCGCGGGCGGTGCTTCATCCAGAGTCTGCCCCGCCGCTTTTGCAAACGCTCGATCAGCGGCTTGCCAACTTCGAAGTTCTCGGAATCGAACAGGTAATCGTGATCCCCTTCGATAAAGAGTTCGCATCCAGCCCGGCTGAAGACTTTCTCTCACAGGTTGTGCATGAGCGGCTGCAGGCGAAAGAGGTATATCTTGGCAAGGGCTTCGCGTTCGGCAGGGGCCGCGGGGGAAACATCGATCTGCTGCGAAAGATGGCCGGAGAACTAGGCTTTGTTGCCGACGAAGTGCCTGAAGTCGTCCTTCGCGGACAGCGGATAAGTTCTTCTAAGATCCGGCAGCTGCTATCGGAAGGCAGAATAAATCTTGCACGCCGAATGCTTGGCCGGCCTTACGGAATCGAAGGCGTCATCGTCCGTGGTGATCGCCGCGGCCACACGATCGGATTTCCGACGGCGAATCTCCGTCCGCACAACCGCGTGATTCCGAAGTTTGGCGTCTATGCAACCGCAACTCTCGTCGATGGCACGTGGCGGCGAAGCATAACCAACGTCGGCGTTCGTCCTACCTTCGGCAAAGACCTTGAGCCGTCCATCGAAAGCTACATCTTCGACTTTGACGGCGACCTCTACGGCGACGTTCTCCGAGTCCGCTTTCTGCATCGGATCCGTGACGAGCGTAAGTTCAACGGAATAGATGAGTTAAAGGCGCAGATCTCACGCGATTCTGCCCGAGCCCTAAACTATTTCAGACATGACGGCGTACGGAATATGCTAGATTTGCTTTAGGTGAGTTATGAGCATCACGATTACATTGACAGAAAGGGCGGAGCGACTCATCCGAAAAAGAGCTTTTGAACAAGACCTTGGACTCTCGGAGGTTGCGAGCGGCCTTTTAGAAGAAAAGGTACGGGACGAGTTTCCTGAGTATCGAGAGGAGCTGCAACCCCACCCGCTTCTCAAACTTGCCGGCATGTTTTCAAGTGGAACAACGGATACCGCAGAGCGCCATAGCGAGATTCTAAGAGACGCGATCAAGATGCCGGGAGGCTTCGGAGGGGGAGATTGATCTCGCTCCTCGATACTGGTTTTCTCTATGGTCTTGTGGATTCAACCGACGAGCACCACGCGGCGGTTTTATCGACAACGCGGTCTTACAGAGGCCGAATCTTACTGCCCGTCCCCGCCATAACGGAAGCCACATTCTTGATCTCTTCGAGGTTGGGAATATATGCGATGGCTCGGTTCCTGGAATCAATTGACACGTTTGCCTACGAGCTTGTAGTTCCCGAGATCATTGACTACACCCGCTCGGCTGAAATTCTCCGCAAATACAACGACCAGAACATAGACTTCGTAGACGCATGCATTGTTGCGATGGCTGAGCGGCTGAACTTCAGGACGATCCTGACTGTTGACCGACGGCATTTCAGCATTTCAAGCCCGAGCATTGCGATTCGTTTGAACTGTTGCCGGAATAGATCGTTCAACATAACAGCGAACACTAGATATAAGGATTCGCATCGAAAAGGGCTTGAGCGGTGAAGAAAGTAGCTTGATGAAAGAGATAGTAGAAAACAGAGCGATAGCAGTGGCAGAGCCGGCTAAGGCTAACGGCAACGGCCATCAAGAGATGATCGCGACGGCCGATCTACCGATCGCGAAATTCGTAAGTAACGATCAGCTCATTGTGAAAGAGAAGTTTCTGACCGGCAAAGAGGCGGAGGTCGAACGGCGATACACCGGCATCCGCGGATGGTTTCGCATATTTCACGTTTCGGCGGTTATCGGAAAGCTGGCGCTTTATCTTTACCTCGATCAATACGAGATGCACCGAAAGGGCTTGCTTCGCCACGCGAAAGGCCGAATGCAGACCGCCGAACGTTTAACGCGTGCTGCCGTTTACGGCGAAAAGTTATACGGCGTAAGGCTGTGGTTTCTTCACCGGTTGATGCTGATGTTGAAGTGGTTCTTTATCGGGAGCGAGACGAACCGCGAAAGTAATCAGCAGAAGCAAGCGATCTGGCTCAAAGATAAGCTGATCGAACTCGGGCCGACATTCATCAAGATCGGCCAATCGATGGGCACCCGAGCCGATCTGCTGCCGCTTCCGTTCGTGATCGCTCTCGGCGAATTGCAGGACAACGTTCCGCCGTTTGCGAACGAGATCGCGTTCGCCCGCATCGAGAAAGAGCTCGGCCTAAAGATCAACGAGGTGTACAAGGAGTTCGAACTCGAACCTGTTGCCGCAGCCTCGCTCGGACAGGTTTATCGCGCCCGTCTGCATTCCGGGGAAGAGGTTGCTGTAAAGGTTCAGCGTCCTAATCTTGAAGCCACTATCAAAGGCGATCTTGAGATCCTCAAAAAAGTTGCAAACTTTGCCGAGCGATATCCGCAGTTGAATGAGAATGCGGATTGGTCCGGTATGCTTCGCGAGTTTAACGAGACGATTCACGAAGAGATGGACTACGCCGCCGAAGGGCGCAACGCTGAGAGATTCCGCGAAAACTTTCAGCGGTGGGACAACATTCACGTACCGAAGATCTATTGGAACGCGACCACGTCGAAAGTGCTCACGATGGAGTTTATCAACGGCACCAAGGTCACCGATCTCGAAGGCCAGGCAAGACGCGGCATTTCGCCCGAGAAAGTGAATCGCCTTTTGATCAAGACCTATCTCAAGCAGCTGCTTGAGGACGGATTCTTCCACGCCGATCCGCATCCCGGCAATCTTCTCGTCATGGAAGACGGCCGTCTTGCGTTCTTCGATTTCGGAATGGTCGGCCGTATTACACCCGAGCTGCAGTCGAAAATGATCGATGCGTTTTTCCACGTCGTCAGCAAAGATCCGGCGGGCATTGCACAGGATCTTATCGACCTCAATTTCCTCAAACCCGGCGTCGATGCGGCGGCGGTTCGTCCGGTGGTCGAGAAGATGTTCGAGTTTCATCTCAACCTGAAACTCAAGGACGTAAACTTCAAAGAGCTGACGTACGATCTGGCGGACGTGATGTACGATTATCCGTTCCGCCTTCCGTCGAATTTCACATACATTATGCGCGCGCTGATGACGCTTGAAGGCATCGGCATCATCACCGACCCTGAGTTCAACTTCTTCGAAACGGCGAAACCCTACGCGAAAGAGTTTATGCTTCGCCGCGAGGGTGCCGACTTCCGCAAGCTCTTCGTCAACAAGATCATGGGCCGTGATGAAGAAGGCAAGATCGACTGGAGCCGCACGTGGAAGCTCGCGAAGATGGCGTTCAAAACTGTTCTCAATAGCCAATAGCCTATGTCGGACACTTCCGAATTTCGACGCGCCCGGGATCTCGTTTTGAGACACGGTTGGAATAGTACGTGTTTTCAGATAGTGAATCCGGGAATCCAGCATTGGTTCGGCAACGATGGAGAGTCAGTAGTAGGTTACGTCACATCAAAAGGCGTTAGAGTTGTGGCAGGTGCTCCGGTGTGCCCGCGACATTCGCTGGCGGAAGTCGCATCCGCGTTCGAGAATGAAGCCGCGAGAAGCGGCGAATCGGTCTGTTACTTTGGGGCCGAAGCCAGGCTTGAAGCCGTCTATCACGAGTCGCCAACGTATTCTCAGGTTTCTCTCGGGGGACAACCCGTTTGGCACCCCGCCCGATGGGCGTCGATCGTAGATGCTAAAAGATCGCTTCGCCAACAATTCAACCGGGCTCGAAACAAGGGCGTGACGATCAGCGAATGGACGGTCGAACGGGCTCACAACGATTCGGCGTTGCGCGAATGTCTCGACGCGTGGCTCGCGACGAAAGGGCTTCCACCTCTGCATTTCGTTATCGAGCCGGAAACGCTCGAACGCCTCGAAAACCGTCGTGTGTTCGTCGCGGAACGAGACTCTAACGTCGAGGCATTTCTGATCCTTTCACCTGTTCCGCAACGCAATGGCTGGCTTACCGAACAGTTTCCGCACCGGCCAGAGGCACCTAACGGCACGGTCGAATTGATGATGGATCACGCCATACGAAGGCTCGGCGATGAAGGCTTTGAGTATATTACTCTCGGCATCTCGCCGCTTTCGCATCGTGCAAAGATAGACTCGACGCAGAATCCGGCTTGGCTCAGATTTCTGCTCGCGTGGATGCGAAAACACGGCCAGCGGTTCTATAATTTCGACGGCCTCGATCATTTCAAGTCCAAACTGATGCCCGAATATTGGGAGCCCGTTTATGCGATCTCGAATGAACCGCGAGTTTCCGGACGAACAATGTGGGCGATAGCTTCAGCCTTTGCCGATAACCGTCCACTCAGCGTTTTTGGCAAAGGCTTACTGAAAGCGGTTCAAACCGAGTTCGGCAATTTGAATCGGTGGCTGCGCGGGTAGAAATGCAAACGCTCACGGTCAACTATTGCAGGGAGGACTTCGCTGCGGAAAACCTTTCGCACTTGGCGTGGGCGTCCGCTGAGCTGATTAGCATCCGTCGATATTGGAACGGGCTCGAAGCTCCGGAGGGCAGACATGCCTTAGCAAGAATGCTTTGGACCGACTCGGCCCTGCATGTTCTGTTTGAGACGAACCAAACCGAGCCGCTGGTCGTTGCAGAGTTTCCTGATCTTGAGCAAAAAGCGATCAACCTGTGGGATCGCGATGTTGTCGAGATGTTCGTGGCGCCTGATAGGAATGAACTGAGAAAGTATTTTGAGTTTGAAGCGGCCCCGACCGGCGAGTGGCTTGACGTCGCTCTCGATTCGACAAGTGGCAAGCGAGTTTCTGACTGGGAATACAAATCTGGAATGGAAGCCGCGGCGAAGATTGAAGACGGTCGAGTGACTATCGCAATGAAGATCCCGTGGAGCGCGTTTGGTAAAAACCCCGAACCGGGTGACGTATGGTTAGGAAATTTGTTGAGGTGTGTCGGCCAGGGTCCTGACCGAGGATATCTGGCGTGGTCACCGACAATGACCGAGCAGCCGAACTTTCATGTCCCTGAACGCTTCGGAGAGTTTCACTTCGTGAAGTAAGTTTTTCTAACAGTTAACAGTTCTAAAGTTTTCAGTTAACAGTTACTCGAACTCTTAACTGATTAACTCTATTAGATTCCGTCGCTAAGCCGGAAAGAACTTCTCATTGATCAGAAGTGCTCCCCAGACAAGACTAAAAGCACCGGCGAGCAAGCGAATACCCTTGTTGATCGCGACGAATCGGTCCGCGGTGAAATAGAGCGGCAAGCCCATCAGCAGACTCATTATCATCATGCCAGCGATCGAGCCGACGCCGAAGATCGCGATGTAGAGTAATGCGACAGCGGCTGACGAGATCGTCGGAAGCACGAGCAGCATCAAGCCTGCACTTCCGGCAAGTCCGTGGATCATTCCCACAAGTATCGATCTTGGAGCGAAGCGGTGGTGCGACGTCTCAGCCTTTTCGTCGTTATGAAGATGGACGTGGCTGTGTTCGTGTCCGTCGTGCTCGTGCGTATGAGTATGAACCTTCTCGGCTGTAAAGATCTTTCGTATCGCGTTTAGTCCGAGCAGTACGAGCATGATTCCGACGATCCCTTCGAGAATTCCTTCTGTGCTTTCGGAGATTTGAACCTTCACAAAGATCACCAACGCACCTACGATAAAGAGCGAGATCGTGTGCCCGAGTCCCCAAAAACCACCGATGACTGAAGCCGTCAGTACGTTCTTGTGTTCGCTGACGATCGCGGAAACGGCCGCGAGGTGATCGGCCTCGATCGCGTGATAAAGGCCAAAGATAAAGCCGATCAGCAGGACGGCGACCGCCGATTGTTCGGAAGTTGGAGCAAGTAGTTCTTCCATAATCGAAGAGTGCGGACAAGAATGTCTGCGTTCCTCTAAACGGTCATACCTCCATCCACCGCGATCGTCTGACCGGTGATGTAGCTGGATGCGTCCGACGCAAGGAATACTGCGACACCTTTCAATTCGCCTTCATTACCGACTCGCGGGATGACGTTGTTCTCTTGGATCGATCGCTCGTAAATGTCGATGACGGCGTCGGCAAGACGCGAGTGAAAAAAGCCCGGGGCGATAGCATTTACGCGGATGCCTTTGCGTCCCCAACTTGCCGCCAGCTCACGCGTCAACCCGATCAGGCCGGCCTTGCTCGCGACATACCCGGCATAGAACGGGCCGTTGGCCGATGAGGTAAGCCCCGCAATGGAGGCGATGTTGATGATCGAACCGGAACCCTGTTTGAGCATCTGCCGGCCCGCGGCCTGCGCCATCAAAAAGCAGCCGGTAAGGTTTACGTCGATCACCTTTTGCCACTGCTCGACTGGCATATCCTCGGGCATCGCACCCCACGAGATTCCAGCGTTGTTTACGAGAACATCGACCGATTCGAATCGCGAAACCGTCTCATCGATCAACTCCTGAACTTCCTCGGCCTTCGACACATCGCACGTCTTTCCTGCGGCGCTGAATCCGCGTTCCGCAAATTCCGCGACTGTTTCATCAAGCCATTCCGCCCGACGAGCGCATAGCATCACATTTGCACCGGCTTCCGCCAATCCCTCGGCCATTTCCTTACCGATCCCGCGAGATCCGCCGGTTACGATCGCCGTCTTACCCGACAGGTCGAACAAGTCCCTTACGTTCTTTGCCATAGAAAATAACAGCCTAGCATTTCGCCTGCGGTGTGAGAAAATAGAGGCATGGCAAAAACGGAAAGGGAACTCGCCTTTGTGCGAGACCTAGAGATCAATGAAAACTGGACTCGTCGATTTACAGACCTGATCGACAAGCATGTCGGCTTTAAAGACGCCGCGAGCATTCTTTATATCAACGCTGGAACAGGCGACCACTGCATCGCGATCCGCGAAAAGGTCGACGACAAAATAAAGATGTTTGCGACGTGCGAAAATCCGGACTTGCTGAATATTGCCCGCGATAAAGGTGTTGCGACAAGCTCGGCTATCGAGTTTGCCGAAGGCGATTTCGATGACGATTCGTTCGACGCCGTCGTGGCCGATGCCAGCTTCACGCGGCCGGAAAGCATTGCGGATTTCATTGCTGAGGCGGTTCGAGTTGCACGCCCAAGCGCGGAAGTCGGCATCGTCTTGCCGTCCGCCGGAAGTTTTGGTGAGATCTTTTCTTTACTTTGGGAAGTGTTGTTCAACGAAGATCTTGGCGAACACGGCCACGCCGCCGAAGCGATGATCTCGCAGATCCCAAGCGTCTCAAAGATCGAAGAGATCGCCGAGAATGCCGGCTTAAAAGACATCAAAACCGAATCAACCACCGAAATATTTGAGTTTGAAAACGGCGCCGAGTTCGTCGGCTCGCCGCTCGTTTCTGACTTTCTTCTGCCCGTCTGGCTTGAAACTTTGTCTGACGATGACCGGTTCCGCGTGACTGAAAAACTTGTTCAATTGATCGACGATGAAGACGGCAGTCTCTCGTTCCGGTTTTCGGTAAAGGTAACGCTGCTTACAGGCAACAAGGAGCGGTCTCACTGACCGCCTCCCTTGTTTAAGTAACCTATCGAAGAAGCCCTTTAGTCAGGAGACTTTTCGTCCGCTCGACGTACTGATCCGTCGTCCACCCGCACTCCAGCGTGAGCCGCTCCCAATTCTGGATCGACAGGATCGTCCACATGACATCGACGGCCTCGTCGACGCTCCAGTCGGGCGAGAGCAGTCCCTCGTGTTCGATCGTCTCGATCGTACGTCGGCAGCCGCCGCGGACGGAGTTCATACGGTCCTCCCACGCGGATGCCGCCGCTGGATCGTTATCCCGAAGGACCATTAGCGCCTTTGCCACGCCAAAGATCTTTGGGATGTAGTTTCCCCAGAACTCAACGAAAGTTTCCAGCATCTCAGAGCCCGTCCTAGCACCCCGGAAATTTTGCACCCGCTCGTCGAGCCCGTAAACATCGTCCAGATGCCGCACCGCCGCGATCATCAGTTCGCCTCGCGTAGGGAAGTGAAGATATACCGCTTGCCGCGAGATGCCGGATGCTTTCGCGATATCTGCCATCCGAACGCCTTGCCCGTCGCTCTCGAGCAACAGACGCGCTGCCGTCTCAATAATTTTTTTCCGAGTTTCCGAAATTTCGCTTGACATTGTGTAAAGTCTTGCATATTGTTTACACAGTGTCAACTTGACACGGTGTAAAGCAACGGGAGAAATTATGAAAATAGCAGTATTCGGAGCAACGGGACTTACGGGAAGAGAAGTAGTCGAGCAGGCATTGGAGGCCGGTCACGAGGTTACGGCCTTGGTACGTACACCGTCGAAGATGGGATCGATAAAGTCTGGCGTAGAGATAATTATCGGAGATGTATTCGACATCGCGGCTGTCGAGCGGACCGTGTCCGGCCAGGATGCAGTGATTTGCGTGCTCGGCGATGGACGAGGCGGAAGAGTTCGTTCGGAGGGTACCAAGAACATCATTCGGGCAATGCAGAAAGCAGGTGTTAATCGCGTGATCTGTCAATCATCGCTGGGCGTTGGTGACAGCAAAGGCAATCTCAATTTTCTGTGGAAGTACGTGATGTTCGGCTTGCTGCTACGGAAGGCTTATGCGGACCATGTGCGACAGGAAGAGTATGTTATGCAAAGCGATCTGGACTGGACGATAGTCCGTCCCGGAGCGTTCACGAAAGGACCCAAGACCGGCAAATATCGGCATGGCTTCTCGGCAGCTGACAAGTCGGTCACGCTCAAGATCTCACCGGCTGACATTGCGGATTTCATTCTGAAACAGCTAACGGACGAAACCTATTTTCACAAAACACCGGGAATCTCTTACTGATCGCGGGAGGCATCATCATGAACATCACTCAAAATCTATCCAACATTCTTATATTCATCGCGATCATCGGCACGGGCCTGATCGCGGGAACGTTCTTTATCTTCTCGGCGGCAGTTATGGCGGCATTAGGCCGGATCACGATCGAAGGCATGCGGGCGATGCAGTCGATAAACTTGGTGATCCTGAACCCGATATTTCTCGGCGTGTTTATGGGGAGTGCGTTGATCTCGCTTGTTCTAGTGGGCTTGTCCGTCTGGAAATGGCAAACGCTGCAGGCTTACTACATCCTCGCCGGTGCGGCGTTTTACGTGATCGGGAGTTTTATCGTGACGATCGCTTTGAACGTGCCGCTAAACAATGCCTTGCTCGCGGCCGACGCAACTACGACGGCCGGTCAGGAAGTTTGGAAAAACTATCTGACGAACTGGACTTTTTGGAACCACATCCGGACTGCGGCGTCGATCCTGTCCACTGCTGCTTTTGCCCTTGCGTTTGCGGCCAAGTAATGCGGAAGCCCGCGCGTTAGCGAGGGCTTAGCCATCTGCGTCCCGCTTAAGCCCTGCCTCACGGTCGGGCTTCTGCATTTTTGTAGATCGCTCCGTTCTTCATCACGAACGTCACGTTTTCCATCCGCTTAATGTCGGTCAGCGGGTTTCCGGGAACGGCAACGATATCGGCAAACTTGCCGGCCGACAATGTCCCGATGGAGCTCTCGACGCCGAGCAGCTTTGCTCCATTAAGCGTACCGGCGACGATCGCGTCCAGTGGCGACATTCCGCCCCATTCGACCATCAGCGTAAATTCATGTCCGTTGGTGCCGTGGAGAATGACGCCGGAGTCGGTTCCGAGGGCGATCTGCACATTGTTGGCGATAGCGATCTTCAGCGAGTTTCGCATCGCGGCCGCGGCCAACAGAGCTTTCTCCGCGCGCAGTCCGCGAAGCGTGTTATTTTTCGCCAGCCGCTCGACCCCTTCGCCGGCCATCAACGTCGGCACGAGGTATGTCCCGTTCGCGGCCATCAGCTTCGCGCCTTCTTCGTCGAGAAACGAACCGTGCTCGATCGAGGCTACTCCGGCCCGCGTTGCGATCTTGATGCCCTCGGCACCGTGGGCATGAGCCGTAACTTTGCGGCCTGCTTTCTTCGCCTCGTCGACCATCGCTTTAAGCTCTTCATACGTGTACTGCGTTGTCCCGACTGCGGCGGTACCTTCAGATAAAACGCCCGCGGTCGCACAGGTCTTGATCAGGTCCGCGCCATACTTGATCTGATATCGAACCGCAGCCCGCACCTGATCGACACCGTCGGCAATGCCATTTTTGAAATCGCCATCCGCGACACCGGGCTTAAATCCATTCTCGTCGCAATGCCCGCCGGTGATCCCGAGCGCGTGCCCGGCTCCGTAGATCCGCGGGCCGGGGATCCAGCCTTCGTTGATCGCCCGCTTCAGCGTCATATCATCAAAGTTTGGAGCGCCGAGATTTCTGATCGTCGTAAACCCCGCCATCAGCGTTCGCTCGGCGTTGCGGGCTCCTAGCAGAGTCAGGAAGGAATCGGCATCGCGAAACGCGGCGTTGCCCGCCTCTGGGTCGCCAAGCACGCGTCCGACGATATGCGTGTGACCATCGATAAAGCCGGGCATGAGTGTCGCGTTGCCGAGGTCGATCACCTTCGCACCGCTCGGAACGCGTACCGTCGAGGCCGGCCCGACCGCCATTATCTTGTCGTCGAGTACTACTACCACGCCGTTTGCGATCGGCGCGCCACCCGTTCCGTCGATCACGCGAGCGGCTTTCAACACGACCGTGCCGGAACCCTTTCGCTCACCGGGAGCTCCAACGTTCTGAGCAACGGCGGAAGCGACAACGAACACGACACACAGGAAAAGGGCGACGAAGCGATGCATAGATACAAGTCTCCGGGAACTTTTGGATGAATTAGAACTGCCGCGATTATAGACGCAAACCATATTCGTGGCACAATCGAGACTTCCGATGATCGATCTCAGAAGCGACACAGTGACCAAGCCGGCCGAAGCGATGCGGGCGGCGATGGCATCAGCGGAAGTGGGCGACGATGTTTACGGCGAAGACCCGACGGTCAACCGCTTACAGGATCGGGCCGCAGAGATATTCGAACGCGAAGCAGCTTTAGTCGTTCCTTCGGGCTGCATGGCGAATCAGATCGCCATCAAAGTTCACACGAAACCCGGCGACGAGGTGATCATAGAGGACCGCTCTCACATCTATCTGCACGAGATGGGCTCTGCGTCCGTCATCTCCGGCGTACTGCTCAAACCGACGCGAAGTGAAGACCGCAGTGGTCATCTAAGATGGAGCGAGATCGAACCCGCTCTGCACATCGGTCACGACTATCACGGCTCGGCCACGGGGCTTATCTGTCTTGAAAATTCGCACAACATGGCTGGCGGAACGGTGATGACGGCGGAGCATTGCAACGATATTTGCGACCGAGCACATAGTCACAACATTCCTGTTCATCTCGACGGAGCCCGCATCTTCAACGCAGCAGTGGCGCTCGATACGACCGTTGGGGAACTCACACGCGGCTGCGATTCCGTTCAGTTCTGCTTGTCGAAAGGTCTTGGTGCTCCGGTTGGTTCGATGCTCGTCGGCTCGCGAGAGTTTATAAATGAAGCCCGTGCATGGCGTAAACGGCTCGGCGGCGGAATGCGTCAGGCCGGTATCCTCGCCGCCGCAGGGCTGATCGCCCTCGAAGAATCGCCCAAACGTCTTCGTGAAGATCATGCCAACGCCCGCCGACTCGCTGAAGGCCTCGCCGAGATCGACGGCATCTCGCTTGATCACGAATCCGTCGTTACCAACATCGTCATCTTCGATGTCTCCGCGACCGGTCGAACACCAGCAGATATCTGCAACAATTTACGGGATCTAGGCGTTCTTGCCCTCGGCTGGGATTCAGTGATACGGATGGTAACGCATAACGGCATTTCGTTGGACGATGTTGATCTAACGAACGAAACCGTCAATAAAATTCTGATAAACGACCGTCGATGAACATCGAACAACTCCGCAAATACTGCCTATCATTCCCGCATGCGACTGAGGATGTGAAGTGGGGAAACGATCTGTGCTTTTGTGTCGGCGGGAAGATGTTCTGCGTCACCGGCCTCGACGGTTCGGGTCATATATCGTTCAAGACGACGCCTGAGAAGTTCGCCGAGCTCACCGAACTCGACGGTATTATCCCCGCACCGTACGTCGCCCGATATCACTGGGTCGCAGTCGAAAAGCCCGATGCGATCGACAAGGCCGAACTCAAGGAACTCATCGCCAACTCCTACCAACTCGTCTTCGACAAGCTTCCACCGAAAGTTCGCCGCGCTCTTTCGTGAGCAAGTTTAAGATTTCCGCAACACGCGATTAACACCGATTTCAGCCACGCCATTTAGCCTCTCATTTACTCAATGAAAATTCTTCGCGTTTGGGTAACGCATTTATCGCCGGCGTGATCGGCGGCTTTCTATTTTTTTAAGTTTTCATCAGGAGAAAATCGACGTGAAACACAAAGTTTCTGTGGGCTATTTCTGCATCGCGATCCTAACCCTTCTTCTCTCGGCGGTTGTTACACAGGCTCAGTCCGAAACCGCGACCGTGCTCGGGACTGTCCGCGACGCTAACGGCGCCGCAGTCGTTGGAGCGAACGTAACGCTCAAGAACATCGCGACCGCGATCACGGCATCGACCGTTACAAATGACAGCGGCGACTATCAGTTTGCGAACGTAAAGATCGGCGACTATCAGATCATCGTCGAGGCAAACGGCTTCAACCGCACGATCGCCGACCGCATCAATCTAACCGTTAACTCGCGACAGCGTGCCGACATCGCGCTTCAGGTGGCGACCGCCGAGGTTGCGGTAACCGTCACGGGCGCCGCCGAACTTCTCGAGACCGAATCGAGCGATCGAGGCCAGGTTATCCAGCGTAAACAGATCGTCGCATTGCCGCTCAACGGACGCTCGTATGCAAATCTCGCTCTGCTCGCCCCCGGCGTACGCGAATCGAATACGAACAGCCCTGCGGGCGGCGGCGGACGCGAGGCCGCATTCAACGTCAACGGCCTGCGTGCGACCGTCAACAATTTCCTTCTCGACGGCATCGACAACAACGCCTACGGAACCAGCAACCAGAGCTTTTCGAGCCAGGTCGTACAGGTTTCGCCCGACGCGATCGCCGAATTCAAGGTGCAGACGAATACATACAGCGCCGAATTTGGCCGGGCTGGTGGCGCGGTTATCAACGCGACATACCGAAGCGGCACGAACGAGTTTCACGGCTCGGCATTTGAGTTTCACCGCAACACGGTTCTTAACGCGGTCGGCTTCTTCAAGCCCGCCGGCGGAACGAAACCACCGCTCATTCGCAACCAATTCGGCTTCACCTTCGGCGGCCCGATCGTCAAAGACCGCACGTTCTTCTTCGGCGATTACGAAGGCTTCCGGCAGATCCAGAAGAATCTCGTTTTCTCGACTCTGCCAACTCTCGCTCAGCGTCAGGGAATCCTGAGCGTTGACGTTCGCAATCCGCTCACAGGCATAACGTATGCCGCGGGAACGCCGATCCCGATGACGGCGTTCGCTCAGAAAGTTCTCAACGAACTACCGACGCCGATCAATTCCGCAACGTCGAGCAACTACTCGGAACTCGTCGAGAACAAACTTTTCAGTGACAAGTACAACGTCCGCGTCGATCACAAGTTCAGCGATGTGTTCAGCCTGTTCGGCCGCTGGAGCTGGAGAAAGTCGGAGGGCTTCGAAGGGCCGAATATCCCCGGACCGTCGGGAAGTAATCAGAATGGTTTCGTCGATATTTTGAATAAACAGCTTTCGCTTGGCGGTACGTATCTTTTCGGCAATGCCAGCGTCCACCGCTTACCGGCGGCCCGAGCATGTTCGATCTCTACGGCATCACCGGCCTGCCCGAAGATCCGGAGATAACCGGCGGTTTGACGACACAAACGATCACGGGATTTTCACAGCTCGGCCGCCAGGCTACGAACCCGCAGTTTCAGAACCCGGAGAACATCAACATCCGCCCTAGCTACACGTTCCAGGCCGGCAACCACAGCATCAAGGTCGGTCACGAATATCTTCGGGTAAATACCGAAGTGCAGGATACGAACCCGCTGATGGGCCTCGACACATACGGCGGCCAGTTCAGCCGTGTCACAGGAGCCGCCAACAACCTCTACAACCTTGCCGACTTTATGTTCGGCGCCCGCAGCCAGTACGAGTTCGCGACGCTCACCGTCGCCGAGATGCGGCAGCGTTTTCATTTCGCTTTCATACAGGACGACTGGAAAGTAAATCGTAAGCTGACGCTAAACCTCGGCCTTCGCTACGAATTCGGCACGCCGTATTTTGAAGAGAACAATCGTCTTTCAAACTACGATCCGGTCTCGAACTCGATCATTCTCGCGAGCGACAACGACCGCAGTCTTGTCGATTCGGACAACAACAACTTCAGCCCGCGGCTTGGCTTTGCGTACAACATCTTTGACAAGACCGTCCTCCGCGGCGGCTATGCGAAAGGCTTTGTTTTCATGAACCGCCTAGGAAGCGCCGACATTCTCGGCACTAACTTCCCGATCGTCACGCGAGCGGCTGTTGCTCAATCGCCGACCAATCCGCTTTGCACAGGTGATGCGTATCAAGCCAACTGCTTCCGTCCGACGCAGAACGGTTACCCAACAAGCGGACTGCCGAACAACGTCGTGCTCTATATTCCGCGGGACATGCCGACCGCGAGCATTCAGAACTGGCAGCTTTCGGTTCAACGCGAACTCTTTGCCGATATGGTTCTCGATGTTGCTTACGTCGGCAATAAGGAGAGCGATACTGTGCTGCTTGCCGATCTCAATCAGGCGCGGCCGGTTACGCAGGCCGAGTGGGAAAACCGCGCGACCGTGCCGCTTCCGTCGCTGCAATCGCGTCGCCCGATCTCAGGGTTCGGTTCGATCTCCGCCGTGTTGCCGGAAGGCTTCTCAAGCTACAACGCTCTGCAGGCAAAACTCGAAAAGCGATTCAGCCGCGGACTTTATCTTTTGAATTCGTTTACGTGGTCGAAAGCGATCGACAACGGTTCGCAGGTTCTCGAAGAGCCGAACGGCAATACTGGAACGCCGCAGAACGTCAACGATTTTAAGAATGACAAGGGCATCGGTGCATACGACCAGCCGTTCAACAATACGACCAGCTTCGTTTGGGAACTGCCCGTCGGCCGTAATCGCTGGCTCGGCGGCGACTGGCATCCGGCGGTTGATGCGGTGCTTGGCGGATGGACGCTTAACGGAATCAATACGATGGCGAGCGGCGCTCCGATCAACTTCCGTTACGCTCTCGGCGGCACGCAGGCGATCACGAACAACCTGCCGTCATTCCTCGGCGGCGTGGCACTTCGCCCAAACGTGACGTGCGACCCGCTCAATCGCGGTGACCGTCCGAACCCGACGCGCGACTATTTTAATCCGGCGTGCATTTCGGTGCCGCAGCCGTACGAGCCTTTCGGCACCGCCGGTCGCAACATCGTCAGAAGCGACAGCTACTTTAACTTCGACCTCGGCCTGCACAAGCAGTTCAAGCTTCCGATCACGGACGAGACCCGCATCGACTTCCGCGCGGAGTTCTTCAACTTGTTCAACAAGACGAACTTCAATGCCGCGAATTCCGACGCTGGTCAGATCACACGTGACGCCAACGGCAATATCACCGGCACCGGCAACTTTGGAGTTATTAGCAGCACGGCTCCCGCACGTCAGATACAACTGGCGGTGAAGTTGTATTTCTAAGAGGCTTCGGGTGATCAAGTTACGGAGAAGAGAAATCAATACTCTTCTCCGGTTCTCTCTATATAATTCTTGTTATGAAAAAGATCATCACTTCCGCACTATTTGCGCTCGCGTTCTTCTCCGTAATACCCGCCCAGAAAAATGTCTCGATCGAAGGCCATCGCGGAGCGCGTGGACACCTTCCCGAAAACACGATCCCATCGTTCATCAAAGCGATCGACCAAGGAGCTGACGTGATCGAGCTCGATCTCGTGATCAGCAAAGACAAAAAAGTTGTTGTTTCGCACGAGCCGTGGTTTTCATATTTCATCTCGACGGCGCCCGATGGAACCGCGATCACCAAAGAGAACGAAAAGCAGCACAATATCTACGCGATGACGTATTACGAAGTGAAGAAGTATGATGTCGGCTCGCGGGGAAACGTGCAGTTTCCGATGCAAGTGCCGATGAAGGTCTACAAACCACTGCTGTCGGAAGTTTTTGTCGCGATCGATAAATACACGAAGAGCAAGAAACTGCCGCTTGTTCGATACAACATCGAGATCAAATCCAACGAGGCCGGTGACGGTACGACGCACCCGCCGATACCGGAATTCGTTACGTTGGTGATGGCAGAGATCACCAAATATAAAATGATGAACCGCGCCAAGATCCAGTCGTTCGACGTCCGGCCGCTGCAGGAAATAAAGAAGCGCTGGCCGAAACAGGAGCTTGCACTCCTCGTCGGCACAAAAGAACCGATCGAAACAAGCATCGAACGCCTCGGGTTCAAACCCGAAAGCTTCAGCCCGCATTTCTCGCTCGTCGATCAATCGGTCGTCGATTATTGCAAAGCGAACAAGATCAAGCTGGTACCCTGGACTGTCAATGAGATCGCCGATCTTGAGAAGATGAAGACATTCCCGATCGACGGCATCATCACCGACTATCCTGACCGTGCCGTGAAAGTCCTCCGGAACTAAGTCGCATTAATCCTTCTTTTTCATCTTGTTCCGTGGTTAAAGGTGTTAGACCACAGAGCAAGAAGATCAGGAAAACCAAAGCCATGAAACAGACCCTCAACCGCTATAAGTGACATTTGGGACGTTTTCGATACAATGATTTTCGATGATCATAGCGATCGATGGCCCGTCGGGAGCCGGAAAATCAACTCTTGGTAAGATGCTCGCCAAACATCTCGGCCTGCTTTACCTCGATACGGGTGCGATGTATCGCGCGGTAGCGCTGTCGGCAATCCGAAAGGGAATCGAACTCGGCGAAGCGGATTTGGTGGCTAAAAATGCACGAGATGCCGAGATCGAGTTGAAAGGCGAGGTCGATTCGCTTCAGGTTTTCCTCGACGGTGAAAATGTTTCGGACGATATCCGCACGCTTGAGATCGCCCAAGCTGCCTCGGTCGTCTCGACCATCTCAGACGTTCGCCGCACTATGGTCGATCTTCAGCGTAAGCTCGGCGAACAAAGTCCGAAAGGCTGCGTCCTCGAAGGCCGCGACATCGGCAGCGTCGTGTTTCCCAAAGCCGACATCAAGTTCTTCCTCACCGCAAAACCCGAAGCCCGTGCCCGGCGCCGCTTCGAAGAAGACACGGCAAAAGGCCGCGTCAGCACCTACGAACAAACCCTCACGGAGATAAACGAGCGCGACGAACGCGACGTAACCCGCGTCGATTCTCCGCTCACCATCGCCGAAGACGCCGTCGTTATCGACACCAGCGAGCTCGACCTTTCCGAAGTTTTCGAACAAATGCTGACGAAGGTGAGCGAAAGTAAGCCTCTTGCAGAAGCCCGCACGAAATAAGGGCATCAGCGGCTGACCTTTCGATAACCGTTGACTTGCTTCAAGTCAATCGCTAACATCATAGTTTGCTTACGCTCCCGTAGCTCAGCTGGATAGAGCAACGGCCTTCTAAGCCGTAGGTCGCAGGTTCGAATCCTGCCGGGGGTACCAGATCTGAAATTTCAGATCTCGCGATTTGAAATTCAAATGTGGCGGCTATAGTTCAGTGGTTAGAGCGCCTGATTGTGGTTCAGGATGTCGAGGGTTCGAATCCCTCTAGCCGCCCCACCCATTTCCTTCCCAACTTCATGCTTCATTGATGATCTTTAACGGGCGGCAATATACTCGTATTACCTCGATGAAGAGCCTGCGAATCCTTATCGCAATATCTTTACTTTCGACCTTGGCTTTGAGCCAAGGTAAGGGGGAACCCTACGCTAAGGATGAGCTCCTGATCAAGTTTCGCGAGAATGTCTCTCGAACGAAGGTTGTCGAGACCACCGCCAAGCTCGGGCTCGCTCATCTGGAAACTCTAGGCGACACCGGTTGGCAGCGGGTAAAGATCGCAAATGGATCGGAACCCAAACAAGCCGCCGCGGCTGCGACGCTGGACGGCGAGATCGAGTACGCACAGCCAAATTTTTATTATCATCTCCAAGCAACGCCGAACGATCCGCAGTGGACGAACTCCAGCCTTTACGGACTTTCAAGGGTCTCTGCCCCGGCCGCGTGGGATCTGACCACGGGCAGCTCGACCGTTGTTGTCGCGAACATCGATACGGGAATGCGTTACACCCACGAAGACCTCGCCGGTAACATGTGGAGCAACTTGGGCGAGGTGCAGGGCAACGGCATCGACGACGACAACAACGGGTTCGCCGACGATTATTACGGCTACGATTTTTACTACAACGATGCCGACCCGCTCGACGAAAACGGCCACGGCACGCACGTCGGCGGAACTATCGGAGCAGTCGGCAATAATGCTCTCGGCGTGGTCGGCGTGAACTGGAACGTCCGGATCATGGCGATCAAGATCTACGACGCGGATGGATACGGCACAACGTCCGCGATGCTGATAAACGCCTACAATTACATCCGGGCGATGAAGCTTCGCGGCGTGAATATTCGCGTGACCAACAACAGTTACGCCGGCTGTGATGAAGCATGCGGATACGATCAGGCGACCAAAGACGCCCTCGACGCGATGGGTAACGCTGGAATCTTAAACGTATTCGCCGCGGGCAATAACGGATGGAATAACGATACGGCCGCGGCTCCCGCATTCCCGGCCGCCTACACGTCTCCGAGTATTTTGTCCGTAGCTTCTTCAACAAATACCGACGCGAGATCGAGCTTTTCCAATTACGGCCCGATCAGCGTCGACCTTGCAGCCCCGGGGTCGGGCATATTGAGCACGACTCGAACGTCAAACAACTCCTACGGGTCGAGCAGCGGAACCTCGATGGCCGCTCCGCATGTTACCGGCGCCGCCGCTTTGTTAGCCGCCTACAACCCGTCGTTAACGGCGGCATCGTTGAAGGCAACGCTCATGAACACGGTCGATTCTTTGACCGGTTGGATCTCAACACCGACGAAAACGAACGGAAGGCTTAATGTCTTCGATGCCTTGCGGAACCAGACCACATGTACTGTTGTTATCGACATTCCGCCGCTTCGGATACCCACGGTAAGTCGTAAGGGCGGCTTTCGCGACATTCCCGTCAGGGCGGACAATAATTGCGATTTCGCTGTTTCCTCTGACCGCCCTTGGATCCGGATACAGGGTGACAAGGTTTCGAGCGGTGCGGGAAACATCCGGGTTTTTGTCGATCCAAGCATGGGAAAGGGCCGCTCCGGACAGATATCTGTCGGCGGGCAAACCGTCAATTTGTTGCAGCGAGGACTGTAGTTTTTGGAAATTTTTTGGCTATTCCAACTTTATTAAGTTTGGAAGCGTCTAACGCCTGTTGACCTAGAGTAAAAAGCTTTCGATTTAGTCTTGCGAACTCTCCACGCTAGTTAGTATAGTTATTGATTGCGGGTATTCCCCGACGTTTTACCTCTTTTCTATAAGGACTTTACTCAATGAGCCGAATTTCTTCAGCCTTTGTGCGTTCCCTCGCTTTTTTCGCGTTGATCTGCATGCTAAGCATGTCAAGTTTGGCCCAGGTGGCCTTGCGCGAAGCTCTGGATTTTGACGGCGACCAAAAAGCCGACTATTCGATCTTTCGACCGGACACGGGAGTATGGTATGTGTACGGGACGACGGGAAATTACATCCTCGGTCAGCCATGGGGCATCGCGAACCAGGACCGGTTGACGCCGGGCGACTACGACGGCGACAACAAGGCCGACATCGCTGTTTGGCGTGATTCCGAGGGCGTTTGGTACATCATCAACAGCTCTACCTTTACCTTCACGTTCGCAACGTGGGGCGTTAATGGCGATGAACCGATGGCGCGAGATTACGACGGAGACGGAAAAACCGACCTCGCGATTATCCGACGTTCTGGCGGAATAATGACCTGGTGGGTTTATAAGAGCACAGGCGGCTTTTTTAGTGCACAGTGGGGAGTTGACGGCGACTTTGCAACTCCGGGCGACTATGACGGAGACGGCAAGTTTGACCTCGCCGTACAGCGTCCCGGCCCGACTCTGGCGAGTCCCGCAACTTTCTATATCTACGGCTCGACCGTCGGATTCTTTGGAGTGCCTTGGGGCATCTCGAGCGACTTTGCCGTTCCGGGTGACTACGACGGCGATGGCAAGACGGACGTCGCTATCGTCCGCGAGGGAGCTACGGCTACTGACCCGATTCTTTGGGCTATCTACCGCAGCGATGGTCAGGGTTCCCAAGTGATCCTCGCGAACTTCGGTACTACCGGCGACGATTACACCGCCCAAGGATACTATGACGGCGACAATAAGACTGACATTGCCATCTGGCGTCAGTCGACTGGGACGTTCTGGATCTTGAACAGCTCTAATTTCTCGGTCACTGGAGTGAACTGGGGAATTCCGGGTGACCTGCCGGTAGCAACTTACGATACTCACTGATCGCTTGACGATCGAAATACTCGGGCCGGAGGCATTAACTGCCTTCGGCCTTTCTGCTTTAGAATTGTGAGAGTGAAAGAATCCGAAAATATCGGAAAGTTTACCGGCCGCCGCGTGGTAATAATCGGCGACCTTGTTGCCGACCAGTTTCTTAACGGAACGATCTCGCGCGTTTCGCGTGAGGCTCCCGTTTTCATCCTGCGTCATGACCAAACCGAAACACGTCCGGGAGCCGCCGCAAACACGGCGGCGAACGTAGCTTCGCTTGGCGGCGAAGCGGTGCTGGTCGGCGTAGTGGGTAACGACGCGAACGGCGCCGAGCTTATCGGATCGCTAAAAGGGAGTGTTAGTACCGATAGCATTGCATTCGACGCAAACTTCACGACGACGACGAAATGTCGAGTCCTTGCGGGTCAGCACTACGCTGCTCGACAGCAGGTGATCAGGATCGATTACGAGAACTCGGGCGCAATAGGTGAGGTGACTTCGAAGGCCCTGCGCGATCATCTTGCATCGGCGGGAGCATCCGCAGATGCGATCGTCGTTTCGGACTATGGCTGCGGCGTGGTTACGCCGATGCTGTTCGAACAGGCCAAAGCTATTGCTACGAAGAGAGAGATACCCTTGATCGTCGATTCGCGATTTAGCCTCGGTGAATTTTCCGGAGCTACCAGTGCGACACCTAATCAGGACGAAGTCGAACAGATCCTCGGCGACGGATTTACAGAATCCGATTGCGAAAAGCTTTGCGAAACTCTCGGCCTCGAGGCATTGCTCGTTACCCGCGGTAACAAAGGAATGCTGCTGATCGAGCCGGGCAATTCGCCTTTCTCGATCGATGCGATCGGCTCAAGCGAACCGGTCGACGTTACCGGAGCGGGCGATACCGTTATCGCCGCTTACGCGCTCGGCCTTGCGTCAGGCCTGAGCTTTGCTGAGGCGGCACGGATCGCCAACCATGCCGGCAGTATTGTCGTAATGAAAAAGGGGACCGCGACGGTGAGTGCGGATGAGCTTCGTCGTTCGATCGACGATAACTCGACGGAACTTTACACTGCCGCCGTCACTGACTGATGCAGCGCATCACCGCTCCAATTCTCGATCGCGAAAACCTTGCCGCCAAGGTCGCAGACCTGCGCGATCACGGAGCGAAGATCGTTTTGGCGAATGGCTGTTTCGATCTTTTTCATGTCGGCCATTTGCGTTATCTGCTCGGCGCCGCCGATCTTGCCGACGTACTTATCGTCGGTGTCAATTCGGACGAACAGGCTCGAAGGCTGAAAGGCGAAGGCCGCCCGCACACGCCGCAGAATGAACGTGCCGAGATCGTCGCCGGCCTGCGTTGCGTCGACCTGGTGACCATCTTTGAAGAGCCTACGGTAGAGGAGCTGCTGATTGCCATCAAGCCCGATTTTCACGCCAAGGGAACAGATTATACGACCGAGACCGTGCCCGAACGCGAGATCGTTCGTTCTTACGGCGGCACTGTCGCGATCGTCGGCGACGCGAAGGATCATTCATCCACCGAGATCATCGAGCGGCTGTCGAAAGTTTGAAATGTGGGAGTCGAAGACCAAGCACGACCTGATGATCGAGGTCTGGGAAAAGCTCGATTGCGAAAGCATCGGCTCTGCCGAAATCGAGGCGATCGAAGAGGTAGTGCGGAGTGTATTGGGAGAGCAAGCCGTCGAATCACCGATGAAGATCGCCCGGCTGCTCGCCGATGAAGGTGCCGAGCTCAGGCATTCCGAGATAATGGAGCTCCACGTAACTCGTTACGACGCGAAGCCTTACACGGCGGAGTTTCGCAACATACTGAAGGTCGAGTCTTTTCGACAAGCCCTTTCAAGTATTCGAAATCTCGATAATCTTCGGAAGAAATTTCTCTCTGAAGATGATAAGAACGGCGTCCGCCTCGTCCGTGAACGGGTGATCGAAGCGAAAGAGAAATTAACGAACACAGCCGAAGAGACCGAGATCGCCGAATGGCTGACCGTCTGGCTCCAAACGCCCGAAGCGTTCGATACGTGGGTTTCGCTCCGTCAACGCTCAGTTGATTTCAAGTCAAGGTTCGACAACGATGCAGAAGCCCGCAAGTAAGCAAGGGCGATACGAGAAATAGGCGGACAAGAATGTCCGCGTTCCATAATGACCACGAGACGCTTCTACGCACCGCCATCGCAATTTGCTGAATCGCTCGTCACGCTCGACGAGGACGAGACGCGGCATCTACGGGACGTGCTTCGGTTGACGGTAGGCGACGCGGCGAACATTTTCGATGGTGTGGGACGTGAATTCGAAAGTCGCATCGAGACGATCGAGAAGCGAAAAGCGATCCTGAATATTCAGAACGAGGCGACACCCGCGTCACCCGAATCACTGCTCGATCTAACGATGGCTGCCGTACTGCTAAAGGGCGATAAGCTCGATCTTGTTGTACAAAAAGCTGTCGAACTTGGCGTCAACCGATTCATCCCGATGACGTCCGTCCGCTGCGATGTGAAAGCCGCCGATCCGTCCAAGCGCTCTGCCCGGTGGAAACGAATTGCGATGGAAGCCACGAAGCAATGCGGCCGCGCTCGGTTGATGGAGATCGAAGATGTAGTGGATTTCGTAGAACTCATCGATCGCACTAACGATTTCAGCGGATCACGAATTCATTTCTCTGAGCGCGACGGAGAGAATTTCGATGCGGTCGAAGGAGCGACGAAGATCCTCGCATTCATCGGTCCCGAGGGCGGTTGGGATGACGCCGAGATAGAAGAAGCGACAGCCGCCGGGATCAAGTCGATCACGTTCGGCGGCCGAATTCTGAAGGCCGATACCGCGGCGATCTCGATCGCCTCTATACTACAGCATCGCTTTGGAGATATGAATTAATTTGTCGTCGCCTGAGCCACCTTCGGCCTGATGTACGCATCGCCACGCTGCTTCAGTTTCGCCTTTGTGCCGATCGAGAAAATCACCGATTCGAGCAGTTCCTTGCTCTCAAGCTTGAAGCTGGTCGTGCCCTTCGCATCAACATCCGGATCGTCATAGTTCAAGATCAAATACCGACGTTTCTCTTTGATCAGCCCTGCGAGTCCGGCTCCTGGCAGGGGAATGTACTTGACCACGTTACCGGTCGTCGACGTAACTGATTTCTCGTCCGGATAGATCATCAAGACGGATGCGTATGGAATCGCGAACTTCTCCTTTTTATCCTCGCCAAAAAAGACGAGCCGCTCGTTCACATCATCAAACTTGAGCGTTCCCGATTCCTTATCGCTCACGCCAAAGAAACCGCCCTGATACTGAGCGTTCACAACCGCCGGAGCGGGCTTAATGTCCTTTGCGGTTGTTTCTTTTTCCGGAGGCCGCATCTGGCCGAACGCGGCACCGGCAAATGCAGTTAGCGCTATAACTAGGTGGGTGAATTTCATAGTTTTACATCGGGAAGAGTCGTCTAGGATTACAACACAAATAGACGCTCCAGGCGAGGAAATAGTTGTAAGCGGGCGGAAACGCGAATGTCTAGAGCTTTAGAATCTACGCCGCCACCTGCTCACCCAAATACGCCGAAAGCCGCTGACGGGCGAGCTTCACATACTCCGCGGAGATCTCCGAACCGAACCATTGACGATCGAGCAACGAAGCGATCTTCGCCGTCGTGCCGCTGCCCATAAAGCAGTCGTAGACGACGTCGCCCTCGTTCGTCCATGTGCGTATCTGGTCTTCGACTAGTTGTTCCGGAAAGATCGCCGGGTGCTGAAACGCTATCTTGTCCCGAGATGACGAGGTGCCGACGTTGTAGAAAAAGATGTTGTTGACCTTACGTTCTTTCGGGGCGATATGATCGTGAGCGAGGTCGTTGCGGCCGACTTTTGTGATGCGAAAAGACTTGAACGCTTTCTCTTGTTTGATCGCCTGCGTGATCGGGTTAAACGTCTTCGGCGCGCCTTTCGCAAAGCAGAACATGTACTCGAAGCACTGACGGTAACGCTTGCCGCAGTCGCTCGGGATCGGATTATTCTTCGCGTAGATCATTGTGTCGTGTACGCGAAATCCTGCTTCCTTGAATGCGAACGCGTGCTTGAAACTCGACAGTGTCTCGTCCCCGTTCACGGTTCGGTCGCCGACTACCCACAGCACGACGCCGCCGGGCTTCGTCTTCGCAAACAGCCCTTCCGCGATCGCCTTGACCGGAAAGTGATATCCGTTATACTCGCGCAGGTCATCATACGGCGGACTCGTTATCGTCATGTCGATAAAATCATCCGGCAAACGACGAAAAGTATCGAGACAATTTTCCGTGTAGATCGTTTCAAACTTGACCATATAGATAGGCTTCAGGTTGGTCTCCGTTCTCTTCTTTCTTTTGTTTCTTTTTTTCTTGTTTCGTGGATAAATTTCAGCTTTAGAATCGCGAATCTCCAAAGGCCTGCTTCCACGAGATCGAATCAGCCATCACGGCAAGCTTCTGCCGTTCGGCTTCGGAAAAATGAGCTTTCAAACTGTCGATGATCGTCCTGGCCAAAGTGGCCGATAGCGGACCCGAATGAGACATCAGGCTCGGGAAATATCCCATACGCACTCCCCCATCGTTATTGCGGTGAAACGCCGCCGCGTCCTCGCCCGACATCGACTCAACATCTGCACCCGATTCCAGCACCTTTAGAGGGATAGAGTGTTGGGGCACCCCACCCACCACTGATCCCAACAGCAGGATCGCGATCAGCGTTCGCTTGTCTTCAACCAGGTCACGCCGCAACTCGCCGAGCGCCGACGCTTGGCCCAGCCGCGTCGATGGGCTCAGATATTCCGGGTTTACAAGCCGCGAATCTGAGATCACGCCGACTATTTGCTCGCCGCCGCCGTCGATCGAAACGAACCGTCCGAATGCGTATTCATCCGCCGCCGGCTCATCGCCGCCGTCACGTCTATCCAACACGCGTGCAACATAAGCGATGTGTGAATTCGAACTGACGATCTTCGCAATCTTCATAGGCAGAAACACGACCGTGAGGGAGTGTCCAACGTTGGTGGCCGAACTGTCGCAAGCATAAGGCGGTCAGCAGTCCACAGTAACTAAGAGAGCCCCTCGCTGAGACTTGGCGGATCAAACACTAACGCTCAGCTTCGGCATCAGATAAAGAAGCCACCAAAGTATCAGTTGAACTACTGAGATCAGCACGCCAGCTCCCATCGCCCGGACTCCGCCCTCCCCTCGAACCAACCCGACAATTCCAAAAGCGAAAATGAAAGGAACAAACACAACTCCGACGAACGGCACGAGTGAATAAACCACACACGCCCATACCGCCGAACTCGCAAACGGCTTCTTTTCTTCGAATAGCGATAATTCATCCGAAGCGGTCATCACACCCTATTTTTCACAAATGGCGCGCTGAAAGCAACCTCGGCGCGCCATACACAACGCAAACAAACAAACGAAAACCGCCGCCCCCTTATCGGATGCCGGCGGACCTTATCCAATCAACAACCAACTAATTTCCAGCGCTCGAACTAAGAGCAACGTTGAACGTCGTTCCCTTTTCAAGCTTCAGGTTTCCGCCCGTTAACGATAACGTCGAACTGCCGCTTGCCGACGCGTCTGTAGACTGGGCGACCTGAATCCGCCCGACCGAATTCACCGTAGACGCAACCGTCGAACCGGCTGTATTTGCTACTCCGCCAACCGTGTTCGTCGCGGTGTTAGCCACGCCGCCTACCGTATTCGTCGCCGTGTTGACAACGCCGCCAGCCGTTGAAGTAGCTCCGCCCAATAATCCGCCCGATGAACCTGAAGACGAATTCCGGGTCGATCCAGAAGCGGTAGTACCGCCGTCGGCCCACAAGTCGGTTCCGCCCGCCGTCGCACGAGCCGCTACATTAACAACCGAAACGATCGACGCCTGAACCGGCATCGTCATATCGCCATTCTTCAGCGTGTCAAATAACACACCGATGCGCGAGGCCGCCTCGCCATTCGCACGCTCTTTCACTTCCGTCACGCGGCCGATGAGTTTTGCACCCTTGTCCACTACGACTTCGCCGTTCTGCTTGATGGCCTTTTTGGTCTTTAGAACGACCTGATCGCCGACCTTCGCCCTCTCTACATTGAGCGAATTCTGCAACTCGCCCGCGATCTCAGTTCCGCTTGCGATATTTAAGGTGCCGTTCTGTTTCGATACGGTCGTCGACGATTTAGCAGATCCCTGTCCGCTCGTCGTCGCCGTCTGTCCGATCGCAGCCGCTGAAAAAACAAGCCCCAAAAGGCTAATAACGATTCCTCGTTTCATACGTGATCCTCCAATCAAACGCAAAATAAAATACATGGGGGAAACGGTGGGCAAGCCGCGTGCGATGGCTTTATGTGGGAATTCAATTGTTGGGCAAACCGTTAGATGGCCGTTATGTACCTGCAGTTGCCGACATTCACTTACTGTTTCACCAGATTTAAAGATCGGATTTCTAACTAAAGCATGCTCAAATAATATATTACAAAACTGTAATATTTGGATAAAATGTTGTACCATTCGATTAGTAGGGAAATTATGACCGGAGATCAGCTTGCTCGACATCGAAGGGAAAAAAGGCGGACGCAGGTACGAACTGCCCGGGCTCTTGGCGTGTCCCAAACCTACCTGTCCCTTCTCGAATCGGGAAAGCGTCCATTGACGGAAAGCCTCAAGAAAAGAGCGGCAATGTTCTTCGAGCTGCCTCCGACTGAGCTTCCGAGCAGATTATCTTCCGGCAATCTCCCATCCGTAACGGATGCTGACCTCGCCGCCGACCTCGCCGATCTCGGTTACGCGGGCTTTGCCTATCTGCGTCGCAAACGTCCACGCCGCAAGAATCCAGCTGACGTATTGTTAAGCGCTCTAAATGCACCGCAGCGGGAAGCCCGAGCCGTCGAGGCTCTTCCGTGGCTACTGCTCGCCTACCCTGAAATGAACTGGAATGAGGTTACCCGCTTCGCAAAAATGAACGACCTTCAGAACCGTCTCGGCTTTCTGTTAAATGTGGCCGGAGAAATAGCTGAGAGGAAGGACGATGGCTCTCTCGCGGAGCTTCTTCACGCGCGCGAGGTGCAACTTGAACGCTCAATGCTCGCCCGCGAAGACACTCTCTGCAACGAAAACATGACCAACGCCGAACGCCGGTGGCTTGCCCTTAATCGTCCGGACAGTGCCAGGCGTTGGAAGCTTTTGGCGGATCTTTCACCGAAGGATCTTAACCATTATGCGTGAACTTCCACCCCCAGAACCGTGGCTTTCGTTCTTCCGAGAGATAGACGAACGCCTCAGGCAGGAAACACAGATCCACTGTCTCGGTGGGTTTGTCGTGACTGTGATCTACGGAGCCGATCGCCCAACGGTCGATCTCGACGCTCTCTCCCTCGTAAAAGGAGATATAACGCTATGGGAAGTCGCGGGCGTAGGCTCCGACCTACATAGGCAACATCATCTTTATCGTGATCGCGTCGGTATTGTTACTCTGCCTGAGGACTATGAGGACAGGATCGCAGAGGTATTTGGAGGAGTGTTCACTCAACTTCAAATCTTCGCTCTCGATCCATACGACGTTGCTCTTGCGAAGATAGAAAGGAACTCCGGCCGTGACCGCGAAGATGTCCGCCACCTCGCCCGCGTCGTGCCGTTCGATCTTGAAGTTCTCTCACAACGCTACCACGACGAACTTCGCGTATATCTCGGAAATCCCGAACGCGCGAAGACCTCACCCTTAAACTCTGGCTGGAAATGATCCAGGAAGACCGCCAAGCCTGATCCCGGCCGGCACTATCTACGAAAGCCCGCCTACTGAGAATGGATCGATCTGCTCTGTACTGCTATCTGACTCGTTCGGTGCGGCGTTTGAGAAAGTCCATCAGAACGAATTCTGTTAGGTTGTTTGGGTTGGCGAAGTAAGCCTTGCCGCGGGTCATGGCGGTCATCTTCTTGACGAATTCGACCAGCGACGGGTCGGACGCGAGCATGAAAGTATTGATCATCACGCCTGACTTACGGCACGCCTGAACCTCCTTGAACGTCTCGGCCATGACGAACGGATCGTTGCCCATCGAGTTTTTGTAAAGCAGACGTGGACCGCGGACATTCTTGTCCGCAACAACACCTCGGGACGTGCGGACAGGAATGTCCGCGGTCCCTTCGACGAAAGCAGCGGTCGGCTTGCCGTCCGTCACCATCACGATCTGCTTCATATCCTTTCGCTGAGCGGTCAGGACGCGGCGGGCGAGCTTTAATCCTTCGGCGGTGTTCGTGTGATACGGCCCAACTTGCATCGATCCTAGCTTGCCGATCGGCACTTCCTCGGCACTATCGTGAAACAACACGACCTTGAGCGAGTCGCCGGGATATTGCGTGCGAATAAGATGTGCGAGTGCGAGAGCGACCTTCTTCGCCGGCGTGAATCTATCCTCGCCGTATAGGATCATCGAATGCGAACAATCGAGCATCACTACAGTCGCACACGACGAGCGGTAATCCTGCTGATGAACGTAAAGGTCTTTGTACTCGAGATTTAGCGGAACACCGATGCCTTCGCGAGTGATGGCAGACATCAGCGTCGCGTTTACGTCGAGGTTGATGACGTCGCCAAACTCGTATTGCTTCGACGCAAGTGCGGCTTCGACGCCGGTGTCGAGTTGCGGAGTTTCGTGGCGGCCGATCGAAGATTTGCCGAGACTTCCAAGCAGCTTCTGCAGCGTCTTGTAGCCGAGAAAGTCGAGCCCCTTCTCGGTCACTTCAAACTTGATGTTTCGCGGCGTCGGCTCGCCGATCTCGCCTTGCCCTTCGCCGTTCGACTGCGTCATCGGTTCAGGCGGCAGTTCTTTGAGAGTTAAATAACCTTCTGCGACGAGGCGTTCGATCAGCTGATTGATCAGCTCTTCCAGCAATGATCCTTTGAACTTGCCGTCGTTCTCAGCCAGCATCTCGGCAACATCCTGCTCGGTCAAGATCTCCTGCTCGAGCAGCGATTGAAGCAAAGCCCTTCGAAGCGCGTCGAGCGAATCGTCCGGCTGGTTTCGCTCGCGGGTCCACCAGTAATCTTCGTTGTATCCGGAATCGAGTATCTGATTCGACAGTGATTCCATCAACCCGCCGAGGTCGATGCTCGATACGTCGAATCCCTTGAATCTCGAATACCGGATGAATTTCATTTGCAATGCGCCGCCAGCCCAACTATATTAGGGATGCCACACTCTAACCAAGCGAATTTATCTCTCTCCAAAAACTTAGCACATCTCTCTCCGCAACGAATATATTTCCGGAGGAAGGAATCAAGTATGAAGAAGTTTTTGGTTGTAATACTCGCTTTGTTCGTCTTCGCTGTCACGCTGCCGCTGACCGCCGAAGCTCAAAGCTGCCGCAGAAAATATCGCAAATCTTACGCGAGTCGCACGTACCGCTCGACGCCTCGTTACGCTGTCAACGGTTACACGGCTCAACGACGCCCGAGCTTCTACCGCCGTCATCGCAACCTTATTAACATCGGCATCGCGACCGGCGCAGGCGCTCTTTTAGGCGGTCTCGTCGGCGGCCGTCGCGGAGCCGGATGGGGCTTGCTCGGCGGTGCCGGAGCAGGCGCGCTCTACACCTATAAGGTCAATCCGAAACGCCGGCGATACTAGTTGAGTTGATAATCTATGGATGCCGCGGACGCTACGGTGTTCGCGGTTTTTGTGGTTATCATCCGGTAGCCCGGGCGAGAAGTTCGGCTTCGCGATGGGCAACGAGGAAGGGCCGAGCCTCGGCAGCCAACCTGTCTGCCTCGTCGGTTTTCCCCTTTGATCGCTGCACGATCGCAAGAAACGCCTTCAACTCGCTGATAGGGCCGACGAGGCCTACGTTGCGGAAGGGCTCAAGTTTTCTTTCCGCGTTCGTAAGGTAAAACTCCGCGAGCTCAAAGTTTCCACCTTCCACTTCTACGATGCCTTGAGCGAGCGGCACTAGAGCGGCCGTCAGAACGCTCGCTTCCTTTTCAAGCGCCGTCGAGATCAGTTCACGTGCCTTCGTGACCTCGCCTTTCCTTCTTGCGAGCATCATCGCGTGATCTACCAGCTCCTCGGGAAATTCGTTTCCTTCCTTGAGAGTCATCGCCTGATACTTCAAGGCTTCGTCAAAGTCCCTGCCGTATTCGTTCACGGTGTATAGATGGGAAAGGTGAAGACGCCTGGAGACTTTCGGATCGTTTCGATACTTTGCCAAGCGGGTCATTGCCGCTGGTAGGTTGCCGCTCATCGCGTCGATACATGCGCTCTTATGGTCAAGTTCCGAGGTGGGCAGCTTAACTATCGAGATCACGTTGAAGAGACGAGCGGCCCCGATCCAGAATCGAGCAGCCGTTATTCGGGCCATGAACACTGACTCCGTTATCTTGTTATAGAGAATCGATGGAAGGCTGAGGTAAACGAATGCTGCCCAGAATAATCCGAATGCGACGTAGCTCCACGTCGATCCCGACCACAACACCCAGATGGTGAACGGGACCCAGATGATCGCAGTTAGCTTAAGCATCACCTTCAAGTAACCGATCGTCGTCGTGTCGTACAGGAAGGCAGCCTGAAGCTCGGGATTCTCGGCGAGTTTCTCGGCGACGGAATCCTCGAACATGTTCGTGACATCCGCAGCGAGTTCGCCGCTCAGAAACTCGATCTCGCTATGGCCGCGAAGTTCAAGCTTGTATCGGGCTTGCGAAAGATTTCCGGCCTCGACGTTTTCGGTAATCGGCTTACCATGAGGATCAGTTGCGGAAAATAAGAAGTAGGGCATTGAAGAAAAGTTAGAGGCGAGGCGGCTTTTTGGAGAGACTCCATATCTAAGAAATTTCCAGTTAGTACTTATTTCCAGATTCGCCCACGAATTCACACCATTGCGTTGCAGGGGTAACCATATCGTGTTTACAAGTTGTCGTTCAAAAAGGTCTATCTCTATGTAAATGTTGTAGGTACAATGGTTAACCTCTGTGGCACGACCGTTGATATATCAATCGGCGAGGAAGGAAGTTCCTCCAAAAGATTTAGTTACCAAAGGGGGAAACGCAATGAAAAAGATCATAACCACATTCATGATGTTCGCAATGATGGCGGTGGCCATCCCGATGCTTTCGACCGAGGCAGCTGCGCAACGCGATTGCTATCGAGACCGTAACGGCCGACTTGTGTGTGAAGACGACCGTAATATTTACGACAAGCACCGCAACCTGATCAACATCGGTATCGGTACTGCGGCCGGTGCGATCCTCGGCGGCCTGATCGGCGGAAAGAAAGGTGCGTTGATAGGTACCGCGGCAGGCGCGGGTGGCGCGGCCTTATACACTTACAAGCTGAACCCGAAAACGAAAAGGTATGAAAGGGTTTACAGCCGGAACTATCGCCGGTACTAAGTGAAGAGGACGAGCAGGGGAAGATGAGCCGTGGCCGAAAGGTCGCGGCTTTTTATTTGTTAGTAATCACGCCGACGTATTCTACGAAAACATTCGAAAGTCGCTCTGCGGAGGCAGGGTCGTTTCGCGAGAGAAGCGTAATTATTTCGTCGCGTTCGGCCATCACGCGATTGAGGCCGATACGCTCTTGCTCGTTAAGAACGCCTTCGTTGCCTTTATCCATTTCCGCACGAATGTCAGTAAAGAAAGTGCTGGTACTCAGCCGTGCGGTTTCATACTCTCCTCGCCGGGCATAGATGGTCGCGGCGGTCAGAGTATTCTGAATTCGGCTTCGGCGGAGTTCCTTATCGCGAGTTGCAAGGTCGGCGGAAAGCTGACGGTTCGATATCAGCATCGGCACGAATCCGAGCAGAAAGGCGAGCAAGATCACGCTGGCTCCGATCAGCCATTTCTTCATCGCGTTCGATCGCGGTGCGGACTCGACCATTTTTTCTTCATCAGCCATGTTATTCAAACCTCGCAGCTTCTAGTTGTAGCCTTCGATATCCGTAAAATCTTCGTAGATCATTCCGCGGCGGTCGCGTTTTGTTTTCGTTACGGCTTCAAATCCGCCCGACTCGTTTCGCGAGATCTTGTTGTGAGCATACAGACCCTCGAGCACAAACTCGCAAGCAGATACCAATCTCGCTTTGTCATTACGGCTGAAGTCCAGCGGAACTAGCGTCGATTCAATGAGTTCGGGAACCGCTTCGAGCAACCCGACGCATTCTTCGGCCGATGCGATGTCAGACAGCAAAAGTTTGTTGCCTTCTTCAAACCACGCAACGGTGGGGGAAAAATCGATCCCTAGAAAAAAACCTTCGAATATCACGCCAGCGGCTTTCTTGATCAACTCACGTGCAAGCCTTGCGGAGCCCAGCTGCTCGCCCTCATACTCAAGCTCCATCTTGCCGGTCATCGCCGGTAACGCGGCATATATGTCAGATATCCGCGGCACCACGCCAGATTCGCCCGTCAGCAACGCACGCCGCTCGGCATTTGAAACGGCAAGCTCCAACACAGAGATCGAGAACCGCTGCGACACGCCGCTGCGTTTGTCTACTCGTTGATCGTCACGCGCTTCGAATGCGATCTGCTCGACAAGCTCCGAAACGAAATCGGGGATGTGAACGTCGTCAGGGCCGGCACCGTTCCGCTGTGTCCACGCTTCTTGTTTTGTTATTGCGGAACTGAGTTGAACATCCGCCGGATAGTGGGTCAAGATCTCGGCTCCGAGGCGGTCTTTGAGCGGCGTGATGATCTTTCCGCGGGCTGTGTAATCTTCGGGATTTGCCGAGAAGACCAGCATCACGTCGAGCGGCAGACGCACCGGATAACCTTTGATCTGAACGTCGCCTTCCTGCATGATGTTGAACAACCCGACCTGGATCTTGCCTGAAAGATCGGGCAGTTCGTTCATCGCGAAAATGCCGCGGTTCGCACGCGGAAGCAGGCCGTAGTGGATCGTGAGTTCGTCGCTCAACAGATGTCCGCCCTTCGCGGCCTTTATCGGATCGACGTCGCCGATGATGTCAGCGATCGTCACGTCAGGCGTAGCGAGCTTCTCAACGAAGCGGTTATCGCGGCTTACCCAAGCGATCTTTGTTTCATCGCCGTGAAGCTCGATCTGCTGTCGTCCGTAAGCGCTCAGCGGAGAGAGCGGATCGTCGTTGATCTCGGAGCCGGCGATGATCGGCAATTCGTCATCAAGAAGCTCGGTCAACTGTCGAATGATGCGGCTCTTCGCCTGCCCGCGAAGTCCGAGCAGGATGAAGTTGTGCTTAGCGAGTATTGCGTTAACGATCTGCGGAACGACGCTTTCGTCGTAGCCCAGAATACCGGGAAACAATCGCTCGCCGTTTTTGAGTTTGCGGATAAGGTTTTCACGCAGCTCGTCCTTAACGGAACGTCGCGTGTATCCGGTTGCTCTCAATTCTCCCAAGGTTCGTATTTCTGACATACTTTTTTGACGGATAGCGTATGTTCTTATTCTCTGACTTTTCAACCGAAAGCGGAAATCAGGGACTGCTTAGCGAACGAGGCAACTGATAAAACGAAAAAAGCCCGAGGTGTCTCGGGCTTCAAAGACAAAAAGAATTAAAGGCTATTTCACTTCCCACTTCGTAAGTTTCCCGTTCTTATCCGCATCAGCCATGATCGTCTTTCTGGTACCGCTAACCAGCGGATCGATCGTAAGCTCTTTGCCAAACATTCCTTTATCGATGGAATAACCCGTAAACGATCCGCCTTCCACGTCTTTGAGCTTTGCCATGATCTCTTCGGTCAATTTCGGCAACGCCGCAAGATTTACTTCGCTCAACGAGAAAACATTGTCTTCGATCTTGCCGTTGCCCATTATCTTGACTGGAGCGGGCGAACCCAGCGATCCGTCTTTGTAGGTGTAGCCGTCGACATTCTCGGGCTTTTTCGGGTCCTGAACTTTGACCATTATGTAAGACTCATAAACGAGCAGGTCTAACACTTTCGGATCTTCGGTGCCCAGCGTGCTTTTCAAGTCGGCCACGAAATCCGCAAGCGCGGCTTCATCCGAATACAGCTTCGTGCCGCTTTTAGTCGTGCCAAGCGTCGGCCTATCAGAGGATGTGCTGTTGCCGCCCGAGCCCAAGCGATCCGCAAGGTTGCAGCCGAGCCCGACAATCATCAAACATGCGAGGGCAACAAGCGCGAGATTTGAACTCGCGCGATCAGATTTATACATCCTGCTAAAAACCTCCGGTTGTTCGTGCATTGGTTAGCGTATTGAAACTTTAGACGAGACGCAACATGGCTTTGAATTTTGCGGGAATGGCCTAATCTGTCACAGCTCCAAGCGAGCTTGAGCCGACAAGTTTTGCGTACTTTGCGGCAACGCCTTTGACGTTAGCTAGCCGCTCGGGAAGCTTCCAGAGATTTCGGCGAGCAGCAAGTTCTTCGTCGGTAAGATCGACGCATAAGATTTGCGAATCGGCGTCGATCGTGACGATATCGCCGTTTTCCAAGAGGGCGAGATTTCCGCCGACCGCTGCCTCGGGCGAAACATGGCCGACGACCATTCCATAAGTCCCGCCAGAGAATCGACCGTCTGTGATCAGGCCGACGGAATCGCCGAGGCCGAGGCCGATGATAGCCGAAGTTGGGGCAAGCATCTCGCGCATTCCAGGCCCGCCCTTCGGCCCCTCGTATCGGATCACGACTACATCGCCGGCCTTGATCTGCCTTTTCATGATCGCCGCCATGCAGTCTTCTTCAGAATCGAACACCTTTGCTGGCCCGGTGATCTTTCGGCTCTTGATGCCTGTGACTTTCGCAACCGCACCCTCTTCCGCAAGATTGCCGCGAAGGATCGCGAGATGGCCCTCGGCATATAATGGTCGATCAAAAGGGCGAACGACGTCCTGATCGGCAGACGGCGAATTTGGAACGTCAGCCAGGTTCTCGGCCACCGTCTTGCCGGTGATCGTCATGCAATCGCCGTGAAGCAGGCCCGCCTTCAGCAGCATTTTCATCACCAAAGGAATTCCGCCGGCCTTGTGCAGGTCTGTTGCGACGTACTTGCCGGACGGCTTGAGGTCGCACAGAACCGGAACGCGTCGGCGGATCGTTTCAAAATCGTCTATCGTCAGCGGGACGCCCATCGAATGCGCGATGGCGATCAGATGCAGCACGGCGTTTGTGGAACCGCCCGTTGCCATTATCACCGCGATCGCATTCTCAAATGCTTCGCGCGTCATGATTTCGCTCGGGAGAAGCTGGTTGCGAATGGCGGCTTCGAGCGCGGTGACTGACTCGATCGCATTCTGGCGTTTCTCGGCATCTTCCGCTGCCATTGTCGACGAATAAGGAAGTGCCATTCCCATCGCTTCGATAGCCGAAGACATCGTGTTCGCGGTGTACATTCCGCCGCACGATCCCGCTCCGGGACACGCGTGTTTCTCGACCGCATTTAACTGTTCATCGTCGATCTTGCCGGCAAGATATTCGCCAACCGCTTCGAACGCGCTCACGACTGTTAAGTCTTTGCCATCGAGATGTCCTGCCTTGATCGTGCCGCCGTAAATGTAGATGGCAGGAATGTTCAGTCGTGCGATGGCGATCATTCCACCCGGCATGTTCTTGTCGCAGCCGCCGATCACCACGACGCCGTCCATTGCTTGCCCGCGACAGACCGTTTCGATCGAATCCGCTATCACCTCACGCGAGATGAGCGAATACTTCATTCCCGGCGTACCCATCGAGATGCCGTCACTGATCGTTATCGTGCCGAAAATCTGCGGCATCATCCCGATCCGCTTGCCTTCCTTGACCGCGGCGTTGGCCAGATCGCCAAGGCTGAGATTACACGGCGTGATCGTGCTATATCCGTTAGCTATACCGATGATTGGTTTCTGAAAATCTTCATCCCCGAACCCGACCGCACGCAGCATCGCCCGGTTTGGCGAGCGTTCAACGCCTTCGGTGGTGACTTTGCTTATTCTGTTAACCTGCATGCTTCTCGGAATTATCTATATCTTCAGTGGGTAGTGGATAGTGACAAGTGGATAGTGTAAATCTGACTATCCACTTGTCACTATCCACTAACCCACTGAAGATGAAACGAAAAAATCTTTCTGATCGACTGCTGAAAAGAAACGATCCTCTAGGTCCTCAACGAAAAAAGGTCGTCGAGCCCGATGTTGCCGCCGCAAAGGATGAGCACAACGTGGCTATCCGGCCCGAATTTTTCACGCAGTCGTTCGGCCGCCGCGAGCGTACAAGACGTGGCCGGTTCGGTTAAAACCTTCGCCTTGTCGAGCAGGCAGAACATCTCGCTCACGGCCTCGCTGTCATCGACCACGGTAACACTCGAAAGATACTCTTTTGCGAGTTCGAAATTCAATTCGCCGACGCGTGCGGCACCGAGCGTGCTTGCTATCGAGGTGACCCCTGAAAGCTCGACAGGCCTGCCCGCATCGAGAGCGGCCGCCATACTGTGGGCACCGCGAGTCTCTACTCCCCATACATTCACTGACGGCTTAAGCGACCTTAACGCACACGCAACGCCGCCCGACAATCCGCCGCCGCCGATGCTGACGATAACGTCGGTCACTTCCGGAACGTCTGCGAGTATTTCGAGGCCGATCGTTCCTTGTCCGGCTATCACGTCGCGGTCGTCGAACGGATGAATATAAGTATAGCCGTCACTCTCGAATGAAGAAGCCGCATCGAACGCGTACGCGAGAGAGGGAAAGAATCGCACTTCCGCCCCATGCTTCAACGTCTTTTGAACATAGTTGTCCGGCGTGTCTTCGGGCATCAGGATCACGGCTTTCAAACCCAGGATCCGTGCCGCGTACGCCACCGCCTGGGCATGATTTCCGGCACTAGCGGCGACAACTCCCCGTCGTCGCTCCTCATCCGAAATCTGTAGCATCTTGTTGAATGCGCCGCGAACTTTGAACGCTCCCGTTCGCTGCAGCAGCTCGTGCTTGAGGTAAACGTTCGCCCCGAGCCGCTCGCTCAAATAAGTGTCGATCAGCGTCGGCGTTCGTTTAATGTAAGGGGCGATCCGCGTAGCGGCCCTCCGAATTTCACTGATGCTAATAATTTTGGAAGTCGGATGGAAAGCAGGTTGATAACCCAGAGCTTCGCCCGGTGCGAAACTCACTCCTTCGTAACGACTTACCGATAACATCTTCGTCGTGCCTCGTTATTTTTGCCGCTGAGGAAGCGGTCGCAGAAAAAAGAAATCCAAGGACGCCGCTGCGGCGCCCGCGTCTCGTTCCAAACATCCGACTCGGGCTAAACAGCCCAGAGAAACTGTTCGGGATTTGTGTGGAGAATTCGATCCTGTCCGGACCGCCAGTCGGGTCTAATGTTGGAGCAAATATCGACAGCAATGCTGTCTTCGATTACTTCGGAGGAGTGAACGTCGCCGGCGGGGATGCACAGCATCTGGTTGTCGGTAAGCATCACGTCGCCGTCCGGCAAATGAAAAAGCCATCTGCCTTGCAACAGGTAGATGACCTCTTCCGTGTCGTGCGAGTGAGCTTGCGTTACCTCGCCCTTTTTCACATCGAGCCGTGCGACGCTGACCGATTCGCCATAGACCGCTTGGCGGTTATACGAATCGTTTACGGCGTCGCCGTTCAGTTCGTTCAGATCGTAGACTTTCATAATGGAACGCGGACATTGCTGTCCGCACCTCTCAGTTCTTCGCCGTATTCACCAATCTGTCTTGTGCAAGCCACGGCATCATCGCCCGAAGCCGCGCACCGACTTCTTCGATCGGATGCGCCTTTCCCGCGTCCTCAAGCCGCGTAAAGTTTTCTTTACCGGAGTCGCACTCGCTCATCCACTCGTCGGCAAACTGGCCGGACTGGATCTCGCCGAGGATCTTTTTCATTTCCGCTTTCGTCGCGTCCGTTACGACTCGGCTGCCGCGTGTCAGATCGCCGTACTCGGCCGTATTCGAGATCGAATAACGCATATTCTCGATGCCGCCTTCGTACATCAAATCGACGATCAACTTCATTTCGTGCAAGCACTCGAAATACGCCATCTCGGGTGAGTAACCAGCCTCCGTAAGAGTCTCGAATCCGGCCTGAATCAGCGACGTAAGCCCGCCGCAAAGCACGGCCTGCTCGCCGAAAAGGTCGGTCTCGGTCTCTTCCTTGAACGTCGTCTCGATGATGCCGGCACGTCCGCCGCCGATCGCCGAAGCGTACGCAAGTCCGACCTTTGCCGCATCGCCGCTAACGTCCTGATGCACAGCCATCAGACACGGAACTCCACGGCCGCGTGCGTATTCGCTGCGGACGAGATGTCCGGGACCTTTCGGTGCGACCATGAAAACATTGACGCCTGCGGGCGGCTCGATCTTTTTGAAGTGGATGCCAAAGCCGTGTGCGAACGCGAGATATCTGCCGTCGGTCAACGCCGGTTCGATCTCGTTGCGATAGATAGTCGGAGCTTTTTCATCCGGCACGACCATCATGATCACGTCGGCTTTCTCCGCGGCCTCGCGCGTGAATGTCACTTCGAGCCCCGCTTCCTCGGCCTTCTTCCACGACTTGCTGTCCTCAGGCAATCCGACTATCACGTCGTAACCCGAATCCTTCAGGTTGTTCGCGTGGGCATGTCCCTGCGACCCATATCCGATCACGGCGATCCGCTTGCTTTTCAGCAACTCGGCATCGGCATCTTTCTCGTAAAAAACTTTCATTTGATTTCTTCTCTTCGTTTAGAGTTCAACTTTGACTCGTTCCTAAGCAGCACGCTGAAGCGCGTACTCTGAACCTTCAAGAGCCGACAGCCGCGTTATGGCGACGGTTCCGCTTCGTGTCACTTCATTGATCGCTAGCGGTTTCAGCATATCGATGAACGTCTCGACCTTGTCTTGAGTCCCGGACATTTCCAGGATCATCTTGTCATGCGAAATGTCCACGACCTTAGCCCGGAAAATATTCACCAGGCTCATCACTTCCTGCCGCTCGTCTCCGCGCGTGACCGAAACATCTATCAAAGCCATCTCGCGTTCGATATGCGGCAGCGTCGTTACGGCTTTTACCTCTTTCACGCGTGCGAGCCGCGAGCATTGCTTCACGATCTGCTCGATCGTCGTGTCGTCGCCGCTGGTTACAATGGTCGCTTTCGACCATCGCGGGTCGAGCGTCTTGCCGACCGAGATCGTCTCGATGTTATAGCCGCGTGCTGAAAACAGCCCGACTATCCGCGAGAGTTCGCCGGCTTCGTTCGCGACAATTATTGAGATCGTGTGACGCATCAAAAAAGTAAGAGTGACGCCTTTAGGCGTTCAGTTATTTCAAGATCATGTTCCGCGATTCGCCGCCCGCCGGCACGATCGGGAAAACGTTTTCCTCTTTCGAAACGACGACGTCAATAATCGCAACGCCGTCGTATTCCAGCCCCTGGCGAAGCACATCTTCCAGTTCTTCCGGCGTCGTCGCCCTTAACCCTTTTGCTCCGTACGCCTCCGCAAGCTTCACGAAATCCGGCGAGACCGAAAGATCGACTTCTGAATAAGCACGGTCGTAAAACATCTCCTGCCACTGCCTCACCATCCCGAGATAGCCGTTGTTCATGATCACGACCTTGAGCGGAATGTTGTACTGGACCGCGGTGATGATCTCCTGATTCGTCATCTGAAATCCGCCATCGCCGACTACAGCCACGACTGTCGTGTCCGGGCATGCAAGCTGAGCACCCATGGCGGCGGGAAGTCCGAATCCCATCGTTCCGAGCCCGCCGCTCGTCAGAAACTGACGGCTTCTTTTACACGGATAAAACTGCGCAGCCCACATCTGATGTTGGCCGACATCGGTGACCACAACGGCATCGCCGTCCGTCACCTTGTGCAGCGTTTCGATCAACTGTTGCGGCTTGATCTCGGTTTCCGAATATTCGCACGACAGCGGCACTTCCGACCGCCATTCGTTGATCTGTTCCCACCAATCAGCAAGTCGATCTTTGCCGAGCGATTCCTGCGCAAACCGATCAGCCAACGCAGCCAACGCTTCCTTTGCATCTGCAACGACTGGTATCTGCGGTTTACGAAGCTTGCCGATGTTTGACGCGTCGATGTCGATGTGAATGACCTCGGCGTTTGGCGCGAATGTGTTAAGTTTGCCGGTCACACGGTCGTCAAATCTTACGCCGACAGCGACGAGCAGATCGCTCTCCGCAACCGCTAGATTTGCCGCATACGTCCCGTGCATCCCGAGCATTCCGAGGCACTGCGGATGAGCAGTAGGAAATCCGCCGAGGCCCATCAGCGTCGGCGTAACTGGTACGTCGAGGATCTCAACGACCCTTGCAAGTTCGTCCGCCGCGTCTGCCGAGACCACGCCGCCGCCGACATAGAAAACGGGCCTCCGCGCAGCTAGGATCTTTTCAACCGCCAACTCTACCGACTTTACAGAAGGCTTCGGACGCTCGGCTTCGAACACCAGCGTTGCGTTCTGCGGTCCGCGATATTCGGTCAACTGCGCCGTTACGTCTTTCGGAATGTCTATGACGACTGGGCCGGGCTTACCTTCCTTTGCCAGATAAAATGCTTCGTTAACGATGTCCTCAAGTTCGTGAACATTTCGAACAAGATAGCTGTGTTTTACTACCGGTAGCGTGATGCCGAACGTATCGACTTCCTGAAAGGCGTCCGTCCCGATCATCCCGCTCGGAACTTGTCCGGTGATGACGACCAGCGGGATCGAGTCCATGTACGCCGTCGCAATTCCTGTGACCGCATTCGTCGCACCCGGGCCCGATGTCACCAATGCGACACCGACCTTTCCCGTCGCTCTCGCATATCCCTCCGCCGCGTGAACCGCCCCCTGTTCGTGCCGGACGAGGTAGTGCGTCACCTGTTCGCGATATCGCCAAAGCTCGTCGTAGATGTGCAGCACCGCTCCGCCCGGAAGTCCGAATATCGTGTCGACTCCGTTTGCGATCAGCCCTTTAATAAGAACCTCGGCCCCGCGAACCTTCTCTGTTTCGTGAACCGATACGGGAATCGTGACGACCGTCGGATTTTTTTGGGTGGCTGTTTCCATTCGTTCTGATCGAGGAACGTCGAAAGTCTATATTAACAAACGTTTTGATCTTCTCAAGACTATGACAACTATTTATACCTGTCAACCTTTTCCCGAAAACAAAAAAGCCACTATCCTGCTTATCGGATAGCGGCTTCTGACGCATTGCGTCTGATCTCTAAAAGCCCTATCCGCTCGGCGGAATAATGACGATAATGCTAATGCCGACACGAATATCCACGCTCGCCGTCGGACGGGTGTTGGAATTAACGGTCAAGTTTTCGTTTCGGTTCAGCATTCGGGGTAGCTCGTGTTGAGCCGAGTGTCAGATTAGTACGGCATCCGAAGCCTTGTCAATCACTATTTTTCAAACTGCATCATTCGACGCTGTAATACAATCGAATAAATGACCGGCAACCGGACTATCTCGGGAGATAAATTTCAAGAGCTCGTAGGCATTAAGTTTCAGCTTTACAACAGCCTTTTTCTCTCGCTGCCATTCTACGGCGTCGATCGAACGGGCATCCTCCTGTCGCTCTTTGGCGAGGCCTGCGATGAAGGTTTATTGAAAGGCAAAAGCCCGATCGAGATCGTCGAAGAATTCCTTGCTCAATACGGCGAGACCGACCTTCTATTTCGATTCGTGCAATATGCTGAGCGGCAGGTCGTGCTTTTCGACGCTCTAGAAGACGCTGCTTTTCGCGACCTTCACGACATGGACGGCAAGGGGACGATCAGCCATCTGCTCGCTTCCGTCGAACAGGCCGACGCGTTCGATCAGCTAAAAGAGCGGCTTGCAAAATTCTCAATACGCCTCGTACTGACCGCACACCCGACGCAATTTTATCCCGGCACGGTGCTCGGTATCATCAACGATCTCGAACCTGCGATCAACGCAGGCGATATCGCCGCGATCAATCTTCTGCTGCAGCAATTAGGCCGGACACCATTCTTCAAGAAAACAAAACCGACTCCCGTTGACGAGGCCGCGAGCCAGATATGGTATCTCGAAAACGTTTTCTACCCCGCCGTCGGAGCCATCCAAGATCAGCTTCGGCCGCTCGCTAAAGATCTCGAACTCGACCTTAGCGATCTTATACGGATCGGTTTCTGGTCCGGTGGAGACCGCGACGGCAATCCGTTCGTCACGAACGAGACGACACTTCAGGTTGGCCGATTACTTCGAAAGGCGATACTTCGTTGCTATCACCGCGACCTCCGCAGACTGAAGCGAAGACTGACATTTACCGGCGTCGAGAATGCGGTCGCAGAGCTTGAAACGATTCTTTATCGGGAGGCGTTCGTCGGCGAAGGTGCGCAATTATCAGCTCTCGATATAGAGCAGCGTCTGCTCGCGATACGCAAACTCATTCTCGACGAACATGAAGGACTTTTTGTCGAGATGGTCGATTCGCTGCTCGGCCGCGTGAGATGTTTCGGCCTTCATTTCGCCTCGCTCGACATCCGCCAGGAAGCGGCCGTTCACACGGCTATCCTCTCGGAACTGATCGACGGATATGAGTCGATGTCCGACGAGCAAAAGATCGATTCGCTGCTTCGGGCCGCGAAGCTAACCATTCCCCTGCCGGACGACATCGCGGCCGACACGATCGCGACGGTGAGATCCGTCGCTTCTATTCAGTCGGAGAACGGCCCGCGCGGCTGCGAGCGGTACATCATCAGCCAATGTCGTGGAGCCGTAAACGTGATCGAGGTGCTCGGCCTATTCGCACTCGCCGGCTGGGAAAGGGAACGGATCGACGTCGACATCGTGCCGCTATTCGAGACTATCGACGATCTCGAACATGCCGAAAACACGATGCGACAGCTCTATTCAATGCCTGAATATCGTGCCCATCTTAGCCGCCGTGGCGACCGTCAAACGATCATGCTTGGCTTTAGCGACGGGACGAAAGACGGCGGATATCTGATGGCGAACTGGAGCATCTACACTGCCAAAGACCGCCTAACGAAGCTCGCGAATGAGTTCGGCATAAGTGTCGTCTTCTTTGACGGCCGCGGCGGTCCGCCCGCTCGCGGCGGCGGTCGGACGCATCGCTTCTATGCGTCAATGGGCGGCAACATCGCGAACGACGCTATCGAGGTGACGATTCAAGGGCAGACGGTTAGTTCAAATTTCGGCACGACGGACGCGGCCAGATACAACATCGAGCAACTCGTCAATGCCGGGCTTCACAGCCCGATCCTATCGCCGCGAGATGAGACTTTTACGGCCGAAGAATTCGACCTTGCCGACCGCCTCGCAAAGGCGAGCTTCGATGCATATCGCGAGCTGAAGGACGACCCGGAATTTCTGAAATACCTCTCCGGAGTCAGCCCGATGCGATTTTACGCACAAGCGAACATCGGCAGCCGCCCGGCAAAACGCGGACAAGGCGAACTGACATTGAACGATCTGCGGGCGATTCCGTTCGTCGGTGCATGGAGCCAGATAAAGCAGAACGTGCCCGGATTTTATGGTGTCGGCTCCGCGTTACACGCCCTCGAACCCGAGCTCGACAAGGTCGCGAAGATGTATCGCGAGAACGCGTTCTTTAAGACGCTGATCGACAATTGCGAGATGGCGATGCAAAAGACTCATTTCAGCCTGACCGCGTATCTCGAACACGATCCCGACTACGGCCGGATGTGGCGAAAGATCCGCGACGAATTCGACCGGACTCTAAAGTTTGTTTCGCGGATAACGGGAAATGCGGAACTGATGTCTGACCTGCCGGTGGAACAGCGGTCGGTGCGGACGCGTGAGCGAATCGTTCTTCCGCTCGTGACGATCCAGCAGTTTGCGTTAACTAAGCTGAGAGAAGAGGGGGATAAGAAGCGGGAGCTTTACGAGAAACTGGTGATACGCTGCTCGTTCGGCATCATCAACGCAGGACGAAATTCGGCCTGATTGGTCGAGCCGATCAGCCTCGAGCTTCCGCTCGGCGACGCATTTCTTCGGCAAGAGCCTCGTCGCTCATCTCGTTGATCTGCGGAGCGGCTGGCGAGCTAAGCTGTTTCTCGGTCTTTTCCTCTTCCTCGGCGTCACGCATTCCTTCCTTGAACGCTTTACGCGACTGGCCGAGCGATTTCGCAAGCTGCGGCAGGCGTGACGCTCCGAAGAGCAGGAAAAGCACGGCGACGATCAGTATGATCTCTGTAGTTCCAAGAGGCATAATCTTTTACCAAGTCAATATTATATCAATACGCCCAAGAATTCAGCTTAGTTTTGCACTCTAAGTTTAACCGGCCGCAGCCTTATCTTTATCTCGAAACTTGTCCATCACCCCTATTAATGCCGACGTAATTCCTTTTTCCGACACCGAATGCCCCGAATCCGGCACGATGACAAACTCCGCTTCCGGCAGCGCCCGATGCAGTTCCCACGCCGAGGTCATCGGGCAGACGACGTCGTATCGACCCTGGACGATAAACGTCGGCAGATGGCGGACCTTATCTACATTTTCGAGCAGATAATTCTCTGTCGGGAAAAACGAGTTGTTCATAAAGTAATGACACTCAATGCGCGCGAGGCTCAATGCTTCGTGAGCACCTTCCCAATGGTCCATCAGATCCTGGCTCGGGTATAGCTTCGAGGTCGCACCTTCCCACGTGCTCCACGCTCGAGCGGCGTCAAGCCGCGTCTGCTCGTCATCGCTTGTAAGACGTTTGTGATAAGCGGTCATAAAATCGCCGCGTTCGTCCTCCGGGATTGCGTCGCGAAACCGCTCCCAGAAGTCCGGGAAGATCTCGGATGCGCCGTACTGATAGAACCAATCGAGCTCTTTCTTGCGTGTCAGGAATATCCCGCGAAGCACCAATCCCAAACACCTATTCGGATGATTGATCCCGTAAGCAAGGCTCAGCGTCGAGCCCCACGACCCGCCAAACACGTACCATTTATCGATCTCGAATTTCTCGCGGAGCGTTTCGATATCGTTGATCAGGTCCCAAGTAGTATTCTCTTCAAGCTCGGCGTGCGGCGTCGATCGGCCCGAGCCACGCTGATCGAACAACACGACGTGATAAGCCTTCGGGTCGAAGAACTGCCGGTACATCGGGATCAGCCCGCCGCCTGGCCCGCCGTGGAGAAACACGACCGGTATGCCATCCGGATTTCCCACTCGCTCGTAATAGATCTCGTGAACGTCCGAAACCTTCAGCATGCCCGAATCAAAGGGCTCGATCTCAGGGTAAAGATTTGCCATATGCTGATAATACTTGAACTAATGTAAAGCAAGAACCGAACCTACGCGAGAATCAAGAAATCTTTTTCGTAACGCCACGTTTGTAATAGGAACTCTCCCGCGGGCGTTTCAAGGTGATTAGTCATTTCGCCAGCCCGCCGCCATCCCGATTTCTCATAGAAACGCTCGGCTCTTTCATTGCCAATAGCGCAGGCCAGCCACGCCGTCGTTACACCGTTCCTCCGAAACTGATCTTCCGCATCCTCTAAGAGCTTGGCAGCCAAGCCAGTTCCACGAGCGTCGGCGGAGACATAAAGTTGGTAAAGCTCATCATCCTTACAAAGGCAGAATCCTAAAGGATCGCCGATCTCGCCGGCTGTCCGCACATGGTCAAGATGCTGTTCAAGTCGCTCGCCGAAACTTTCGAGTGTCCTCAGACGAGCAAGTTCAGCCGGAAGGATCGCGGCGTGAGCGTCTTGCCAACCGTCATACCAAAGTTTCGCAAGTTGTCCGACTTCGCGGTTTTCTGCGTTTCTGATTAACATGCTTGATCTGCTGAACGTGGGCTCAACGATCTCCGAGTTGATCGACCAATCTCTTCGGTGCGAGAACGAGATAGCTGGTAACTAATATTTCCTGGACCTCGGCCCATTCGATACCGTCATCAATTATCAAACCGACGATATTGGGAAACCAAATCGGACGAAAAAAAGGATACTCGTCAAACTCAGGGGGTTCGTGGCTTCTGCCGCGTGACCTAAACGTGAGCACATACAAGGGCCCCCTCTCACAAGCGGCACGGGCATATGCGGGAGGCCAGCCATCATTGATCGAGAGAACGTGGGCAAAAGTCTTCTTCCCGATAACCCAGCGATGTCCAACCCAAGCCTTTTCTTCGTAGGCTTCAGGGAGTTTGCCGCAGATTGCACGCAAATTTGCGAGCATGTCGTCGGGTATCTCTAGTTCTTTATCCGCTCGTCTGGGATTCGCTCGCATTCAAGAACCTGCCATACCAAAGCTGAAAGACCAGTAGTGTCCACAGTTCCTTGTGGTGAGACGCCTTGCCGGATTCGTGCTCGCTAATAAGGCGCTCGACATAAGGAGCATCGAACAATCCTTGTTCCTTCACCCTTTTCTCATCAAGCATCTCGTGCATCAGCGGATTGAGGCGGCCTTTGAGCCATTCGGCGATGGGGATGCCGAAGCCTTTTTTGGGGCGATGGAGAATGTCGTGCGGAAGTAGGTCTTTCATCGCTTCTTTCAGGATCACCTTGCCGCTCTTGCCTTTCAGCTTAAATTCGACCGGGATTGAGGCGGCGAACTGGCCGACACGCGGGTCGAGGAACGGTGCACGTGTTTCGAGCGACACCGACATCGCAGCCCGATCAACCTTCGTCAGGATGTCTTCGGCGAGGTAGTAATTGATATCGGCGTACTGCATCCGCTCGATGACGTTCTTCGCGTCGGACTTGCCTACGAGTTCGCGCACTTCGCGGTAGATGTCGGCGTCGGTTTGAGCGAGAACATCTTTCGAGAAAAGCTTTTCGTGCTGATCGATCGAGAACGATCCGAACCACGAATGATGCCGCTCGACGTCGTCAAACTTCGCCGCCCGCACGAACCGTTTCGCCTTGTAATCGAACGACATATTGTTCGTCGAAACGGGCAGGGCATTTATGACCGGCTCGATCAATCCAGATCGCAAAAAGCCGGGGATCGCCTTATATTTAGCCGCGACCGTGTGGGCGTAATACATCGGGTAACCCGCGAATAGCTCGTCGCCGCCGTCGCCGCCGAGAGCGACCGTGACGTGCTTTCGGACGAACTGTGAAAGTAGATAGGTCGGTATCAGCGATCCGTCAGACATTGGCTCGTCGAGCCATTGGCCGATCTCGCTGATCAGGTCGCCCGCGGTCGTCGCGGAGAGCTCGTCTTCGTAATGCTCGGTGTTGAGATGCTTTGCGACTTTTCTTGCGTACTTCGATTCGTCGAAGCTGTCCTCCTCGAACCCGATCGAGAACGTCTTCACGCGCTCAGTTGCGTGCTGAACGGCGAACGCCGCAACGGTTGAAGAATCGATCCCGCCTGAAAGGAGAATACCGAGCGGAACGTCCGATACGAGCCGCATTCCAACCGCGTCTGAGAGAAGGTCCCTTAGTTCCTCGGCTTTGACCTCTAGAGTGTCCGCCGACATTGGGCGTTCGTTCGCTAGGTATCCATTCGCGGACCACGCTTGGCCCGACCAAGAAATATCCCAATATCGCCGAGTCCTTACTTCACCGTTCTCGACCGTCAGAACGTGCGCCGCCGGGAGTTTCTTGATCCCCTTGAAGATCGACATCGGAGCCGGGACGTAATCGAATGAAACGTAATGGCGAAGTGCGTTGAGGTCGAGTTCGGGCTTGACGGCAGGATGAGCCAAGATCGCTTTCAATTCTGAAGCCCAGATGAGTTTACCGTCGAATACGCCGTAATACAGCGGCTTCTCACCAAAGCGGTCGCGGGCAATGATGAGTTTCTTCCGCGTCGCATCCCACAGCGAGAACGCGTACATCCCGTTCACGTGCTCAAGCAGGCCGTCGCCGTACTCTTCGTAGAGGTGCGGCAGGATCTCGGTGTCGGACTTGGTGGTAAACTTGTGCCCCTTTTTTTCAAGTTCCGCTCGGACCTCGCGATAGTTATACAACTCGCCGTTCATCATCACGATGACCGACCTGTCGCAATTGAAAACCGGCTGGTCGCCGGTCACGAGATCGATGATCGACAGCCGCCGCATCCCGAGCGCGACCGTATCATCCAGCCACAACCCCTCCGAGTTCGGTCCACGATGAACGATGGTCTCGCACATCGAGTGCAGCACCGCCTCGGCGTCGTGATTCGATTCAGATTGTTTCAGGTTTATCCAACCTGCTATTCCGCACATAAAGGAACGCGGACGCCCTCGTCCGCAAACGCCGGTTCTTCCGGCTGGCGATGCTTGTCTCGATTACTGACAGCAAGCAAGGGATGTTCGGGCCGAAACGGCCCTCATTGCGGACGAGGGCGTCCGCGTTCCATTAGAACCCGATCTTCTCCCTCACCGCATAGATCGCCTTGTCCTGAGATTCGTGATAGGTGCGGACGAGCAGTTCTGCCAGCAGGCCCATCAAAAAGAACTGGATAGAGATCGCGAACATCACGATGCAGAGGATTGGTAGCGGGGTTTCGACGAAATCGGCTTGGTATTGCGGCAGCCCGATGCGGCCGGCGAGCTTCATGAAGACCGCGTAAACACCCGCGAATATAGACGCAATAAACGCGAGCATTCCGAACGTGCCGAAGACGTAGATCGGTTTGGTGTGGTATTCGGCCATGAACTTGATCGTCATCAGGTCGAACACAACCTTGATCGTACGCGAGATGCCGTACTTTGATTTGCCCATCGTTCTGGCGTGGTGATCGACCGGTATCTCGGTGACGCGTGCGCCCGCCCATGAGGCGTAGATCGGGATAAAGCGGTGCATCTCGCCGTAGAGCTTCACATCTTGCAGAACTTCGCGGCGGTAAGCCTTGAGCGAGCAGCCGTAATCGTGCAGCGGCACACCGCCGATCCACGAGATGATCCTGTTCGCGATCTGCGACGGGATCTTCCGCGAGATCATCTTGTCCTGCCGGTTCTTTCGCCAGCCCGAGACGACGTCGTATCCTTCGTCCAGCTTGTCGAGAAGCCGTTTGATATCCGCTGGATCGTTCTGCAGGTCGGCGTCCATCGGGATCAGGATGTCGCCTTTCGCTGCGTCGATCCCGGCGGACATTGCCGCCGTCTGGCCATAGTTTCGCCGCAGCGAGATCACGCGGACTCGATCGTCGCTCGCAGCGATCTCTTTCAAGATCGCCAGCGATTTATCCGTCGAGCCGTCATCCACGAATATCACCTCGGCTGATTTACCAAGAGCGTCCAACGCCGCGCGAATCTTCTCGTGCATCGGGCGAAGGTTGTCTTCTTCGTCGAGAACGGGAAGAAAAAGTGAAAGTTCAGGGTTTTCGGATTTTGTCGAAGGCATCGAATGTCCGTCCAGCAAATAGCATAGTGTAGATGGTCGCGGGCGAGAAATACAGAAGGTACATTGCCAATACCCGGGTAAAAGATGCAATATTCGTTTTCACGGCAATTGTAAGCTCGAAACAACAACATTCAGATGGATAGACGTAAATTTTTGCAAATTCCGATTGCTGCGGTTCCGGCGTTTCTCGCGTCGCGAGTCTTTGGACAGGAGCGTTCAAAGTTTCCGTTGAGTTCGGCGATGCGAGTTAGAGGACCCGTAGTGGTTTCGACATGGGATAGCGGCGTGACGGCAAATAACGCGGCGTGGCCGTTGCTAAGAAAACGCGGAAACGCTATCGACGCGGTCGAGGCTGGCGGGCGGGCATCCGAACTTGAGCCAAGCTGCTGCGTTGGACTCGATGCTTGGCCGGACCGCGACGGCAAGGTCACGCTCGATGCCTGCGTAATGAACGGCAACGGCGATATCGGAGCGGTCTCGTTCCTCGAACGCATCAAGCATCCTGTATCAGTTGCACGGGCGGTGATGGAAAAGACGCCGCACGTGCTGCTGTCGGGCGAAGGTGCGCAGGAGTTTGCTTTGGCAAACGGATTCAAACTTGAGAGCGGCGAGCTTTCTGAGGATGCTAAAAAAGAATGGGCCGAGTGGCTGAAGAATTCGCAATATAAACCCGGAATAAACGTTGAACGACGCCCGAACATTATCCTTCAATTCGCTCCGAACTATTTCGAGAATGGGAAGCCGAACCACGACACGATGGGAACCGTTGCTCTGGATTCGAAAGGTATGCTCGCCGGAATGGTAACGACTAGCGGAATGGCGTTCAAGATGCGTGGCCGCGTCGGCGATTCGCCGATCATCGGTGCCGGACTTTTTGTAGATAACGAAGTCGGCGCAGCAACGTCTTCCGGCCTTGGAGAAGAAGTGATCCGCATCTGCGGCACGCACACTATTGTCGAACAAATGCGTCTCGGCCGCACTCCCGAGCAAGCCTGCCGCGAAGCCGTCCGCCGCATAGTCAAACGCGATCCGGTCAAGGCTAAGGAGTTTCAGGTCGGGTTCGTAGCTTTGTCCCGAACCGGTGCGATCGGCGCTTTCGCGGTTCAGCCCGGGTTCACATACACAATTACTAACGAACAGTTTCCGAAAGGAAAAATATTCGAGGCGAAAAGTCATTTTTGACGAGGGGATTCTATCCTGTGAATCAGTTTTCCCTGCGAAATGCTATCTTGATACCGGAGAAATTATTCATGCGTTACATCCTCATTTTTTGCTTTATTACCTTAGCTTCGGCTGCCGCATTCGGACAGTTTGTGCAGGAGACAAGCCGGTTCGGAAAAACCTTTAATCAGATCGACCCTGCCATTAAGGGTGTAAATCTCAGCTCTGATTATGAAGACATTCTCGCCAAGCTCGGTAAACCCGGGCGCGTGGTGAATGTTGACGAGATCGATCAGTGTACCGACAGCAATGTTACGGTTCTCGAATATGACGGCCTCGAGATCGAGATCCACGCCGACAAAGATAAAAAGAACGCAACGATAACAAGTCTCGTCGTAAGCTCGCCAAAATGGGTGTTGAATTCAGGCGTCAAGATCGGCCAGACACGGAAGAAGATCGAGAGCATTTATTCGGGCAGCAACGCTCCGACAGATGATCCGAACGAACTAACGTTTGAAGTGCTGGAAAAATATGGTCCGGGCGGCGTTGATTTCCTTTTCGAAAACGGCAAGCTAGTAAGGATCGAGCTAAAAATGACGACGTGCTAAGTCCGCGTCTGCTGTCCCGAAGTTACGTGAAAATGCAGATGCTTCGAATCTTGATAGTCACCGAGATTCGTTAATATTCGCGCGGCTCCGTGTTCCTCGAGAACCATCCGCGCAACTTTCTTTGCGACATCCATCAATTGGAGCAGTAGATCGCTCTCTACGGTCAACAGCGAATCGACGTGCTGCTTCGGCACGACGACGATATGCACCGGCCAAAACGGCCGCGTGTGGTGAAAGGCAAGTACACTCTCGGTTTCGATCACCGTCTCAACCGGCGTCTTCCCGCTGAAAACTTCGTCGCAGTAAAAGTCGCTCATGTGTGGAGATATTTTCCGAAATTCAATTAACAATTTGTAATTAGGAATTAGTAATTAGTTCCCAGAGTTTTTGATCGCCTCGATAACCGCGTTAACCTTTTCGGCACTCGTGACTCGGCGAAGATACTCAGACGGAGCATCGTTCGAACCCATCGCAACGCTGTCATTCTTGTATTCCATCTCGCTAGTAAGTTCTTCGAACGCCGTGAAATGAAATTCGGTTGTCGCGGTCGCGGCGACAACCTCGGCGGCGTTAGTTTCGTCGATCGCGCCGCATGCCATCACGACGATGCGTTCGCCCGCCGCTTCAACCAGTTTCTTGGTCGTTTCCGCACCGGCGAGAGCATCGGGCTGCTGTCCGGAGGTTAGAACGCGGTCGATGCCGATCTCGATCAGATCCTCAAGGGCAGCAAAAGGATCGCGGCAAAGATCGAAGGCACGATGAAACGTTACTGACATCGGCCGTGCAAGGGTTACTAATTCGGTCGTACGCTCTTTATCGATGTTGCCGTCAGCGGTTAGGATCCCGATGACGACGCCATCAACGCGAGATGAGCGAGCGGCTTCTATATCGAACTTCATCGTTTCGAATTCGACATCAGAGTACAGAAAATCGCCGCCTCGCGGCCGTACCATCACGTGAAGTTTTATTCCGCCGACCCGACGAGCCATCTTGATCGCGCCGATGCTCGGCGTCGTTCCGCCTTCAAACAGGTTTTCGCAGAGTTCGTCTCGGTCTGCTTGTCCGTCTCTAGCGGCGATGACGCCCTCGGGTGAATCCACACAGATTTCGAATATACTCATCGCAGAGATTCTATATTCGAAGCGCCAAAATCAAAAAAGCCGGACTCGCGATGAGCCCGGCTAAACCTGCGAACTGCTGGCTGGCTAATTAATATCTACGATAGAAATATCCGTTGCGATAGTTCCACGCTGAGAACGGTCGGTGATAACGTCGTCCGTTCTGGTACCAAAACCAGCCATAGCGATCACGCCTGACGTTGCTGCGATATTCGCGTCTGGCGTCCCTGATATCTTCGCGATATTCACGTACTGCCTTCCTGCGGTCGCCGTTGCGGACACGCCTATTATAGTCCTGACGTGCCTCACGAACGTCGTCGCGGTATTCCCGATTTGCGTATCGGCGATTCTGCGCGTTTGCCGTGTCCGCAGAAGCCAAGATAATGCCGAATGACATTGCCGTCGAAAGAATTCCAAACTTCAGAATGTTTTTCATGACAAATTTTACTCCCTAATTGTTCTAGTTCTCGCCAGCTTGGCGTTACACGGAAGAGAGACAAACTGGCGTGCAATTGAATGAATGGCAAGAAAGATGCCAAAGCGGGGTTGCGGACGATTACAGTGCGGAGCTGTTCGTCGTAAACACTTGAAAGATAGGCAGATACAGGCGTCTTTGCGACTCTCCAGACGGCAATTCATCGATATCCTTGCAGGTCTAACGCCGTACTAAAGCGTTACTGCGGCGAACTAAATCGTCGAACAGTTAGTTCTTCCGAGCGACTACGACGATCGAGACGCCAAAAGGGAAATCGAAGTTTTTCAGGATATGGCGTTCGGCGGAGAAGAGTTTGCCGAAGACGCCGTTGAGCGCGGAGATGGTGATGTTATTTTCTGATTCCGGCTTGATGCCCGAGACGCGCATCAACGTCCGCCCGCCAAGGATCGGAGCGAAGAAGGTAAAGTTCGCGTAGGTCGCACGTTCGACCGAATAGCCGGCCTGCTTGAGCCGTTCGACAATCTCTTTTTTTGTGTACCGAATTCGGTGATGAGAAATGTCGTCTTGAACGCCCCACAGCCACATAAACGCCGGCACGAAGATCAGCGAATACCCGCCGTGCTTGGTAACGCGATACATTTCTCTGAGGCCAGCGATATCGTCGTCTAGGTGCTCGACTACGTCGAGTGCGGTCGTTACGTCGAACGCTCCGTGTTCGTATGGCAGCTTCTCCGCAAGGCCTTTCTGTACTGTCAAACCCTTGCGTCGGCAAAACTCCAATGCATCATCCGATACATCAACACCCTCAGCATTCCCAAATGCCGATAACATCTCCAGATTCGCCCCCGTCCCGCAGCCGACGTCCAGCAAGTTGAGAGTGCGAGCTTTAGCTCGTTCCGTATTTAGCTTCGCGACGATCCCTTTCAAAAACGATTCGAGAATCGCCCGCCGCCCAACGAACCACCAATGCGAATCCTCCACGCGGTCCATGATCGCGTAGGTGTGCTGCTGCATTTCTTGCGGTAAAGCCGTGCTCATCAGTAAAAGTTTAGAGCCAAACGCGCAGATACGGCAAACAGCGCTCGATGCGACGCGCTCTCGCCGGGTCGATCGCACCTAGCGTATTCACGTAGACCCTTGCCGCATCCATTTCTCCGAGCCGCCCGGACAGGACCGCTGCATTCGCCAAGGCCGCCTCGTTCATTGGTTGGAGGGCGAGAGCCCGTTTGAAGGCTTCCAACGCCTCCCGTCGCTTTCCTGCGTCTCGAAGATGATGACCATAAAGGGTTAAAAATCCCGGCACGTCGGAGCGGAGAGCAAAACCTTTGATCCAGGCCGCACTTGCTTCTTCATATTTGCCAAATCCGCCATACAGGTTCGCAATTCCAAAGTGCGTTCCGGCATCTTCACCGATCTCCAACGATCTCAGATACACGTCCAACGCCTTATCCTTAAATCCAGAAGTCGAATAAGCTACGGCAACACTTTGGTAAAGGCGCGGATCCACCGGTTTCAGTTCAAAAAATTCCTGGACGTAAGGCTCAGCTTCGTCGATCCGTCTCGCGTAGGAAAGAAGTTGTATCAGTTGTACGCGAATCTTTGTATTCTGGGGATTTGTCTTGGCAAATTGCTTCATCTCGTTGATGCGAGGAATGCTCTGCTGCCGTTGACGAGTGACGCCAAGAAACATCATGACGACGCTATCGCCGGGTTTCTGGCGGTCGGCATCTTCTAAATGCTTGAGTGCTTCTTCAAAGTTTGTCGACTCAAAAAGAACAAGCCCGAGGCCCACTTTCGCGGCAAAGTTGTTCGGCTGCAACGCGAGCGCTTTTCGATGCGGCCCAATCGCTTCTTCGAACCGTCCCATTCCGCCGAGCAGTCGCCCAAATTCGTAATTGACCGTAAATCCGTCAGGGTCGAGTGCGATGGCTTTCTGAAACTCTTCAACGGCGAGATCCTGTCGACCAAGTCTGTCGAGAGCTACTGCTAGTTGATAGTTCGCATCTCGAATGCTAGGTTGCGCATTCATGGCTCTGCGAAAAGCCGCTACCGCGTCGTTATGCTGTCCAAGTTCAAGGAAAAGTCTACCCATAAAATACTGGGCGTGCAGATCCTGCGGATTGATCTCCAATGACCTCTTGGCATAGCCCAGAGCCTCGGCTTCTCGTTCAACCAGAAGCAAGGCAATCGCAAGCTGTGCTGCGTAGTAAGATGAGGTTGGCTCGGCTCTTACGAGATCTTCCCAAAAGGGTACGGAGGCCTCGGGGCGACCGCTCCGCATCGCATAAAATGCGGCAAATCCTTTTAAACGAGAGTCGTTCGCGAATCGGGAAAGTGCCGAATTGATGGCGGTCATCAATTCACTGTCGGGGCGACCGGAACGGTCCAGCGCGGACAGAAGGGTTAATTGTGCTTCACCCGATGCAGGAGATTTTCTGATCCCCTCCTGACAGGCCGAAATCGCTTCCGTGTGTTTTCGCCCCTCGCTCAACGCGACACATAGTCCGGTATGAAACGACCCTTCATTGGGCTTGAGTCGAATGGCTTCTCGATATGCGGTTACTGCTTCTTCCGGGCGTTTTAGAAATATGAGCACCGAACCGATATTTGCATAGGCCTCCGGCTGTTGTGGTTGAAGGCGCAGACTTTCTCGAAACGCTGTTAAAGCGCCGTTATGGTCTGACTCTTTGATCAGCCTGACTCCTTCATCGAAGAAGTCCTGGGCCGTTCGCGGCGGAGTTTCCTGAGCAAACAGAGTGGCAGCGGTCACTGACATTATCAGTATCGACAGGACGATCTTTGAAGGGTTTCGCATAGTCGTGAGGAGAGCCATACGGACGATTATAGTATAGGTGAAAGACCCGGAGATCATTTTTGCTTCAAGCCCAACAATTCACTCGCTCTTGGACCTTGATTGCCGTCGGGGGTCAGGCCGTAGCTGTCGCAGAGGCGTTTGTGGATGCCGGTGTCGTCGACGTAGCAAGGTTCGATGTCGGTCTTGCGGGCGAGGATCATGAGGCCGAGACCTTCGTCGATGTACTCAGGCTTATCGATACAAAGCATGTAGTCGCCGGAGATCTTGTGGGCTTCGAGTTCGAGTTCGTAGAGCGTTGGGTCAAACACGCTCAGCGGGTTCACATCCGCGTTCGAATAACTTTCTATCATTCGAGCAAAGTCATACGCATGCCGGCCTTCGTGTACGAAAGTCCCCTCGCATCCGCGTTGCCCGCCGGTGTCGATCGTCTCTTCGGCAATGGCGATATACACCTCGCCGAGTGCTTCTCTTAGCCCGAGCCGTTCTTCCGCAATCTTCTCATTCGTCGCCGCAGGGTCGATCACGCCGGTTACGCCCGAAGCGTTAACTTCACTCACCGGCCGCACCCGCACGAGCATGTCCGACTTCAGGATGTGATTTGCGATCGTTCGGTGCATGTCGTTCCCATGCTCCATGATCGCGCCGAACGCATCCTCGACCGACTTGCGGTACTTCTTGTCGATTCCCGTATCAAACTTCATATGAATTCCCGCGAAATACTCGAAAACTCGCTAAAATCCGAAGATCTACTTTTCGCGATCTTTCGCGTATTTTGCGGGCAAAATCACAGTCTGCCGTAGCCGCACCAGCTATTGCTGTTGTGCCAGACGATCTCGACCTCGCTCGCCTTCGCATCTTTCCACCAATCTTCAAACTCTTCCTTTGATATATAGAAAGCCGTCGGTGCAACGAGGTGATCGAAGACGATGTTATGCTGTTCGCGCCAGCCGAAAGTGCCGAGGTGGTTTAGATAGTCGTTGTAGAAAAGTTTCTTCGCTACCGGTTTTGCGGCGATGTTTGCGGGCCGATAGACGAGCTTCGTCGTCAAGAAAAGCGACAGCGTCGGCAGCTTCGACAGCTGATAGAGCATCGGCTGACTGATCTTTGACGTGAATCCTTCGCGGATCGGGTTCACGTATTTCGTGATCCACTCGTTGTTCTCGGCGCCGTAAACCCACGCGGATATGTGTCCGCTCTTTTGCACCTTCGAAGCGAGCGAAAGGAACGCTTTTTTCGGATCGGGCGTGTGGTGAAGCACGCCGACGCTGAATGCGTAATCGAACGCTTTCTTGAGCGGCAGCTTGAAGATGTCGCACTGAACGATGTGCGCGTTCGGCAGATTCCGCGTCAACGTAAATGCCGACTCGACGCCGTCGCCAAGGTCAATGCCCACGACGTCCTTCGCTCCCCATTCGGCCGCGAGCTTAGTGTGGCGTCCTTTGCCGCATCCACCCTCGATCACGGTCTTGCCTTCGAAAAACTCCGGCTTCACCGGTTGCAGCCAGCCCAGAAACTGATCGAGATACTTCGGATCTTCCTGCGTGAAATGCGTCCACTGCCAGCCGAAATTCTCAGCCGTCTCGGCCTTGTCCGCCTCGATCTTGCCCAGATCCGCAAACCGCGGCACTCCGCGCACGACCTTATATTCGCGCTCGCACTTCTTACACGTCAGCACGCCCTCGATTATCTCTTTGTCGTCGTATTTACTAGCGTACGCCAACAAAATGTCCCCACCACACGTCGGGCAGGCCAGCAGGTCTAGTAGTTTCTCTTTCACAACTCAAGACAATACCGAATGGTATCCTCGATCTTCTCCATTATTTCGTCAGAAACTTTTCCGGAAGGTTTGTCTGGAAATCGACGGTGACCTATAGACCGTAGCTGAAAACACATGAATACCGTCTCGATTTGCAATCCACTTTCGGGAGCGGGAACCCTCACACTTGTTGGGTAGTCGTTAGGAACGTTTGAACCCTTCGTTCCGGCCACCACAGCGACGACCAGCGGTAAACGATTAATCGTGTTCGATGAAACAACGAGAACGGGACGACGGCCACTTTGTTCTCTTCCGCTGACTGGATCGAGATCAACGAAATATATCTCGCCGCGTTTGATCACTCAGGAAGCCCATCCAGTTCGGTATGCATGAATTCTCGCTCGATCTCTCTTATTTCCCGCTGAATTGCCGGATCGTTAGCCATTGCAAGCAGTTGAGCGTCCTTCTCTGCATCCTCCCGCTTTCTCAGCGTTTTCGAGATGCGAGATATTAGTCGCTTCTGCTCATTCAACGGCAGAGCAAAAATGCTCTTTTCAATATTTGAGATCGTTGACGTGTTCATAACTCCCAACTCTTATTCTATCTCAAATATCCCGATTAACCTTTCCTTTAAATTCCTCAAACTCTTTATACGGAAACGGCTGGCGCCAATTGAACTCGAACTCGTCCGTATCGCGGTCTTCGTAGAGCTGGTTAAAAGTCACGGCAAATGCAGTGAGCGTCTCGGCGACAGAACCTGAGTGCGAGTAAACTAACTCGCGTTCGGCAGAATCACGATCTTCGGTCGGATACTGATAGATCTCGATAGTGAGTTCGTCACTGTTTCTTACAAACCGAAAATCAAACTCTTCGGGATCGCGATTCCATCTAAGCAAATGCTCATTATCTGATGACGACGGATCAGCCAACTCGGACAATATCCTCATCAGGTCGGGCAATGCCGTCGCGTGCGGAGCGTGAGCCGTCGTCGTATGAAACTCGTTCACGCCGTCCTCAAACCCTATCGACATCCATCCGCACTGCGGACTATTGAAACTGACCTCTAATTTCCGCGTCATAATAACCAGCGTAATTGTAAATGGTTGCGAACCGAACTGGAAACTCGAAATTGGTAACTCGAAAGTGTCTTTCTATCTACAGTTTCGAGCCATCGATTAACAATTTCCGGTCAACCATTTACAATTTCCTCAATGCGTCAATACCACGATCTTCTCAAACACATTCTCGAAAAAGGCACGCGGCACGAGGACCGGACCGGGGTGGGCACGATCTCAGCGTTCGGCTATCAGACCCGGTTCGATCTTCGAGAAGGTTTCCCGATCGTCACGACGAAGCGTGTGCCGTTTCGATGGGTGGCTGAGGAGTTGTTCTGGTTCCTGAGCGGCTCGACCGACGAGGCCGACCTGCGGGCTCGCGGCGTCGACATCTGGCAGGAATGGGCGACCGAGGAGGAGACCTCGAGATTCGATCGGAGCGAGGGCGATCTCGGGCCAGTTTACGGTTATTTGTGGCGTTCGTTCGGCGGGGATTATCCAAAGACGAACGGCATCGATCAGATCGCAAGATTGATAAAAGAGATCGAGACGAACCCCAACTCCCGCCGCCTGATCGTAACCGGCTGGAACCCCGAGACCTGCGACGAAGTCGCGTTGCCGCCGTGCCACACGCTCTTTCAGTTCAAGGTTCAGGAAAGCGACCGCAGCGGACGAGGGCGTCCGCGTTCCGCTAAGACGCTCCACTGCCAACTCTACCAGCGCTCGGCCGACGCCTTTCTCGGCGTGCCGTTCAATATCTCAAGTTACGCGCTTCTGACTCATCTCGTCGCGCACGTTTGCGGACTCGAAGTCGGCGATTTCATCCACACTTTCGGCGACCTTCACATCTATTCCAACCACCTCGATCAGGTCAACGAACTCCTCTCACGCGAACCGCTCGATTTGCCGAAACTCCACTTCGCTAAAGCTGATTCGCTGACCGGCCTTGACGGCCTGCTCAATTTCAAATTCGAGAATCTGAAATTAGATAACTATCAATCCTACGGAAAGATCGCCGCCCCGGTGGCCGTCTAGAAGCTATAGATTTAGGAGTGAAGCTTTGCCTTTACGGCTTCGCTGACCATCTTTCCGTCTGCTGTTTTACCCTGAAGTTTTGCGAGGGCGGCCTTCATTACGGAGCCCATGTCTTTCACTGACGACGCTCCGGTCTCGCTCACGGCCGCAGCCACGGCTTGTTCGATCTCTTCGGCGGTTGCGGCTTGCGGTAAATATGCCTCGATATGAGAGATCTCTAGAGCCTCTTTCTGGGCAAGTTCGGTGCGGCCGGCCTTTTCGTACTGTTCGATCGAGTCACGTCGCTGCTTAACAAGCGACTGCAAGGCCTTCGTAATTTCATCATCGGTCAGGTCCGAGCCTTTCTCGATACGACGATTCATTAGATTGGCTTTGACCATCCGCAGGGTAGAAAGACGATCCGCGTCTTTTGTTTTCATCGCGTCGGTTAGGTCGTTTTTTATCTGTGCTTCTAAACTCATTGTTCGCAATACTTCTTTTCGACGTAGATCTTCTTGCTTGAACCATCCAAATAGTAACAGCCGCCGCGAGGCCCGAGAACATAGGCGGCCTGTTTCGCCGGAGTCGTGGGAGCGATTTTGCCTTCACCTATCCACTCGCCCACTCCGCCACGCCCGGCACATGCAGCCGCCTTGGACGCGCTATAGCTGTAGGTTCCGTCGGCGCAGCGGGCCAACGGCTTTCGGCCGTTCGGCTTTTCAACCACATAAGCTCCGACTTTCGCTTCACGCTCCAATTGTTGAGACTCGTTGCCGGTCGCGTTGGCCGCCATTGTATTGGATGGCGGATCTTGAGTGACTCGATTCGTATCGTCAGACGCTGGAGTGACGGCGGCTATCTCAGTCGCGGGTCCGTTTGGGTGAGGGACTTTGGCCGCAGGGGCGACGAGCGGCCTCTGATCGATCGATTGTCCGGCGGCAGAGTCAGCAGCAGCTTTAGAGACAAATGTATGGGCCGCATTAATATCCGTCTCTGGTTCGATAACGGCGGTCCTGGTCTCAGAAGTTGTGACCGCCGATCGTTGCGAACCGATCCAATAGACTGCAAATCCGCCGCCGAATGCGGAGGCCGACGCAAGCAGCGCCGTCAAAGCCCAAGTTCTGTATTTCGGAGCGCTGAGTTTCTCTTTTATACCTTCAAGCCTGCTGGTATCGGGCCGGCTTTCGATAAATGTTTCGAACCCAACCGATCTGCCAACCAAGGTCGGATGCGATATCTCGCCGGACTCGATATGGCGATATTCATTTGGCGGGCTATCAGCCGGCACGAAACGAATCTCCTTCTCTCGTGCGGTTAAATCGACGCCAGCCGTATCGATGGAAAGAGGAGTTGTATCGTATTTCATTTATCTTGCTCCTCCTTTGTTCGAAATACTTTAAGGTTTATTGCAGAGGCTTTTGTCCTTCACGTAAACTTTCGATCCGGAGCCGTTTAAGTAGTAGCATCCACCGCGAGGTCCGAGCGTGTAGATTCTCCCGTCTTGTTTCGCCTCAGGAGGCGTCATCTCCGCCGATCCGGCCTTCTCGGGCATCGGACCTGATGCTACCGGTAAGGGCATCGCCGAAGCGTTTGGTTCGGAGCTATCAATACCGTCCGGAAATTCTTCGCGAAACTCCCATGGCGGCATCGGCATTGCGGAGGCCCACAAACCTAGCTTGGCATCGCGTGCTTTCAATTCCGCTTTGGCATAACGAACACGAGCCTCTGACGACTGTTCGCCGCTAACTCTTTTATAATGCCAAGCGCTTCCGTTTTCAAGCATTCGAACCCCAATATCTTGTCCTTCAAAGAAAACAGTGCCCATATATCGTCCTTGTGAGTCCTTACGGTGGACGATCACCTTAACCTCTTTTCCCAGCACACGAGCCTCAAGATCTTTTCTTGCGGCCGCTCCAAAATCCTGCTTGGTCTCCGGTGCGTCGATGCCGTGAAGGCGAACGGTGTAAGCCCTTCCATCAGAGCTTTTCACGCGGATCTCGTCGCCGTCGGGCACGATTATAACTTTTCCTTCAATCAGTTCGGGGTCTTCGGATTGCGCCGTTATGCCGGAGAGAAGGCCGATGATCACAAGCGGAACAAAAACGAACTTTGCACGCATTACTTAAACTCCGTGATCTAGATATCTTAAGGGTTGAGGCGGAACGAGTTCCGAGCTTATACGTGAAGATTACCACCATCGCGCTCCGATACAAATCGTCAAGCCCCATCACCGGCAGATTCATCGACTGGGGAGATCTCCACGAAATGCACAAGGGATAGAAAAAGGACAACCCGCCAAGCGTGTGCTACCTTTTTCTTTTGCCTTATGAAGCTGAAGTGGCGATTTGGAGTGGTCGCGGCGGTGTTCCTCGCGGTGTTTTGTTTGTACCCGCAGTTCAAGATGTTCTACATGCGCGGCGGCGAGTGGAACGGGCACTACGCGTATAACGATATAGACGAGGTGGCTTACGCGTCTTACGTTCGAGCGCTTGTCGATGGACGGCCGCGTAAGAACGATCCTTACTCAGGCCGCGATGATACGCCGGAAACACCTCAGCCCGAATCGCTTTTTTCGATTCAGTTCGCGGCTCCATACACCATCGCAATTCCCGCACGCCTCTTTGGTATCGGTACGCCATGGGCGATGACCGTCGCGGGCGGACTTGCAGGCTTTCTCGCGGCACTTGCGGCTTTTTGGTTCATAGGAAGATTTACGGGCGATCATTGGTTCGCGATGGTCGGAGCGCTGGCGACTTTTGCGCTCGGGGCATTGGCCGCAGGTGAAGGTGCGTTGCCCGAGATACTTTTCGACGGTTTCTCGTATCCATACTTTCCGGGATTTCGCAGATACATTCCTGCGCTCACGATGCCGGCGTTCTTCGCCATGGTCGGGTTTCTCTGGATGTATCTGTCGAATGGTGCTCGAAGGCTTCTTTACGGATCTCTCGCCACGGTCTGTTTTGCATACTGTGTCTATTCATATTTCTACACATGGACCACGGCATTTGCTTTTCTGGCGTGTCTTTTCATTGCCTGGATCATGGAGCGTCCGGAGACTTTTCGTAGTGATATCAAGGCACTTGGAATCTTAAGTGCGGCGTGGGCCGCGGTGCTGCTTCCATATGGATATTTGCTCTCTCAGCGGGCGGACACGTTGGACCACGTTCAGCTTCTCGTCCACACGCGAATGCCCGACCTTAACCGAATGCCTGAATGGATAGCCCTGGCAACATTGTTTCTTATTGTGATCGGGCTCGTCAGGAAGGTCATATCTATTCGTGATATCTCAACTCTCTTCGCGATCGCTCTTGCCCTGGTCCCGTTTGCCGTCTTTAACCAACAAGTGATCACGGGCCGCTCGCTTCAGCCGATCCATTATCAGGTCTTCATCGGAAACTACGTCGCGATGCTCGGGCTAATAGTGGCGATCGGATTGTTGTGGAAGAACAAACTTGGACAGGGAAGGACGAGCATACGGATAATTTGTGCGTCAGCGATGGTGATCGTTACTGCGTGGGGATTCGTCGAGTGTCACTACACCGTTCGCGTGCTTGATGAAGCAAACGTCGATCGCGACAAGGCCCTGCCAGTAGCGAAGCGTTTAGAGGAACTCGCTGCGTCAGAGCCCGATCCGCATCGCTCGACGGTTCTGTCATATGACTGGCTGTTCGCGGACGATATGCCGACGGTCGCACCGCAGAATATTTTGTGGGCGCGGCATCAGCACGTTTTCGCCGGTTTGAGTTGGGAAGAAAGCAAAGAGCGTTATTATCAGCAGCTCCATTATCAAGGGATTGACGATCGCGGACTAGACCATCTTCTAAAGAACGATTTCGTCTCTCAGATCGCGTTATTTGGCTGGGGGAGACATACTGACAGACTGACAACGGAATCAAAGCCGCTAACCTACGGTGAGATCGCTGACGAGGTCGAGCGATATCGCTTATACAGGATGAAGTTCAATAAAGAGCGAGCCTCGAATCCGCTGATAAGATACGTCGTTGTGCCGAACTGGGATCGGTTCGATCTATCTAATTTGGAAGAGTTTTACGAACTTGATGATGGCGAAATAGTCGGCGGACATACTCTTTACAAAGCCCGGCTAAAGTAAAGAAAAAAGCCGCCCGAAAGAGGCGGCTTCAAAGTATTGCTGTTGCGAGTAAATCCTAAGCGGCTAGAAGGTCGTTTGAAGTCTCCGCGAAAACGCGTCGACCGTTTATTGCATCATCTATGATCTCGCGGACCGCCGAGGCGTCCGGATTCACGTCCATACGGACACAAGCCCGTAGATGTCTAATGATCCCTTCAGTAGCGATCTCCATCGTATCGCCCGTTAGCTTAGCGTAACGGCGAGCCTGGATATGATCGATTTGCAGAATGCGTTCCTGCAAAGTCATTGGTTTAGCTGCTGCCACTCTGTTCTCTCCTTTTCGGTAAAGTTGCCCCTTGTCTAATAATTCCAGATTCTGCATCATAACAATATATTGTGGTTTTGTAAACACTTTTCCACTACATCTATTAGATGTTGGGCTTCACGTGGATGTTGCTGTGAATATTGTGTTCCCGAAACGCTTGCCTAATCTGTATAGAAATCGTAACAAATCCAAATCGGAAAGTCATCACTTTTTTTGACCGCAATTCGGTCTTTTCGCCCAAAAAATGAAAAAAAGCCGCCGAGAACTAATTCGGCGGCTTCGTAAAGTAAAACTGTCGTGAGATTTATTTGGTGCTGATCGAATCTTTCATCGCTTTGCCCAAGCTGAATTTAACAGTGGTTTTGGCTGGGATCTTGATCACAGCACCGGTTGCCGGATTGCGGCCTTCGCGGGCCTTGCGATTGGTCTTTTTGAGTTTGCCGAAGCCGGGAACGGTGAATTCTCCATTCTTCTTAACTTCTTTGATCGCCATTTCTGCGAGCGAGTCCATAAGGCCTTTAACTTCGGTCTTCTTAAGTCCTGAAGTCTCGGAAAGAGCGGCGATGATCTGAGTCTGAGTCAAACGAGCCATAATTTAGGTAACCTCCAAGGTTTTAGATAAGTAAAAATTCGGTCGAACGGTTTTGCCAGAAAGATCTGAAAATCGGCTTTGCGGGCAAAGGGTTTTAAGCCAGCCTGTTGGTCGGGGCGGCAAGATTCGAACTTGCGGCCTCACGGTCCCAAACCGTGCGCACTACCAGGCTGTGCTACGCCCCGTTTTCATATAGGAATTTACAGGCGAAAAATAGATTGGTCAAGTCAGACGCCCGTAAAATCGGACATTTTGCGAATAAATTGAATCGACGCTTTTCCGCGATGGCTCAAGCTTTGTTTTTCTTCATCGTTCATCTCACCGAATGTGCGGTCGAATCCGGCCGGCAAAAAGATCGGGTCGTATCCGAAACCATGCGTGCCGCGGGGTGCATCTGCTATCGAGCCGCGACAGACTCCTTCCGCGATCAAGCGTACGGTTCCGGACGGATCGGCGAGAGCAATAACGGACACAAACTGGGCGCTTCGCTCAGACTCTGTCGTGCTGGCAAGCTTATCTAGAACAAGCCGCATCTTCTCACTATAGGATGCATCGGCTCCCCCATATCGAGCCGAAAGCACGCCGGGCGCGCCTTTTAGATGATCGATCTCAAGGCCAGAATCATCGGCCATCGACCACAGGCCTGATCGAGTCGCGTAATACTCCGCCTTGAGCTTTGCGTTATCGTGAAAAGTCGTGCCCGTCTCCTCAGGTTCTGCAATAAAGGGCAGCTCATCAAGCTTTACAAGAAGAATATTCAACGGCAGCAAAAGCTGCTCGAATTCGCGAATCTTGCCTTTGTTACCTGTCGCGATAAGAATGGATTTTGGGATATTACTTGAGGTCATAAAATGCCCGATCCGATAGAAAAACATTGCCATTATCGCGTAGTAACGATATAAATGATATTGGCTTTCCTCATCAAAAGCCCCCGCCGCGAGATTTTTCCACTAGAGGCCTCAAACTTGGACACACTGACTACAACATCTTCTCCATCTTCGCCTATTGTCGTTTCGCCCGAATCGATCACTTCGGAGACGCCTCGTGTTCTTCCGCCTATAGACGTCCACGAGACTGTCTTCGAGATCGGAGCATGGCTCGCTGGGATTCGATCGTTCGCAGCAACCTGCCAGCCGACATTCGCCGGCGAGAATCGATCACAGGCGCTAGATCTAAGCCGCGAGTTTCGGATACTGACGCTTTCGTTACTTCACATATCAAAGCTGACTCTGCGGCTGCAGCGGTCCGTGTCCGATCCGCTGCTCGGCGAAATGGGTGTCCGACAAGATCAGATCAATACATTTTCACGCATCGTCCGGGATGCCCTGATGTTGGCGGATTCGCATGCGCGGACAGCAGCGATCTCCACGGGCGAGTGGCAGGCTTTCATCTCAGCTTTAACGAACCGGCTCGATGAAGATCCGGTTGATAGCAGATTTAGACGCTACTCGATCGATGGCTCTTACGCTTACCTGCCTTGGGGCCTACGCTCATTGTTCGAGCGTGATGACATCGACCTTTCGGATCGCGTCGACTACTTCGAGGTCGTTCCAAAGGTCGCGGCCGCCCTCCGATATCTTGAGATCGTCGGGCGAATGATGCGCGATGACGAGCCGATCAAGCCCGCATTGCTAATCCTTTCGGCCGTACACGATCAGGCCCGCAGCATGATCGACCAGATCAACTTACGCCTCGAAAAAAATCCGAATGAAGAAGCCGCATTATTCAATTCGTTGGACAGCGCGTCTTACGGCGCATCGCTTGAATTGAAGAAGGTGTTTCAGCAGGAACTCCGCGGCATCACTGGGGTTTTGCCGCCGACCTCGGTATTCGCTCGTACCGAAACAGCTTACTCGCTGCTGCTTGACAGCTTGCAGCAGATTCTTTTGGACCTTGCGCAAACTATCGATCCAAAGGCGACTCTGTTCGACTTCTTTCCGCGTTTTCAGGTCAAGCTTGATCAATCGCTGATACTTCGCGAACACCTTTGGCAAATATTGAAAGCCGTGAAGACGGCTGAAGAATCGCCGGTTAAGGAAAAGGTAGCGGGCCTCAAGCAGGAGCTTGCGGATTTTGTCACCATTACGATTCGCTTCCTTCACTACAAAGACGAAGAAACCTTTGAGAGATTCAACGAAGAAGTGCACGCCGCAGTCGATAAAAAAGACCTCGTGCCTGTTTTACACCGGTTCGGGGCATATTTGGAAACACTGTTCGGCCAAGTGTGCATGAGAGCCGTCCTAGCCGAGCATCCGTTTCAAAACGGAAACTGATCTATTGCGATCGAAGCGTTTGCAGAGGCCTTCGGAAGAGGACGTCGAAGCTTGCCGCCGCACCGACTGTCATGACGATCGCTAATGTTGCCGCGACTCCAACTAGCGTTAAGATCGGGTCGAATTCCCACGAAATATCCATCACGAAACGACTGACCGCCCACGATAGCAAAACGGCAAAACCCGAGCCGATCACTCCTGAAAGCAACCCGAGAATTCCATACTCCGCAAACAAGATAGCAGCGAGGGTCAGACGCTTTGCCCCCAGCGTTTTGAGAACGGCATTCTCATAGATGCGCTGGGACTTTGTTAAGGCAACTGAGCCTATCAGGATCAAAATCCCGCTAAGAATTACGAAGCTGCCGACGAACGAGATCGCAATAACGAAGTTGTTAACTAGTCGCTGAACAGTTGCGACGATGTCAGCGACATCGAAGATCTGAACGTTAGGATACTCGGCAAGCACATCTCGCTGCAGCCGCTGACGGTCAGTCGCGGATATGCGGTTAAGCACGGTTGCCGCGAAACTCTGTGGGGCAGAGTCGAGCGTTCCGGGACGGAAAACAAAGACGAACGCAGTCCGCGTGTTACGAAGGTCGAGCTTGCGGATGTTTGCGACTCGGGACGTGATCTTTCGTCCCGAAATGTCGAATGTGATCGAATCGCCGGGTACTAGTTTTAACCTTTCCGCCATTTCCTTTTCAACAGAAACCTCGGCAACGCCATCCGTCGACGTCCACCAATCGCCTGCCACTACTGATTCGTTGTCGTCGAGGTTTTCACGGTACGTTACGGCAAACTCTCTACCGATCTGACCTTGCTGCTGGCGAACCTCTCGCTGCTGAAAGTCGATCGGTTGGCCATTGATGAACGCAATGCGGGCTCGGACGGTCGGAGTTTTTTCCGGCTCTTCATCCACGCGAGTCGCGACCAAGGCAGCTAGCGGTTCGATCTGACTCTTTTGAATATCAACAAAAAACAAGCTCGGAAGGCGCTGATTGCGTGAGAAATCGAACTCGCGCAGCAGGTTGGCTTGCAACGACTGAACCGTGAGCACGACGAAAGCTCCGAGTCCGACGGCTAGTAGTATGATGCGGGTTTGATTTCCAGGACGATGTAGAGAATTAATGGCCTGCGACACCGCGAAAGGACCAAATGAGCGCAATCTTTTAAGAACGAGCGTAAGCAAGATCGCTGCGACGTAGAGAACCGCAGACGTGGCCGCTAACCCACCGAGAAAGAGCATGCCGACCTGAATCGACCCCGCTTGCCAAACGGCTAGGGCGAGCAAGCCTGATATCGAAACTCCGCCCATGATCCACTTGACCGGGTCGAGACGCCGAAGACTGACATTATTCTCGTCACGAAGCAGAAGCCGCGGCTTGATGTTGCGGACCTGAAGCAATGGCAAGGCCGAGAAGATCATCGAGATCAGAACGCCCAAGATCACGCCCTGGATCGCAGTCGACAGACCAACCGCATATGACATGTTCTCAGGTAAGTCGGCGGCAAAGCGGGAGCGGACAAACAGCAGTCCGAGCTGCGCGAGTACGATGCCGAAAACGCTTCCGACTAAACCGAGCGTAAGTATCTGCAAAAGGTAAACGGAGATGATCTTCGTGCCGCCCGCTCCCAGACACTTGAGCACCGCAACTGTTTTTCGCTTTTGCTCGACGAAAGCTCGGGCGACATTCCAAACGCCGACGCCTCCTAGAACGAGGATCAGCAATCCGGTGAGCGCAAGATAATTTTCTGTGCGTGCGAATTGCTCGCCGATGTTCTCTTGCGTCTCCCGATAGGATTGAACCTGTATCGTGGTGCCTTTAAGAGCATTCCTCAGATCGGAGACAAGCTGCGTCGGGTTGTCCGTCGTGCGATAGAGTATACGACGACGCACGCGGCCTGAGTTGCGGGTAATACCTGCTTCGTCGAACGCTTTTCGCTCAACAAAGACGCGAGCTCCTAGCCGAAATCCGCTTGATCCGCCGGGTTCCTGATCGAACGATCCGCGAATGGTGAACTCGCCTTCGCCGATTTTTATCCGGTCGCCGACTTTAACCGCGAGATCTTCGAGCAATATTCGCGCGACGACCGCTCCGCCGTTCTCAAGCAGTTTATGACCAAAGGACAGTCCGCCGTCGAGTTCGAAGTTACCGACGAGAGGGAACGGCGGTTCGACGCCCTTAAGTTCGACAAATCGCGTGTTCGGATTTCCCGGATCGACCGGCCGTGCCATCGAAGCGGTTGTGATCGCTTCATTCCGGCCGTCGATGATTCCCGATGTATTTACTACCTCTTCGATCTTTGCGATATCACCTGGCGTGAAATCGCTGGTCGAGCTGACCTCGACGTCCGCCGTCATCAACGCTCGAGCGTCCGTTCCCACGGCGCGCGTCAGATTTTGGATCAGCGAACGCAATGCGACTACAGATCCGACGCCGAGAGCAATGCACAAAAAGAAAAACAAAAGCCGCTTCCATGACGAGCGGATCTCTCGGGCTGTGAGATTAAAGATAAATCTCATTGCTTAACCTCGTCGCTGACAACCATCCCGTCTTTCAATACCACTTGCCGCTGAGCTTTGGCAGCGAGGGACGGATCGTGTGTAACCAGGACGAGAGTGACGCTCCGCTGGCGGTGCAAATTTTCCATTAGCTCAAATATGTGCTGGCCGTTTTTTGAATCAAGGTTCCCGGTCGGCTCATCAGCGAGCAGGATCTTTGGCTGATTGGCGAAGGCCCGGGCGATCGCTACTCGTTGCTGTTCGCCGCCGGACAGTTCGTTGGGATAGTGATGTCCGCGCTCCGAAAGTCCAACCTCGGAAAGCAAAGCCGCGGCTCGTGTTTTGGCGTTGTTCGCTCCGAGTATCTCCATCGGTATAAGCACATTCTCGAAAGCCGTAAGGCTTGGAATCAGGTGAAACGACTGAAACACAAAGCCGATCTTCTCGCTTCTGAGACGTGCGAGGCCGTCCTCGCTCATTGCGGTGACTTCATCGTAATCGATCGTGATCAACCCAGAGCTGGGCGAATCCAGACCGGCGATCAGGCCTAGCAGCGTTGATTTTCCGCTGCCTGATGCGCCGGTAAGCGCCACGAACTGGCCCTCCGGAATCGTCAGCGACACATCCTTTAAGATCGTCAATGCCTCAGTCCCCGAGGTAACCGTTTTTGTGAGATTGGAAAGCTTGATCATATTTCGCAGAATAATGGTATCGGATCTTTCGGGGTGCATTTAGTTGCAGCCCAGCGGCGGCGGACTTCATCTATACGATAATCGTTCTACGTTCGTTCTGCGACTGATGCACGGATTTAAGACATTTGCGCTTTTAACGATCCTTGCGGCCACCGCCATGTCAGGTTGCACCGACAGGGGAGCGGCTTTGTCGCAAGGCAATACTGCTCGGCCGCTCGTCACACCGGCTGTAACGTCGACTTCTCGCAAGATCGTGGCTTTCGGCGACAGCCTGACCGCAGGCTTTGGGTTGGCCGAGCCGGAATCCTATCCTTATCTCCTTCAGCAGAAACTGAAGGCGGACGGTTATGACTATGAGGTGGTGAACGCAGGCGTTTCGGGTGATACGAGCTTGGGCGGTCTTGAACGCGTGGATTGGGTTCTCGGTCAGGAGAACGTTGCGATATTGATCTTGGAGCTTGGTGCGAACGACCTTTTGCGCGGAATGCCCGTGAATCGCATGAAATCCAACCTCGATCAGATAATTCGTAAGGCGAAGGCAAAAAACGTCAAGATCTTGTTGTGTGGAATGTTGGCTCCACCGACGGCGGGGAGCGACTATTCGAGAGATTATGTCAACGCCTTTCCCGATCTTGCCGACGAACACAACGTAGAGTTTTTACCTTTTCTCCTTGAAGGAGTAGCAACAAAGCGCGAGTTAAATCAGGCTGACGGCATACATCCAAATGCTGAGGGCACGCGAATCATGACAGACAACATCTATTCGGCGCTCAAGCCGCTTTTGTCAAAATAATTATGAGATCAATCACTTTGCTGGCGGCATTGTTTTTATCCGCCGCTTTCTCTCACATCATTGCTCAGACCCCAATGCCGAGCCCCGAGCCGGCCCCGCAGACAGCACCGGCTTATGTACGGCCTGATGCGAACACGCGATTTAAGCGGTATGTCAACGGGACGGTCGGACCAGTTTCGCTCGCTCGGCAGGTTGTTGGAGCCGGTATCGGAACGTGGCGAAATTCGCCCGAAGAGTGGGGCGGTCAATGGGAAGGTTTCGGGAAACGGCTTGCTTCAGGGTTGGGTGAAAATGTGATCAAGCAAACCACCATCTACGGACTGGATGAAGCCTTGAAACTCGACAGCCACTATTACCGCAGCAATAAAAAGAATCCCGGAGCTAAGATAAAAAATGCCCTTCTCTCGCCCGTCACCGCGCGGAACTCGCGAGGGAAGCGTATAATAGGAGTTCCTCGTCTAGTGGGAACGTACACTTCGAACATTGTTGCTGCCGAGACCTGGTATCCCAACCGCTATGACTGGAAAGACGGTGTTCGGAGCGGCTCGATCTCGCTCGGGATCAACGCTGCATTCAATCTGTTCAAGGAATTTGTCTGGAAGAAGTAGACGAGTCGGCAGGATCAAATCGAGAAAGATTTCGAGGATCGAAACGTAAGGCTCTTGGAGCGATAAATCTTCGAAGTCGTCTTGCCACGGCTCCTGGAATTCGAAGCGCGAGGTTTGGTCTTTTTGCGACGGCGGCCGGTCCTCCCTCGCCGGATTCCCAGGCGGCCGAATAATCGCTCTGCTGAGGGAATACTTCGAAGATAGGCTTGATCAGTTTCCGGCGTGCGATCAGAAGAACATACGCCGGGCGCATGCTTTCGAAAGTAACGCGTTGCCCAAGCAAGGCGGGGTCCGTGATCCGATACCAAGGGGCTTCCGGATAGTCTTCCATAAACACCGCGTCGACCAATTCGTATCCGTTTTCTGGCGATAATGCCCGAAAAAACAATTCGGGGCTAAACTGGTAAAATCCGTGACCGGGAAAATTGTTGGTTGGAGTTAGGCTTAAAAAATGGCCGCCTTCGCATACCATCTCCATGCAATTTTTCAACGCAATCGGATAATTGAAGATGTGTTCGAGAGTGCCGCCGTCCAAAACCGCCGAATAGCGCTTCTTGAAATCCTCTGGAATTTCATTGTTGAAGTCGTGAATGCGAGTGGCCGCTTCAAAATCTGAGGCGTCGAACGAGTCAATTTCCTTCGCGCCGAGCATTTCGAAAATTCCCTCGCTATAATTGTCGTTTTTTTGAAGAAGCTTTTCGATGTTCTCGACGGCTAAGTTTCCCTCTCCCATGCGGCTGAATAAGTCTTTTATCTCTAGCGGCGTCGCAAAATTGAACTGCCGACCGATCGTAGCCGTCAAGCTAAAATTAACTCCCGACCGCTTAGCGTAAAGAAGAAACTTGATCCCGTTGGAATCGAATGCCATGCGTGAGATTATACGCATGACCGGACTTAAGACGAAAAATCGATGAACGTAACACATTTCGAATGTGCTCTTTGCAGAAAGCACCACGAAGCACGAACGCTGCAAAACCTCTGCCGTGAATGCGGAAAACCGCTGCTCGTCCGTTACGATCTCGCATCGGCGGCGAGAACGCTGAAACCTTCGACCCTTGTCGATCGTGAGTCGAGCCTTTGGCGTTACCGGGAGGTGCTGCCGGTCGAAGATTGGACGAACACCGTTTCATTCGGAGAAGGCTGGACGCCGCTGTTGAGCGCTCAACGACTTGCCGGAAAGTTGCGGGTAAATCTCGACCTCTACATCAAGGACGAGGGCCAGAATCCGACGCAGAGCTTCAAAGCTCGCGGCATGACTGCGGCGATCTCGATGGCTAAGGAGTTTGGAGTGAAGAAGGTCGCCGTGCCGTCGGCGGGGAACGCGGCCGGGGCGATGGCGGCATACGCCGCTAGAGCCGGGATGGAGGCTTATATCTTCATGCCGTCCGACACGCCGCGTGCGAACGTCATCGAGTGCGAACAAACTGGAGCAAAGGTGACTTTGGTAGATGGCTTGATCACCGACTGCGGGAAAATCGTCGCGGAGCGAAAAGAAGCCGAGGGCTGGTTCGATGTCTCGACGCTGAAGGAACCGTATCGGGTCGAGGGCAAGAAGACGATGGGTTACGAACTAGCCGAGCAGCTCAACTGGGAATTGCCCGATGTGATCCTCTATCCGACGGGAGGCGGAACCGGCCTGATCGGTATGTGGAAAGCGTTCGACGAGATGGAGGAGATGGGCTGGATCGGTCCGAAGCGGCCCAGGATGGTCTCGGTGCAATCGTCGACTTGTGCTCCGATCGTTCGCGCTTTCAAGAAAGGCGAGCGATTCGCGGATGAGTTTGAGAACGCCTCGACGGTCGCGTCCGGACTTCGTGTACCAAAGGCGATAGGAGATTTTCTTATTCTCGATGCGATCCGAGCGTCCAGTGGAACCGCAATTGCCGTTGATGACTCGGAACTCGTAGCGGCCGTCGGCGAGATGGGAGCTGCAGAAGGTGTATTCACCGCTCCAGAGGGAGCCGCCTGTCTGCCGGCTTTGCGAAAGCTGATCGACAGCGGATTCGTAAAAGGCGGAGAGAGAGTGGTTCTCTTCAATACCGGAGCTGGAGTTAAGTATCTCGAGTGCTTCTAAATCTCAGCGGCCAAGACTCTTTCCCGGATCGTCTCCGTGATCATCGCCCGATCAGCGTTCCTGTTCACTAATGTGGCCCCGACGATTCGATCATCCCGGATGAAAATTTGGGTCACGCCGCCTTCCTCGGCCGAGCCTCGGATAAGTGTGCGTTGGCTATGTCTGAGGTCTGTGTCGCCGATAAAGATCACCTCAACTCCGCAGACGTTTGTCGAATATGCCCGCACTGCCGAAAAGGCCGTGCGCTCGCCAGCCACCGTTTTGGCAACGGTTTTGCCTTGGGCCTGCGCGTTCAGCCAATTCCCAACAACGACGTGGCGACCGACCAGTGTGTCGTAAAACTCCGCTACATCTCCCGCGGCATAAATGTCAGGCACGTTCGTTTCTAGAAATTCGTTGGTGACAATTCCTACATTCACGTTCAGACCAGCCGCGCGCGACAGCCGATGATCAGCCCTGATTCCGATCCCGACACCTATTAGGCTGAGCGAAAAATTTCCTTTATCAGTCACGACCTCCTCGACTCGCCCCTTTCCGCGTATGCCGGAAACGCTCGATTTTGGATGCAGTTTTGCGCCTTCCGATTCGATTCTGCTCCTTAGAATGGCAAAAGACTCAACATCCAAAGCTCCGCCAAAAAACGTTTCCTCCAGCATGAAAAGGTCACCCGGAATATTACGTTGAGCGAAAAAATTCAGATATTCGACGGCGATGAAACTGCCGCCGATAATACCCGCACGCCGCCGCTCGTTATCTAGTGCGTCGCATTCGTTCAGGAGCTGTAGCAGATGATCGGCGTCGTCGATGGTGCGAAGGTAAGACACTCCATGCATCCGGTCGGCGAAGGTGAGAACGTCGCCGGACGTAGCGAGCAGCAACTTGTCGAATTTCAGTTTACGACCGCCCGAGAGCGAAACGGTTTTGCTTCCGGCGTCAATCGACTCGGCTCGAACGCCGAAAACGCGCTCGATGTTTTGATCCTCGTACCAAGCTTCCGTTTTCAAAAAGCACCTCTCCCGCGGCAAACTTCCTTTCACGTATCGCGGCAGAAGAACGCGGGAGTAGAGTCGATGTTCTTCCATCGAAACGATCGTCACCTCAGCATCCGGATCGATTTTCCTTAGCTCCTCTGCCGCGCTGGTTCCCGCGATGCCTCCGCCGATGATTACGTAACGCATCAGCCGTAAATCTTCCCGCCGGCGTCGTCAAATACGCTGATCGCGATCATGGGGCACGATTCCGCAGCCTCGACGATCAGCTTTGCCTCATCGTCCGAAACGCTCAGCGTCTGCTCCGCCGCCGACTCGACGCCATCTTTCGACAACACCATCGCTCGATTCGCGGAGTCCAACTTAAAGAATGCGGGAGCCGTTTGCTCGCACGATCCAACTCCGCTGCATGCGGCATGATCAACCTTTACTGTGATTTGGGGCATATATTTTCCTCGCGGATATAACTTCGGCCGTTTTCGCATTTCGGGTTCAATTTAGCGATTCATTATTGAATTTGCTACGATTTAGCTACATTAGCGTGCCTGCCGCTATTTACGCATAGTTATGTTTAGCGATAATTTCAGACGGGGCGAAGGAAAGACGAAAGGAATGGCCGGTTCAAAGGCCGTTTCGAAGATGGCGGATATCGGCTGGAAAGCGTTCCAAGCGGTAAATACGCTCGTGCCCGAGGGCCAGTCTATCCAGCCGGAGTGGGCCGCCGAGCCTCTTCTCAAATCATACGAACGGACCGCTCCGCCGCTGGGGTTTCCGCGTGAGACCGACTCACTTTGCCCGGCATGTGTAAAATCTGTCCGCAACGGAGTGATCTCCGGCGACATCCCGCTCGACATCTTGATGAACTCGCATCCGGGCGAGATCAAAGCACAGATCGTCGAAGAAGACGGGCAAGTGATCATGCGGAAGGAATGTCCGACGCACGGGATATTCGAGGACGTACTCGCCACCGACGCAAAGTTTCTCGAACGCATTGAGGGCCTCTTTTTCGGACGTGATTTCAAATCAGCCGAAGACTCGCACGTTCATCACCACGGCACTTCGGATATCAAGTTCGGCCGCGGTGCGGTGCTGACAGTCGACCTGACCAACCGTTGCAACATGATGTGCAATCCGTGCTTTATGGACGCGAATCAGGTTGGATACGTGCACGAGCCGACGTTCGAAGATATTAAAGCGATACTTGATCGCGCGGTTTCGTTCAAACCGCGTCGCCAGATAATCATCCTTTTCTCCGGCGGTGAGCCGACGCTTTCGCCGTTCTTTCTGGACGCGGTTGCCTATGCGAAGAAGATCGGTTTTTACCGAATTCTTGCCGCGACGAACGGCATTCGCTACGCGGAAGACATCGAGTTTGCAAAAGCCGCGAAAGAAGCGGGCCAGCACGGCGTTTACCTTCAGTTCGACGGCACGAACGAAGAAGACAACAAGCATCGCGGAGTCGGCAATCTCTTTGACGTAAAGCTGAAGTCGATTGAGAACCTTGCCGAAGTCGGAATCAAGGTCACACTGGTGACGACGATCGTCAATTCTTGGAACAACAACGGTATCGGCTCGATCGTAAAGTTCGCGGCGGAGAACATCGACAAGGTTCAAACTATTGCGTTCCAGCCGGTGAGCTTTACGGGCCGCGACGAAGACGTGTCGGACGCGGATCGCAAACAGCAGCGATACACGTTGGCTGGGATGACGCACGATCTTAAGAATCAGCTCGACGGTGTTATCCAGCCGATGCGGGATTGGTTCCCGCTATCGTCCTACTCGGCGTTCACGTCGGTGATGGACATGCTCCAGGGAGCGGACGCTCCGTGGGGCTGGTCGTCGTGTAACTGCCACCCGAACTGCGGCATCTTCACGCTGATGGTTGTGAACACGAAGACGAATGATATCAAGTCGCTCTTCGAGTTTTTCAACTACGAGCAGTTCATGCAGGACGTCGCCAAGATCACCGATACGGCCCGCGGCAAGAAGCTGACGATGGCTCAGCTCGGGATGGCGATCATGCGTAACTACGACGCATCGCGTGCCCCCGAAGGCTTCCCGATCTCGCAGATCGTGAATCTCTTCAAACCTTCGTCGGCAACGTCAAACTCCGACCGCAACGACCGGATGCAGGTCGAGAAGAAGGACGACGACATCTGGCGTGTTCTCTGCGTCGAGGGAATGTGGTTTCAAGACCTCTTCACATACGACTTCCGCCGTACGGAGATGTGCGTGATCCCATACGGAACGCAGGAAGGCGAGATATCATTCTGCGCTTACAACACCGGTGTCGGCTGGCGGCAGATCATCGAAGAAATGCACAAGACGGCATCACTCTCCGAGTGGTACACCGACCATGGCCGCCACGCTGTCTACGCTAAAGGCAAGGATGTTCCGGGAATCGGCAAAACCCGTTCGTTATCGTTGCCCGTGATTGCGAAAGTTCTTGAGCAGGATATCGACAGGCCAGCCGCAACTCCGTACCTCATCGAAGAGAACGAAACCGTTGGTGTTTAGTTGGGTTTTCAAAGATCTGATGCGAGGCTATTGGTTATCCAAGAGCCTCGTTTATTTTTTTCAGGCCGCTCGAAAGATCGCCGCCGATGTGAACCCTCAACGCTCGTCTCCCCCGATCCAGCAACACCTGAAAATCTCCCCTTGCTTGTGCTGCCTTAACAACCCCGAAAGTATATTTTTGACCCGGAACGGCAAGATCGATCGTGTCGTCAGAAGTGATCTGTAGGAACACGCCGTTGTTCGCGCCTCCTTTGTAAGCCTGACCGGTTGAGTGAAGGAATCGCGGGCCGAAGCCGAGGCAGGTAGCGGCGAGTTCTTTGTTTAGAACTTTCTCTCGAAGAGATTGAAGAGCGGCTTCGTTTTCACCGTTCATCTCGATGTATCCGAGAAGGGCGAAATAATCATTCGAGCCGATGCGGAAAATGTGAGCCTTAAGATATCCGGCTAAAGACCTTTCATCTGCCGATTCATTGAGTTCCTTAACGTTTGCCTCGTTGGTGAAGAGGCTGATTCCATCCGCTTCGAAGAAGGGCGTTTCGGTCGGCAGCGATCCTGTCTTTTCGTATTCGTCCGTTATCTTTCGGGCCTCGATCTTTGCCGACTCGACGTCCGGCTGGTTGAAGGGATTGATACCCATCACGGCTCCGGCGACTGCGGTCGCAAATTCCCAGCGGAAAAATTCCTGCGAGATGTGATAGAGCGATTCGAGCTCGACGCGGATCATCGGGTGTCCAGCCCGCTCGATCTCTTCGAGGCGGTTATAAACTGCCTCATCGGTCGGCGAACCTTTTACACCGACGTGAACGAATACGCGGTCGTTGTAGTAGCCGTCGGCATCAAGCATCGGCTCGCGGTCGACTGGAATTATCGCGACGCCATTCTTGCCGGTCGATTCGGCGATGAGCTGTTCGAGCCAGGCTCCGAGATCGTGGACTTCGGGTGACGTAAAGATCGTTAGCTTGTCGCGGCCCAGCTTATGGCACGCGCCGAGAACGAGTCCGAGCAGAGCACCAGGATTCTCTTCGGGGTTGTGACGTTTGCAAAGCTCGGCCATCGAGTTTGCACGGTCGAGAAGGATGTCGACATCCAAACCCATCGCCGCAGCCGCGGTAAGCCCAAACGCCGATAGGGCGGAGAAACGTCCGCCGACCTGCGGCCGTCCATAGAAGATATGACGGAAGCCGTCGTCCTTCGCGATCTGCTCCATCTTCGAGCCCGGATCGGTGATGGCGATAAACTGTTTGCCCGGTTCGTCTGAAACTTGCGAAACGCGGTCGAAGAAATACTGTTTGAAGCAGTTCGGCTCCAGAGTCGAGCCTGATTTGCTCGCGACGATGAATAGTGTCTTGGCGAGATCGAGTTTTTCTTCGACGGCTTTCACCTGCGAAGGCACAGTTGAATCGAGGATATGAAAATTCGTCTGGCCGAACGTTATTGCAAGGACCTCCGGGCAAAGCGACGATCCGCCCATGCCCATTAGCAGGACGTCAGTAAAGCCGGCGTCGTCGATATCCTTTTGCAGATCGCGATACTTAGCCGTGTCGGCGGCTTCTTCTTCGGCGATCGTCAGCCACCCGAGCCACTTCGCCTCATCGTCGCCGGTCCAAATTGATGCGTCCTTTTCCCAGATCCGTCCGATCTTACTGTCGGTATCCCATTCAGAGATGTATTTCCGTACCTCATCTTCGACCTGTGACGGGAGAGAGTAAGAGATTGAATTCATGGACATCTTATTTCCTTCGGTTCTTCGATTTTACGCAACCGCGACGAGAATGAAAATCGACGTGAAAATACGAAGCTTTTAGAGCTTGTCTGGTAACATTCGATAGATGAAGCTGATCTGGTCATTCTCATTGGCAGCTATTTTTGCGGCGACAGTGTGGGCTCAGCCGTGCTTTGATGCGGCGAAGGTAATAAAGCCCGTTATCTCTGCCGAGGCTTCGAAGACTTTCGAGGCGAATCTTGCGATCGCTCGTGAAGCATATAGCAAGAATCCGAACGTCGCCGAAGAGTTGATCTGGTACGGCCGGCGGACGGCATACACGGGCGAATATAAGGAAGTCATACGGATCTTTTCTGAAGGCGTCAGCAAGTTTCCGAATGACGCGAGGATGTATCGCCACCGCGGCCATCGCTACATCACGCTTCGATGTTTTGACGATGCGATCCGTGACTTCGAGACCGCCGCGAAGTTGATCAAAGGCAAGCCGGACGCGGTCGAGCCGGACGGCATGCCGAACGCTCGCAACATTCCGACAAGCACGCTGCAGTCGAACATCTGGTATCATCTCGGGCTCGCCTACTACCTCGAAGGCGATTTCAAGAAAGCCGAAAAGGCCTATGCCGAGTGTCAGCAGGTTTCAAAGAACAACGACATGCTGGTTGCCACCGTTTATTGGCGTTACATGACGCTCAGGCGGATTGGCAAGGCGAAGGAAGCAAAGCAGTTGCTCGATTCGCTTCCGAAAGATCTAGAGGTGATCGAGAACGACGACTACCTCAAACTCATCAAACTTTACCGCGGCGATGAGCGGCCGGAGAATTTATTGTCAAAGATCCAGGGTGACGCAAACACGCTCGGATCCGCCTCGCTCGGCTACGGTATCGGCAACTACTTTCTCTACAACGGCGATCGCGAGAAAGCGTTCGCGATTTTCCGCAAGATTATCGATGGCGATCAATGGGCGAGTTTCGGATTCATTGCCGCCGAAGTCGAGCTAGCTCGCCAGCCATCGAAGTAACTTAGCATCTTGCGCATGAAACCGCTGATCGAGAGTTTCAGACTTCGCCATCGGCATCTTGAAGAACACCGATAGCTGCTCCTGAATCCCGCCTTCGCCACGCTGCTGAGCCAGGTCCAGGCATCGGGCGATCTCGATCGCGAGTGGTGCGGCTAGGATCGAGTCTTTGCAGAGGAAGTTGACCTTTAGCTGCATCGGCTGACCGAGGAAACCGCGGATGTCGATGTTATCCCAAGCCTCCTTGTTGTCGCCGCGGGGCCGATAGTAGCGGATATCGACGATGTGGTCTTCAACTTCGTAGCCGAGAATGTCGTCGAGCAGGCTGCTCTTCGTTTTTACCTTTGACGCGAGCGATTCCGCATTCGATAGTGCGAGGCCGTCGCGATTGCCGAGAATATTCGTCGAGAACCATCCGTCCACTTTCAACGCCCGCGAGCGAAGAGCCGGAGCGATCACCGACTTGATGAACGTCTGGCCGGTCTTGCCGTCCTTGCCTGCAATCGGCACGGCTTGCTTCCCGGCGAACTCGATCAACGAGGGAATTTCAGCCGCTACGGATGGCGTGAAGTTCCCGTAAGGAATGCCCTCGGCGATCGCGGCGTAGGCATAAAGCATTGCGGGCGAGATGTCGGGCGAATTCTGGTCGAGAGCTGTTTCAAAGCTTGCGATGGAATTGAAGATCTCATTTCCTTCGCTTGCAAGCTTTTCGGTCGAGGCGAGGTTGATCACAACAACCGAATCGCACCTCGCTTTGAAGCTCCGAAGATCGTTTCTCAGCTTCTCGATCACCGCTCGGAGACCTTTATCGCCGATCTTGTTCTCGCCATCGATCAACGAAAGAAATCGCGAATCGCCGAGCGCCGGCCACGGCTTGATATCTCCAAGAGCTTTTTGTGCCGCAACGAACTGCTTGTAAGTCAGCACATCATGATTCTCGGCGGCCTTGGCTAGGTGATCGGGGAAGAGATCCCAGCCGGCGAAGACGATATCGGTGTAATCCGCCAAGCCGTCGGCCGAGAGGTCAGCCAACGGCAAACCAGTCATGTCGATCACGCCCTGCTTGAGCAGTTCGACACCGGCAGCCATCGTCGTTCCAACCGCGCCGCCGATGCCAACGACGGCAATTCCAAGAACTCTCTTAGCCATAAAGAACCGTAAGTTTACATCTTTGAACCGACGCTCTCAATCGCATGACAAGCTGTAAGTTGTTTGAGTCGAAACATTTCGCGGAGGTGTTATTGAACCATTTTACTCAAGGTCTGGAACTTACGGCCACTGACCTTATCTAGAACCTGAACTTTTGTTCCGTTCCATTTCGCGACACCCCGATTTTGTTCCATTTGGAACGCGGTCATAGACTTACACGAACTTTCAACAACTTACGGGCACTCGACACGGTAAAAATTGTCAAAGATCCGCACGCCCGTAAAGACGGAGTCTGACATGTTCCCATAGATGGAACACCGTGTCAATGTATTTTTATCAGCGCGGGATAATCTTATTTCGTGCGGGCTTCGGCAAAGAGCTTGGCGGACTATTTTGACACGGATCGTAGACGATCAGGTACAGAGGAGATGATCCCACGAAGGGCTTTGTTGATTTCCTTGGAGTCCTTGAAAAAGGCATGCACGTCAGCATCGATCGCTGCAAAGGAATTTTCGCTCACGACAGAATCGTCGTTCAACACACGAACTGTATGCCCTTTCTTATATGCAGCCGCGTATTTGCCGCGGACACCTTTCTTTCCGCTGAGATCGTACTCTGCCTGCATGTCGATCTTATCCTTCTTCATATATTTCAATTTCCGACGCAGTAGCTTTTCGAGCCCTGATCATTCGTATGACCATAGGATCGCCGTCGGGCTCATTCTCGGTATGAATGACCAACAAGATCTTTAGTGCATCTGATAATCCGATGCTGATTAAGCGTTTTTCGTAACCCGAGTTCTCTTCATCGGGAAATGTGAACAACCTTTCGTCGCGGAAGATCGTTCTAGCCTCTTCAAAGCTGACCTTGTGCTTGCGAAGGTTTGATGCTGCCTTCCATCGGTCCCATTCAAATATGAGTCGCATCTACATGAAGATTATATCTGTATTTCTTTTCTGCGTCGTGTTTTATTAGCCGTCGAGATGCCGCGTGAGTTTTGCGAGTTCGCGCTTTAAGAGTTTGCCGGTCGGGCCTTTGGGAATGTCGGCGACGAAGTGGACGGTCTTGGGGCATTTGAAGTCTGCGAGGTGGAGTTTGCAGAAGTCGATGATGTCTTGAGTTGTTACCTCTGACACACTCCCTGACGGTCGTGTTTCTGCCTGATCGGTCTGCTCCTTCACGTTCTCGCGTGGCGAGAGAACCACCCCGTCAGCCGAGGCGGCTGCCACCCCTCCTTCGTAAGGAGGGGAGTTTTTGCGAGCCTCATCGAACCGATCGGCACGCTCGTTCAGATTTGAGTTTCTACCCGAGAAGCCATCCTTCAACACTATGAAGGCGGCGACTTCTTCGCCGTAGAGGTCGTCCGGGACGCCGATGACGGCGGCGTGGGCGACGGCGGGGTGTGTATACAGCAGGTCGTCGATCTCGCGTGGATAAATGTTTTCGCCGCCGCGAATGATCATGTCGGATTTGCGGTCGGCGATGTAGAAAAAGCCGTCGGGGTCTCGGTAGCCGATGTCGCCGGTGTGGAACCAGCCGTTTCCAAAGGCCTTGGCGGTCGCGTCGGGATTCTTGAAATACGCTTTGAAGATGTTCGGGCCGCGCAGAACGATCTCGCCGAGTTCGCCGTCTTTCACTGGTGCGTCCTCTTCATCAAATACTGCCATTTCATTGCCGATCGGCTGGCCGCAGGAGCCGGGACGGCGATTCTCGTTCGGCGGGTTGAAGGTCGAGCGGCAGGTCGATTCGCTGAGGCCGTAGCCTTCGATAACGAGTACGCCGAAGGTTTCCTCGAAACGCTTTAGAATCTCGGCTGGAACGGGGGCCGAGCCGCACATGGCGAACTTGAGAGTCTGGAGTCTGGAGTCTGGAGTCTGAAGACGGTCCCCTTCCTGCTCTGGACTGGCGACGCCAGACTCCCGACTCGCCAGCAGCATCGAGAGCATGGTTGCAACGGAGCCGAAGGATGTGACGCCGTATTTTTCGATGATGTCCCAGAATCTTGAGGCGGAGAATTTTGGTGAGACTACAGTCGAGCCGCTGCAGAAGAGTGCGGTCATTGTGGTAACTGTGACGGCGTTCATGTGGAAGAGCGGCATTATCGTAAGCAGCCGGTCTTCGGGGCCGAAACCCATCCAGTTGGTGATCTGTTCGGCGTTGGCAAGGAGGTTGCCGTGCGTGAGCAAACAGCCTTTCGGTTTGCCGGTCGTGCCTGAGGTGTAGATGATGATGGCCTCGTCGGCGGGGTTGACGAATGACTCTTCGAACGTGTCGGGGAAGTCGGCGGTGGCGGTGTCGAGATCGGTGAAATCGATGATAGGTGGCAATGCGTTTTCATGCTTCGCACTCAGGCAAGCAGGAATGCTTGCCGCTCCAGTCGTTGCGGCTTCAGTGAACAAAAGTTTTGATTCGGAATTGGTGACGACCCATTCGACCTCTTCGGGCTTGAGCAGCGAGTTTACAGGGCCTGCGATGGCGCCGATCTTCCAGCAAGCGAAATAGGCGACGACGTACTCGGCCGAGTTTGGCATTAAGAGGCTGACGACGTCACCTTTCGAGATGCCGCGTGAGACGAGCATGTTCGCGTTTCGATTTACGGCGGCGTCGAACTCGGCGTATGTCCATTCACGACCGTCAGCTTCCGAAAACAGGAATGGTTTATCCGGCGTTTCGCGAACGCGCGTTTCGAGAAGTTGTCGCAGGTTGCTGAATGCCATCGAGTGAAAGGATATCCGAAAGATGGCTGAGAACACTAGAGAAGAAGAGATTTGCCGCGAGCGGTTGATTAGGCATAAGATTCTGGAAACTTATGACGACTTACAAGAGTTACGTAAACGGGAAGTGGATCGATTCGGCGTCCGGCATGACGGCTGAAAATATTAATCCGGCGAATACGCGTGATGTGATCGGAACTATCCAGATGGCTACGCGAGAGGAAGCGCGATCGGCGGTCGAGGCGGCATACGCTGCCTTTCGCGATTGGAAGCGAACGCCCGCTCCGGCGCGTGGGAAGATAGTCGCAAAGGCCGCAAAGCTGATGGAAGAACGTAAGGAAGAACTGGCTGCGGCGATCACGCGGGAAGAAGGCAAGACATTATCGGAGGCTCGCGGCGAGCTAACGCGGGCGATCAACGTGGTCGAATTTTGTGCCGGCGAATCGCGTCGGATGGTGGGCGAGACGATCCCTTCCGAGCTTCCGGCAAATTTTGCCTACACCATCAAGGAGCCGCACGGTGTTGTCGCGTGTATCACGCCGTGGAATTTTCCCGTCGCTATACCGGCGTGGAAGATCGCACCGGCGTTGGTTGCTGGAAATACGGTCGTCTTCAAACCAGCGACGCTTACACCCGCGACCGCCGTGCTGCTGACGGAGATATTCAACGACGCCGGACTGCCGCCGGGTGTGCTGAATCTCGTGCTTGGATCGGGCCGCGAGACGGGCGACGAGATCGTGAGTCATCCGGCGGTCAAGGCGATCTCGTTCACGGGTTCGACCGAAACCGGATTGAAACTGTATGCGCAGGTCGCTCCGCGCGGTGTAAAGGTTCAGGCGGAGATGGGCGGTAAAAATCCGGTCGTCGTGCTGGAAGACTGCGACATGGCGCTGGCGGTCGAGTCGACGGCGCAGGGAGCATTCGGCTCGACCGGACAGCGGTGCACTGCGACATCGAGGGCGATCGTTATCGACAAGGTCGCGGATGATTTTGTTCAAAAGATCGTCGACCGAGCGAAGAGCTTTCGACTTGGGGCGGGAGATGAGTCCGGTATTGATATCGGCCCGTCTGTTGACGAAGGGCAGTTCAACACGGTGCTTAAGTACATCGACATCGGCCGTGAGGACGGTGCGGAACTGATGTGCGGCGGGAAGCGTGCGAGCGGCGACGGATTGGAAAATGGTTTCTTCGTAGAGCCAACGGTTTTCGACAAGGTGACGCCGGACATGCGCATCGCACGCGAAGAGATCTTCGGGCCGGTGCTTTCGGTCCTGCGGGTGAAAGATTTCGACGAAGCCATGGCCGTCGCAAACGACAGCGATTTCGGGCTGTCGTCATCGGTCTTTACTAACGACACGAATCTGGTCTATCGGTTCGTCGATGAGATCGAAACCGGCATGACGCATATCAACTCACCGACCACCGGCGGCGAAGCTCACATTCCTTTCGGCGGCGTAAAACACACCGGCCTCGGCGCCCGCGAACAAGGTTCGACCTCGCTCGATTTCTACACCGAGCTGAAGGTCGTGTACGTCGATTACACCGGACGAAAACGCGAGGGAAACTTGTATTAACGGTCTGACAAGAACGTGTTGTTGGGATAAAGAGTATGACCGGTTTCAGAACCTTGGCATAAAGTGGCCGAAATTCTGAAATAAGCTGAAATACTCCGAGCGAATCGGTCTCATCATTTTGAGACCGAAACAGTTACCAACACCGCTATGAAAACCCGTTATCCCATCAAACGTCTTTTTGTCTTCTTCCTAGTCATCTTTACTGCAACCGTTTCCGCCGCCTCGCAAGGGCCGACGAAAGCCCGTGTCGAAAACGTCACGGACGATTATTTCGGCACTAAGGTCGTCGATCCGTACCGCTGGCTCGAGGATATGAAGTCCAAGGAAGTGCAAGACTGGATGCGTGAGCAGGCCGACTTCGCAAACTCATACCTCGTGAAACTGCCGATGCGTGATGAATTGTTCAAACGGCTCACTGAAGTGTCGAGCGCGAGCTCGGCGGTTTCAAATGTTCGCCGTTGCGGCAATCTATTTTTCTACCGGCGACGAGGGCCGGATGAACCGGCCTTCAAGCTCTATGTCCGTGAAGGTTTGAACGGCATCGAACGAGTTTTAGTTGATCCGGCAAAGGTGATCAATGACGGAAAGCGTTACTCAATCGGAAGTTGGAACCCATCATTCGACGGCAAGTATCTCTCGTATTCGATCGCGGCCGGTGGATCGGAAGATGGCGAGTTAAGGATAGTAGATGTTGCGACAGGCCGAATGCTGCCAGACGTGATCGATCGCGTTCGAGGTAACGCCGGGGAATGGCTGCCGGATGGCAAGTCCTTTGTTTACACTCGTTTGCAAAAGATTACGCCCGATTCCGATCAGGTGGATAAAAATAAAAATCGCCGAGTTTATCGGCACATTCTTGGAGAAAACGCCGATAAGGATAAGGCGATCTTTGGAAACGAAGTCAGTCCCGACATTGATATCGCGCCCGAGCTTGGCGCGTATGCGGAAACCGAACCGAGCTGGAAGTTTGTTATTGCGTCCATCAACTCGGGCGTTACGCCGGAATCTGCGTTTTACGTTGCCGCGACAGACGATCTCGGGAAAACACCGGTGCCATGGCGCAAGATCGCTTCGTTCGAAGATAAAGTTTCTGGCGTTAGCGTTCGCGGGGACGATCTATATCTGACTACTTTCAAAAACGCGCCGCGTTTCAAAGTTGTTCGGACAAGACTTTCTAAGCCCGATCTCGCGGACGCCGAAACGATTTTTTCGGGCGGCGACGCGGTCGTCAATTATGCGACAGCGCAACCTGACGCTCTTTACGTGAATAGCCTTGACGGCGGTCTTTTTAGGATCGACCGAGTCGATTATAAAACAAGACGTGCCGAGCCTGTGCCGCTACCGTATCCAGGGGCGGCATCGATCGACGCGACCGAGATGAGCATGGACGGCATTTATTACAGTATCGTCTCGTGGACAAAATCTTCGGCTCATTTCAAGTACGACCCGAAATCAAAGCGCAGCGAGCCGACAAACCTTGTTCCGCCGAATCCAGTCGACATGTCGGGAGTGGAGTTTGTAAATGTCAAGGCAAAATCACATGACGGCGTGGAAGTCCCGCTCGTCATTATTCACAAAAAAGGATTAAAGCTCGATGGTAAAAACCCGACTCTCATGGATGGCTATGGTGCGTACGGTGTAGAGAACGTTTCACCTTTCTTTTTCACGAGCGGGCTACCTTGGATCGAGCACGGTGGCATTTATGTTTTTACGGGTGTTCGCGGCGGCGGCGAGTATGGTGAAGAATGGCATCTCGCAGGCAAAGGCAAAACGAAGCCAAACACATGGAAAGACTTTATCGCTTGTGCGGAATATCTGATAAAAGAGGGGTACACTTCGTCTCGACACCTTGCGATTGCGGGTGGCAGCGCAGGAGGAATTTTGATCTCCAACTCGATCACAACGCGCCCCGACCTCTTCCGCGCGGCAATCATCGGGGTAGGTGTGAATAATCCATTGCGATTGGAGCTGACCGCTAACGGCCCGCCAAATGTGCCCGAGTTAGGATCGGTTACAACCGAAGAGGGCTTTAACGCACTGCTCGAAATGGACGGGTATCACAAAGTTAAAAACGGGGTTAAGTATCCGGCTGTTATGTTGACGCACGGCGTTAACGACACGAGAGTGGACGCTTGGATGTCTGCAAAGATGGCGGCTCGGTTGCAGGCGGCAACGTCGAGCGGCAAGCCCGTTCTGCTCAGGCTCGATTATGACGCGGGTCACGGTTTGGGCTCAACCAAGGAACAGAGCAACCGCGAGACCGCAGACATTTACGCATTTTTATTCGATCAACTAAAGTGAAAGGCGGCTGATTTGATTGACCAACTAAGAAAGATGCAGTATCCGACGAGAGAAGCCTTGTCGAGATGCTTTTAGGAATGTTTTCCAGACCGCTCCGGCCTGTTGCCACTCGTCGACTGTCTTTGATGACGGTGCATAGAATTCGATATACCAGCCGTAGAACGCCGACAGGATCTGGGTTAAAGCTTTAAGTAGCTGCTCACTTCCCAGTCTTCCTGACTCGGGGTCATCCGTAATTGATGAAAGAATAGTCGCACCTTCTTCGCGAGGGCAGGTTTCTGTCGTATTATTGTCGGCGAAACAAAGACTCACCCGATTCGTAAGCAAAAATGTATGAAACCACTTGCCCTGTCATTCGCGGCCGTAGTTCTTTGGACCGCCACAATTGTCGCGCAGCACACAGATCATAAGCCGCCGGAAACGGTGGCGGCGGCTAAGCCGATCGAACTTGTAACGACGGATGCGATCACTC
>CADEGD010000002.1:0-7541 GCA_902826795.1 uncultured Acidobacteriota bacterium | reverse complement strand
AACAAGCAGGCGCAGGCTTATTTCGACGAGGGACTGACGCTTTATTACGCGTTCAACGATGGCGACGCGGTGAGGTCGTTTCGACGGGCGGCGGAGCTAGACCCGACACTCGCGATGGCGCATTGGGGAATCGCTCTCGCGGCGTTTCCGCGCTTCTCGGGCGGCGGAAATCCGGATGACGAGGCGAGGCTGAAAGAGGCCCGTGAGGCGGCGAAGGCAGCTATGTCTATCGCGTCACCTCCGTCGGATCGGGTTTATATCGAAGCTCTCGCGAAGCTTTTGCCTGATGGTGCGAACTATGACCGGAAGGCGTCCGAGGAAGCTTACCGGGTTGCGATGAAATCGCTATTCGCGGCGTCGCCAAAAGATGCGGATGCCGCGGCTCTCTACGCTCTTGCGATCTTCTACGCGGCGGGATATCAAAATTGGTCGGAAGAAGGTACGCCGATAGGCAATTGGCAGGAAATGATCGACGTGCTCGAAGCGGGCCTCAAGATTCATCCGAAGCATCTCGGGCTCACGCATACGTATATTCACGCGGTAGAGGAATCGCCGCAACCCGGCCGTGCGCTCGCGGCGGCCGACGCGCTTCGCGGGCTAAAGATCTTTACGCCGTCGTTCGGGCATCTCGTGCATATGCCCGCACACATCTACGTGCGGACCGGGAACTTTCAGCGGTCGATCGAATCGAACGAAGAGACGGCGACGATGCCGACCGATACGCTTTCGGAAGAGTTTCGATTGTGGCACTACAATCACGTGCTGAACTTTCTCTTGTTCTCTTATGCGATGCAGGGGAACTCCAAGATGGTGTCCAATACGCTCGACAGGAAGTTCGGGTTTTACGCGCCGCGTTATTCCGATCAGCGGCCGCGATATTGGGTAAGATTCAAACGCTGGGACGACATTTTGAAGGCTCCCGCTCCGGCGGCAGACAGTCGTCCCGCAACGCTAGTCGGTTGGGCATTTGCGAGGGCGATGGCGTTTGCAGTGAAGGGTGACATCGAGAATGCGAACCTCGAACGGGCGAAGCTAAAGCCGGACGATTCGGCGTTATGGAAGCTTGATGACTTCCGGGTCGAAGCGGCGGTCGCACGTTTCAAAGGCGATAAGAAAGCCGAGATCGACGCGCTGACGAAGGCGGTCGCGGCTGAGGATACGCTGTCGTATTCGGAACCGCCGCTATCGATGTCGCCGCTGCGGGAGAACCTCGGCGGTGCGCTTTTGCGAGACGGGCAGAACGCTGAGGCCGAGAAAGTTTTTCGTGAAGATCTCCGGCGCAATCCGGGCAGCGGACGCTCGATGTTTGGCCTGATGACGGCACTTAACGCTCAAGGGAAAAAAGACGATGCATCGAAGATGAATTCGGAATTCAAGAAGGCGTGGAAATATGCCGACATCACGTTGACGGTCGACGAGTTGTGAGTTGCGAAGATCTAAAACGTGGATAACACGCTGAGGGAATCTATAATGACGTTATGCAGATAAACTCAGACGATGTTTACCAGTTTTTGACGTCAGCACTTTTCGTCCTCCCGTTTATCGTTGTCCATTTTGTGGGCGTCGTGCTATCGATCTTATTGAGAGGGCGGATAGGCAAGCCGTGGCTCTTTTCACTCGCGGGCTTTCTGTTCCTTACGCTTACATCTGTAATTCAGTTGGCGTATTTCGTTTGGCTGTATTTTCTATTCGATAAGGCTCGATTCGACTCGGCTTCGATGGTGTTAGCTGGCCAGATAAATTCGATATCCCAAGGGGTAGCCGGCCTTCTCGGGATCGTCTGCATAATGATGGCTATTTTTTTACGACCGCGTACGGAACCAGTTAAAGCAGTGTGAGTCAGGAATATGAACGCTCAAGAACAACGATCTTCACTTTCGGACGCCGTTCGAAAACACAAAGAGTTTCTCTTCCCCGCCGTCGCTAATTATTACCAAGAGCCGATCGCGCTGACGCATGGCGAGGGTGAGCACGTGTGGGACGATCAGGGCAACGAATATCTCGACTGTTTCGGCGGCGTGCTGACGGTGAGTTTGGGCCACGCGCACCCGCGGATCAACGCGGCGTGGAAGGATCAAGTGGATAAGATCTCACACACGTCGACGCTCTACGCTAACGCCCCGCAAGGTGATCTGGCGGAGAAGTTGGCCGAGATCTCACCAGGCAAGCTGAAGAAGTCATTTTTCTCGAACAGCGGGACCGAGGCGGACGACACGGCAGTGCTCGCCGCAAAGCTTGCGACGGGCAACCAGGAGATCATCGTGCTGCGGCATTCATATGCGGGACGGTCGGCGACGGCGTTGTCTTCGGTCGGGCATAAGACGTGGCGGCCGGTCGCGTCGCAGGTTCCGGGCATTGTCCACGCACCTGCGCCTTATTGTTATAGATGTCCGCTAAAGCTTGAATATCCGTCGTGCGGCGTCGCGTGTGCCGATGACGTTGAGGACATCATCAACACGACGACGACCGGAAACATCGCGGCTTTCATGGCGGAGACGATCCTAGGCGTGGGCGGATTCATCATTCCACCGAAAGAATATTTTCCGAAGGTTGCGGAGATCGCGCGTCGGCACGGCGGGCTGTTTATCTCGGACGAGGTCCAGGCGGCCTGGGGCCGGACGGGCGACAAGTGGTTCGGCATCGAGCATTGGGGCGTCGAGCCGGACATCATTACGTCGGCGAAAGGTATGGGCAACGGCGTGCCGATCGGCTGGACGATCGCGACGGACGAGGTTGCGAGTGCCTTTCCGGGGCTGACGTTTTCGACGTTTGGCGGCAATCCGGTGTCGTGTGCCGTCGGGCTGGCGGTGATCAATGTGATCGAAGAAGACGATCTGCGAACTAACGCACGTGTCGTTGGTGATTACCTCAAAAACCGTATGCTTGCCCTTCAGGAAAAGCACGCCATCATCGGCGATGTTCGCGGCATGGGGCTGATGCTCGGCGTCGAACTCGTTAAAGACCGAAAGACAAAAGAACCGAACCCGGAAGCTGTGTTAAAAATATTCGAAGAAACCAAGCGTCGCGGTGTTCTTATCGGTAAGGGCGGTCTATACGGCAACGTCATACGCACGGGAATGATGCTGAATACGACAACCGATACGGTTGACCGGTTGGTTGAGGCTCTCGACGCTGCGTTTACTGAGTGTTAGAAAATTTTGCCACAGAGGACACGGAGATCACTGAGAAATTTGCTCCGTGTTCTCTGTGATCTCTGTGGCTTAAATATATGAAAACGTACTCGATGTTGTTGTTTCTGCTGCTCGGATCAATTTCTTTCGGCCAAGTGCCTGAAAAGGCGAAAGTAATCGCCGGAGCTGAGCGGGCCTTCGATAAGGCGTCGAAAACGAATACCGGGCCGGCTCCGGGTTGTGCGGTCGGCGTATCGCTGAATGGCGAGACGGTTTTTGAGAAGGCGTTTGGGTTGGCGGAGATGGAGCACAACATCGCGAACACCCCGCAGACGATCTTCGAATCCGGCTCGGTGGCAAAGCAGTTTACGGCGGCGGCGATTGTGCTGCTTGAGCAGGACGGCAAGCTGAAGATCGACGATGATGTGCGCAAATACATTCCGGAGTTGCCTGAGTACGGCAAGCCAATCACGATACGCCACATACTTACTCACACAGCAGGGCTGCGTGATTGGGGATCGGTGATGCAGTTGACCGGAGCGGGCCGCGGGAATAGGGTGATCACGCAGGATCTCGCGGTGGACGTGATCACGCGGCAGAAATATCTCGATTTTGTGCCGGGTGCCGAGTATTCGTATTCGAACAGCGGCTATCAGCTCGCGGCGGTGATCGTCGAGCGCGTGTCGGGTAAAAAGTTTGGGGAGTTTACGAACGAACGCATCTTCAAGCCGCTTGGGATGACGAACAGTTCGTGGCGTGACGACTACACGCGGCTGGTACCGAATCGTGCGCAAGGCTATTCGAAGGCCGGGCCGACCGCTCCATGGCAATTGAACATGCCGTTCATGAACGTGATCGGCAATGGCGGAATGCTGACGACGGTAGGCGATTGGATGAAGTGGAACGCGGCGCTCGATGCGAAGACGTTCGGCGAGCCCTTCGTTGCGGCGATGGAAACTCAGGGCATTTTAAACGACGGGCGAAAGATCAGCTATGCGCTTGGCCTTGATGTCGGCAATTACAAGGGCATCAAGGAAGTAACCCACAGCGGCGGCACCGCCGGATATCAAACTTATCTCGCGCGTTTTCCTGAAAAGAAGGTCTCGGTCGGAGCCCTTTGCAACGGATTTCCTCCGTCGTCTGGCGATATTGTTTACAGCGTTGTCGATGAGATCTTCGGGCCTTTTCCTGAACCCGAGAAGGTCGAAACAGTCGCTGTCGCGGAAGATCAGTTGAAGAAGTATGCAGGCATCTGGCGGAATGATGTAACGCGGAACGCAAACATGATCGCGCTGGATAAGAGTGAACTGAAGATCAACGGTACGGCATTGAAACCCATCAACGGCGGATCGTTCATGCTTAACGACCGCAAACTGACGTTCAAAGATGGATCGCCTGCTACCGCGTCGATCGCGAATCCCGACGGGTCGGTTACGCGTCTGACGATGGTTTCAGAATGGAAACCTCTGGCCGCCGATCTCGTTGGCTTCGCGGGCGATTGGTCCAGCGATGAAGCCCAGGCTGAATTCACGATCACCATCGAGGGTGACAAGGCATTCATCAAACAGCGTCCTTCGATGAAGTTGCCGCTGCAGCCGATCTATAAAGATCACTTTGCGGCTCAAGGTTACGTCGTGTGGGTTACTCGCGATTTGTCCGGCAAGATCGACCGGCTGCACGTCGGCGGGTCGCGGATGCGGGATATGTATTTTGAGAGAGTGAAAAAATAGACACATAGATGATGAAATTTTCGTTGCTTGTTCTCTCCGCCGTGTTGATGCTGGTCGTTAACGCGTCGTCTCAAAATTCATATGACGCGGCCGTTGATACGTTTGTAAAGGCCGAGCTGACCCGTCAGAAGATTCCCGGCGTTTCGATCGCGGTTGTAAGTGACGGCAAGCCGACGCTTGTAAAGGGTTACGGCATGGCGAACGTCGAGCACTCGGCCTCGGCGACCGCGGACACGATCTTCCAGTCAGGCTCGGTCGGAAAGCAGTTCACGGCGATGGCGGTGATGATACTGATCGAGGAAGGCAAGGCGAAACTCGACGACAAGATCAACGCCTATCTGACCGACGTTCCGGCGGAATGGAGCGGCATTACGATCAGACATCTGCTGACGCATACGGCCGGCCTCGGCGACTATCCTCGCGACTTCGATCTTCAGGAAGACGCCTCGGAAACAGAGGTCTTTAAGAAACTGCAGGCCGTGAAACCGGCTTCGGCACCCGGTGAGAAGTGGGCGTACAGCAATGTCGGCTATGTAACGCTCGGCGTTCTGATTAGAAAGCTGAGCGGTAAGTTCTACGGCGATTATCTGCAGGAGCGGGTATTCAAGCCGTTGGGTATGACGACCGCGCGGATCATCAGCGAGCAGGACATCGTCCCGAATCGGGCGGGCGGCTACATGCTCGTAAACGGCGAACTTAAGAATCAGACTTGGGTGGCTCCGACGCTCAACACGACCGCCGACGGAGCTCTTTATCTTACGGCGAAGGATATGGTCGCCTGGGAGGCTGGCCTTTCGTCGGGAAAGCTAATATCGAAAGCTGGATACGATGCGATGTGGGCTCCCGTGAAGCTCAACAACGGCACGACTCATCCGTACGGCTTCGGCTGGATGTTTGCCAACGTCAACGTCAACGGCAACCGCATCATCGAACACGGCGGATCGTGGCAGGGTTTTAAGGCGCATATCGTCCGCTATCCTGACAATAAGCTCGCCGTCATCGTCTTTGCCAACCTTGCTCAGGCCAATCCGACCGTGATCGCCCACGGGATCGCGGGCATAGTCGATCCGACTCTAAAACCCATCCCGAAGGCGGATACCGATCCCGCTCATACGGCCGGGATGAAGAAGCTGTTCGAGCAAATCCTGGAAGGCACTGTCGACCTCAACCGTTTTACCGAGCCCATTCAGAAGGCGTTGAAAGATCAACAACGGATGACAGCCGAGATCAAGGCTTTGGGCCCGATCAAGCAGTTTTCCTTCGTCGACAAAGCTGAAGGCGCTGAGAACACCCGCTATCGATACAAGATCGAGTGGGACGCGATGTCATTGTCGCTTTTAGTCGCGTTCGATAAGCAAGGAAAGATCATTGGCTACGGCCTGCAGCCGCAATAAAATACTTGGTCAAGTTGGTCAAGTAAGGGTATGCTTATTTCATGATCGTTAAGAAAGCAAACATCGGCGAATTGAAGACGCACCTGAGCGTTTATCTCAAGGGCGTAAAGAACGGAGGAAAAGTCGTAGTTACAGAGCGAAACAGGCCCGTCGCCAAACTTGTTCCGCTGGAAGACGAGGACCTTTACGAATCGGAAGGAGATCAGTTGGTAGCCGAGGGGATTCTTAGCCCACCTAAAAGTAATAAACCCTTGCCCGATTCCTTTTGGGATAGCAAAGATCTGCCGAATGTTCCACTTGCCGCAATCCTGAAGGTGATTCGCGAGGAAAGGGATGAAGACTGAAATTGCGTTCTGGGATACCAGCGCGATCATCCCACTCTATTGCAATCAAGTGATGTCAGCAGAGTCGCGTCGGATCAGGCGACGATTCAAACTGCCAGTCGTATGGTGGGGAACGCATGTCGAGATACACCGTGGTTTGGGTCGTCTCCTCCGAGATGGACTGATCACTACGAAGCAGTCCAAGAAAGCACTAGAAAAGTGGGACAATCTTCGACTATCGGCCCTTGTTGTTTTGCCAGAGACTAATGTTTCGGATCTCGCGGCTTCACTGACGGCAAAACACGATCTGCGGGCTTTGGATTCATTTCAGCTTGCCGCTGCGCTCGTCTGGTGTAAAGAAAAACCGCGAAATCGCCCGTTTATCTGCGCCGATAATCGGTTAGCAATCGCGGCGCGTGACGCAGGGTTTGATGTGGTTTCGCTCGCCTAAAGCCAAGCGTTAGCAAATTGACCGGAAGTAAATCTATGAAAACGCTAATCAAATCCGGACGCGTCATAACGGCTGTTGACGATTACACGGCGGATATTTTCATCGACGGCGAGACGGTGACGACGATCGGGAAGACGTTGGAGATGGAAGCTGATGTCGTGATCGATGCGTCGGGGAAGCTCGTGATTCCGGGCGGTATCGATCCGCATACGCATATGGAACTGCCGTTCGGCGGGACTTCGTCGAGCGATGATTTTTTCACCGGAACGCGGGCGGCGGCGCATGGCGGTACGACGACGATCATTGATTTCGCCGTGCAGACGAAGGGCGAGTCGATGACGTCTGGCGTCGATACGTGGCACAAGAAAGCGGAAGGGAAGACGTGCATCGATTACGGATTTCACCTGATCACTACCGAGTTTGAAGACGGCGACGAGAAGGAGATGTACAAGCTGATTGACGAAGGCATTTCGTCGTTCAAGCTTTTCATGGCGTACCCGGGAGTGTTTCTC
>CADEGD010000001.1 GCA_902826795.1 uncultured Acidobacteriota bacterium | reverse complement strand
CGACCGGTTCAATATCGGGAACCGTCACCGACGAGCGTCAGGCTGTCGTTCCGGGAGCGACGGTTACGATCAAGAACACGCAGACCGGATTTACCCGCGCCTCAACGCGCGACAGTGAAGGAAGATATCGATTCACTTTAGTTCCAATAGGCTCTTACGAAGTTACGGTAGAAGCGGCTAACTTCGCTAAACTGGTTCAGACGGGGATTACTATTGCCGTGAATCAGGATGCGGTGGTCGATCAATCGCTGCGGGCTGGCGGCGTGACCGAAGTAGTAACAGTCACCGAAAACGCCTCCGTACTCAACACGACGACCGCCGAGGTAAGCACTCGTTTTGACGCCAAGCGTCTCTCAGAGCTTCCTATCGCCACTAACCGCAACGTCTTTACCGTCCTCCTTTCAGTTCCAGGCGTAAGTCAGCTTAGTGCGGGACAGACAGGATTTGCTAATGGTATAAGCTTCTCTGCAAACGGCGGAAGATTGCGATCAAACAATTTCATGCTGGACGGGCAGGACATTAACGACCCCAGCGTCTCAGGTGGTCAGATCGCCCTAAACAACCCAGACGCCATTGGCGAAGTTCGAATCATAACCAACCAGTTTTTGGCGGAATACGGTCGTAATTCGGGTGCCGTAGTTAACTTTGTCGGGAAGTCGGGGACGAACGAATACCACGGAACGGGGTTCATCTTCCACAACAACGAGAACTTAAACTCGTGCAGCAATCTCGATAAGGCGGCTCGTTTCTGCGGTGCCGGTGTCAACCCGGTGAGCGACGAGGCCCCTTTCCGAAAGGAGTTTCAGTATGGATTTACCTTTGGCGGTCCCGTTTGGGTCCCGCGATTCGGCGATGGCGGTAAACCAGCGATGTGGAAGGGCACCGACAAGACTTTCTTTTTTGTTGACTATCAGCGCTGGACGGATAGACAACTTGGCTCCGGAACTACTCTTCGCGGAGCTCCGACGGCAGCGGGAAGAACGATACTGCAAAACGCGGTTGGAAACCGTCCTCAAGTAGCCGCTCTTCTCCAGTTTCTGCCTGCCGGGACGGCTAACGGCCTGACACGGACATTCTCAGCGAATGGGCAGAACTATGAAGTTCCGCTTGGTAATCTGACAGGTTCCTCTTCGTTGACCTTTGGTTCAAACCAGGGCTCCGGCAGGGTTGACCACCGGTTTAACGATAAAAATCTGTTATACGGTCGCTACCGATACGACGACAACACGACAGCGGGTGGTGGCCAAGTAACGCCTGGAGGCCTAACAACCGTAGTGCCCACGCGAACGAAGGCTGCCACTGCTGTGTGGAACAGTATCCTCACCAACAAAGTAACCAACGAGCTAAGACTTGCCTGGACGAGATTCGGATCGACTACGACGGCTTCAGACCCTTCGTCAGAGACCATTCCGTCAATTGAGGTATCGGATCTTGGCTTGACAGGATTCAACGCAGCGGCAAGCAGAACGGCTATCGGACTCGCCGTAAACCTCCCGCAATTCCGGGTCAACGACACTTATCAAATGACCGAAGCGATTAGTTTCGTTACCGGGAATCACAATCTCAAGTTTGGAGCAGATCTCCGCCGATTGGATGTCAAGAGCTTCTTCGTTCCGACCACAAGAGGTCGGCTAGCATACTCAAGTCTCCAAAACTTTGTCGACGACATCGCTGACACAGCCTCGATCAATGCTCCTCTCCGCGGCGGCGATATAGTAAATTTCTACCGTTGGTACGAATACTACGCGTACGCTCAGGATGAGTGGCGGATCGCTAACAACTTTACGTTAACGCTAGGTGTCCGCTACGAGAACACGGGTGACTCATTTAGCTACCTCAAAGATACAAATGAGCGTGTTCTGGCAGCAAACGGTAATGATCCTAGGTTCGCATTCACTCCGGTGCCCGAGCCGGACACGAACAACTTCATGCCGAGGATCGGCTTCAACTGGAATCCCCGCACACGTGACACAGGAGTGTTAGGATTCATTACGGGTGGGGACAAATTGGTCCTTCGTGGAGGCTACTCGAGGACCTACGACGCCAACTATATCAACTTAAACTTAAATGTGGCCGGAAGCTTTCCGTTCCTCGCATCCATTAACTTCCCAACCGGAAACCAACCGGGTGCGCCGTCCGGATTTAACACGATTAGAACTTTTTTACAGAGCCCCAACTTTGTAATTGCCAATCCCAATCAGCTCACCAGAACTGTGGTCGCCGACGATTTTAGAGCGCCGTCAACAGACCAATTCTCTTTCGAAACGCAACGCGAGCTCACTAGGGACAGCGTCTTTAAGGTCGGATATATCCACACGCGCGGAAAAGGACTGTTTCAAACGGTTGACGGCAATCCGCGAACAGCCTGTCCAAATGGAAATAACATCGTTACTGCTCCTCAAACGATTCCTCTTTTTCTTTGTCCGCGAGTTGATCCCACCCGGGGTGTAATTCGTCTTCGTGCCAACCGGGCTGAATCGTGGTATCACGCCTTACAGACCAGCTTCGAGAAGCGTCTGAGCAACAACTTCAGTGCGGGCGTCCATTATACGTACAGTGCGTTCATTGATACAGCATCGGAGACTTTCAATCCCTCTAATGCTGAAGTTGCTGTCGCTCAAGATTCATTCAACCTTGCTGGCGACAAGGCGAGATCCAGTTTTGACAGACCGCACCGTCTGTCGGGGAACTTTGTATACGAGCTACCGTTCTACAATAGGCAAGAAGGATTCATCGGAAAGGTTCTAGGCGGATATCAGATGAACTCATTCTTCAGTATTCAAAGTGGTGCTCCTTTCACGGTGCTCGACGGGCGCGACCCGACGGGAGCGATCAACGGAATCGACGGTTTAGTCGGCAACTCTATTCGACCGAATCTTGCAAGCTCTACGGATCTATCGAGTCTTACCATTCCTGAAATACGAGCGCTATGTGGAACGGCAACAACAGGCACGTTTGCCAATAGTTGCCCGAACCTATTCACAAGACTTGTGCAATTCCAACGAGTAGGAAACGCCGGTCGAAATATCATCCGTGCTCAACGTTTCCTCAACGTAGACTTCGGAGTCATTAAGAATACTCGGCTCACCGAGAACGTGAGGTTTCAGCTTCGAGCCGACGTCTTCAACCTGCTGAATAATCGCAACTTTGGTGTACCTGAAGGTCGCGTTAGTGCTCCCAACTTCTTAGATCAATGGGGCACAAACGGCGGCAACCGTCGCATTATTCTCGGTGCTCGTCTGGTCTTCTAGTTCGAGCCTGACTTTTTTTGGGAAGAGGCTGTCTGAAAAGGCGGCCTCTTTTTTCTCCTTACATTATCTTGAGAACAAGGGATTCATTTCGGTCAGCGGGCCTTGCCTCGTTGCGCGAGCGTTAATGCGATCCCGCCGAGCACAAGACCGCTGGCGATCAAAAGGCGGAGCGATGCTGTTTCTGCTAGCAAGACGATCCCACCAATCGCTGCGATGACGGGAACGGAGAGTTGGAGGATGGCGGCTCGGGTTGGGGTGTGGTATTTGAGGGCGGCGTACCAGACGGAGTAGCCGATGCCGGAGGCGATCGTGCCGGAGAGGATGGCGAGAATGGCTCCGCGTGGCGAAGCCTGAAGCGACGCAATGAATGGAACGGCTGCGGCCAACGCCATCGGAACGGAGCGAAGAAAGTTTCCCGCGGTATCGGCGAGCGGGTCGTCGCTTCGCCTTCCGCGGAGGGTGTAAAATCCCCACGCGATGCCGGCGGACGCCATTAATGCGGCGCTTAAAAGCGGCGGCGCGGCGAGGCCGGGAAGGACTAGATAAATCAATCCACCGAACGCTGCCAGCAACCCGATCCATTCAAAGGCTACGGGTCGGTCGCCTCGAAAGAGCGACACGCCGAACATTGTCAGTTGGACACCGCCGAACAGGATCAAAGCTCCGGTGCCGGTCGTAAGGCCGAGATAGGCGAATGAGAAAGCGATTGCGTAAGCGAAAAGGAAGAATGCCGAAAGCCAGTTGCCGTTTGTTGAAAGCTTCCGCGTCTTACCAGTAGCGAGAAGCAGCGCCGCGAGCATTCCCGTGCCTGAAATGAGGCGGATCACGGTAAAGCTTGCGGCGTCTATCTCGCCAGTCGCCAATGCCATTCGACAGAGGATGGAGTTGAAGGCGAAAGCCGTAAGTGCGAAAGCGGTGAGGAAGAAGATCTTCATCGTTAGAAAAGACGAAGTTAGCATTGTTCGACCGACTTCAGAAAATCTTCATACAGAACTCAAGAATTCTTCAAGACTCTTGACCCGCTGCCTGCTTATCATCGACCTGTCGTCATATGTTCGAAAGACAGACGAGAAGGTTAAATAGTTAGGAGCCATTATGAAAGACAGCAATTATAATCAGCAGAAAGCAGAGCAATTTTCACGGAGTTTGGTAGACGTATTCAACAAGAGTGCGATCGCGCTTGCGTTGAGCCTCGGCCACCGCTGCGGGATATTCGCGACGATGTCGAGCCTGCCGGCGTCGACCTCGCAGGAGATCGCCGATGCCGCGAGCCTTAACGAACGCTACGTTCGCGAGTGGCTTGGGACAATGGTGACCGGGCGCGTCGTCAACTATTTTCCCGAGACGAAGACGTATAAGCTTCCAGAGGAACATGCGGCGTTCCTTACAGATGACGGCGAATACAATTTCGCGTCGGGGATGCAGTTTGTGCCGATACTCGCGCAGATCGAAGACAAGCTGGTCGAGTGCGTGCGAAACGGCGGCGGCGTTCCGTACAGTGAATATCCGCGGTTCCACGAGGTGATGGCGTCGGAGAGTTCGCAGACGGTCGTGGCGGCGCTCGAACCGTTCATCCTGCCGCTCGTCCCGGGACTGATCGAGAAACTCGAGGGCGGTATCGATGTGCTCGATGTCGGGTGCGGTTCGGGGCAAGCGATGTTAAAGCTTGCGACGCTTTTTCCAAACAGCAGTTTTGCCGGATACGATTTTTCTGAGGAAGGTATCGACCGGGCGAACTCAGAAGCCAAAGAACTCGCGTTACCGAACGTCCGATTCGAGGTGCGGGATGCGGCGGCGATCGGCGAGACGGATAGCTACGACCTGATCACATCGTTCGACGCGATTCATGACCAAGCCAATCCGGCAGGAATGCTTGCGAGTATTCATCAAGCTTTGCGTCCGACCGGAGTTTATCTTGTGCAGGACATTGCGGGATCGAGCTATCTTGAGAAAAACTTCGAACAGCCCGCGGCTCCGTGGCTCTACACGATCTCGCTGACGCATTGTATGACGGTGTCGCTCGCCTACGGCGGCGAAGGGTTAGGCGCGATGTGGGGTGAGGAGAAGGCGGTCGAGATGATGAGGGCGGCCGGATTCGCAAACGTATCGCTTCATAAGCTCGATCACGATTTCATGAACACGTATTACATCGCGACTAAGTAACCGTCTCCTTGGGTTTTGTGTTTTCTGTGATTTCTGTGGTTAGGCTTCGAGTAGCCAAACCATAGAATTCACAGAAAAATACCGGGGAAAATAGAAGAATTACCGGTACATAAACAGCTCTGGGACTTTTAGTTGGAAGCTGCGGCTATTGACGCGGTTAGCGAGCGGAATATGTTGCGGCCGTCGTTCGAGCCGAGCAGTTCTTCGCAGGCACGCTCGGGGTGCGGCATCATTCCGAGCACGTTGCGGTCGAGATTGCAGATGCCGGCAATATTTGACCGGGCTCCGTTCGGGTTCGATTCGTCGGTCACCTCGCCGGTTTCGTCGCAATACCGGAAGACGATCTGGCTATTCTCTTCGAGCGACTGAAACGTTGCGTCGTCACAGGTGAAGTTTCCTTCGGCGTGTGCGATCGGGATCGAGAGCACACTTCCCTCTTTCAGTTCGTTCGTGTAAGGCGTGTATTGATTTTCGGTGCGGATGGTGACGTGCTTCGAGATAAAATGTAGCCCGGCATTGCGGATCAGTGCTCCCGGCAGTAAGCCGGCTTCGCAAAGTATTTGAAAGCCGTTGCAGATACCGAAAACGAACTTGCCCGACGCCGCGAAATCTTTAACCGCTTTCATTACCGGCGAGAACCGAGCCAAGGCTCCGGCGCGCAGATAGTCGCCATATGAAAACCCGCCGGGAATGATCACCGCGTCGTAAGCGGATAGATCAGTCTCTTTGTGCCAAATGAAATCTACCGGCTGCCCGACGTGTTTCGAAATGACATGATAAGCGTCGTGATCGCAGTTGGAACCGGGGAAAACTATTACTCCAAATTTCATAACTCGGAACGCGGACATTCGTGTCCGCAACCTCGGAAAATGCGGACAAGAATGTCCGCGTTCCACTATTGAACGATCTCCACCCGATAATCCTCGATGACTGGATTGGCTAGAACATCGGCGGCGATCTTCTCGGCGGCGGCCTGGGCTTCGGTCTCGCTGACCGATGCGTCAAGGGCAAGCTCGAAATATTTTCCCTGCCTCACATCGGTTATCTGCTGAAAGCCAAGTTGCTCGGCAGAATGGTGTATAGCCTTTCCTTGCGGGTCGAGAACGCTGGGCTTGAGTGTAACGAAAACTTTAGCCTTCATTTATTGCTCCAAAGAAATTGTAGAAGTTACCGCAAAACGTTGTTTTAATCAACGTCTTGTGGTAACTTTCCGCAGAACATACTTCTGCTTGTATTCGTACGTTTCAATTACATCAAAGGAGAAACTTCAGAAAAAGGCTATGCAAAATATGTCAGGCGGCAAAACCGCACTCGGACTGGACACAAACGTAGGGGCACTGCTGTGTTATCTTCCGGTCTGTCTGATCAGCCTCATTTACAGCATCATCGTACTGGTTACGGAGAAAGACAATAAGTTCATGCGCTTCCATGCGTTTCAGTCTCTCATCATCAGCGTGATCTACATCGTCATTATGGTTGTAATCCAGGTGATCGGTACGGGCCTCGTGCTCGCGACGAACTCAAGCATCCTAGGCCTCCTTGTCAGCCTGCTGAGCTTCGTGTTTATCATCGGCTTTCTTGCGGCAATGATCTTCGGCTGCATCAAAGGCTATCAGGGCCAGAAGTTCAAGTTTCCGGTGGTCGGCGATATGGCCGAGAAGTGGGCTGGTTAATCAAAAACCTTGCAAACACCTTGTCTACGTTTCGTAGATAGTGTTTCAGATCAAAGACGCGGGCGATCTCTTCGGGCGAAGGCTTTGAAGTGACGTCCGCGTTGGGCTTTTCGCATGCGAGTTTATTTCGACAATTGTGTACTCAACCGGCCTTTCGACGATCAGGCACAAGAGAGGATACGACTTGAGTCCGAAGCAGTGATAGAACTTCGAAAGCAGATTGTGCAGGGCAAACTAGATCTCGTTTGGTCTTATTTGATTGATTACGAGAACCTCAAAAACGCTCTTTCAGAACGGCGGCAAGGTGTCGATTTATGGAAAATTCTTCATCTTTCGAAATCGGGCCCGCAGTTGAGATTGATTCAACCGCTCTAGTGTTGATGGATCTAGGCTTAGGGGAGGCGGACTCCTTACACGTCGCATGCGCCGTCCACGCGAAATCTAACTATTTTGTAACCACTGACGATGCTATAATCAAGCGTTCGGAAAGGTTACCTATTCCGTTGATCATTTCGAACCCGATTCATCTGCTGGAGGCAGTAAGAGACTCATGACCAGCGAAACAGAGATCAGAAATCGAGGGATGGATGCGTTGATCGCTGGACTAGGTCGTGAAGAGGCTCAAAGGTTTCTTCAACTTCTGGCAAACGATCGGTCCGACTACACCGTGTGGCGTAAATATCTTTTCCACGGCATGACGATCGACGAAATAAACAATGAAGCTAAGGAACTTTGGGAAAAGAACAACCGAAAAGAATCGGTTTCCTAAAAAACCCTCGCGAAAACGGCATCCACGTTCCGTAGATAGTGTTTCAGATCAAAGACGCGGGCGATCTCTTCGGGCGAAAGCTTTGAGGTGACGTCCGCGTCGTTCGTTATGAGCTCCTCGTAGTCGCCGCCTTCGTCCCACACCTTCATCGCGTTTCGCTGAGTGTAAACATACGCATCCTCGCGTGACACGCCTTTCTGCGTTAGTGCAAGCATCAACTGGCCGCTGAACGTGAGGCCGCGGGTGAGCTCGATGTTTTTGAGCATGTTCTCGGGGTAGACCACGAGGGTATCGAGGAGCGAGGTCGCTTTCGAAAGCATGTAATCGAGAGCGGCAGACGAATCGGGCAGGACGATTCGTTCAGCGGACGAATGTGAGATGTCGCGTTCGTGCCAGAGTGCAACGTTCTCAAGGCCGACTATCGAATTAGCACGGACGGTTCGGGCCATTCCGCAGATCCGCTCGGAGAGGATCGGGTTGCGCTTGTGCGGCATTGCCGACGATCCCTTCTGCCCTTTCTTGAACGCTTCCTGCGCCTCGCGTACTTCGGTTCGCTGCCAATGGCGTACCTGAAGCGCGACCTTTTCGAGAGTCGAAGCAACTATCGCGAGCGTCGACAGATATTCGGCGTAGCGATCACGCTGAATTACCTGCGTCGAGACCGGATCAGCCGCGATGCCTAACCGTTTGCAGACTCGTTCTTCCACGTCCGGCGAAAGATGTGCGAATGCACCGACCGCACCGCTGATCTTACCGACGGCGATCGTTTCCTTGGCTCGCACAAGCCGCTCGCGATTCCGCTGCATTTCGGCGTACCACAGCGCCCAGACGAGTCCGAATGACGTCGGCTCGGCGTGAATGCCGTGCGTACGACCCATCTGCGGCGTGTCTTTAAATTCGTAGGCTCGACGCTTCAATACCGGCAGCATCGCGTCGATCTTCGCGAGCAGAACGTCGCACGACTCCTTCAAGAGCAGTGCATTCGCTGTATCGACGACGTCACTTGAGGTGAGTCCATAGTGGACGAAGCGAGCTGATTCACCGATGTTTTCCGCTAGATTGGTCGTAAACGCGATCACGTCGTGATCGGTCGTTTTCTCGATCTCATTGATGCGCTCGACGGCGAACGCCGCTTTGGCCTTGATCTCGTCGACTGCTTCGGCCGGGATCGTCCCGTCTTCGGCGTGTACTTCGCAGACGGCGATCTCGACGTCGAGCCATTTCTGAAACTTGTTTTCGAGCGACCAAATGGCCGCCATTTCCGGTAATGTATAGCGAGCGATCATTTTACGGCAGCGTGTTTTGCTAATTGCGCGAAGCTTAAAGATAATTGCAAAACCGCGATGATTCAAACGTCCTAGTGCAAGCACTTGGAATAAGGAGTACAAGGAATGGCGAGATCAAGTTCAATGGGGCCGCGAAGCCGGCTGGCTCAGATCTATCGGCAAACACCGATCACGGGCACGGATGCGGATATCGCCAACACCCATGAGATCAATCGGCAGAGTGCGGTAAAGACCGTTCTCGTGCATTCTTTCTTTCTGGCGAAGTTCGGTTATTTCACAGGCGCCGTTACCGGGCTTAGCCGCGGGAAAACGGAAGCTCAGTATCACTTCGCGACCGGCGGCAACCAGGCCGCTCACTGCGCTCCCGCACAGATCAGCGCCGGCGGCGTTCCATTGCAGAGGCTGATAACAAAGTCAGACGACCTTTCGCTCGAAGTCGAGAATCTATTCGGGAATACTGACGATCTTCCCCTAAGATTCAACGTCGCGGATTCCAGTGCCGAGGGTAACGGTTTGAAAGAGGCCTTTGTTTTCGCCTGCAATGAGGTGGTTCAGAAATCCAGAACACCGTTTAATGTTGTCGAACACATTGCTCCGCATTTTTCAGGCGCATATAGAACGTACAAGCAACGCGCTATCGCTGCTATCGATTCGGCCCTCGCGTTTCAGCAGTCCGAACTGCGGCGAGGAAACGACCTCAGGATAACGACGCGTGCTCAGGTAATTGCGATCCTTGAGACGTACAAGAAAACCCTGTCGACCTCTATGGATACGCATGAATCGGTGCAAGGGCTCGATCTTCACGACGTGTGGATGGATTATGCCGATATGAGGTAGACCGCGGTCTTATTCGACGGCTTCGTCAGTGTTGGCAAGGGCGCCGCCTTTATCGCCGAGAATGTCCTGTAAGTAGACGAGCTGGACGACGACAACGATCATCGCAAGCAGCGGCGTCGCCAGGACTAACCCCAGACCGCCTACAAGGCTCCCCAATCCAAGCTGAAATACTACTGTTAACGCGGGCGGCAATTCGACCGTTTCGCGTTCGATAAGGGGCGTTACGACGTTGGATTCGATGATCTGGACGGCGATGTAAAGGATCAGCACGTAAACCGCGGTGATCGGGCTGTCGACGAACGCGATGAGCAAAGCCGGAACGGCTGAAATGATCGGGCCGAAGTTAGGTATGAAGGACAGCAGGCCGGCGATCAAACCGAGAGTAAGAGCGATCGGCACGCCGAGGACCGAGAGTCCGATCCACGTAAGAATGCCGATAAAAAGCATCGAAGCGAATTTCCCGATCAGCCACCATCGCAGCGTCTCGTAAACCTGGTGAAGAACCTCTATTACTCTTTTTCGTCGCGGGATGGGGAAGAGTCTTACGAATCCTTGTGAGTAAAATCGCGGTTCGCTGGCAAGATAGATAGCGAGGAGGATGACTATCGCGACGTTCCCCATAGCGCCGAGCGTGGATGTAAATACGCCGCCGACACCCGATAGCAATGTCGAAAAATTGACGTTAGCCTTTACGTCGTCAAAACTCGGCATCTGGGCTATAAGTGTTCGACCCCAACCGTATTGAGATATGTAGTCGCGAACGCTTGCGGCCGATTTAGGCAGCTCGTCGCGCAGATGCTGGCCCTGTTCGGCAATACTCGGCGAAAGCAGGGCGATCGTACCGCCGATGACTCCTATCAGGATTACCGAGACCAGCAAAACTCGAAGGCCATCGCCAAGCGGCACATAGGGCTCGATAACATCAGCAAGCCCCGCGAGAAAGATCGCCAGCAGAGCCGCCGCGAACACCAGCATCACCACATCAAACGTGTAGTAAAGAAGCGCGAGCAAAAGTACCGTCGCTACCACAAGCCCGCACGCCGTCGCCACCTTTTGTGTGAAGGTCATTGCTAGATCACCCCTCGGTCGATCAGTAGTTCGGCGTTCAGGATCGCGGAACCGGCGGCGCCGCGGACGGTGTTGTGGCTGAGGGCGACGAAGCGGTAATCGAAAACGTTATCGGGGAAGACACGGCCGACGGAGATGGTCATGCCGTTGCCGTTGTCGCGGTCGAGCCGCGGCTGCGGACGTGACGGTTCTTCGGTGACGTCGATGAACACTTCGGGCGACGAATGAAGCTTGAGCGAGGGAAATGTCTTCATCGCTGCGACTACATCTTCTAGGGTCGCGGTCTCTCGCAGATCGACGCGGACAGAGGCGGTGTGGCCATCGAGCACGTGGACGCGGAAGCATTGGGCCGAAACGTCGAAATCGGCTTTCTGGATCGAGCCGTCGCTGAAAGTGCCGAGGATCTTCTGAGCTTCTATCTCGACCTTCGGCTCTTCACCGGCGATGTACGGCAGCACGTTGTCGGTGATATCCATCGACGAAACGCCGGGATAACCGGCGCCCGAGATCGCCTGCATCGTCGTGACGACGACCGATTCGATACCGAACTTTCGATGCAGTGCGGCGAGCGGCGGAGCGAAGCTGACGACGGCGCAGTTAGGATTCGTGACGATAAAGCCTTTGCCGAAACCACGTTTTTGTCGCTGGATGTCGATAAGCCCGAGATGATCGGCGTTGATCTCCGGAATCAGCAGCGGAACATCGGCGTCCATTCGATAGCTTGACGAATTACTGATGACCGGAAATCCGGCTCGTGCGAAAGCCTCTTCGGTTTCGCGGGCGACACTCGATGGCAGGCTGGAAAAAACGATGTCGCAATCGATCGGCGGTTCGATAGGTGTGACCTCAATGTCGCGGACGTTTTCGGGGATCACACCCGTCAGCTTCCAAGCGCACGCTTCGGCGTACGTCTTCCCGGCCGAGCGATCAGACGCTGCGAGAGCCGATATCTCGAACTGCGGATGGCCCTGCAGCAACTGAATGAACCTTTGCCCAACGGTGCCGGTCGCACCAAGAATTCCAACTCGATATTTTTTCATAAAGGTACAACAGACTTTCCAGTCTGTTGTGGTCAAAACGAAATCTTCCGATGAGCCTAAGACTTCTGTCCGCCGCCGGGACAGACGGGAAAGTCTGTCCTACTTTAGAGCTTCTTTCATCCGCCGGACGCCCTCGGCCATGCGTTCTTCGGTATTGCAGAACGATATGCGGAGGAAGCCTTTTGCCTCCTGGCCGAACGCGACGCCGGGGACGGTTACGACTCGATTCTGTAAACACTTCTCGGCGATCTCGATGTCGTCGCCCAAACTGCGGACGTCGAGCATCGTGTAGAACGCTCCTTCGGGTGCGGTCGCTTTCAGGCCAAGTTCGTCGGCGAAAAGCTTAACGAGAAACTCGCCGCGTTTTTTATACACTTCGCGGGCGTGAGCCTTTGCGGCTTCGGCTTCGTCGGTCCAAGCGAGCAGCGATGCTTTTTGCGTGATCGTGGACGCACACACGGTCGTAAAACCGTGCAGTACCTGGATCGCTTCCATCATTCGCGCGTCCGAGCACGCCGCCCAGCCAAGCCGCCATCCGGTCATGCTCAACGACTTCGAAAGGCCGCTGATGATGATCGTGCGTTCGTAGAATTCCGACGCCGACCGTGGCCGCTCACCGAAGTAAAGGTCGCTGTATATCTCGTCCGACAGCAGCCAGATGCCTGTGCCTTCAAGAACTTCGGCGATCTGGCGATAGTCGTCCGGCGTCATTATCTTTCCGGTCGGGTTCGACGGACTAATGACGACGGCGGCTTTGGTTTTCTTTGTAATTTGAGATTTGAAATGTGAAATATCGAACGCGAATTCGGTATCGGCTGGCATTCGGTAATAAACCGGCTTGCCTTGTGCGATTCGCGTGCAGGCGTCGTAGGCAGGAAAACTCGGATCGGGAAGCAGCACCTCATCGCCTTCATCGATGCAGCACATGAAGGCATCGGTCATCGCTTCCTGCGATCCACACGTCATAACAACTCCGGTCATCGGCAGATTCCGGTGCGGATACTGCTCGGCGATCAGCGTTCGAAGCGCAGGCAAACCGGGATGCGACGTGTAGCCGTTCTGCTCTTCGGTTGCTATTCTTGCGGCTTCCTGACGCAAGAAGTCGGGCGTGGGAAGATCAGGCTCGCCAAGGCCGAAGTTGATCGAATCGGGCAACGCCCGCTCGAAAAACTGCCTGATAAGAGTAGGTTGCAGCCCCTGTAAACGTCGGGGCAATTGAAAATCCATCGACTGCTTTGTTGATTCCATCTAGACTCTGTGGTGAAGAGCGACTGCGAGATCGGAGGGTATTGCCAGCGGATAGAATAGGCCCGATTCAAACAGGTAGTCTTCGCCGTCTTCATCTATGACCCTGATCATAGAATCAGCCTCGGCGTCGGGATCGGAAATGACCTCGTAAAGTTTTCCTACCTCGAGAGAAGCTTTGTAACCTTGATTGTTAATACAAACCGCGAAACTCGTATTCATAACTCTAATCAAGCCAACGCTTTATCTTGCCGTCCCGCTTCCCGATGCCGTGCGCCTCGTACCAATGTATCTCGGCAAGTCTAACACGCCCCGTAGATATTCTTTCGACGTTCGCAACGCCTTTCAGCTTTCGCCATCGGCCTTTACCGTGCTGCTTGTTGAGATACGGAAGAATTCGAATCGACCTTCCCACAGCGATGATCTCGATGTCCGTTATGTCACCGAGTATCTTGAAGCCTTCAATCACCTGATCCGGATTCCTCCAGATCTTCTTCGACCTCTTCTCTTACATCGCCGACTTCGAGGTTAAATTCGCCCTCGGCTGCGGTGTTCGGATCGCCGGTAAGGATTCCGCCGATCTCCTCGATGCCGCCGATGATCTTTTGCCCGAGGCCGGTGATGTTCTCGGCGATGGGATGCAATTCTTCCTTCTCGTCTGGACCGTTCATATATGCCTAGTGTAGGCGATTTCACAATGAAATTGAACTTAAGGCTGATTTCGCGACCATCCGCGGCCATCGTGGGTGAAGCGTTCTGTCGAAGCAAGGCGAAAGGGTTCGGAGCGGACCGGGCAGATGTACTTGTGAACGGTGAGCAGCGGATGTTCAAACTCCATCAGGTTGAAGGAATTCTCTTCACCTCGTTCTCTGATCGAGATCGCGGTGCCGGCCTGGATGATGAGAGCTGAATACCCGCTATCGAGTTTATACCGTCTAGCTGAGTGGCCGATGTGCGATTTGTGTAGGTGGCCCGAAAGAAAAACGTCGGCTCCGGATTCGGCGATGATCGGTAGCGATTGCTTAGCTCGGCCGACTATGTCGTCCTCATCCTCACCTTCGGGAACATCGAACGGGTGATGCGTGACGATCATCTTGAGCATCCGATCGGGAAGCTGCGACATTTTGTCCCGCAGTCGTTCAACCTGTTCGCGGCCAATGCGTCCGCCCTTGATAGTCAGTGAGCGGGCTGTGTTGATGCCGGCGACTGCGATCTCGTCGTCGGAAATGAACGGCTCAAGTTCAGCCGTTATGATCGCTTCGAACTTTTCCAGCGGGTTCACGAAACGGTCGTAGACGTTATACAACGGCACGTCGTGATTGCCTGGAATAACTAGCTGCGGCTGAGGGAGCTTGTCGAGGAATTCCCGAGCCGCCTTGAACTGCGCTGTTCGTGCCCGCTGCGTAAGATCGCCCGAGCAAATGACGAGATTGGGCTTAAGCGATATCACACACTCGATCAGACGCTCGGCGACGAGATCGTCGGCGGCACCGAAGTGGAGATCCGAGATGTGTACGATCTTACGCATGCTTCTTCATTTGCAACGCTCACGGCTCCGGTCGGGGAACTATCACTTTCAACGCTTTCGGCCGGATTCGATATTCGAGCGGCGGCCGCATTATGTCGGTCTCGCCGTCAAAGGCAACGCGAATACGTTTTCGTCTTGCTCGGATAGTGACGTGCTCGGTCGCAACCGCTTCAAAATCCTTCCACTGCTTTAGTCCGCCTGTGACGGTTTTCCAAAGCAGCATAACTAAGCCTGACCGGCCCTGACGGTGCAAGAAGTAAAGGCTCAACTTCCCTTCCTCAAGGCTCGGACGCCGGCCGATGTTATACATGTCCATTTCGTATTCGTTATTGCCGACGAAAACGAACGGCGTTTTGCGTTCGAACGTCTTGCCGTCGAGTTCTATGTCGACCTTAAGAAACGGCGAGATCCGAAACAAGCGCAGGCTTGCCCAGAACGCCGAGGCCCACTTCCCGCGCCCGAGTTTCTCCTGCTGCTGTTCGCGGCGGACGACCATCTTCGGATAAAGTCCGATGCTCGAATTATTGATGAAGATGCGTCCGTTCACCTCGGCCAGGTCAATCTGCCGAACTTCGCCTTCCGCGATAACGCGTACGGCTGCATTAAGATTTTGCGGGATACCGAGGTCTTTCGAGAAGTTGTTCAGCGATCCGAGCGGAAGTATTCCGAGAGTCTTGCCAGCCTCGGATGCCTCGATCGCGATCGTGCTGATGGTGCCATCTCCACCACCCGCGACAATCAATTCCGCCTCGCCAGCCGCGGCCTCGCGTGCAAACTGAACAATATCTTTTCCGCTATTCGCGAGGTGAACTTCGGCCTTGATGCCGAACGCGATGAATCGCTCGCGAAGGCTATTGGCGGTCTCATCACCCAACACGCTGCCCGATCCGGAATTGACGATCACATGAACCGATGCACTCATTTTAACTAGATTATCGCAGAGCAAACGGTAAGTATCGTAGGCAAACGCACACTCAACTACTTAATAATGACTCGATCCCAGAAGTTGTGACATAATCCAGATCGTCTCTTGTACCGGTTATTCAATTTACTGACAGCTTTTCCCATACTGTGAGCCTCATAAATATGCACGTGACGCTGGAGCAACTTGTTCCTTTCCCGTTGGCTGTCTTTTTGCTGACGGTTGTATGCCTCGTTAGCGATGCGAGCGCTCAGACCGTCGAAAGCGAACGGATCACCCTTCAACCCGGAAATACTCTTGATCGCGAGATCAACGGAAATCAATCGACAAAGTTCAGAATTGAACTCGGTGCGGGTCAAGCGGCCACCGTCACAGCGAAGGAAACGGGCGTGGATATCGCGCTTCGCTTAGTTGACTCGGACGGTAAACTCATTGTTGAGGTAGACAATCAAAACTCGACCAACGGCGGCGAAATGATGTCCCTGGTTGCTGAGGCGGCGACTGTCTTCAATATCAATGTTTCGACAGACCTTCCCAAGGTAGGGCCGCGAGGTTATTCAATTACATTGTCCGAACCGCGTGCGGCGACGGCGAACGACAAGGCGCTGTACAAAGCGTTTCTTGATCATGGCGAAGCGGCCCGCGCGATCGGCACGGGAAATCAGGGAGACAAGGCACTTGAATTGTCGAAATCGATACTCGCAACGCGTGAGTCGGTGTTGGGTGCGGAAGATCCGCTGGTCGGCGACACATTAATTCTCGTCGGCCAATCGTATGCGATGAAAGGCGATCTGGCCCAGGCCTTAGCGAACATCAGCCGGGCCGTGGCGATCCTTGAAAAGGCCCCTGGAAAAAATTCTTTACTTTATACACGCGCGCTATTCGCTCTGGGGCGAATGCATTTCGGCCGTGGAGATCTGAAAACGGCTGAAGATCTGATGCTGCAGACGCTGGCGATCGTCGAAAAGATGCGCGACGGCGGCGGACTTCAGGCTGCGATCGCACTCTCCAGGCTAGGTCTCGTATACCGCGGGATGACGGATTTTCGCCGCAGCGAGGAGGCTCTCCGGAAATCTCTGGACGTTCTCGGACACACGGTCGGAGAGGACCATATTCGAGTGGCGGAGGTGCGGAACGTCCTCGGGCTGATGTATAACTCGGCCGGCGATTATGTCAATGCGGAGAAGGAGTTTGAGCGATCGCTCGCCATCTCGGAGCGTTTGAACGGATCCGACAATCGCAGTTTCGCGATGGCCCTGAACAATCTCGGCCTTGTCCAGTGGCAAAAGGGTTCGGGCGACTATCCCAAAGCCGAGGCAACGTGGAACCGAGCTCTGAAGATCTTTGAAAAGGTTAACGGGCCGGAAAGCGATGGCGTGGCTAATGTTCTTGGCAACCTAGGAATGGTTTATGAGGAATATTACCGCGACTTTCAAAAGGCAGAATCGGCCCAGAAGCGAGCTCTTTCGATCTTGGAAAAGCTGAGCGGCGAAACGGATCATTCGCTTGGACCGACGGTCTACAGCCTCGCATCGATATACCGCTCGTTAGGCGACTACGCCCGATCCGAGACGTTTGCGCTCCGGTCTTACGACATTCTTACAAAGACAGTAGGGCCGATGCATGAGAATGTTGCTCTCAACCTTAGCTTTCTGGCTGAGATACGTGCGATAAGGGGTGATATTCCGGGCTCACTTGGCTACCAGCATCAAGTCGATAAGATCGAAAGTGCCGCGATCCAGAACAATATTATCGCCGGATCGGAACGACAGAAGATAGGGTTTTTTACAAGGCTTCGCAGCCTGGACCGAAGCGTTAGTTTTCTAACTGGAATAGCTCCTGATAGCGCCGACGCCCGAGATCTCGTCCTTTCTCAGATCCTTCAACGAAAGGGCCGCGTACTCGACGCTCTGTCGCAAAACCTGACGGAGTTTAAGAAACGCGGCGGCGAGCAGGACACGGCACTGCTCGCGAAATTGAACGATCTTACGGCTGAGATCTCGAAGGTTTCATCGCAGGGGCGACAGGACAAAACACAGGCCGATTTCGACGCCAACCTAAAGTCGCTTCTGGCGGAACGCGAGAAGATCGAGATAGAAATAAGCCGGCGTACGGCGGGCGCATACGTCCCGACTACGCCCATAGCGCTTTCGGCGGTCAAAGGGGCGGTGCCTGACGGATCAGCCTTGATCGAGTTCGCAGTTTACAGACCGCTCGACTGGAAGTCGTACAACGCGGGAAAGGATGACCTCGGCCCGGCCCGATACATCGCTTTTGTCGTTCGTAACCAGGGCGAGATCGGTTGGCTCGACCTCGGCGACGCGAAAGCGATAGACGATGCGATCGGCAAGCTTCGCTCAGCTCTGCGAGATCCGGCACGGGATGATGTAACCGAGCTTTCACGCGTCGTCGATCAGAAGGTCACCGAACCGCTGCGGAAGCTTACCGGCACGGCAAGCCATCTGATCGTATCGCCCGATGGCGAGTTGAACCTGCTTCCGTTCGAGGCGTTGGTCGACGAAAACAGACGATACCTTGCTCAACGTTTTTCGTTCACTTACGTTTCGAGCGGACGCGATATTCTAAAGACGAGTTCAACGACATCAGCCAAGAATGATCTGGTGATCGTCGCGAACCCGACGTTCGGCTTGCCGGCCGATACTCCGCCATCAAGTGGTCGACGGGCTAGGCCGATAGTGCAAACGAACCGTTTGCTAACACGAAGTCTGTCCGATACATTCTTTGCGCCGCTTGTCGGAACCGCGCGTGAGTCCGCGGCGATACGCACGCTGTTCCCCGAGGCTAAGCTGTTCACGGGCGAAGAAGCTACCGAGACATCGTTGAAGCAAGTGCGCTCGCCGGGCATCTTACACATCGCGACCCACGGCTTTTTCCTGAACAACGACGCTCCGACGCCGAACGCCGAAGCAAAGCCGAGCGAGCCGCTATCCGACAATCCGCTCCTTCGCTCGGGACTCGCGTTTGCCGGTGCAAACATCCGAAAGGGTGAGAAGGACGACGGCATCCTTACCGGCCTGGAAGCATCGGGACTCGACCTCTCCGGTACAAAGCTGGTAGTGCTGTCCGCCTGCGACACAGGAATAGGTGAGATCAAAAACGGGGAAGGAGTTTACGGCTTGCGGCGGTCATTTGCCTTGGCCGGTGCGGAATCGCTCGTGATGAGCCTATGGCCGGTTAGCGATAACGTTACACGCGAGCTGATGACGGGATTTTACGGAAATCTCAAGAAAGGCATGGGCCGCGGCAAAGCTCTGCGGCAGGTCCGGCTAGAGATGATCAAACAACCCAACCGGAAGCATCCGTTCTACTGGGCAAGCTTTATTCAATCGGGAGAGTGGGCGAATCTTGACGGAAAGCGATAGTCGCGATGCATTTTGAGTATCAGGCGTTCGGAACACCGGAGGCCTTTTTTTAATCTGTAGGCGGCGACATGGCACTCTGCCGCGTAGGATCAGCCGACATGCTAACCTTATGGCATAGCTATGCATGCCGCGATAATCTTTCCTCACCAGCTTTTCGCAGATCACCCTGCGTTACGCTCGACAGCCCGCGTTTACCTCGTCGAAGAGTCGCTAATGTTCACGCAGTTTCACTTTCATAAACAGAAACTAGTGCTGCATCGGGCTTCCATGAAAGCCTACGAGGCAGAGCTTAAAAAGAGAAAGCTGGACGTTCGATATGTGGAAGCTTCGGAGTTAAAAGCGACTGCTAATCTCGCCTCTCTGATCGCGGCGGACGGTGTTTCGAAGGTCAGCTTTGTCGACCCCGTCGACGACTGGATCGAGAATAGGTTGAAAGACGCACTGCGAAATAAGGGTATCGAATATGAGATGCTCGATTCGCCAATGTTCATTAACACGGGCGAGGAGATCGAAAGTTATATCGTGGGCCGTGCGTCATACTCGATGGCGCGATTCTATCAACGCGAGCGGGAGCGTCGAAAGATATTGATGACGCCGGACCATAAGCCCGTCGGGGGAAAGTATTCGTTCGACGCCGAGAATCGCAAAAAGCTGCCGAAGAAGATCGTGCTGCCAGACATCAAACGGCCGAGGCTGGACAGTTCGGTTAAGGAAGCGATCGACTACGTAGAAGCCAATTTCTCAAACAACTACGGCAGTGCCGCCGACTTTGCATACCCGATCGATCACGCGTCAGCGGAGCTATGGCTAGACGAGTTTCTGAAAGACCGGCTCGCGTTGTTCGGTGACTATGAGGATGCGATCTCGAAGGATGAGCCATTCATCTATCACAGCCTGCTGACCCCGATGTTGAATATCGGTTTGCTGACACCTCAGCAAGTGATCGATAAGACACTGGCCTTCGCCCGTAAGAACGACACACCGATCAATTCGCTTGAAGGGTTCGTTCGCCAGGTGATCGGATGGCGTGAATACATGCGCGGCATCTATGTTGCGCTCGGCCGCAAACAGCGCACCTCGAATTTCTGGAAGGCGAAGCGAAAGCTGCCGAAATCGTTTTGGACGGCGACGACGGGAATCGACCCGCTCGATAATATTATTGAAAAGGTCTTAAAGAATGCTTACTCGCACCACATCGAGCGGCTGATGATAGTCGGAAATTTCATGGTGCTTACGGAGATCGATCCGGACGAGGCGTACCGGTGGTTCATGGAACTTTACATCGACGCATATGATTGGGTAATGGTACCAAACGTTTATGGAATGAGTCTGCAGTCGGACGGCGGCTCAATAACGACGAAGCCGTACATTTCGGGCTCGAACTATATCCGGAAGATGTCCGACTTTCCCGCCGGTGATTGGTGCGATATTTGGGACGGCCTTTATTGGCGTTTCATCGCTAAGCACGAGAATTTTTTTCTATCCAATCCTCGACTTTCGATGATGCCGCGGCTGCTTGCGAAAATGGACAGTTCTCGTCGGGAGCGGCTCATCAATACGGCCGAAAACTTTCTCAAGTAAGACCACCTCCGACTCAAATATTCGGTCGAGGCGAGGCGTTGCGGCAGGTCCGATTGGCGATGATCAAACGTCCCACTCGCCGCCGTCCCTTTTACTGGGCGATCTTCATCCAGTCAGGCGGGTGGGCAAATCTCGAGGGTAGATACCTCAGAATTTGATTGCAACCAATCGCGTCCGGCAACGGACGCTGTTTTTTTTTGGCGCGACCGTAAAAGAACGGAAACGTTTTTGATAGGACGTCTTAACAGAACAAAGTGAGACGAAACACGAGTTGGTTCGACAATTCGTGAAAAATTCGAACCCGAAATGCTCACTGTTTTAGGAGGATCACCATGCTTTCGGACCAAGAACTCCAGTTCCATCGAAGTTTCTTGTCGCTTAACCTGAGTCTGAAAATCTGGAACGAGGACTATAACCACCAAAACTCTCCAGGCGGTCGCCCTCCCGATCGTCAAAAGAAAATCGAGTCGGACCCAGTTTACGCGTACCATGTTCGTCAAGGTCCGCACTGGCCATCAAAACCCCCGGGGGAAAAGCCCGATAGTAAATATAACGCTTTGCTGGCTCGCGACGACGGAAGTTTCGAACCTTTGGTGATCATCACGAAAAGGGGGATGACGGGTCAGAATTTTCTCAGCACGGCAACGACTTGGGAGTACACAAACAGTGTTATGTGCCCTTTTGGCGGCCGGTTTAGACCTGTCGTGAATTGGATGATGGAGGTGACCGGTCATTACTCAAACGTAGTGGGTGATGGCAACTCGCATGACGATAGCCGATCATACCTCCTCCACCCCAAAGGGATCAGCTTTAGCACCCCTTCAGAGTACATATCGAACAGGGTTCCACTCTTCCTTTGGAAGGAGTTTAATGCCCCTGAGGGATGGGAAAAATTCCAGGGATTCAACGGAGGGATCGATGTCGTCGTTCTACCGGATGGCGAAGTCGTCGGAGCAAACGGTCATCAATTCAGCAGCAACAACGGAACTACTTATTCGGTCATATCTCCCCTCGACTTTTGGGCTCCGGGGTCTCGCGTGGTTGCAGCCGGAATCCGAGGCCTTACCACCAGAATTAGCGCGGTGGCCGTGAAGGGATTTAGGGCGCTAAGAATCCCTACGAAAAAGTTGGCCGAATCGACCGTGGCCCTGCTTTCGCGGAATACCTCTACTGGAATGGCCGTCTCGACAGGGACGCTGCCGTTTCACCAAGCGGGGCGAAGGACCATTATTATGGGTGAAGACATGGCCCCCATGAAAGCCGCATACGCGGTGATCAGGACGCCACCGAAAACCTACGATGTTATCATACACGGCGACGACGCAGGCTTTTACGTCCTGGTGAAGCGTATCCCTCATCCTGACCCAAAGAAAGTGAAGGAAATCTATCGCAAGGCAAGTGTCCGCGAAGTTGCTAATCTCGTTAGGCCACATCTGGCTCCGGGAGACGAGATACGCCTGTTGGCGTGTACAACGGGTAACCCTAAGGGGCCCGCACAGCAACTTGCAAGCGAATTAGAAAACACAAGGTTTGGGCACCGGACAAGCCAGTCGCCAACCAATACGGTATTTTCAAGGAGGAAAACGGCACAGTAGTCCGAATTGGAAAAGCCAATGCCTTTGTGCCGACTGAGGACGGAAAGTTCTGGCAGTTCACTTCTGAGCGCGGGGCGGCCAAATTGGCCGGCAAAGGCGGGACGGTAAGTGAAAATGAAGTGAGTGGTGTCATCGACGCTGCTAAGTAAAGCATTGGGGACGGCAGCGTTGGCATGGCAATCCTCGAAATGGACGTATGAATTGCCATTGACTTTACAAATAAATGCGATCGAACTGGCGGGGAAACATCCAATTAGTTCCTAGATCCTTTGGTCACTTCCCGGCGGCAAAGTCGATAAAGCCGTTGGACGTGTTCGCCGACAATAGTTTCACATCGATCTTCTCGCCGACATTCAGACCGTGTTCGCCACGAATAACCCTTCCATCGACCGGTGGACGAAGGATTCGGGCGAATGTTCCGTGTTCATTCACACCTGTTACGATCGCATCGAAGCGTTCGCCGATGCGTTTCTTCATCACCGCCGCCGCGACGATCTTCCTCATCTTTCGCTCGACCTTTCTCGCGGCTTTCTCGCGGTCGTTACAACGCTCGGCGATTGAGTCCAGCTCTCCCGGTGTGTACGCTGGTCCCCGGCCGGCGATAACCGCTTTCACAAGCCGCTGAACGACGACGTCCGGATATCGTCGATTCGGGGCGGTCGAATGCGCATAGTCCCGAACTCCGAGACCGAAGTGTCCACCGGCGTCTTGACCGGGTCGCTCGACGAAGTACTCTCCGCTGCCAATGAGTTTGATGATCGAAAGCGAAAGATCAGGAAAGCGTTCTGGATCCGCGTTGCGGCGTTTTTCGAGGAACGCGGCGAGCGATGGCTGGTCGGCTTCGGGAGGAAGATGTTCGCCGTACTCAGAAGCGATTCGAACGATGCCGTCCCACCGGCGAGGCGTGCGGACAATCCGCCGGATAGACGCGACGCCGTGAGACTCGAGAAACTCTGCCATCTCGACGTTCGACGCGACCATGAAATTTTCGATAAGACGCTTGGCGGAATTCGAACGAACAGCACGGATCTCTTTCACGTCGCCGTCTTCGACAACCGCCTCAGATTCGATCGATTCGAACTCGAGCGCTCCTTTGGCTTGTCGATAACCATGAAGTCTCTCGGCGGCCTTTCGTTGCAATTCAAGTTGGGCAATGAGGTCAGGCTTGTCCGCGATCTGTTCAGGGATCGGCCCGCCGTCATCGAACCATTCGCCAACGGTCGGGTAATCGAGCTTTACCCGATTGCGAACAATAGCTCGATAAAACGTGCTCTGCGGCACGTCGCCGTTCTCTTTCACGATCATGTCGGCGACGATCGCGAGCCGGTCTTCACCTTCGTTCAGTGACGTTAGATCGGTAGAAAGCCGCTCGGGCAGCATCGGGAAAACTTCGCTTTCGGTGTAAACACTGACCGTATTCCGAGCGGCTCGACGATCGATCGGTGAACCCTTCTCGACCGCCGCGTCCACATCGGCGATGCCGACCAGCACGCGAATGTCGCCGTTATCAAGCTGCTCGGCCCACTCGACCTGGTCGAGATCAAGCGAGGTTTTGTTGTCGATGGATGACCAATCGAGGCCGCGAAGATCTTTGGCGTCGCCTGCTTCGGCGATCAAATCACGGCTCGCGATGGAAGCGAGTTGCCCTTCCATCTCCTCCGAAAACTCCGGTTCGAAGCCGTTATCGATCATGGCTTGACGAGCTTTCCCGTCAAGCCATTTCTCGTTAGGACGATTGTCGTTCATTTACTTCGCCGGTTTTTCGAGGATCGCCGAAAGCTCTTTCAAACGATATGCATCGTGAGCGTCTTTAGCCGTCATCTTCTTCAAAGAGCCTGCCTGCTTCTTGAGAGCTTTCTGGTCGCCTTTTTCGATATCGGCGCGAATAGACGAGACCTGAGCAGCAGACAAGGCATTGGATCGCTCGAGTTGATCGACATAAGCCTTAGCGGTCGTAAGATTGCGGGGCCAGACGATCCGCTCCTGATTTTGAACGTTCAACTCAGCCACTCGTACCTGTCTAGCAGCGTCGATCTCGTTCTGCGTGATGAACTTGTTCGGCGCCAGCTCGAGTACGTCGAGGCCTCGAGCAATCTCTGAAGAGTAGATGAAACCGTTGTACCAATACGCCGACCAAGTGCCGCCGCTGATCAATCGTTCGCCGTTGATCGGCCCGCGATCGAAATACGCAACCTCCATCGGTTTTGCAGGATCGGTGAAATCCATAACGGAGATACCGCCTTGATACCACGACTGAACCTTCAGATCGCGTCCCGGAACCGGGATCAGCGAGCCGTTGTGAGCGACGCAATTCTCCTGATCGGTCTGTGCCGCAGGAAGCTTGTAGTAAGCCGCGAACTGCAGCTTGTTGCCCGTTCGGTTGAAGATCGCGTTTGCTCCCCAGATGTTCGGATCGGTCGTGCGACACTTCGGGCCGCCGCCGCCGCCCCATTCATCGGTATAGATCACTTTGCTGCCGTCATTCGAGAATGACGCCGAATGCCAGTAAGCGTAGTTCTTGTCGTTCACCGCCTCGACGCGTTTCGGGTTCACAGGGTCTTTGATGTCTAGAAGGATGCCGTTACCCGAACACGCACCGGCTGCGAGACCGATCTCGGAATATACAGTGATATCGTGACACTGATTGGTTTCCTGCGGCCGTCCATTCGGATTGTCGTGCGAGCCGCCGTCGTCAAGGGCATTGATCTTTCCGGTTGCCGGGTCCGCGAAAATGCGCGGAGAGTTGACGACCTTCGCGTCCTGCGGGGCGGCCAAGGGAACTTTGATCACTTCGATTCGGAAAAGGGCCGTGTTCGGATCTTTGTCCGGCAAAGCTCCGGAGCAGCCCGCCAGTTCTTCAGCTTGACGTACAAAGGACGTCCCAGAGACGTAGATGTAGACGTTCGCCTTGTCTTTCGGGTCGACAACGAGCGTGTGAGTGTGCGATCCGCGGCATGTCTGCACAGTCGCAACTTGTTTCGGCGCGTTGATATCCGAGATATCGAAAATACGCACGCCGCGAAAACGGTCCTTTTGAGCGACGGGCAGTCCGCGGACGCCGTCCGGGTTTCGCGGAAAGCTCTGATCGCCGCAATCGACTCGGCCGTTGGCTCCTTCAACCGACATGAACATCAGGTTTTTGTATACCGAGACGTCGCCTTGTCCACCTGGGCACAGCATAGCCGTAAGAAGTTTTGGCTTCGTCGGGTCGGCTATGTCGAAGATGCCCATGCCGTGATAGTTGCCCTGAAAGAGGTAGTTGCCCTGAAACGCAAGATCGGTGTTATCGAAGCCCGCTTCGAGGAAACTCTTAAGCATCGGCAACTGTTCTTTCGGAAATTTTGTGATGTCGGGAATTCCGAATCCCGCGAGAGCCTTCTGCACTTTTGGGTCGTCAAAATTGGTCCCGATCTTAAAGGTTTCGGGCTTTTTGAACAGGGTCACGTGCTTTAGCCCGAACGCGGCCTCACCGGCATCGAACATTCCCGGCGTCAGCTTTGATCGCGGATCATCGGCATTCGACCCGACCATTCCAGGCGGAAGCGTCGGGGCAGGCCTCGGTTGCTGCTGAGCAAGAGCGACGCCGGAAAGGAAGAGACATAAAAACAACGATGTAAGAACTGAGCGGTTAAGGTTATAAAGCGGACTCATTGTTTCTCCTCGAACTAAGTTTTTATAGCGTAGAATCGGGTTCGATCCGGCAAGCATCCATTCTGATTCTTACCAGCCAAGACGTTAACAGGACATCTATCCGTTTCCGAATTCTACCACCTGAGCGTTCTCAATATCGAACGTCAACCCTGTCGTGCACAAAATTGTGAAAGATTCCTGCGGAAAGGTCTTATCAGGTTGACCGAAACTCATAGTTCGAACCGAATCGACCATTTCGACGTGAGTTCGATCAATTTAGGAGGAAAAATTATGTTCAAAGGTTCCGCGTTGCTAACTGCCGCGATTTTATCGATCTTATTTTTTACCGGCGGAGCCGCCGGACAATTCGGACTTCCGAAGATAAAGTTGCCGAAGATCCCTAAACCTGAAACACCGGCAAGTCCGACAGGTACAGACGGAACCGTTGGTTCGGTTACGGGCGTATCATCGACCTCGGCGGGCAAATCTCGCGGGATTCCGATCACGGGAGCGAAGATCACCTTCTCGAACAATCCAGACGGGTCGAATCCGAAGACGAGCTTTTCGTCGTCAGAGTATATCTACGGACGCGTCGATCTCGGCGGAAAGACCGTCTACGACGCGTTCGGGCTGAAAGGCTTCGGAGATGCGAAGTTTTACTACATCAATTACCACCTCAACATTCTGCCGGCGGGAAAAGAAGCGTGGGAACATGATTGGCACAACGGGCGCAGTTTCGTGTTGATGACGAAGGAAGACGCCCAGAAGACCTATTGGAACTTTGATGTCTTACCCGATCCGAGCAAGATCAGCACGATCGCGGGAACCCTTGAGGAAGATATCGATTACTACAAGTTCCCGTCGGGTTTCTATACGAAGTGGTATAACGCCGACAGTGCCAGGAGCGTATTTCCTCAGAGCGGAACCTATACGATCGATATCACTGTCTATGGCAAGACATTCGACGATTGGGGCAAGTTGAACGGTGAAACGGATTCGTACCCAACGGTATCCGCGGCGTTCCCCTTTCAGTTCAGCGGATCGGACGGCCAGAAGCTGGTCGCAAATGCCGAAAAAGCCAAAGAGACTGCTGAGAATGCCAAGAATAAACAGAACATGCTTCGTGCGATGCCGAGTTGGTGGGCAAGGGCCGCGACTCCACCGGACGCTAAACTCGCACCCGCCCGGCTTGTCCCAATGATCAAGGGTTTTATCGGACAGTGGAATCTGACCTACGTTAAGCACGCGATAGTCCCATACACGGGGCCCTTGTGGGTGATAGAAAAGAACGACATCGGCATCCGCGGAGATCGAATGTTGAGTCCGTATATCTGTATCATTTACAAATATCATATGCACCGCGAGGCATGCATTATATGCGCGATCCGTACGCGGGAGCAGGACGATATGGCGAACCTTACCTAGGCGGCATCCGCGAGGTGCAGCTTATCGATTGCGCCGTAATTAAGTAAGTCACTTGTTTTTGAATACACAAAAGCCGCCGTCGGATCTAGTTGATCTCACGGCGGCTTCGTTGCGTGAAAGCTTATCGCAGATAATCTTCTAGTTTGGTCGATGCGTCGGTCTTTTCGTCGCGGTATTTGACGATGATCGGGCAGTAGATGGAAAGGCCGTTGGACTTTCCGAAGTCGTTTGCGACGGCACGCGAGCCTTGTACGACGACGGCTCCGGCAGGAATTTCAAGCGGACCGTCTGCTCCGGCTTTGATAATGCGTTCGTTCGGCAGGTCGAATACAGGAGTCGAACGCGTAAGTATCACACCTGTTCCGAGCACGGCCCGCTCGCGGACGATCGTTCCTTCGTAAACGCCCGTATTTCCCCCGACCATCACATCGTCTTCGATAACGACGGGAACGGCTCCGACGGGTTCGAGCACGCCGCCGATCTGCGCGGCTGCGCTCAGGTGGACCCGCTTGCCGATCTGTGCACAACTGCCTACCAACGCGTGCGAATCGACCATCGTACCTTCGTCAACATAGGCTCCGACGTTGATGTAAGCGGGTGGGACGACGACGACTCCCGGAGCTACATAGCTGCCATCGCGGATCGCCGAACCGCCCATCACTATCCGGACGCCGTCATCGAGCGACATCGGCCTTAATGGGAACGTGTCCTTGTCGAAGAAGTTCAACGTCTCTGTCGGCTGCGACATCTCGACCATCTTTCCCATTCGAAAACCAAGCAGAATTCCCTGCTTCACCCACGAATTCGCGTGCCAATTGCCATCAGCGCCCTTCTCAGCCGAACGGATCTCGCCTCGTCGTAGCGCAGATTTGAATTCTTCGTAGATCTCGCGGTCGGCAGAGTCGAACTCGGTCTTGGTGAAGAGTGCTTCGATGTTTTGTTGAAGTGACATGTGCATTCGGTACCCCATGCTCCGCGCGGGCTTCTGCAATTTAGTTGAGTGTTAAGCCCTTACTAACGTGCGGGCTTCTGCACTATGGTTTCTGCAGGCGATTATACTTTTTCAACGCTTCCTGCAGACGGCCGTGCGGCAGAGCGTAGACGGTGTTGCCCTTGTAGCCGGTCATGGTTTCGGCGGCGACGAGGGCGTTGATGATCGCTTCCTCGGTGGCTTGAGCGGTTGCCCAGAAGAGCATATTGATACGGTCGTTCGGGAGCATATCGATCTTTGCGATGCCTTCGTTTTTGGCGAACTCGGCGGCGTTTGCGGTCGAGAATGCAATGAAGATGTCGCCAGACGAATTCTCGCCGCGACCGCCGACCTTGCCGACTCCCAGCCCGATGCGATGGGCGATCCGTTTGAGCTGATGCGACAACAACGGCGCGTCAGTTGCGAGGACGACTATGATCGAGCCCGCTCCTTCTTCGGTCTTTCTGAAATTCGACGCCATTCCCGGCTGGCCGGGCTTAATTTGCAGATCGGTGATCTCGCGGCCAACGGGCACGCCCGCGACGGTGAATAGCTGACGCGATCCGTAGTTGGCCTGCACCAAAACGCCAACTGTGTAGCCGCCGAACCGCGCTTCGAGAACTCGCGACGCCGTACCAGTTCCCGCCTTGAAACCGTGGGCGACCATTCCCGTTCCGCCGCCGACGTTGCCTTCGGCGATCGAGCCGGTCTTAGCCGAATCGAGGGCCGCAAACACATGCTCTTTCTTAACGTGAAATCCGTTGATGTCGTTGAGATAGCCATCCCATGTCTCGGCGACTACAGGCAGCGAGAAGTCGCCAGAGTAGCCCTCGCCCTGAAACTTTTTAGCTCCCCATTCGATCACCGCATCTCGAACGATGCCGACGCTGTGCGTATTAGTAATTAGGATCGGCGAACCGAGCCCGCCCGATTCTTCGATCCATGTCGTGCCGGTCATTTCTCCGTTGCCGTTTAGCGTGTGCCACGCGGCGAACAGCCGTCCGTTGAAATTCTTGCCCTGCGGAAGAACCGCGGTTACGCCCGTGCGAATCGCCTTATCGCCCGACCCGGAATTCAGCGTCGTGTACCCAACCTCGACACCTTTTACATCGGTGATGGCATTGTTCGTTCCCGGAGTTCCATCGAACGGAACGCCGAGATCGCGAGCACGCGGTTTGGATTGGGCGAGAGCGGCCGTCGTGAGAGCCACGAAAAGAAATGTCGCGACGAACTTGGGGAAAAGAGATCCTACCTTATTTTGAAATGACATTAAGTTGAGTGTTACGCCCTTACTAACGTGCGGGCTTCTGCATGCTATCCGTGAGACCGAACCGACTTCGCCAACAGGCCGATGCCGCCCGCAAAAAGCACTAGCATGACGATCGTGTTGAAAAGACTCGTCGGTTGAAAGTAGATCTGCAGGTTCATAATAATCCCGGCGAGGATGATCACAGAGCCGATGAAGACAAGCAGCCAGCCGATCACCGACTTGCCGTTGAAAAAGACGATACCGATTCCAAAAACAAGCGGCACCAGCGAGAGGCCGAACGTGTTGTAGCCGCCCCAGTTCCAGAATCCGCTCGTCACGGTCACACGGCTGATCAGCATGTATCCGCCCGCGACCGCCATCGCCAGACCGGTCAGGAATTCCCACAGGCCGCCCGGTGTTCCGCCGACATTTTTCAGATCGTCGATTTCCATAGCTGGATCATTCTAACTTGAACGCGAACTTTCGGAATATGAGATAAGTTATAAGTACTAAGTAAGCCCGACCGCTTTCATTGTAGCCTTCAGCTTAGCCCCGGTTTCGGCGGTGACGGGCACGAGCGGTAATCTTAAATTTTCCTCGAGCAGGCCCATTTCCGTCATTACGAACTTGCACGGGGCTGGAGACGATTCGATAAAGTTTGCTTCCATCAGCGGGAGGATCTTGTAATGAATACGTCGAGCGAAGTGAAACGAGCCGTTCAGCGCGTGTTCGACCATCTTTGCCGTTTCTTTAGGCATCTCGTTGGCGATAACGGAAACCAGGCCGTCGACACCGAGCGAGACCAGCGGAAGCGTTGATGCGTCGTCGCCCGAGAACACTCTGAAATTCCTCGGGCGGTTCGCGATTATTTCCATCACCTGCGAATAGTCTCCGGACGCTTCCTTGGTTGCGACTATGTTTTCATGGGCTTCGGCGAGACGCAGTGTCGTCGAAGCTGAGATGTTCGACGCGGTCCGCGACGGCACGTTGTAGAGCATGATCGGGAAACCTTTGACGCTTTTCGCGATCTCCGAAAAGTGGGCAAACATGCCTTCCTGCGTCGGTTTGTTATAGAAAGGTGCGACGACAAGGGCAGCGTCCGCTCCGGCTTCACGAGCTCTGCGCGTAAAGTCGATCGTGGCGGCGGTGTTATTGCTTCCCGTTCCGGCGATCACCTTTGCCTTCGTTCCTTTCGCGGCTGCGACCGTCAATTTGATGACGTGAAGTCGCTCATCATCGCTCATCGTCACGCTCTCGCCAGTAGTTCCACACGGCACGAGCAGATTCACACCGCCCTTGATCTGACGTTGAACTAATCTCGTAAAGCACGCGTCATCGATCGATCCGTCATTATGAAACGGCGTCACCAATGCGGTCGCACACCCTCGCATCCAATCAACTCTGCTGGTCATATCTCAAGAAACGTAAGTATATTCTTATCAGCGGATAACTTTCAAAAATACGCTACGAGAATTAATGGGTTCTATAAAAATTGCTATCGGTGTTGCGTTTGTGTGGCTGTCGATCTGCTGCGGAACAAATCCCGCTCAGAATGAAGCACCGCCTTCGCCCACGCCGTCAAAAATTGCGGCCGATCGGTTTGCGTATCCGATCGGTGACGGCAAGAAATTGACGGCGGCGAGGGATTCGAAAGACGCGTGGTTCAATGCACTCGATTTTGGAGCCGACAATCATCTCGGCGAAGACTGGAACAAGAATTCCGGCGGAAATACCGATTGCGGTGAACCGGTCTATGCGGCCGCGAACGGGTCGGTAGCCTTCGCGGGCGACGCAGGCCCCGGTTGGGGCAACGTCGTGATCGTGACGCATCTACTTCCCGACGGGGAGAAAGTTCAGACGCTGTATGGTCATCTGAAAGAAATTTTAAGAGCTGAAGGCGAAGTGAAGATTCGGGAGAAGATCGGGACGATCGGCAACGCGAATGGAAAGTATCTGTGTCATCTCCATTTCGAGCTTCGCGAATCGTCGTCGCCGATGTGGGACAAGGCGGGTCCGGGATATTCAACGGATCGCTCCGGCTGGCTCGACCCATCGGACTTTATCGATGCTCGATACGAACGGTAGCGCTTTTGCTGCAAAACCTACGCAGCGGATCGTCAACATTTATTGGGGAGAGTACACGAATGAAAACTTTGATATCGTTCGCCGTCTGCTTATTGCTCTTGGCCTTTGCGCAAGACGCCTTTTCGCAGAGAGCCAAGATCGTCAGCCGCGTCTGCGGTGATCCGTCAGCGGCGTGTGCCAAGCGGGCCGCGTTTAAGAACGAAGACATTCCGTTCGGCTATAACGAAAATGCGGTAGTCGCTGAAACTGCTGAATTTTACGCGGTAATTTTAAAGAGTGCCAAGCTTAGCGAGGGGGCTGATTGCGAAAAAACGCCGGCAGATTTCGACACAGAGTCTTATCAATACAACTTCCTCAGGAACAAAGTTTTTGTCGCCCGCGGCTGCTACTCTATCCAAAACAACTACTACACAAAGGTCGGCAATAATGTGATCGCACTTGCCGTTTTCGCGGGAAACACAAAAGCCGAGGCCGACGCGTTTTTGAGAAAGGTCAAAAGCATCACTCACCTTAACACCGATGGCGCATACACCCTGAAGATCGCAACCGGATTCAACGGAACCTAACCGACCTGTGAGGGCAGCTCCACCTCAACCGTTTTACGGGATACATAGTGCAGCTCGAACGCGGCGATCGAGAAAATGATGGCGATGTCCGCGGCAAAATACGCTTTTCCAAGTATCGTTAGATCTCCGCGAAACCAAACGAAAGCCGCCGCTGTTAAAAGGCAATACGCTAGATTGCCGACCGCGACCGTCACAAGAAGGGGCTTCCATCTGCGGCCGGCGAACAGGTAGCAGGCCGTTGACGTTGCCAGTAACATGCCTGCGAGTGTCGCCAGAAGGTAGAGCACTCGATACGGCATTCTGATAAAAGATTGGAGCGCCGGAAGCACGAAGGCGAGAAGGATGATGCTGACCAAAGCTCCCGTGGCATCGAGCAGGAAGATCGTTCGCGGGCTTAATGTTTTCAGAAACTCGATCACTTCGAAATACTTTCTAACACGTCCGTAAACTCGTAAAAACCCCTCTTTCCTACGATCCATTCGGCCGCCCTGATAGCACCCAAAGCAAACCCTTCGCGGCTGCGTGCCGAGTGTTCCAGAAGGATCTGATCGGCGGCGGAATCGAAACCGAGTCGATGGGTTCCGGGGATGCCGCCGGCCCGGGTTGCGGCAATGGCGTCGACTTCGACATGCTTCTCCACAACTTCCTTAAGCTTTAACGCAGTACCGCTAGGAGCATCTTTCTTGCGGGAATGGTGCTGTTCTTCGATGAAGGCCTCGTATTCGGGAAACTTGGCGAAAAGCTGGGCGGCATATTCAGCGATCTTGTAAAAAAGGTTTACGCCGATCGAGAAATTTGCACCGAAGATCAAAGCTCCGTCGGCTTCATTTATCAGCTGCTCGATCGCGGGACGCTCGTCGCTCCAACCTGTCGTACCGACAACGATCGGGACGTTTGTCTCTATGCAAGCCTCGACATTCTGGCGTACGGCACTGCCGACCGTAAAGTCAATCGCGACGTCGCAACCTCTTAGCTTCTGGGCAATTTCATTCAGAACGAAGGTAGCGTCGGAATCGTCGATGATGGCTCCGATCTCATGGCCTTGCTCGACCGCAAGGCGTTCGATCAGCTTCCCCATTACTCCATACCCGATCAAGGCAAGTTTCATATGCGTGAACTATAACCTTTAACCTCGACACGGGCGAATCTGTTGTATTCTTTCTTCGATAAATCTTTTGAAACGCGACGAGGAGATTCTCGATGAGATTTCTTTTGGTTATTGCAGCTCTTACGATGCTGTTTTCTGTCGCCCTCTCTCAGTACGACGAAAAACACCGCCAGCAGATACACTTCTCGCCGCCGTCGATGTGGATGAACGATCCGAACGGAATGGTTTATCACAACGGCGAGTATCATCTCTTCTATCAATATTATCCGAAGGACACGGTATGGGGACCGATGCATTGGGGACATGCGGTTAGTCGCGATCTGGTTCGGTGGGAAAATTTGCCGGTGGCTCTGGCGCCAGACAAGCTCGGGTACATCTTCTCGGGCAATGCGGTCGTCGACGTAAACAATTCCGCGGGATTCAAGAATTCGCAGAACCTACCGCTCGTTGCGATGTTCACTTATCACGATCCTGACGGCGATAAAGCAGGACGTACGGACTACCAGTACCAGGCGATCGCGGTCAGCAACGACAATGGCAGGACGTGGAGTAAATACGACAAGAATCCCGTAATCCCGAATCGGGAAAAACTTCGTGACTTTCGCGACCCGAAGGTGTTTTGGCACGAAGAGACGAAACGATGGATCGTGTCGCTTGCCGTTGGCGATCATATCCGTTTTTATTCGTCGGAGAACTTGAAGGATTGGGCACTGGCGAGCAGTTTCGGGAAAGGCATCGGCGCTCAGACCGGTGTTTGGGAGTGTCCGGACCTGTTCCCGCTTAAGGTCGAGGGCACAAACGAAACGAAGTGGGTGCTGCTGGTAAGCATTAATCCGGGCTCTCCACTCGGCGGTTCCGCTACGCAGTATTTCGTGGGCGATTTTGACGGCAAGACTTTCCGAAGCAGCGATCCGCCGCAGACGATCCGTTGGCTGGACTACGGCCGTGACAATTATGCGGGCGTCACGTGGACCAATGCTCCTAAAGGCCGGACGATCTTTCTCGGCTGGATGAGTAACTGGGACTACGCGCAGCAAGTACCGACATCTCCGTGGCGAAGCGCGATGACACTGCCGCGAGATCTTTCGCTAAAGAAAACTCCTAATGGGATTCAGTTGTTTCAGACGTTTTCGAAAGAAGTCGATAGCCTTCGCTCAAGCCCGATGTTTCGCGTTGGAGGAAAGACGGTTGAAGGAAAGCTTGCGCTCGGCCGCTCTCAGCAACCAATGGCGGACATTTTACTCGAATTCGATCTTTCGAAGTCTACATCGAGCGAATTCGGTCTCGAGGCATCTAACGGCGCCGGTGAAAGTATGCGGATCGGCTACGACGCGAGATCTAAGATACTCTACACCGACCGGTCCAAAGCCGGGAAGGCAGACTTCTCAGACAAATTCGTCAAAGGCAGGCACCCGTCATCTCGTAAGGAGCAAAAGCCTTTGCTCAAATTAAGATTGATCTTCGACGCCTCATCGGTCGAGGTTATCGCCGACGACGGTGAAACGGCGTTCACGGACACTTTCTTTCCAAGCGAGCCGCTCACGACATTCGGACTCTATAGCGAAGGCGGCCCGGCGAGGCTCCTTTCGGCACGCGGATGGAGAATGAAGTCGATCTGGCGGTGATTCACGGTCTTGCGGGACGCTGATCTGCGGGAACGTTGGCGAAAATGCGGTCGTACTCCTCATATCCGTCGCGAACGATCTCAAGAAGATTTCCCTTTTCGATGATCCTCGGCTCGATATACAGGAAAGGAATGTCTCGATTGACGGCTTTCATCGCCTGTGTCGTCTCGACCTTTTCGCCTTTCGCAAGTTTCACGGCAGCCTCGACTGCGGCGTAGGCTAGTGGATGTATCGGCTTGTAGACCGTCATCGACTGTTCACCCTGCGCAATCCTTTGTAATGCGTCGATCTGCGCGTCCATTCCGGTCAGAACAACCGATGCAGTAAGGCCCTGCGACTTCAATGCCTGAGCCGCTCCACCGGCAGTTCCGTCGTTAGACGCAACGACGGCGGCAATGTCGTTCCGGTTCTTTGTCAGCGCATTTTCCACGATCTTGAGCGCCGCTTCCGGAGACCATTCGACCGCCGCCTGATCCGCTACGATCTCGATGTCGCCGCGCTCGACCGCGGGCTTCAAAACCGAGAGTTGAGCCTCTTTCATTATTAAGGCGTTGTTATCGGTCGGAGCCCCAAAAACCAGTACGTACTTTCCCTTCGGCTTATTTTTTAACGCATACTCGGCTTGCATTATTCCGGCGGTAGAATGAAGGTGCGAGACGAATAAGTCGACCTTGTCGTTCTGGATCATGCGGTCATAGCTGATCACATAGACTCCCATCGCCTTCGCCTTATCGACCGCCGCCGCGGCTACGAGGCCATTGTGCGGAGCGATGATCAGCACGTCGATACCCTTCGTCAGCATGTTCTCAACTTGCTGGATCTGCTTCTCGTCGTTGCTGTCGGCCACTGTCGTCGTCACCTCGGCTCCGAGTTCCGCGGCACGTTTCTCGATCAGCTCTTTGTCTTTGACCCAATGTTCCTTTAACGTGTCCATTGAAAAACCGATGCGGATCTTTCTGTTGGGATCTTTTGAGGCGGTGTTCTGCGGCGCTTCCGAATTGCCAACGCAGCCTGCGAGAAAAAACACGGATATAGCAGTAAGAAACAGAAGCAATCGATTAGTCATAGTCAAAATAGGACGGTCTAAGGTTCAAAGCTTGGCAGAAACAATACATCAAAATTCTGATTCCGCGCAATTTACTGTCATCGGACTAGGCGAGGTTCTTTGGGACGTCTTACCTGATGAAAAAATGCCGGGCGGAGCTCCCGCCAATTTCGCTTTCGTTTCTACTCAATTGGGAAACAAAGGACTGATCATGAGCCGCGTAGGCAATGATGACGATGGACGTGATCTGATCGCCGCTCTCCGCGAACGAGGAGTTGATACGGACCGTGTCCAAACCGACGACACTCATGATACAGGCCGTGTAGAAGTCCTCCTGAAAGGCGATTTGCCAGAGTACGACATTTTGGAAGACGTTGCGTGGGATGTGCTCGAAGCTTCGGAAGATTGGCTCAAACTGGCGGCGGAGTGCAACGCGATTTGCTTTGGCTCGCTCGCCCAGAGAGGAGAAAGATCGAGGACGTCGATTCAGGCTATCGTTCAGGCAACAAGGCAGTCGTGTTTAAGAATATTCGACGTAAATCTTAGGCAGAATTTTTATTCTCGTGAGGTTCTCGAAACCTCGCTGGCCGCGTCGAATGTGGTAAAGCTGAATCGGGAGGAACTTTTGTTAATTGCCCAAATGTTTGGCTGTGCTGCGGAAAGCGAGGCTGCAAGCCTGGCTACCTTGAAACAGAAGTTCGAACTGATCGCGGCGTGTGTCACGCTTGGTGAAGCAGGAAGTATCTTGATCAAAGGCGACGAGGTCTCTATTCAGAAGGCTTCGCCGATCAAGGCGGCTGATACGATCGGGGCCGGTGACGCCTTTACAGCCGCGATGGTGCATGGGATGTTGCGGGATTGGAATGTCGATCAAGTGAACCTCTTCGCCAACAAGATCGGCGCTTACGTTGCGTCGCAGAAAGGAGCGATGCCGCACCTTCCTGAGGATCTAACCCGCGGCGTGCAGTAAGCTTAGGCCAAGAGTTTCTTTACCAACTTCAAATACAATCCAACGGCATCTTCCAGATCCTTTTTCAACACGAACTCATCTTTCGTATGTGCGACGAGGATCGAGCCGGGGCCGAGTAGTAATGGCTTACCCCAATTCGGCAGGTGTGGAATGTCAGTGGTAAAGCGAACGACCTTCTGTTTGAAGCCATCGATTTCGAGCAGTTTTACCGGTTCGCTACATGACAGTACCTCGATCTCGCCGCGTCCGCGGACGATGTTTTCGAGAGCCTGTTCGATTGGTTCGCGTTTCGTCGTCAAGCGGATGAGCAATCCGGCTTCGGAACGCGGTGGAATAATGTTCAGTGCGAGGCCGCCTTCGAGCGTGCCGATGTTGACGGTCGTGTCGCCGAAGAAGTCGTCGTTAGGAAATTTCGTTTGGCGAATGTCGTCGAGAATGTCGAGCAGCGTCAGGATCGCCGAATCACCTTCTTCCGGATACGCGGAATGGGCAGCCTTCCCTTTCGTTTTGATCTTCAGTCGAAATGAACCCTTCGAGCCGATCGCGAGATCATTGTCGGTCGGCTCGCCGTTGATCATGTACTCGCATTTCGCGGCATGCGGATGAAGATTAGCCGCCTTCGCTCCGGTGCTTGCACGCTCTTCCTCGACCGTATACAGGAGGCCGATGTCGGTAATGCCTTCTTTTCGTAACTGTTCGGCAGCCGTGATCTGAGCGGCGATGATCCCCTTTGCATCGCACGCTCCTCGGCCGTATATCTTCTCGTCATCCTCAGCCGGCGGAATGAATGGCGGCACCGTATCCATGTGAGTCGAAAACCAAACGCGCGGAGTGTCGTTCAGCGTCGCGATGACGTTGTTTTGGTTCTCGCTCACCGGCTGAAGCTCAACGTTCCATCCGAGCGATGCCAAGTGATCACGCAGCCCGAATCCAACCGCCTCTTCCTCACCGGAGACAGAAGGTACACTCATCAACGATGTCGTCAAGTCAAAGAGATTCACTTTTTCGCTAGCCCCAAAAGCCATATCTTGAATGCGGTTAAAAGCTCATGCTAACATCATTTTTTATCCGAAGCTGTTTGATCAACGCGATTCCGGCGAGATTCCGCCGGCTTCCATAACAAGAACTAACTTGGAAATGCATTTAATGAAGATCAGCCTAAAATTGGGGAGTTTGGGCATCGTTTTATTTTCGCTTCCTTACCTTTCGGTCGCTCAACAAGCCGGCGGAGGCCGCTCAACTCCTGATCCTGAACCGACACAAAGACGCGTCGTAAAGCAAACACGCCCGGCGATCAAACGAACCGCTCCAAAGAAGGTCGTTGTAAGAGTTAAGACAGCCGAGGCTTATCAGGCCGAAGGCGATAAGTTTTTCGAGGCAAAGGACCATGACAGCGCCTTGGCCGCTTACCAAAGCGCCGTAAAGGTTAAGCCGCTTCTCAAGTCGCTTTATCGCATCGGCTGGATCTATAACGAGTTTGAGGAATATCAGAAAGCCATTCCTATCCTCAACCAAGCGGCGGCGATCGCCCCTAGCGAATCGCTCGTGTTCCAAGAGAAGGGTTTTGCTCATCGACGACTGAAACAATACGACGATGCTCGTGTTGCACTCCAACGGGCAGTTTCGTTGAACTCAAGTTCATACATTTCGACTTTTGAACTCGGAGCTCTTTTCAACGATCTCGGACAATATAACGACGCTATCCGGCTGCTTAACCAATCGATTGCAGCTAAGCCAGATTATTCCGAGTCTTACGAAGAGCGCGGATATGCGCAACGAAAACTCAATCAGTATCCCGAGGCAATTGCTTCATTTCGCCAGGCGATACAACTCGACCCTAAGAACTCAGGGGCGTATATGAATCTCGGCGATGTTTACTATTCCGGCACCAGGCAAAATAAGGAAGCTATTGAGCCTTATCTCATGGGGCTGCTGTACGATCCTAAGAACTACGTTGCGGCTCATCATCTCGCTTACATTTACAACGAAACACGCGACTATACCAACGCTCTTCGTTGGGCAGAATCGTCAATAAAGATCAAGGCGGACTACCACCCGGCATATATCGAGGCCGGACTGGCTTACGTTGGCCTGAAACGGGACGACGAAGCCGTCACCGCGTACCAAAAGGCTGCTCGTTTGAAACCCGACAGTTCCTTAGCGTACTTTGGGCTGGGCGACCTCTACTATTCCCGCAAAGAATACAGTCTTGCGCTGGACAACTATCAAAGCGGACTTAAGTATTCTCCCAATTCCCGCGCCGCCCTCTATCGATCGGGCTGGTGTATGAATCATTTCAAGCGATATCAGGAAGCTGCCGCCGTTCTGAAAAAGGCAATTGACATCGACCCGAATGTTGGAGTCTATCATCGCGAAATTGGATTTTCGCACTGGAATCTCAATCAACTGGATGACGCGCTAAATTCATTCAACCGGGCTATCGCTCTGGATCGGGACGACCCTATGGCTCATTACTATCTGGGAATGTTCTACGCAGCACGGAAAGATCGGCCCCGTGCGACAGCATCTTACAACGAACTCCTGCGTCTGAATTCCGAGCTCGCCGCGCGGGTAAAAGAATCCATTGACAAGCTCAGATAGATCTCATTCAGGATTTGAAAAACACCTCGTGAAGTTTCTTGATTACGTCTGCCGCGTCAGATTCCTTGACGACGAAAGTGAGATTTACGGCAGAAGCCCCGTGTGAAACCAACGCGACATTTACATCTTCGATAGTTGAGAAGATCTTCGACGCGAGGCCGGTGGAGGCCCGAAGACCTTCTCCAACAACGCAGATAACGGCGTAGCCGGATTCCACCTCGACATCACCGAGTCTGCAGAGATCTTCTACGAGTTTGTCGATGCTGTCAGAGTTATCGAGCGTGAGAGCGACAGAGACTTCGGATGTCGAGATCACGTCGATGACGGTGCGGTGGCGATCGAAGACTTGGAAGACCGCGCTCATAAAGCCGTAGGCACCAAGCATCCGCGCCGATGATATCCGCAGTATCGTGATGTTCTTTTTGCTTGCGATCGACTTGATCTTATTCGGAGCCTCACCCGATTCGCCCAAGATCATCGTGCCGATCTCATCGGGCTGAAAAGTGTTGCAAACGCGAACAGGGATCGCGTTATCAACGGCGGGCTTGATCGTTTTCGGGTGCAGGACCTTCGCACCGAAGTACGCAAGCTCGGCGGCCTCTTCGTATGAGAGAACTGGGATGGTTCGCGCTTCGGGCGAGATACGCGGATCGCACGTCATCACGCCTGTCACGTCCGTCCAGATCTGTAACTCGGACGCACCTAGAGCTGCGGCGACGATCGCGGCTGAATAATCAGAGCCCCCGCGGCCAAGCGTTGTCGTTTCACCGGCACGATTACCGGCAATGAAGCCGCCCATCACAGGGACCTCGCCTGATTTGATCGATGGCTCAAGCTCGAGTCGGACGATCTCGTTCGTCTCGTCGATGATCGGCTGAGCGGCCCCAAATTCGTCGTCAGTCATTATCAGCCGACGCGAATCGAACTGTCGTGCTTTCAATCCCTTCGTCTTCAGCACTTCCGCCAATAGCCGCGACGAAAGCTGTTCGCCGTAGCTCACGATCGCATCCTTAAGCATCGAGAGCGGCAGCGACCGGCGGGCGGCACGCATCAGCAGGTCGGAAAGCTCGTTTCGGGCGAACTGGAGTTCGGCCGCGAAGAGATTCGGCGGGCCGTCAGGAATGAAATGGTCAGTCACGGCAACGTGACGTTCGAAGTGCGGTTCGAGCGACGCGATCGCCGTCGCGAAGTCGCCTTTTTTTGCCAGTTCGAACGCAGCTAGCAGTGCGTCGGTAACCTTCGTCATTGCCGAAACGACAACCACCGGGCGTTTATCGATCTGCGTCGAAACGACGTGAAAAACACGCTCGAAGGCGGCAACATCCCCTACGGACGTGCCGCCAAATTTCATTACTGTCGGGCCGATCGATTCACTCACGTTCACGTGTAAAGGTAAAGCAAACGGCCGGCATAAGCAAAAATGATAGGTGTCACTTTACCGTGAATGAGATCCGTTCTTTCGGCTCGGCCAGTTTCAAGTCGTTGGCGTTATAGGCGGTCAGCGACATGCTGTATTTTCCGGGCTTCAGAACCTTCGTCACCGCGTACTCGACGCCCTCGACGCGCTCATTGCTGATGGTCGAATCCGAGTCGTATTCCGCCGGATTAACGCTCAGTTTATAGTAAGCGGCGTTCGGGTAGGCATCCCACTTGATCTTCAGATCAGTGCCTGCGACGGTCGCGTTTGCCTTCGGCTCCTGCAGTTTCAGGTCGAACTTGAAGAGATTAGTGACCGGAGCGAAGTAGGTTGCGTCCGCGTCGAATTTGTATTTGGCGGCCGATACGCCAAGTCCCTGAGTCGCGAAAACATATCCGTTCGTGTCGAATACCTTCACAAGCAAACCTTCGTAAACACCGGCAGCAACATTCGAAAAAAGGTATTCTCCCGACGCGTCCGTCTTAGTCTTGAAAGTATCGCCGCTGCACTCGCCCATGAATCTGCTGAACTTTTGGCAGATCTTTACCTCGACGCCCGATGCCGGTTCACCGTTATACAAGACCTTCCCTTGGATATTCGCTTTACCCGATTCCGGCGTCGCTTTGGCCGTGCCGTCTTCCGATTCGACGTAATCGCCATCGCTCTTTTCAGTTGCAGGCGTGGCGTTGGCCTTGGTGTTTGCGTTAGCGACCGAGTTGCCAGCACCGTTGGAGTTTGTCGAGGTTCTGGGACACGCGGTGAATAGAAGCGAACTGGCTAATAGTAGTAAAGAAAAATATAACTTCATTTGATCTCCGTTTCTAAAAAGTTTCTAACCGCATAAAACCGATCCGCCGTTGATATTCATGATCTCGCCGGTTATATGTCGCGACCAATCGGACAGCAGAAAGCATATCGCCAGCGCGACATCGTCGGTAGCGGCGACTCGCTGCAGTGGGATCGAGCGAACGACTGATTGATAGTATTCTGCATCGTCGAAAGCCGGCCGGACCATCGCGGTCTCTATCCAACCTGGTGCAACGGAATTCACGCGGATTTTAGGACAAAGTTCCGTAGCAAGAGCTTTCGTGAATGAGATCATTCCACCCTTCGAGGCAGAATAGTTGGAGTAATTGGCCTCGCCGCGTTGGCCGGAGGTTGACGAGACCATCACTATCGCTGCGGAATCTCGCTTCTTCATCGCGGGTACGCACGCCTTTGACATCGCCCACGCGGATTTGAGATTGGTGTTGATGACCTTGTTCCAAACCTCTTCGGTCATATCCTCGATCGCCGCACCTTCCCAAACGCCCGCGTTGCACACGAGCAGATCGATGCTGCCGAACTCGTCGAGAGCGGCCTTTGCCACCGCCTGTGCACCCGCAAACTCCGAGACATCCGCCTGAGCCGCGATCGCCCGCACGCCTTTCTCCTCACACATCCTCACCGTTTCGGCAGCCTCGCCAGCGTTGCTTAGGTAATTAACGACGACGTTCGCACCGCCCTCGGCAAGCCGCAGAGCCGTCGCGCGACCAACACCACGGGATGCTCCGGTGACGATTGCAGTTTTTCCCGCGAAGAGGTTCGCCGGTAAGGGGATTCCGTGCTTAGACATTTGTTTAGATTTTTAACGTAAAGTCGTCAAGAGGCAAAGCCGCGGGGACATTTTCTTTGCCGTCTTAGCGACTTTGCGTCTTTGCGTTAAAATCGTCTCAATCATGCACGACACCAACCTCCTCGAAGATCAGCCGATCGCCTGGACGCCCACGCCCGACGTCATCGAGCGCGCTCAACTGACGCGGTTTATGAAACAGGTTGGCGTCTCGACCTGGGACGAGTTGTATCAATTCTCGATCCGCGATGTGGAGAAGTTTACCGAAGAGGTCCTGAAGTTTCTCGACATCGGGTTCTTCCCGCCTTACGAGAGGCTGATGGATACTTCGGAAGGGGTCGAGTTTCCAAATTGGTTTTCAAATGGAACGCGGACGCCCTCGTCCGCAGATGTGACCGCGGACGCCCTGGTCCACGATGAGGCCGAAGGCGGAACAGAACGCACGCCGCAAGCGGCGTCTGCGGACGAGGGCGTCCGCGGTCCTAGCGCCGGACTGAACATCACCACGATGTGCCTCGACCGGTGGCAGACGGATGAGATGAAGGATCAGCCGGCGGTGATTTGGGAAGGTGAAGCAGGTAGGGTCGAGACGCATTCTTATGAGCAGATGTTCAGCTACGTGGCTCAGGTCGCGGAAAGTCTAAAGACGGCAGGATTCAAGAAGGGAGATGCGATCGGTATCCATCTTCCGATGATTCCCGAAACCATCAACGTCCTTCTTTCGATCAACCGCATCGGAGCGATCGCCGTTCCCGTCTTTTCCGGTTACGGTGTCGAAGCTATAGCGAGCCGCTTGAACGCCGTTGGTGCAAAAGCCTTGTTTACGGCAGAAAACTTCTCTCGGAGAGGCAAAGCTGTCGACTCTCTGGCGACCGCGATCGAGGCAGTTTCTCATTGCCCAACGATCGAAAAGATATACGTGACCAGTTGCGACAGCGACGAGTTGGACCTTAGTAAGCATACTAGCGACGCGAGGTTTGTTTCGTTCTATACCCTATTTCAAAGTGTAGAGAATACTACCGCCGAAGCAACATCTGCCGAAGACCCGCTCATCATCCTTTACACCTCCGGCACAACGGGTAAGCCGAAGGGAATCGCGCATACGCATGCGAGTTTTCCGATCAAGGCGGCGCAGGACATGGCGTTTGGGACGGACGTGGGCAAAGGCACGCGGATCTCTTGGTACACCGATATCGGCTGGATGATGGGGCCGTGGCTGATCTACGGTGCGCTCATCAACGGCGCGACCATCTGCATCTACGACGGCGCCCCTGATTACCCCACTCCCGACCGGATGTGGGAATTCTGCTCGAAGCATAAGGTCGAAGTTCTGGGAATTTCGCCGACCCTGGTTAGAAGTTTGGCAGCGACCGAGGAGGCAAAAAACTCCCCTCCTTTTGAAGGAGGGGTGGCACCCGCTTCGGGTGACGGGGTGGTTAGTTCGACCGTCGATCGAGGTTTCGCGGATACGGATGAAGAGAACCACCCCGTCGGCGAAGCGCCGACACCCCTCCTTCGTAAGGAGGGGAGTTCCGGGTTAAAAGGACTGGGTGAAACGCACAAGGCTCTATTTGAGCGCTACGACCTTTCGTCTCTTCGCATCTTCGCGTCGACGGGTGAGCCGTGGAATCCGGCGCCGTGGTGGTGGTTGTTTGAGAAGGTCGGGAATAGCAAACTACCGATCATCAATTATTCGGGCGGCACGGAGATAGCTGGCGGAATATTGATGGGAAATCCACTGCTGCCGATCAAGCCGTGTTCGTTTCCGGCTCCGTGTCCGGGGATGGATGTGGACATTCTCAATGAAGACGGCAACCCGGTTTCCACCGGCAAAGTCGGCGAACTCATCATCAAGCAGCCGTGGATCGGGATGGCACGTGGATTCTGGCAGGAGAAGGAACGCTATCTCGAAACCTATTGGCGGCGGTTCAAAGATATCTGGGTCCACGGCGATTGGGCAATGCGCGATGCCGACGGTCATTGGTTCATCCTCGGCCGCAGCGACGACACCCTCAAGGTTGCCGGCAAACGAGTCGGGCCAGCTGAGGTTGAATCGCTGCTAGTCGCTCACCCGCTCGTCACCGAAGCCGCCGTCATCGGCGTCCCCGACGAAGCCAAAGGCACCGCAATGGTGGCGTTCTGTGTGCTTGGGAGCGCGGACACTCCTGTCCGCATGAGCGTCGCCGCGACGCGAACGGGCGCGAATGATTTCGAGTCTTCGATGGGCGAAGACCGTTTCGCCGGGGGAACCGGCGATGCGGACAGGAGTGTCCGCGCTCCGCTCGAGGCCGAACTGAAAGCCCTCGTCGCCCGCGACATGGGCAAGCCGCTCGCCCCGTCAAAAATCCACTTCGTCTCCGCCCTCCCCAAAACCCGCAACACCAAAGTAATGCGCCGCGTTATCCGTGCGGCTTATTTGGGTGAAGATCCGGGCGACCTTTCAGCACTTGAGAATCCGAACGCGGTCGCCGAAATAGCGAACATATTGAGATGACTTTAGAAGAACATCCAACCAGTGACGGTGCCTTGACGCTGATAGTTGATATCGATGGTAGTAGTTTGACGCCGGATTACAGCGTAGGTTTTGACGGGTTTGAATGGCACACACACGGCGATTTGCTTTATTTAGGAGAAGCATTGCCGCAGGAAGCGGCGGTGCGTAAATTCGTCGACCAACTTCTTAACGATCAGTTAACTATCGTAGTGAGCAGGATAAACGGAAAAATTACAAATGCTTGGGTGACTGATGAGCTAAATGTAGAAGAGGAAATTAAATATAAACCAGACGAAGAAACTCTTGAGTTTCGCTACTGGAGCGGCTCTAGTGCCATCCCCGTATGAGGAAGCATTGTGCCATTTACACCATAGGCCACGGCCGTCATGCGTTCAATTACTTTTTTGAGCTGCTAAAACAGTACGAGATCGAGTTTCTTTGCGACGTGCGGAGCGTGGCGAGGTCGAGGTGGCCGCAGTTCAATGGTGGGGTGTTGCGGGAATTGTTGGCGGAGAATGGGATAGGGTACGAGCATTTGCCCGAGACGGGTGGGAAGACGAGGCCGAAGCCGGAGGATTTGGAGCGTGGGGTGGACCGGATCGTCGAGATCGCGTCGGACCTCTCGACGGTGCTGATGTGTTCGGAATCGCAGCCGCTGTCGAATCATAAAATCCCGAGGGCGAATTGCCACCGCGTCGGAATGCTTTCACCGATGCTACGGACACGAGGCGTCACAAATATCATCCACATCTTGCCGGACGGCCGCTCCATCGAGATCGATGAATCGGTCGTGCCGTCCATCTGGTGAACCTAGCGCGGAGTGTTTGCCTCGACGAGATTAACCAGAGCATCGTGCGTTTCCGTTAGAATGTCGTAGATCAGTGAGAGCTGCTCAAGCTGGGCAGGTGTCCACGCGTTTCGGTTGCGGCCTACTGCGGCTGCAAACTTTTGGGCCATAGGTTTTGCTGATTTTAGCTTCATCAAAGTTCTATCTGGAATTATTACTGACATCTTCTTTCTCCGTTATAAATGCGAAATGGCCGGCGCTTTGAACGCAGCCATTGAAGTTAACGGAAACGGGACGATAATTCGGACAACAGCCCGAGCAGGTCGATTTGTTTTTACGTCCGGAGAACGTTGAGAAGTTTTTCGTGGATGCCGCCGAAGCCGCCGTTCGACATGATCGCAACGACATCGCCTTGCTTGAGATCTGGCGAGAGCCTTTCGATGATCGCGTCGGCGTTTTCGAGGGTTTCGGCAGGTTTGCCAGTCGCTCCGATGTTGGCGACGAGGCGTTGGACGTTCATCACGTCCCCGTAAGTTTTTGCATCCTCGACGTTGAAAACGCCGGCGATTATCACGTGGTCGGCGTGGACGAAGGCGTCCTTGTAGCGGTCTTCGAATATCGACAGCCGCGACGAACGCGAACGTGGTTCGAAGACGGCGATTAAGCGATTGTCGGCATAGCGTTGCCGCAAAGCACGCAACGTCTCATCTACCGCGGTCGGGTGATGAGCGAAGTCGTCGATGACGGTCACACCGCGTTCGATCCCTCGGACTTCCATCCGACGCTTGACCGACTTGAACGTGTCGAAAGCTGCCTGGATCTTTTCCTCTGAAATTCCCCAAGCGTCCGCCGCGATGATAACCGCCAAGCAGTTGCGGATGTTAAAATCGCCGATCATATGGGTTGAAAAATCGGCCCAATGCCTGTCTTCGCAATAAACGCTAAAACGTGTTTTGTCTGCGTCGAGCGAGATATCACGGGCTTGCCATTTCGCATCCGGCCCGACTCCAAAGGTCTCGACGGTGGTGAACAACTTCCCTTTCATCTGATCGAGAACGTCGACGACGACGGGCGAATCCACTCCGCAGATGAGCCGTCCGTTGCCGGGCACAACGTTCATCAGCCGCGAGAACTGCCACTTGATCGCGTCGAGGTCTTTATAGATGTCTGCGTGGTCAAATTCAATATTGTTAACGATCGCGATCTCCGGCAAATACGACATAAATTTTGGCTTTTTGTCGAAGAAAGCCGTGTCATATTCGTCGCCTTCGATGACGAAGTAGTCACTGTCAGTCACGCGAAAGCTCTGGCCGAAATTCTGCACGACGCCGCCGACGAGAAACGTCGGGTCGAGCCCGCCGACCTCGCAAACCCACGCGGCAATGCTCGTCGTCGTCGTCTTGCCGTGCGTTCCTGCGACAACCAACGACCGCCGCCCGCGGATGAATTCTTCACGCACAGTTTCGGCCTGCGAACGGTATACCAGCTTTCGGTTCATTACCTCTTCAAGCTCGGGATTCCCGCGCATTATCGTGTTGCCGACGACCGTGATGTCTCGCGACAAGTCGGTATTCTCGGCCCTGTAGCCGGTCATTATCTCGATGCCGAGTTCCTCGAGCTGCGTCGACATCGGCGGATACACGTTCTGGTCCGATCCCGTAACCTTGTGTCCGCGTGCCTGCAGCATTCCCGCAAGCGACGCCATCGCCGTCCCGCAAATTCCGATCAAGTGATAGTGCATACGATATCTAAAACTTAGTCTTTCGAATGTAACTATTGAGCGTATCGATCTGGTGTTTGAAATAAGTGCGTTCTTTCGAAAGAGCGTCGACGAACTTTCTGAGTCTGATCAGAAGTGTATCGTTCTCAACTTTGTCGCGAAGGAGAATGAAGCGATCCAGGAGCATCTGAAAATCTAGCGAATCCGAAAGTATCAGACTCTTAAGAAACTCATGGTCCTTCTCACGACCGGCGGCCAGCTTTGCCGACGCAACGTCGTAAAGCTCAACGCAGTTGGCTACGGTGATCCCGTTCTCATCTTTCAATGGCGTGAGACGATCTTCCCATCCTTCCGGCAAGGTCACGGTCGCGATGCCTAGCCCGTCCGCGTAGTAACCGTGTTCGACCCGAAAATCGCTCTGAATACCCAGCTCTTTTTCGATCTGGTCACGCAAATGCATTTTGCCCGGCGCAAACAAAAAATCACATTCGATAGATCGCCTCGCAACTTCCGGAAGATCGTCAGTGACAGCGAAGAGCGCCTGAAACCAACGATTATCGGAAGTTCGCTTCCATAGAGCTTGGAAAACTCCGCTATGAGATTACGCAAGGCCGATTTCCGCACACTCACTCCAAGTCCTGTCGCGCTCTTCGTAAGTAAGTATTCCGACGAAAGGCGACGAAGAACGAAGGCGTTGGCCTTCGTCTGTCCGAGAAGTTATAAGATTCGCTATTTCGTCGGGACCGTTACTTTCTAAAATCTCTTTCCACTCCTGCAAAGTAACCATCTCAGAGCGGTCAAAATCGCCACTGCTTATCCATCGGTCCAGATTTCGGTTAGCGATCCTTAAAACTTCTTCCGGCGTTGAGCGCAGTTTTTCCGCAATAGCTAGATGAACTGCGAGCGCATATCTGTCACTTAAGCTGACCACCAAACCTATTCTAGCAAACGCTAAGGCTGAACGAGGATGCTAGAATCTGACTGGTCAAAGTCAAGATGATCAAAACTTTCACCACAATTGCAGTCCTTCTCGCGCTCGTCATGAATCCCGATCGAGGAGTGGGGTTTGAGACTGACCAATTCAATCTGCCGCCGGTGCCGCTGACGGATATCGGGCCGGAAGTTTACGAGTATACGGTCGAGAATCTGCAAAAAGCTGTGGGTAAAGTAAACGCGAAGATCCTTACGGAGATGGCGTGTCTTGAGCGGCAGAGTTGTGAGCGGACTAACGCGAGGAAGCGGCTTGAGCATCTGCGGTCGGCGGCTGCAATCGAGCGAGCGGTCTATGACGAACTCGGCTATGGGATCATCGCGTTCGCGAAGGCTGGGGATTGGATCAACTCTCACAAATTCCGAGCACAGCCAGCGAGATACAAGACCAATTATCGAGACTCAATCTACGTCTGGATACCAACCGACTATCTGACCATCAGCCCGACCGTAAACATCTACGGAGTTCATCTCGGAACCGACAAGATCGCTCATTTCTTTCAGCAGGGATACCAGTATCACCGCATCGCGGAAAGATATAGAGCGAAGGGATTACCGCTTCAGGCGGCAGAGGCGAAGGCTATTTCTTGGGGACGAATGACCGAAAACACTTACTATGGCACCATGGTCGGCGCCGTCTTCTCGAACGCGGACCTGTTTGCGAATATGGTCGGCATGCGATTCTATGAAGGATTGACAAGGCCTATCACGGTCGGAATCCTTGACCGGCCGCCAACCTTGACGTTGAAAGATAACCAGTGGAGATTGAATGATGCCGGCATTTCCGAGGAACTACTCCTTCGGCCGTTCATTTCGGATCACTTGAACGAGGCTTTAAATCCCTCGCTGTATATTCCCGGGCTTCGATCTTCGATCCGCGGAATTGTGCGAAAGCGAAGTTGTCCTCAATGGCGTTCCGCATATCCCGCAAGCTCGCAAGATAAGTTCCGATCTTTGACCGACTCACTGAGGCTCTGGCACGGTGAAGGCTATGGCCACAAACAAAGTCAGAAGTTCGTGACGATTGCGGGCGAATGTTTCTGAGAAAACGAAAGCCACGTCTCTTTAAACGTGCGTTCAAAAAACGTGGCCGCGAGAATGATTAGTTGATCGGCAAAGATCTAGGTAGGGCACTTCACGTCGCCGTGCCATTTGTACGGGGTGTTGTATGCGAGATGCTCGAACCAACTGCCTGCTTCTCGTCCGTTGATCTCTCCGGGCAACCCGGCGAGATGGCGCCCCCAATGGACCGTTTCGTGGAGAACGACCTTTTCGAAATACGGCGGATAGGAGTGGTTAAATTCTTCAAAACCTTCAGCGACACGAGTGTGAACGTAGATATAATTGAGTTTTGACTTATCGCATTCACCTTGATAGATACCATCAATAACCTTATAGCCCTTCACTATTTTTTCGATCATCAATCGAGGATAAGTTCCTGCACCCAAGGCAAGTTTGACTAACTTTTCGTCCTCTATGCATTCGACCAACGCGGAATAGACCTTGGAAGTTTTCGACAAACCGACGATCCTTGACCGCATATAGCTTGCGCATTTTGGGAATTGGCCGTCTCCGAAGAACATCATAGTTAGATCCTCCAAAATCTTCCGATTTCGGTTGACCGGCAAAATGACAATCCGGCAGATCATCTAAAAAGACCGGCCACCCGTTATGAGGTGGACGGTCTTTAATAAAAGTTTTGCCCGAAGCATTTCGGATCACTTTAGGCCAGGACGGACGGGAAATTCGTCAAAAGTCGCCGAAATAGGTTACTAGATTCGTTTGAAAATCTGCGTCGGCCTTGCAGTTTCGATGCCCCGGCCCGCCATTACGCGGCTGCGGCCGTTTGTCGTGCGCGTAAGGATCTCAAGCTGCTTGCCATCTGGGGATAAGCTCCACTCTTGTTCATCGACCTGAGAGTCAGGCCCAAAACCCTCAAGCCGGCGTTCGATCACGATCTTTCCGTTACTGAATTTGGTTACCGTTTCGTATACAAAACCTGCGGTAAAGCCCGGATTCTTTTCTCCTCTTCCGTCGAGAAAATATTTCGGCGAGCGTGAATATGGGTCCGATTTCTCATCAACATACAGCTCGTTTCCTGAAACACGAATATCCATCTCGATCTTTAGCTTCGAATCATCTCTCGACAACGGGAGGTTGCGCTTGCCGGGGATCTGACGCACTTCCGCAAGCACCCATTTGCCGGCAAAGCGAGACGCATCCGAATCCGCCGCGTCACCCTGCCCGGATGCTGACACAACGAGTGCGGAATAGACAAGAACTAACCTCAATAACTTCGATGTCATGACTACCTCGCCAACACAGAGTGTAATTTCTCCATCGCACCTTCCAGCACCTGATCTTCGCGGGCGATGCAAATGCGGACGTACGGATCCCACGTATCGGTATCGGCGAATGCGGATCCGGGCGTCATGCCGACACCGGCGTCGCGCATGAGCATTTCGTTGAATTCGATGGCGTCATTGTGGCCTTCGGGGATGCGGGCCCAGATGTAGAACGCAGACCCCGAGTCGTAGAGGTCGAATCCGAGTCCCTCCAGCCCGTCGCCGAACGACTGACGCTTGGCATCGAACTTGTCGCGAAGCTTCGTGTAATAATCGCCGTCGGCCATCAGCACCTTCGCAAGAGCCGCCTGCAGCGGAGTCGCCGGGCAAACGTAGATGACGTTTGCGGCATTGTTGATCGGCGCGATCAGCTCGCCTTTGCCGTATGCATATCCCAGCCGCCAGCCTGAGATATTCCACGACTTCGAGAACGAGTTGACCGTGATCGTCCGCTCGCGCATATCGGGCAGCGATGCGATCGGCGTATGAGGATTCTCGCCGGTGACGTAATGCTCATAAACCTCGTCTGAAATGACGAGCAGGTCGAGTTCCTTGGCTATGTCGGCGATCGCTTCGAGTTCGGTTTGCGAGAGAACTTTTCCGCTCGGGTTCGCCGGCGAACAAACGATGATAGCTTTTAGCGGATATTCGCTGCGGTCCTTTAATTCCTTTGCCCGAGCAAGCAAAGCGTCTTTCTCAAACTGCAGCTTCTCGTCCAGCTCGAACGTCTCGGTCTTGCCGCCAAACTCTTCGAGGATGCGTCGGTGATATGGATAATATGGTTCGAAAACCAATGCCGACTTTCCTCTCAGGTATGCCTGTGCGATACCGATCAGCGCTCCCGTACCGCCGTTCGTCACCATCACTTCGAATGGCCGAGCGTCGACGTCGATATCGATGTTGTTGTATCGCTTGATCTTCTCGGCGACCGCATTCCGCAGCGTTTCGTCGCCCTCGCTGCCGCCGTAATGGTTACGGCTCGCGGCGATAATATTAGCCACTTCCTTCGCCAACTGAGGATCGATCGGCAGTTCCGATTGCCCCTGAACGAGGTTACCGCTGGGCGGTACAAGACGCGTGATCGCACGAATATCCGGCTTCACCTTCTTAACTTTTGCTTCGGTCATAAGCGAATAGAATAGCAATTTCTCACCCGGCAGGCACACGAGGCTTGCTCACGTATTGATTCCCTTTCACCCAAAATCTCCAAGGAAGATCCGCATCCTCGCCGGCGTAGTCGATACCGATGCGTTTGCCGACGGCGATCTCGTCTTCGGTGAATGAGCGGTGATCTTCGATCCAGACGCGGCTGCCTTCGACAAGATCGTCACCGTTGTACGACCGGTCGATGCCGAGAGCGATGCAGAGTTTACCTGGGCCGGAGGTGAGGTTGGTATCCTTCGGTCTGATCCTTGATGACTCGGTCGCTACCGCTTCCCGTTCCGACATGCCACGACGGTCGCGCATTATCTCGATGCCCTCAACTGGCTCGATAGCTCGGATCAGCAAAACATGCGGGTGATCGACGGGACCGAGCACTACATTTAGCTGGAAGTACATTCCGTAGATAAAGAAAACGTACGCGTGGCCGCCGGGGCCGTATGTCACCTCGTTGCGAGCGGTTCGTCGTCCGCCGTAGCTGTGCGCGGCCCGGTCTGTCACGCCGCAATAAGCCTCGACCTCGACGATCATTCCGGCTACGCGTTCTCCATTTTCATCCGAGACGACCAGCAGTTTACCGAGCATTTCCTTCGCGGCCGCGCTCGTCTCTTCGGTTTGATACCAGCTTTGTTCCAGCCTGTCTCCCATGTTTAAACAGATACTGCCACCGCAGGCGATTTGCTACAATTTCCATGATGCTTAAATCGCTTGGAATCATACTATTGCTGTTCTCAAGCCTTGCCTTTGCTCAATCGAACGAAGGCGTTCTCGCGACCGCTACGGGTAAGACTTTTACATCCGCCGATCTGTCTTCGGAGTCGCAGGCGCAGCTTTCGAATCAAAAGAAAGTGCTCGAAGAGACGCGCTCGCAGCTTTTCGGTCAGATGATCGCAGAAGATCTCTTGGAAATCGAAGCAAAAGCTTTGGGGTCAACCGCAGCAAAGCTTATCGAAGCTCAGCGAGCGAAAGTCGCGCAGCCAACCGCGGTTCAAATCCAGGCAGTATACGATCAGAATCAGTCGGAGCTTGGTGGGCGGCCACTGGCCGAGGTTCGCGACGATATTGTTTTTTTCCTGCGTCGTGATCCGGAGCAAAAAGCCGTCAGCGACTTCATCGCTTCGCTTCAGACCAAGTACAAATATACCGTCGGAAAAAGTGTCAATGCACCCGACCTCAAGCCGCTCGACGTCGTCGCAACTCTCAACGGCAAGCAAATATCGGCACAAGATTTTGAGACTCGCAATCGGCTGGAGTTGAATGAATTCGAACATCACAATTACGAACATGTTCGAGGCGACCTTGAGATCGCAATACTGAACTCACTGATCGGCGAGGAGGCTAAAGCAAAGAGCGTCGAACCGGGAGCGATCATCGCGTCTGAGATTACCGATAAACTCCGAGACTTTTCTGCCGAGGAACGCGAGAAGCTCGAATCTGCGTTGATGGACCGGTTGTTCGCCAAGTATCAGGTGAAGATACTGCTCAAGGGACCGGCCGTCATCGCACAGTCGATAACGGTCGAAGGCGAACCATCGGTTGGCCCGGCGTCCGCTCCGGTAACGATCGTTATGTTTAGCGATTTTCAGTGTCCTGCGTGTGCCAGAACGCACCCTGAACTAAAACGGGTGATGGCCGAGTTTCCCGGGAAGGTCCGGCTCGTCGTCCGCGACTATCCACTTGAAAGCACCCACAAAAATGCCTTCAATGCGGCTCTTGCCGCCAACGCAGCTGCGAAGCAGGGTAAATTTACCGAGTTCGCCGAGAAGCTTTACGGGAATCAGGATTCACTCGATAAAGCTTCACTGACCAAGTTCGCGGCCGAACTCGGTTTAAACGTAAAACAGTTTGAGATAGACTTTAGCGACGCTGCGGCCGCCGCCGAGATAAAACAGGATCAGGCCGACGGCAACGCTCTTGGAGTTAACAGCACGCCGACTATCTTTGTAAACGGCGTCAAGGTCTACAGCCTTTCGGCATCCGCATTTCGACGAGCGATAAGCCGTGCGTTGACGAAATAATATGCGTTTTTATTTGTTCCTCTTGACAGCACTCGCGTCATTCTCTTGCGGAAACTCGGCCAACGTTAATATGCCGCCAAAACCTCCCGTGAACGCTAACACGAAACCGGCATCAGTTCCCGTATACGATTTTCAAATCATAAAAGAATATCCGCACGACCCGACGGATTTTACGCAAGGGCTTGAGTATCATGACGGCTTTCTCTATGAGGGAACGGGCGGAAGCCGCAGCAATCCCGTTCAACCGAATGACGCAAAAGTCTATTCATCGCTCCGCAAGGTCGAATATCAGACCGGGAAAGTTCTTCAAAAGCAGGACGTGCCTAGCGACTATTTCGGCGAAGGAATCACCATTCTAGGTGACAAGATATTTCAGATCACGTGGCACGAAGGAACTGCATTCGTCTATAACCTGAGCGACCTGAAGCTGCAGAAGGAACTGCGCTACCCGGGACAGGGCTGGGGTTTGACGAACGACGGTACCAATCTTTTCATGAGCGACGGAACGCACGTTATCCGCGTGATCAACCCGGAAGATTTCAAGACCGTGCGCACGATAGTCGTCAACGACGAGAGCGGAAAACCGATCATGCAGCTCAACGAACTTGAGATGGTGAACGGCGAGATATGGGCCAATATTTGGCAGACCGGTTGGATCATCCGAATCGATCCGCAGACCGGCAAACTGCTCGGCCGTGTAGATATCAACAAGCTTGCCGACGACGTTAAAGACAAGGAAGACGATGCCGACGTTTTGAACGGCATCGCGTACGACAAGGCCGGCGACCGCCTCTTTGTAACCGGCAAACTCTGGAAGAAACTTTACGAGATCAAGGTGTCCGTCCGATGAGCGACCACGAAAAATTCATGGCTCGTGCGATCGAACTGGCACACGCCGGAGCCGACAGCAATCTTGGCGGGCCGTTCGGCTGCGTGATCGTCAGAGACGGCGAGATGGTTGGCGAAGGCAACAATCAGGTCACTTCCACTAACGACCCGACGGCTCATGCCGAGGTCGTTGCGATCCGCGCGGCGTGCAAAAATTTAAATACTTTTCAGCTCGAAGGATGTGTCGTATACACTTCGTGCGAGCCGTGTCCGATGTGCCTCGGCGCGATCTATTGGGCACGTCCCACGCAGATATTCATTGCGTGCAATCGTCAGGACGCCGCTCAGGCCGGCTTTGACGACGAGTTTATCTATGAAGAAATCAGCAGTCCGGACTTTGCCTCGCGCAAAGTTCCTATCACAATGCTGATGCGCGACGAAGGGCTTGCGGTGTTCAAAAACTGGATCGAGAAAACGGACAAGGTTGAGTATTAATGGAACGCGGACTTAGTCCGCACTGATCTTGCGGACTAAAGTCCGCGTTCCTTAAGATGTCGAACACCTATCTATATCTCCTCATCGCCTTGCTAGCGGGGGCAATGATGCCGACTCAGGCCGCAACAAACAGCAAGATGTCGATTTTCGTCGGCAGCCCGATATTGGCTGCTTTCCTGTCGTTCTTGGTCGGAACCCTGGCACTCTTCGCTTACGCCTTGCTGTCGGGCGAAACGCTTGCGTCTCTGGCCGAAGCGAGAAACGCACCGCCGATCGCGTGGATAGGCGGATTTCTCGGTGCGTTCTTCGTCGCCTCGGCCGTAATTCTCGTTCCTCGGATCGGCGTCGCAATGACATTTAGTTTGTTCATCGCCGGGCAGATGATCGTCACGCTGATAATCGATCATTTCGGATTGCTCGGCGTGCCGGTTAAAGAAGTCAGCCTCGCCCGCCTCGGAGGGATATTGTTGATAACCGCTGGAGTGGTCTTGATACGGCGGTTTTGATTTCAGCAAATATTCTGACAGGATGCACAGGATAAAGGATGGATGATCCTTATATCAAAATATCTTGCCTATCCTGTTCATCCTGTTTGAAACTATCTTGTGATCGAATTCATCCTCAACAACCAGGACATTCAAACCGACCTTCCTTCCGGGATGACGGTGCTCGATTTTGTCCGCTATCGACAAAACCTAAAGGGAACGAAGATTGGTTGCCGCGAAGGCGATTGCGGAGCGTGCACATTTCTCGTCGGCGAATTGATTGACGATCAAGTCCGATACCGATCAATGACATCGTGCCTGATTCCGTTAGCAAATGCGGCCGGAAAGCATGTTGTCACGATCGAGGGGATAAATCCGACGGACGGTTCGCTGACGCCCGTCCAACAGGCGATGGTTGACGAGAGCGGTACGCAGTGCGGCTTCTGTACGGTCGGGTTTGTGATGTCACTGACCGGGCATTGCCTCGACAGTTTCAGTAGCCCGCACGTAGGTAATGGTTCCCTTTTGCCCCGAGACGCTGCCGTTTCTGCAATCGACGGCAACATCTGCCGATGCACCGGCTACAAATCGATCGAACGGGTGGCAGCACGGCTCTGCTCGCAGGCGGAACCGTCTGCGTCAGCAGGCGGCATGACCGTTGCGCACGAGCCTCGCGTTGTGCCCAAATATTTCGATGACATCGCCCGCAGGCTTTCCGATCTCGCTGATAGGTTACGTCCTAGCCAACCGCTTACGCGGTCGGTTCCGCCTTTCGTAGCAGGCGGCACGGACGCGTACGTGCAACGGCACGAAGAACTAGCCGACGGCGGTGCGGAACACTTGTTTTATAACGAGAGGCTTCGCGGCATCCGTGAAGTTGGCGACTACGTAGAGATCGGCGCGTCTGCGACTGTCACCGATCTTCTCGAATCGCCGGTGATGAATACGGTCTTCCCGGACCTGTACAAACATCTCAAACTCGTCTCATCCACGCCGATCCGCAACATGGCGACGCTCGCGGGCAACTTCGTCAACGCGTCACCGATCGGAGATATGACCGTGTGGTTCCTCGCACTCGATGCGTCCATCCTCTTAAACTCCCTTCCTTACGAACGAGGGGTGGACGCCGCTTTGGGCGGGCGGGGTGGTTCTCTCGTCCGTGAAATACCGCTCGCCGATTTTTACCTCGGCTACAAGCAACTCGCGAAGAACGACAACGAGATCGTCACGGCGATCAGATTCAAGAAGCCCTTCGGCGATTTTCGATTCAACTTTGAAAAGGTCTGCAAGCGAACTTATCTGGACATCGCAAGCGTGAACACCGCGATCTCCCTGAAGCTATATGAATCCGGTCCACCCGTACCGGAACTTCTAAAATCAAAGGTCAAAGATCAAAGGCCAAAGATCCAAACAGCACACGTCTCTGCCGGCGGCGTAGCCCCAATTCCGCTCTATCTCCGCAAGACATCTGCGTTTCTCAACGACAAGGATCTCTCGGAAGAGACGATCGAGTTCGCCCTGGAGATCATCCGCGACGAGATCTCGCCGATCTCCGACGTCCGCGGATCCGAGGATTACAAACGTCTGCTGCTCGGCCAACTTTTCCGTGCGCATTTTGTAGAACTTTTTGCCACAGAGGCCACCGAGAGCTTCTGAGAACGTCAACGAATCTCTGTGTCCTCTGTGTGCTCTGTGGCTAATTTCTGAATGAAAAATATCGACTCACATTCACACGTTCGCGGCGAGAGCGTTTATCTCGATGATATTCCGCACGTCGCGGGGACCTTGTTTGCGTGTGTATTCGATTCGCCGGTTGCTAATGGAAAGTTAGTAAGCGTTGCCACGAGTGAGGCGGAGAAGTCGGAAGGAGTCTATCGAATCATCACCGCGAAAGACCTGATCGGTGAAAATCAGATCGGCGGGATCGTGCCGGATGAGCCGCTGCTGGCGGATGGCGAAGTTCATTTTCAGGGTATGCCGATCGCGGTCGTGCTTGCCGAAACGGAAGAGCAAGCGCGGAAAGCTGCGAAGAAGATTACCGCAGAGATCGACCCGCTCCCGGTCGTGACCGATCCGCGTGTGGCGGCGGCGAACGGAGACCTTATAGTGCCGCCGAAGAGGTTCGTGATGGGCGACGCGGCGGCAGCGTTCGACACTTGTGACCACATTTTCGAGGGCCGAACTGAGCAGAACGGGCAGGAGCATCTTTACATAGAAACGCAGGGAGCGTACGCGATTCCGACGGAGAATGGCGGACTTCGCGTCTATTCATCCACGCAAGGGCCGACCGCGGTTCAACGCGCTGTATGCCGCGTAACAGGCCTCGCGATGCATCAGGTCGAGGTCGATGTACAGCGGCTCGGCGGCGGTTTCGGCGGTAAGGAAGATCAGGCGAATGCGTGGGCGGCCATCTGTGCGGTCGGCACGCAGTTGACTCGTCGTCCGGTCAAATACGCTCTGCACCGAATGGAAGATATGCGGATGACGGGCAAGCGACACCCGTACTCGAGTGACTATAAGATCGGCCTCGACAAGGATCTGAAGATCGTCGCGTACGAAGCGACGTTCTATCAAAATGCGGGAGCCGCCGCCGACCTTTCGCCGCCCGTGCTCGAACGCACGCTATTTCACTGCACCAACAGTTACTTCATCCCGAACGTCACCGCGACGGCTTACAGTTGCCGGACAAATCTTCCGCCGAACACGGCATTTCGCGGATTCGGCGGGCCGCAGGGAATGTTCGTCATCGAATCGGCGATCGCTCACGCGGCGGAGAAATTACGAGTTTCGGCGTCTGAGATCCAACGCAAGAATCTGATCGATGACGGCGACGAATTCCCTTACGGACAGATCGCCGAAAGTGACGCGATCACGAGTTGGGAACAGGGCGACGCGAAGTTCGATTTCAAGGCACTGCAACGCGAAGCTGACGAGTTCAACGCGTCGTCCAAATATTTCAGGAAAGGCGTCGCAATGATGCCGGTGTGCTTCGGCATCTCTTTTACCAAGACGCCGATGAATCAGGCTCGTTCGCTGGTGCATGTTTACACCGACGGAAGTGTTGCCGTCTCGACCGGAGCCGTCGAGATGGGCCAAGGCGTGAATACGAAGATCGCCCAGGTCGCGGCGGGGTTTTTCGGATTGCCGATCGAGAAAGTTCGGCTTCATACGACCAACACGCTTCGCATCGCAAACACATCGCCGACCGCCGCATCCGCCGCCGCAGATCTGAATGGAAAAGCGACTCAACTAGCATGTGAGGCGATCAGGGCGAGATTGATCGACGTTGCTTTGCCTCTTATCGAAGCGGGAACGCCTGAAGGCGTCACTCTTACGGATGGATTCGTTTACCTGAATGGAGAGCGGACTTCGCTCGATTGGTCGACGCTGGTGATGACAGCGCATCTCGAACGCGTGAACCTTAGCGAGCACGCCCATTACGCTACGCCGGGCATCAACTTCGATTGGGACACCGCAAAGGGGCATCCGTTCGCTTATCACGTTTACGGCACCGCGATCGTCGGCGTGACGGTCGATTGTCTTCGCGGTCGGTACGAGGTTGATTACGTAAAGTGTTGTCACGACTTCGGCACGTCGATGAACACCTCGGTTGACAACGGCCAGATCGAAGGCGGGATCGTCCAGGGCATCGGCTGGATGACGATAGAAGAGATCGTTTACGACGCCGAGGGCAAGCTTCGCTCGAACGCTCTTTCGACCTACAAGGTCCCCGATATCTATTCAGTCCCGAAAGACATCGCGATTGTGCCGCTGGAAACTAAACGCGAAAACCTCGCCGTCTTCAATTCCAAAGCCGTCGGCGAACCACCGCTGATGTACGGTATCGGTGCCTACTTCGCGATCCGCAACGCGATCAAGGCCTTTCGAGATTGCGCACCCGAGATCGACGCTCCGTTCACGCCCGAGAAGGTGCTGATGAATCTCTATTCCTCGCGATAGATCCAAACAGGATATACAGGATGCAATGATGAAACGATCCTGTTTATCGTGTTCATTCTGCTCGAATAGTTTCTGCGATAGAATCCTTGCGTGCGGAAAGAACTCGAACTCTGGCAATTCATTCATGACCGCCTCTCTCCCGGCCAGGATGTAATGTTGCTTGTCGTCGCCAAAAGCTCGGGAAGCAGTCCGGGGCGGGCCGGTTATAAGATGGCCGTTTCGGCGGACGGTGAACTCCGCGGATCGATCGGTGGCGGCGTGATGGAGGTGAATCTTGTCGAGCAGAGCCGACAGATACTGTCAGTACGATCTGCGGTAGCGGGTGGGGCTTTTTTCGTTGATCGAGTGCATCGAAAGAACGCTCCGAACGCTTCGGGGATGATTTGCTCCGGCCATCAGACGGTCATTCTCAAGCGGCTGTCTGCGGCCGATAAGACCGCGATTGATCAGGCAATCGCCGGCTTTAGTCAAAAGAGTGGCGATCTACTAACCATTACCTCTTCGAAATTTCAGATAGAAGTAGCTAACGCTGAATCCCAAAATTTTCACTTCGAGAGCTCTGGCAACTCCGAATTCATTTACGAAGAAGCACTCGGCTACGCAAACCATCTTTACATCATCGGCGGCGGACACTGTGCTTTGGCACTGAGCGAACTTGTATCGAAACTCGATTTCCACGTGACGATCTTCGACGACCGGACTGATCTCAACACCATCGAGAAGAACACCTTCGCCGACAGCATTTCGATCATTGAGGATTACAGGAATATCGGCGAAAAGATCCCTGACTGGGACAACACCTATGTTGTGGTTATGACGATTGGCTATGCTTCCGACAAGATCGTTGTAAAAGGCTTGGCCGACCGCGAGTTCAAATATTTCGGTGTGCTCGGAAGCAAGGCAAAGATAGCGACGCTGATGAAAGAACTGAGGGAAGAAGGAATTCCTAACGAACACCTCGCACGCATCCGAACACCGATCGGGATCCCTATAAACAGCCGTACTCCCGAAGAGATCGCCGTCAGCATTGCGGCCGAGATCATCGCCGTAAAGAACTCAGAATGACCTTGGAACAATTTCTCCGATCCGGTGTCTAACCTTGCGGCACCGAAAAATCAGGAGGAATTGAATATGTTTGATAAGCTTGTCGAATCTACTTCGACCGGTGCCGAGCTTAGGCCTCGCCGCCGCATCTTTGCCGCAACTCTCTTTTTAGTCACGACTCTGTTTGCGACCGCAGTAGTCGCCAGCATCTACGCCGCCGACTTCGACCTCGGCGCTTCCAATTTTGATATCGCCGAGCTTTTAACGCCAGTTATCGAATCTGAGCCACCTCGCGAACCAGAACCTCAACCGCAGCAGCGTCGATCAAATCTACCGCAATCGGCCAGCAATGAGATCGTCCGGCCGATATTAATGGCTTCGACCCAAGACTACACTAGAGTTCCAGACAAACCTTCCGCCGACGTGAATCCGTATGCCTCGGTTTCGGCCGATAAATACAGGGACGTTCGCATCGGCTCCGTTGCTTCGGATCCGGGGCCTCAGAGTGGTCCCAGCGGCTCGGAGACCGGTTCGAGTTCTGGGCCGATCCGCGACAACAATGATGAGGACACGAAAACTCCTCCGCCGGCTCCGCCAAAAGCAGAGAAGAAAAACACCATTGTCTCAGGCGGAGCGATGACGGGAAAGGCGACGCATCTTCCAAAACCAACATATTCAGCGGCGGCGAAGTCCGTAGGAGCACAAGGCGCAGTCAGCGTGCAGGTCCTTGTGGATGAGACTGGAAAGGTAATCTCAGCGAAAGCAGTAAGTGGAAATCCGCTGTTGCGTTCTGCCGCTGTCGAAGCCGCATGGAAGGCGAAGTTTAATCCAACAACACTTTCCAATGTTCCCGTAAAAGTAACCGGGATTATTACCTATAACTTCGTCAAGTAGACCGACTTCTCCCCCAACACGACCGCTACTTGTCGCAGCAGTTTCGCGACCGGTAGCGGTTCGCCGCATTTACTGACAGGCGAGGAATTCGATGAGTCCGTTGGTGTCAAGGTCGTAGATAGGCACGGGGAATTTCGATTTGAGTTCGTCGAACGTCATTCCGTCGAGCAGGATGGGTTCGTCGGACTTGATCGTGTGTTTTGGAATGACGGCGAATTCGCCTTTGATCTGGTCCGCAACGGCCAGATAGTCTTTCCCGGTCAATAATCCCGCGACCGAAACGTCACCGCCGAAGTAAGTATTCGGCACCGAGAGCACCCGAAGCTTGGATCCCGTAAGCCGGTTGTATTCGGCGATCTGTTCTCCAAGTATCGGACCAAACATTTCGCCCGTCAGGATCGTGCCGTTTAGTTTCTTTGCACGCGGTCGGTCTATCGGGAGCGTCTCCGCCACTTCCACTCTCGCGGGCACCCGAGCCTCCGGCCGAGTCCTCGAGTTTCGCAAAAATTGTCGGGCGATCTGAACTGCCACACCGCGATCCGAAGCTTTTCGGCACGCATTCAGAAGCTTTTCGAAGGCATTCAAGAACGACCGCACCATCCCGACGCCGTCTTCTATTTGCGGATAGTTTCCGTAATGCCGACGTGATGGGATCTCGACTCCGCCCTTCAAATAGATCTCGTCGCCGAGAAATGCGAACGTCGTCCCAAGCGTTTGTCGAAATTCTTTTTGCAGTTTTTCGACCTCGCGAATCGTCCGCACGCAGAACTCAGGAGTTACCCGGGTGAGTCGTTCGTCGGTGTTGTATCGGGTCAACGCAACGGGAACAACCGCCGTGCTCACGACCTTGGGATAGTGCGAGGCAAGGTCTCGCAAAGTTTTCTCTAGCTGCTTACCGTCGTTGATCCCGGGACACAGCACGACCTGCGCGTGGATCTCGATATCGTTGTCGAGCAGCCGCTGAAACTTGTCGAAGATGTTCGCACGGCTTTCATCTACACCGAGAAGATACGCGCGGGTTTTCAGATCGGTCGCGTGAACCGAAACATATTGCGGCGACAGACGCTGCTCGATGATGCGGTTCATCTCGTCGTCGGTGATCGACGAGAGCGTCGTGTAGTTGCCGTAGAGAAACGAGAGACGAATGTCCTCGTCGCGAACAAACAGCGACGGGCGAGCGTCCGCCGGATTCCCTTTGCAGAAACAGAACAGACATTCGTTCGCGCATTGCCGCGGCACGATCTGCTCGAACATCAGCCCGAAGTCTTCGCCCTCATCGCGGTCAAACTCGATCTCTACCGTCTCACCGCTCGGCTTTCGAACGTTGAAGGTCAACTCGGTCTCGCCGGCCGTCTGAAATCTGAAATCGAGATAGTCGCGTACGCTTCTGCCGTTCACCTTCACGATGCGGTCGTTCGGCTGCAGCTCCAGCTCTTCGCCAAGGCTGTCAGGCGTCACCTCGGTGATCGTCACGCCCGGCCGGCGGAGTTGCGTTATTACTGGTGTTACGGCAAATTCGTACATCGTGGTAAGCTTTTTAGTGTAAATTTTCCGCGGAAAGGTTGGCAAGCGTCTCCCCGCTTCATGATTGCCGCTCAAAGATGAAAACGATCCTAATTGCAGACGACAGCGCCTCGATGCGCAAGCTGCTCGAAACCATTCTTAAAAGTGAAGGCCACACCGTACTCGTTGCAGAAGACGGTCGCGAAGCGCTGAAGCTTGCCTTCGATAACGAGATCGACGCGATCATCGCGGACGAGGAAATGCCCCGGCTGCCCGGCAGCGAAGTCTTCAAGATCCTTAATACCGACCCCGAAAAACGCGGCATTCCCCGCATAATGATAAGCGGGCTTACCGCAGTCGGCGATAAACCCGCTTCCGAACTTTTCGACGTTTTCGTGTCCAAAAACGCCGACGTCAAATCTCAACTTCTCGCCGCTCTCGACAAACTTCTCTAAAATGCGGAAGCCCGCACGTAAGTAAGGGCGTAACATCAAACTTGACCGTAACGCCCTTACTAATGTGCGGGCCTCTGCATTAAGACGCTGATGCGGCTTTGATATCCAGAAGCGAATCGAGTGGCGTGTATTCGAGTCCCTGCGATTCTGCAACAGCTTCATACGTCAGCTTACCGGCAAAGGTGTTAACGCCTTCGCGAAGCCCGGCATCATCCTGGATCGCCTTCTCGAATCCTTTGTTAGCAAGGTCGAGTGCGTACGGCAGCGTCGCGTTCGTCAACGCAAAGGTCGACGTACGCGGAACCGCTCCCGGCATATTCGCAACGCAATAATGAAGCACGCCCTCTTCGTAGTAAGTCGGGTTCGAATGAGTCGTCGCGTGGGTCGTCTCGAAACATCCGCCCTGATCGACGGCTACGTCAACTAGCACGGCTCCGTTCGGGACAAGGTGAAGCATGTCGCGCGTAACCAATTTCGGAGCAGCGGCACCGACAACCAACACCGCACCGATCACGAGATCGGCGTGCGAGATCGCTTCCTCGATCGCATACTTCGACGAAGCGAGCGTTTGAACCTTGGAAAGGAAAATATCGTCGAGCTGACGCAGACGGTCTAGGTTGCGGTCGATGATGGTGACCTTTGCTCCGAGCCCGACCGCCATCTTCGCGGCCTCGGTTCCGACGATTCCGCCGCCGATGATGACGACGTTCGCCGCCGGAACTCCCGGAACTCCGCCGAGCAGAATGCCGCGGCCGCCGTTCATTTTCTCAAGATACGTCGCACCAACTTGCACCGACATTCGTCCTGCAACTTCCGACATCGGCGTTAGCAGCGGCAGACGGCCAAGCTTGTCGGTGATCGTCTCATACGCAACGCCCGTCACCTTCCGCTCCATCATCACCTTCGTCAGCTCAAGTTCAGGAGCAAGGTGAAGATAGGTGAAGAGAAGCTGATTCTCGCGCATCCGCGTGTACTCAGGAGCAACCGGCTCTTTGACCTTGACGATCATGTCGCCCGTCGCCCAAACCTCGTCCGCTGTATCGAGCAACTCGGCGCCGGCCTTCACGTACTGCTCGTCTGTAAATCCCGAGCCTTCGCCCGCAGATTTCTGCACATAAAGCTCATGGCCTGCGTTCTCCAAAGCCTGCACTCCGGCCGGCGTCAGCCCGACACGATACTCGTTGTCTTTTATCTCTTTCGGTAGTCCGATCTTCATTTAGAATGCTCCTGAAAACTTATAGTGAAATAACAAATCTGTAATTATAATCCGCACTTTTGCTTTACCCAAACGCCATAAGCCGAATTTGTCGTCAGCCTATGACAACAGTTTGATCGAGACCGCGGCACCGCCGCCGGGCGCGAGCGGAAGTTGGAGAATGGTCTTGCTGTCGACTTCCCGCTTCTCGATCTTGTAAGCCTGCGGCTTGCTCTGCCAGTGGGCATCAGCGGCGTCGGAATATATGACGGCGTTGTACTTCTTCCCCGCCGGCAAGAAAGCAAATGCGATGTTTGACGTTCGTGCGTTCTCGTCGGTGATCGCGCCGACATACCATTCATCCTTGCCCTTCGCCTTTCGAGCTATCGTGACGAAATCTCCCGGCTCGGCCTCGAGATAGGCGGTGTCGTCCCAATCGACGGCGACATCGCGGATGAACTGAAACGCATCGGAAAACGGCTCGTAGTTTTCGGGCAAGTCGGCCGCCATCTGAAGTGGGCTGTAGAGCGTTACGTACAAGGCAAGTTGCTTGGAGAGCGTCGTATGCACTTGCTCTTTCTTGCCGTACTTGTCGAGCTTGATCTGAAAGATGCCCGGCGTGTAATCCATCGGGCCGCCCATCAATCTCGTAAAAGGCAAAATGGTTTCGTGCTCGGGCGGATTGCCTGAACTCCAAGCGTTGAACTCTTGTCCGCGCGCTGCCTCGGCCGCGATCCAGTTCGGCCATGTCCGATGCAGCCCGGTCGGCCGTGCGGACTCGTGCGAGTTGACCATTATCTTTTGAGCAGCGGCTTTTTCGACGACGCGCAGATAGTGATTGATCATCCATTGCCCGTCGTGAAACTCGCCCTTCGGCACGATCCGCCCGACATATCCGGTTTTGACCGCGTCGTAATCGTTGTCCTTCATGAACTTGAACGCCGGGTCGAGGCGTCGGTCATAATTCTCGACGGACGCGGAAGTTTCGTGATGCATTATCAGCTTCACGCCTTTGGCAGCGGCGTACTTGCGCAGTTCCTGAACATCGAAATCGGGATAAGGCGTTACAAAGTCGAACACCTCGACCTTCTGCTTTCCGAACCAATCTTCCCAACCGATATTCCATCCCTCGACCAATACGCCTTGTAAATTATTCTTGGCTGCAAAGTCGAGATACCGCCTTACGTTCGCCGTGTTCGCCGCGTGCTTGCCGTTGGGTTTGAGCGATTTCCAGTCGGTTCCGGTCAAGCTCGTTTCGGAAACGTCGGCGTAATTCCACGAACCGGTTCCGAGATGCATCTCCCACCACACACCGACATACTTCCGCGGAACGATCCAGCTCGTATCCGAGATCTTCGATGGTTCGTTCAGATTAAGGATGATCTTCGAGGCGAGTATCTTTCTAGCGTCGTCGCTCACGATTATCGTCCTCCAAGGCGTTGGGAAGGGCGCTGAAAGTTTTGCCTTCGTTCCGTCCGGGCTCGGTGCAAGGATGCTCTTGATCCCAAACGATGCTTTGTCGACCATCAAATGCATCGCCGGATAATTGACGAGAGCGGCCTCATGAATATTGACGTAGATGCCGTCCGCCGTTTTCAACATCAGCGGCGTTTGAACCGCGTTGTCGGCGATCGGCGAACGCGTGAGGATCTCGGGCGTCTTCGCGCTTTTGTCGAGAGCGTTGATCTCGCTCAGCTTTGTCGTCGAATAGGCATACTCGTTCGTGTCCGGGTCGCCCGGGATCCAAAAAGCCTTATGATCGCCAGTCAGATTTATCTCTGTTTTCTCGTCCTTCACGACAAAATCTTTCAAACCGGACTGCTCTGGAAACTCGTATCGAAAGCCGACCCCGTCATTGAAAACCCGAAAGCGCAAAACCAATTCCCTGCCCGGCGTCATGTTGTCCAGCTTTTGCTGAAGCCGAAGCGTGTATCGCCGGTGATGATCTCTTATAGACGCGACCTCACCCCAAGCCGGCTTCCACGTCTGGTTATATTCTTTTACCTCAGAATTCCTGATCACGAACTTGCTCGAAAGTTGAGGCTGGCCTTGAATCTCGAACCCGAGCCTGGATTCCCGGACAATGACCTTATCCTTGTAACGAACGGAATAAGTCGGAGTACCGTCGGCCGTCATCTTGAACTCGAGCGATACTTCACCGTTCGGTGACTTTAGAACTTGTGCGTCTGCAAAAATCGTTGACATCGTCGCAATAAAGAAAAGAGTAAGCGTGGCGTTCAGAGTTTTAGACATAACAGCGTGACCTGCTTTCAAAGAGAACGTTGTGACGAAAATGGTTTTGTCCGTTATTATACCCCAATCGACTGGTCAACAGCCTGATGCGGAAAGAAGATCATTTCGTAAATCGAGTCGGCTGGCTTCGTGCCGCGGTGCTCGGCGCTAACGACGGGATAATCTCGACGAGCAGTCTCGTCATCGGCATCGCGGCGGCGAGCGGCGAGCGAATGCCGATCGTGCTTGCGGCGCTTGCGGGCATGACGGCTGGTGCCTTTTCGATGGCGGCGGGTGAATATGTCTCGGTCAGCTCGCAGGGCGATACGGAACAAGCCGATCTCGACCGCGAGAAGGGGGAGTTAAAGAAAGCTCCGGATATCGAACTCAAGGAACTCGCCGACATCTATCGCGAGCGAGGCCTCGACGACCATCTCGCAATTCAGGTGGCCGCCCAACTCTCCCGCCATGACGCGCTCGAAGCCCACGCACGCGACGAGCTCGGGATCAATGAGATCACCCAGGCAAGGCCATTGCTTGCTGCCGCATCTTCTTTCGCGTCGTTCATTTCTGGCGCTCTGCTGCCCGTCGCGGTCGCTCTCTTAGCCCCACTCACCTTAATGGTTCCATTTCAATATGGCTTCTCGATCGTCTTCCTCATGCTGCTCGGAGCGGTCGCCGCAAAGACCGGCGGTGCGCCGGTAACAATTGCGATCACTCGAGTCGCGTTTTGGGGGACCGCCGCGATGGGAGCAACCGCGCTCGTCGGATACTTATTCGGCGTCAATGTCGGTGGCTGAATCGATTTCATCTACAATGTTTGATTATTAGTTTGCTTTTTGCTACAATCTCGCCTTATAGACTACCAACTAGCTCCTAAAGCGACCCAAGCCTTAGGTTAGTCACGTTCTAAGATCTCAACAATTTTCGGAGGAAAGACAAAGATGTTTCTGCGCACACTTGCGTTCTTAGCCGTCGTCCTTCTCTCGCCGATTTTCAGTGCCATTGTGTCTCACGCACAAGATGTCTCGCCCGAGGAAGCATCGATCCTTGAAGAAGAGTTCATTCGCTCGAAAGCAGAGGAAGGTGAATCTCATGCATCGGGCAGCCGTGAAGATCTCGGCCCCGTAATAATGGGTAATCCGACACAGTCGGTTTTTACGCTCCGCGTCGGGATACATTATTCGTACACGACGACTGGTACTTATTCCGAGTTTTCGACGCTCAATCATCCGCTCGTGCGAATCGCGAATACGGAAGGTAACGCCTTCGTGATCGATCAATCCAACGGCCAGCAGATCGCGTCGATCACGGTTGGACAGATCGTCGAGATCAGCTACACGAACGCCGGCGGATACGTCGTGACGACGCCGGCCGGCTCCGTGCCGTCGTCCGGCCCGGTTCGCATCGTCGGCGAACTCGCGACGAATCAGTTTCGCGTGGAAAGCATTCGGCGAAGCAATCCGCTCGTCGGCGGCAGCCCGCAGACCGTTCCGCTCTATCGCGGATCTCTGGAAGTTTCACGAGGTTCGGTGACCGCAGCCGACCGTGTGAATCTCTTTAATATCGTCGAGGTCGAGAGTTACGTTCGCGGAGTAGTCGCTAACGAATCGATCGCGTCGTTCGCAATGGAGGCGCTAAAGACGCAAGCTACCGCCGCTCGCGGATATGCGGTTGCAAACGTCGGCAATTACATCGCCCGCGGGTATCCGTTCGACATCGTGGATTCGTCCGCTTCGCAAGTTTATCGCGGCGTTATCTCCGAACATCCGAGAGCGATACAAGCTACCGAGGAATCTCGCGGGATCGTCGCTTCTTACAACGGCCGGATAATTTCCGCGCTCTATTCGTCATCGTTTGGCGGTTACAGCGATGGCGCACATTGGACGTTCAACACGCCGCCTTCGCAGCTTCCCGGAACGAATGTCACGCCTTACTTGACCGGCATCTACGACGGCGAAGGCCCGGCTCCCGACCTGACGACTGACGCGGGCCGGCAAGCATTTTGGACCTCCGCCAATCAGGCTTTTTCTTACGACATGTGTGGGCGGGTCGGAAACAGGTTCGCACGTTGGCGGCTAACGATCCCGGCTTCGGATGTAAAGGCACGTTTGACGCCCGCGCGAATCGTCGTGATCAGTGGCGACACGACTGGGAACATCACGAATATCGAAGTGCTACAACGCATGACAGGATCGAACCGCATCGCGAGCATCCGTGTAACTCTGACTAGTGGAGTTGTAGAAGTTCGCGGGTGGGACAACATCCGAAATGTCATCGGCCGTTCGAGGTCGGACGCGACGACCCCGGTCGACCCGTGTACGGGAACGGCGATCGCCGCAAACTTTACACTGACCAATCCGGCGATCATGGAGACGACCTTTAACCCCGACAGCACACTCGCAACAGTGATCGCGACGGGCGGCGGTTGGGGACACAATACCGGCATGAGCCAATACGGCTCGCACGGACGCGGCCTCGCCGGACAGACGTTTCTTCAGATCTTGCAGACTTATTATCAGGGCGTCGACGTGGGGACTTATCCGATCACGATGGCCCGCAACAGCGGTCCGGGTGCTCCGCCGCTGCAGCAGGATTTCTATACCGCCAACGCACGTGCCAACCTCGTCGTTCGCGCTCGCCCTGACATCACGCGGCTCGAAGTTAAGGTAAATCAATACAGGATCCCGATCCGGGGCTCCCAGCTTCTAAGCGGCAAGTATACGCTCGACATATCACCGTATCTCGTTCCTGGTGTGAACACCGTAGTTTACGAACCGACCGGAAGACACGGGGCGATTACGTTCAACGTCAACTTGTATTAGATGGCTAAGCAACAAAAGCGAATCGAAAGGCTGTTCGAACTAGTCTCGAACAGCCCCTTTCTTGCTCTAACTCTCGATCAGATCTCGACAGCGTCGATCTGGGCTTTCTGAAGCTTCCCGCTGTAATCGACGTAGAGCGATTTCCACTCACTGAAAATGTCGAGCACCTGCGTCCCGGCTTCGCGATGGCCGTTGCCGGTCGCCTTGGTTCCGCCGAAGGGCAGATGGACCTCAGCGCCGATCGTGGCGGAGTTGACGTAGCAGATGCCGGTATAAAGCTCCTGCATTGCGTAAAACGCCTTGTTCACATCCTGAGTGTAGATAGCCGACGAGAGGCCGTACTTCACACCGTTAACGATCTCGATCGCTTCGTCGAGCGTCGAGAACGGGACGACTGAGGTGACCGGCCCGAAGATCTCTTCCTGCTCGATCCGCATTCCCGGTTTCACATCCGTAAAGACTGTCGGCTCGATGAACCAGCCCTTTGCATGATCGCCTTTCGTAAGCTGGTTACCGCCCACCGCGAGCTTCGCCTTGTCAACGTTTTTGCCGATATGAATGTATGCGAGTATCCGCTGCATCGCATCTTCGTGGATCACCGGACCGACATCGGTCTTCGCGTCTAACCCGTTGCCGACTCGGAGCCCTTTTACTTTCTCGACCAGTTTCTCTACGAACTTCTTGTATATCTTCTTATGCACGACGAGCCGCGACGAAGCCGTACACCGCTGTCCACTCGTGCCGAACGCTCCCCACAGCGAACCCTCAACCGCATTGTCGACATCGGCATCGTCCATCACGATGATCGCATTCTTGCCGCCCATCTCGAGCGATACGATCTTATTGTCGCGAGCGCATTGCTCGGCGATGATCCGTCCGGTGTCGGTTGAACCGGTAAACGAGATCAGACGAACATCCGAATGGCTGACAAGAGCCGCTCCCGGCTCGGCAAAACCGTTAACAAGATTCACGACGCCCTTCGGAATTCCGGCCTGCTCGCAAGCCTTCACAAGATTCAACGACGACAGCGGCACGTCTTCGCCCGACTTGATCACCACGGTGTTGCCGCAGACGAGTGCGGGGATCAGCTTCCACGACGGGATCGCCATCGGAAAATTGAATGGCGTGATGAGTCCGCAGATGCCGACCGGTTGACGCACGCACATCGCGAACTTGTTCTTCATCTCCGCCGGCGTTGTAAATCCATGCAGCCGACGGCCCTCGCCCGCGGTGTAGTAAGTACAGTCGATAGCCTCTTGCACGTCGCCGCCTGCTTCCTTGAGCACTTTGCCCATCTCGCGTGTCATCTCTTCGGTGTAACGCTGCTTGTTGTCGCGAATGATCTCGGCCAGCGTGAAGAGCAATTCCGCCCGCTTCGGAGCCGGAGTTTGCCGCCACTTTGTTGCTGCCTCTTTCGCCGCCGCCACAGCCAAGTTCACGTCCTCGGCGGTCGACTTGGGAAATCTTCCAACGACATCGTCTGTATTCGCCGGATTCAGATTTTCGAACGTCTCGCCCGACGAAGATTTGACCCATTCGCCGCCGATGTAATTGTGATAGCTCTTTACAGATGCCTTCTTCATCTTTACCTTCGCAGGTTTTGCTTGTGCCATATTTTTAAGAGTCTATAGCCGTAAGGCAAAAGTCCCAAACCATCCGCATGATCGGGACGACTTGGAACTTTCTAACTTGAAGCTTGGAACGTTATTTATTGTACGGTAAACTGCACCACCCGCATCGCCGGACGACTCTTCTCAGGGTCATAGGTCAGCACGTGAAGCACGACCGCATCACCCTTTTGCAGTTTTCGAGCGACCTCGAGAAAAGCCTTCGTATCCAAAACGCTGACGCGATTTATCCTCTGGATGAGATCGCCCGCACCGAGGGCCGCACTAACGCCGTTCGCTGACTTCACCTCGGCGATAAAGCTATCCGGATTGATCTCTTTAACGAGAGCTCCCTTCTGGCCTTCGAGCTTGTAAGTCGCCGCGAGAGTCGCCGTGAGGTCGCTGACCGTCAAGCCGAACGGCTTCGAATCTTCCTTTTTCGCATCGATCGGAAGTTTGACCGGTTCGGGCTCATCTGCCGCTCGGCGCGCGATCGGGCGTTCGCCGAGCTTCACTTGCGCAGTTCGCCTTTCGAACGTCGTGCTGTTCTCCCTAAGATAATCGACCGCCACCGTTTCATTTGGCGAGGTCGCAGCCACCTTAGCTATTAGATCAGCCGCATCCGCAACCTTTTGTCCCTTGAAAGTCGTGATGATATCGCCAGCCTTCAGCCCCGCGACTCCGGCTCCGGAACTCATATCACGAACGTCGGTAACAATAGCGCCCTTCGCTTCCGGCAAACTGTAAACCTTCGCAAACTCAGCCCTGACCGATTCGAGCGCGACTCCAAGATATCCTCGACGCACGCGGCCATGCTGGATCAGGTGATCGTAAACGTACTTTGCTTCGTTTGACGGCAAGGCGAACCCAACGCCGTTGTAATCGCCGGTCGACGTAGCGATCTGCGAATTGACGCCGATCACCTCACCTTTCATGTTGACAAGCGGACCACCGGAATTTCCTCGATTGATTGCCGCGTCCGTTTGAATAAAACGCTGAAAGACTGAATTTCCGGGCGTGTCGCGATTGGTCTGCGAAACAATTCCGGCTGTCACGGTCCTCGCCAATCCGAACGGCGACCCTATAGCAAGCACCCATTCACCAACGCGAGCTCCGTCGGAATTGCCGAGATTCACGGTTGGCAGTTCCTTTCCAGTCTCGATCTTTAAGACGGCAAGATCCGTTTCGTCGTCAAGCCCCACGACCTTCGCGACAAACTCTCCGCCCGACTCCAGCCGGACCGTTATCTTCGCTGCATCTTTCACGACGTGTGCGTTAGTCAAAATGTAGCCGCTTTTTTCGACGATAAATCCGCTTCCTACCGCAAAAGTTGGCCTGCGCGATTGGCGCCTGAGAAAATCGAGGATCTCGTCAGGATCTGTCGGCACCGCACTTCCGCGAGCGTTATTCTCTGCCGTCTTGCTTTTCGCGTCGATGCTCACAACCGCCGGCTCCACCTTCTTTGCGACCTCGGCGAAAGAATCGGAAAGAAGCGAGGCCGAACTGGGAGTTTGCGCCGTGATGCCGACAATAGAAGAAAGAGCGGTAAGAATTATTAAGATTGGGGTCGGTGCAATAGCTACCAGTGATTTTTTAAACATAAGTGCGTCTCCCAAAAACAGAGAAATGCGGGGTTTATGTTGACTCAGTATACCAAACGCACACTTGAACACGAGACAAAATGTGAGAGCTACATTTTGAGCAGAACTTTCACTACCCCTTTTTTTCGAGCCTCGGCCATGGCTTCCACGCCACGCGAGAGGGGCATCCGCGCCGAGATCATATCCGCGAGATCGATCTTGCCGTCGTTTAATGCCTTCAATGCCGGCTCGAACCTCCCGCATCGCGATCCGACAATAGTTATCTCATCCACTACAACACGCCACGCTTCCCACGGCGGCTTACCGCTGAAGGTCGATTTCAGCACGATCTTTCCACGCGGCTTCACCATATCAAGGGCCAGAGCGAATCCCGACTCCGAACCGCTCGCTTCGATCACAACATCGAACACCGGATCAAACTTCCCGATCGTGGGCAGCCAAACGGCCTCGATATCACGTGCTTCAGCGAGCTCGAGCTTTTCCTCGTGTTTGCCGACGATGATCAGGTTCTGCGTTCTAAGCGACATCGCGAACGCACACAAAAGCCCGAGCTTTCCGTCTCCGATCACGGCGACTGACGTATCCGGCCCGACTTCTACTTGCTCCGTTATTCCGATCGCTGCCGCAAGCGGCTCCACGAATACGGCCTGCTCATCAGCCACTCCGGCCGGAACCTCGATCAGGTTACGAGCAGGCAGCGTTAAATACTCTGCATGAGCGCCATCGCGACCTTTGATCCCCAGAACGGTCCGATTATTACAATGTCGAGAATCGTTATTATTACATCGCTCACACTTGCCGCAGCCTGCATTTATCTCGCCAACAACGCGCTTTCCCACAAGATCGGGCTTTCCCGAAGACTCCTCGACGACGCCGACAAACTCGTGCCCGATCGTACCTTCGAATCCCGCATAGCCGCGTACGATTTCGAGGTCCGTATTGCAAATGCCGCTGGTTGTGACGCGAACAAGTGCCTCATCGCCGACCGATGGACGATCAACCTCTGCAACGCTTAATTCTCCGTTCGCGACTCTAAGAGCCTTCATAGACTTTAACCGGATGCAAAACTATACTTTTCAACATACACGCTCTGGATAAAACTCAAAAATGAAGAAGCATCTTGCACTTTTATTGCTCCTCGCCGCTGCAGTGGTTTTTGCCGCGTGCGGCGGCGATCCGGCATCCAACAGCAATTCGAGCGGCAATACGACTGCCGTCGCAAATAGCGAAAACGTCGGGCCGACGACAACCGCACCCGCGAATCCAAACGACACGCCTACCGAGGCTTACAAGCGCCTTTTCGCGGCGGTCAAAAACAAGAATACCGAGGCGATCAAAGCAGAGTTCTCGAAAAATTCGATCGCCGCCGCTCAGTCCCAAGCCGCGCGGGCCAATGTTCCGATCGAGGAAGTCTACAAAAATGGCTTCACCGCCACCACTTTCGCCGACAAGTTGCCGGAAATTCGCGACGAACGCACGAACGGAGATATGGGCGCCGTCGAAGTGTGGAATGCTCGCGACAAGATGTGGGAAGACCTTCCATTTATTCGCGAACGGTCGGGCTGGAAGATCGCGGTCGGTGACGCCCTAGCCGGAAATTGGAAACGGCCTGGCCCCGGCAGAGCCGCTCGGGAACAGATAGCGGCAAACGCGGTCGCACCTAAAACCACGGTCGTCAACGCGATGAAGAACGCCAATATGGGTCCTGCCAATTCGCGGCCGGCAAACTCAAGCACCACCAATCCGAAATGATCGATACAGCACAGATGAAGTCTGTACTCGACCAGTATGCGAAGCACGATTGGGTGCTTCGCCGGGCGTTGCTTTCGCCGCCGTCGAGCGCGGTGTTCGAGTCGAGCCTCGATGCGCAGAATGTCGATCTTCGCCGTGTTGAAACTTCCGCCAACGAGGCACTCTGGTTCTCTCGGCGGTCGCTGCCCGATCGGGAAGCTTGGGAGCTGCGGCGGCTTTCGGGTTCGCCGTTCGCCCTGGTTGTCGTGATCGAAGATTCTCTTGATGATGAGGAACGCGAGGCACTGCTGAGTGAGACCGAGCAGCGAATGTTTGATGGATCGCACCCCGAGCCGATGTCACACTGACCTCAACTAATTGAAGAATTCGTCGCTCCTACCACTACTTATTGATGTTGCTTGACAACGCTTTCACGCGGGAGCAAACTTGAATTTGTTGAAGATGATGATTAAAGATCTCGGTACCGGCATCGTCAGCGTTTGGGAGGGTCTGCGGCCGGAAACAAAAAAAATGTTAGTGGGCGTTCTTGAATCGAAGACCGTCCCGACGCAAACGCCCAGCCAAAGATATTCTTACGACGCTCACGCCGATTGGGAACTTTCCCGCCTGCTCACCGCTCTTGACGAACAATCGAAAAGTACGACCTCAGGAAGAAACGGCGAGGTTTTAAGCGAGATATCGCAGTTGGCCGATACATGTGTTCGCGTTCTCGAGGCTCAAAGCGGGTCGGCCGAAGTCTTTATACAGCTCGCCGAACGTGCTATCAAAAAGCACGATTACAACAAGCTCGATGCACTTTCCGATCGCCTTGCCGAGCGTTTCTCGGCTGGTGAGATCGCCGAGGTTGTAAGGCAGACCGAGGTTCCGCAGATCCGAGCGATCGCCTATGAAACGCTCGCGATGCTTCCCGTGGCGCTTCTTATCCCGCTGCTGGATGATCCACTCTACGCGGACATCGCGGCTAACTCGCTAGAGCAGAAAGCTTTTGAGTTTGAGTCGGACGAGGCGAGAGACGTTTTGGAGCAGTACGAATTTGAACAGGAAATGAGAGGGGAGTGATCAGCTCCCTTTTTTCTTTTTACCGAATCCCCACCTGAACGGCGTCGGAAGTATCGAAACACCGAAAACGCGCACACCCAGATACATCACCGGCGCTGCGATCTCATTCTGCCAGCCTTTTTTCGAACGAACGCAGCGGTAGAGCCGTCTGTCGGATTGCCGTCGCTCCCGGGCCGTTCCACCGCGGAAATAGTCGAGATCGTGAATTTCGCAACATTCGCGATAGTTGCCGTCAGGAAAGATCGAGCATCCGTCGCTGCGAAAATCTGACGGCGCTTCATTCGTTGCCATCTGTGGATTGACAGATGTTGCGAAGATCGTCGCGGCAAGAATGATCAGTGCGGTTCGTCGCATATTAGCTCGCCGATATAGCCTCAGTCTGGCCGGATTTGTAGCGGTTCGGGTACATTGGGAATTTCGCGGTTAGCTCGGCAACATCTTTCCTTACTTTCGCACGGACCTCTTCCGACTCAGGCTCGCGAATTATCGACGCGATCATCTCGCCGACGATCTTCATATCTGCTTCTTTCATTCCGCGCGTAGTCAACGCCGGTGTTCCGAGCCGGACGCCCGAAGCAACGAACGGCTTCTGCGTATCGAACGGGATCGTATTTTTGTTGACCGTAATGTGAACTTCGTCCAAAGCTTTCTCGGCGGCCTTGCCCGTGATGCCCTTGCCGTCCATGTAGACGTCGACGAGCATCAGGTGATTGTCGGTTCCACCCGAAACGATCCTCAATCCGCCATCGGCGAGTGTCTGGGCGAGAGCTTTCGCGTTTGCGAGCACTTGCTGCTGATATGTCTTGAATCCTGGCTGCAACGCCTCGCCAAACGCGACGGCCTTCGCCGCGATGACGTGAACAAGCGGCCCGCCTTGAACTCCCGGAAACACGCTGCGGTCAAGGTCCTTCGCAAACTCTTCCTTGCACATCGACAACCCGCCGCGCGGCCCGCGAAGCGTCTTATGCGTCGTCGTCGTTACGAACTCGCAATGCGGAATCGGTGACGGATGCAACCCGACGGCAACAAGCCCGGCGATATGCGCAATGTCAGCCATGATCTTCGCCCCGACGCTGCGTGCGATCTCTCCAATACGTGCAAAGTCTATGGTTCGGGGATACGCCGAAGCTCCGCAAATAAGCAGCTTCGGACGGCTCTCTTCGGCAATCCGCTGCAACTCGTCGTAGTCGATCTGCTCGCTCTCTTTATCGACTCCGTAATCCGCAACTTTATAGTTGATGCCCGAAAAGTTTAGCGGATGCCCATGCGTGAGATGCCCGCCATGCGACAGGTTCATCCCGAGGATCTGATCGCCATGCTCCAGCGCCGTCAGCAGCACGGCCATGTTTGCCTGAGCACCCGAATGCGGCTGCACGTTCGCGTGTTCGCACCCGAAGATCTGCTTCGCTCTATCGATGGCTGCCTGTTCGACCACATCCGCAAACTCGCAGCCGCCGTAGTACCGCTTGCCCGGATATCCCTCGGCATACTTGTTCGTGAACGCCGTGCCCATCGCCTGCAGCACCGCCTCCGACACAAAATTCTCAGACGCGATCAGCTCAAGCCCATCCGCCTGCCGCCGCACCTCATCATCGATCGCCGCACTGATCAACGGATCAGCGTCAGATATGTTTGCCGTGAAGAAGTTATTCATTATCCGTTCGCACGCTCACAATTGTTGAAATGCTTGATTAAATAGCTTGAAACAATAATAATCCGAAATGCCTGACTATGGAAACATTAGAGCAAGCCACGCAGCTAAAGGCACGACTGGAAGATCTTCGACCGCTCGAGGCAGAAGCCGAAGCGCGAATAATGCAAAAGTTTCGCCTCGATTGGAATTATCACTCGAACAACATCGAAGGAAACTCGCTGACCTATGGCGAGACAAAAGCTCTCATCCTGTTTGGGATCACCGCGCAAGGTAAGCCGCTTAAAGACCACTTCGAGGTTACCGGACATAACGAGGCGATCAATTGGGTACTCGATCTCGTTAAGGGCGAGACCGAACTAACTGAGGTTTTCATCCGCGAACTTCATAAGCTGCTGCTAAAGGAGTCGAGCTATAAAGAGGCTCAAACGTCTGACGGCAAACCGACCGGCGCAAGATCGAGGCCGCAAATACAAGACTCAACCAAATCACGTCATAACGGTAACTGGTGAGACGTTTTATTTCGCTACTCCTGAGGAAACACCGGCAAAGATGCAGGAGTTGGTGGAATGGTTTCGTATTGAAAAGTCAAAGCCTGACGTAAACCCGATCATCCTGTCCGCCCTGTTTCATTACAAGTTCATTCGCATCCATCCGTTCGATGACGGCAACGGTCGAGTCGCCCGCATCCTGATGAACTTCATCCTGATGCAGTTCGGCTATCCACCGGTGATCATTAAGACTGAGGATAAAGAAAACTACTACGCGGTTCTGCGGCTGGCTGACACAGACCAACTCGGGCCATTCATCGAATATATCGCAACGACCTTGTTCGATCGCTGGAGATTATGATCCGAGGAGCGGTGGGAGAAGATATTGAAGAGCCAGAAGATCTCGAAAAGGAATTGGCACTGCTTGATAAGCGACTAGGCAGCGTTGGAGATAAGGCAGTTGACTTCCTCAACCAGAGTTCTTTTGACGCATTTCTTAATTTATCGGGCATACCACTTCTTAATGCGACAATAAATTACTCCCGTCAATTCCGTCGTTTCTATTCAAAAACGTTGGTCACGGTAACGAAGAACCCTAATTTTTTTGTGCAGAACTCGTCGAGATCGGCACAAAAAAACCTTGATCCCTCAACCGACTTTCCGGACCTATTGGATTCGTGAAGGCTGTATTGGGCGATTTCTACCTATCAGAAGCAAATGAAGGTTTCAAGGAAATATCATTTGTTTGCGACTTCTATTCCTTCAACAGAATTCTTGATCACGATTTATCCTATAATGACGGCTTCGTTTTGATGTTTTCCGAACGATCGTTTTCAGTATTAAGCCTTGGAGGGGAGAGATTGATTCAGAAGGGGTTTTTATCTCCTTTATCGAAAAGCGAACTGAACCAGTTAAAGTTAGAACTCGCAACAAAACACAAAGAGTTTATTGAGAATCTAGTAGCTAACGTCGAGGGAAAGAGCCAGTTAAATTAGCATTTCGTCAAATTGGGATTCTGCGAGCACAGCAACTCCCAAACTCTCAGCCTTCGTTAGTTTCGAGCCCGCGTCTTCGCCAGCGACGACGTAGTCGGTCTTCTTACTCACCGACGATGACACGCGGCCGCCGCGGTCTTCGATTAGTTTGGCGGCTTCGTCGCGAGTATAGTTTTCGAGCTTGCCGGTGAGTACGAATGTCTTGCCAACGAATCGTTCATCGAGGGCGGTGGCTGAGGAGGCGTCCATCTCGAGCTGGACCCCGGCGGCTCTTAGTCGAGCGAGGAGTTCGACGTTGCCCGGAACTCGAAACCAATCGAACACGGACTTAGCAACGATGCCACCGATCTCCGGGATCGAAATCAGGTCTTCCTCCGAAGCTTCGGCTAACCGGTTCGTAGAACGAAAATGCCGGGCCAGGATCTTTGCCGTCCGCTCGCCGACGTGCCGGATGTCGATGCCAAGCAACAAGCGATGCAGTTCGCGAGTTTTGCTCGCCTCGATCTGCCCGATCAGTTTCTCGGCAGACTTCTTCCCCATGCGTTCGAGATTTGCGATCTCATCGACGGTCAGCGTGTAAAGGTCGGCCACATTCTTCACGCGTCCCGAATCCACGAGCACAGTTATCAGTACGTCTCCAAGTCCTTCGATGTCCATTGCCTTTCGCCACGAAAAATAGCCGATGCGACCCTTCACTTTTGCGGGACAGATATCGTTAGTACATCGTCGGACGGCCTCGCCCTCGGGCCGGACGGCGTTGAATCCGCATACCGGACACGTGGTTGGAAACTCAAACTCTGTCTCGCTTCCGTTACGCTTCGTTTTGTCTACTGATAAAACCTGCGGGATGATCTCGCCGCTCTTCTCGATCTCGACCGTATCGCCGATCTTCAGATCGAGCCTGCGGATCTCGTCCTCATTGTGCAGCGACGCGCGCCCGACCGTTGTACCCGCAAGCAGCGTCGGTTCAAGCATCGCGATCGGCGTGAGTGCACCAGTACGGCCAACGCTGACGAGAATCCCGTTCAGCTTTGTGAATGCCTTCCGGGCCGGATACTTATAGGCGATCGCCCATCTCGGGGCCTTCGACGTCGCGCCGAATTCCTGCTGCAGTGCGGTCGAGTTTACCTTTACGACAACACCGTCGATTTCATAGTCAAGTTCGTCCCGCATCGGTTCCATCGCGTTGACGAAATCGACGAGATCCTCATAGCTCGCACATAACGCCCGATGCGGATTCACATTAAAGCCGTTGGCTCCAAACCATTCGAACGCTTCCCAATGCGTCGCGAACATCTTCTGGTTTCCGGCAAAAAGATCGTACGGAAACATATCGAGCCGACGCGATGCGACGATCTGCGAATCGAGCATCCTGAGCGTCCCCGATGCAGAATTGCGCGGATTTGCGAACGTCTTTTCGCCCTGCATCTCAAGCTCGGCGTTGATCTTGGCAAACTGCGAACGCGAAAGAAAAACCTCTCCGCGTACTTCAGCATGAGCCGGCGTATCTTTCTTCAAACGCAACGGTATCGAGCGGATCGTCTTTACGTTCTGGGTGACTTCGTCGCCCGTCGACCCGTCGCCGCGAGTCGCCCCGACCGTGAGCAGAGCGTTGTCGTAATGCAGTGAAACGGAGAGTCCGTCGATCTTGAGTTCGGCGACGTATTCAAGCTTGCGTCCTTCAGCAAGCTTTTCACACCGTTCCGTGAACGCTTTCAAATCATCGAGGTCGTAAGAATTGTCGAGCGACATCAACGGGACCGTATGAGTAAACGGCCGCAATGAATCCGCCTTTCCGCCGACACGCTGCGTCGGGCTGTCAGGCGTGATCAGATCGGGATTCCCATCCTCGATCTTCTTCAGCCGCTCCAGAAGCTGATCGAACTCATAATCTGATATCTCCGGCTCGGCCTTCTGATAATAGAGCTCGTTGTGCCGCTCGATCTCGGCACGAAGCTCTCTCACATCTAGGGAATGATTTGCTGCTCCTGAACTCATAGACCAAGAACTTTTTTAAGGCCGTTATCTATCTGCGATATTTTTTTCTGAGGCAACGTGCTAACAAAGTCTCTCAGACACGACTCATCTATCGTAAATAGCTGTGAGACATTTACTACCGAGTCTTGCGGCAAGCTCGATTGGGACTGGGTAATAAGGACATTCCCGCCACGCGTCGCCAGATCAAGATTCTTCGTAATGATAGCTATTACTACTGTGTTGATCTCGCTTACATTGAAGTTGTCGGATTGAACAACAAGAACCGGCCGAGGATAGCCAGGTCCCGAGCCGGTAGGTTCAGGCAATTCTGCCCACCAAACGTCTCCGCGCTTGATCACCACTCCTCCTTCGGCAATGAAAGCGCGGCCATCTTAACGACTACTGGGTCGAGTTCGGCCTTATTTCTAGAGTAGTATTCATTCAAATTTTCGATAAGACTTTTATCGTCCATTTCTTCACCTAGCTTTTGTACGCCAAGTGCAAAAACTGCACTTCTGGAGACATTAAGTTTCTTGGCAAGATTTTCACTAAGCTTGAAAATATCTTGAGGTACTGAAATCGCGGTCTTTGTATTTTTAATTTTCTTATTCGGCTTGCGAACGGATACTGCTGCTTTCATGACTAGGAGTATAACGCGGGTTATACCTCCCAATCAAGAAAGAAACTCCGCGATCAAACGGTGAAAATGGTGTGTTCCCTGCTCGCGTGAGGGCGAGTATCGGCCGTGCGAATAATACCTAGAACGGATGCCGCGTTGGACGCTTTCGACAACGGCTTCGTCTTCCAGTTCGACTCGATGCAGGTCGCCGCCCGCACCTTCGCCGACCATCGATTCATCGGAAACATAGGTAAGAAACTCCACTACGGTTTCCGAAGGCGATAGCGGACGCACTACATTCACCGAAATTCCCCACGGATAAAAGTTGAACATCGTGTTTGGGAAGATGAAAAGGTACCTTCCCGCGATATTTGCGTCTGCGTCATACCCGGTCTGCACGCTGAAGCGTCTGAAGAGGTCCGTTGAATACGAACCGTAATCGACTACCTGGTTGAGCGATTTGTGCACGAACGGTATATGGAAACCTTCGAGGTAATTCTCGCAGTAAAGAGCCCAATGTGCGCTCACGCGATACTCACGCGTCGTCTTCGGTCGAAGTTCTCCCGACCCGAGCGGAACCATGACAGCGTCATCGACAAACTCGGCCAACGAAGCGACCGGATCTAGCGAAACAAATGCAAATCCACCCGCGTCGGCAACCTCGACCGACGTCAAATCGTCCGCCTCAGTCGGAAAATTCTCAACTCCTTCAAACTCCGGCATCGAGAGAAACTTTCCATCCAGCAAGAATCGCCGTCCATGATATCCGCAGCGGATCAGATTCGCGTCACACGATTTCTCGATCAATATTTTCCCGCGATGCGTGCAAACATTCGACATGCATCGCAATCCGTCAACGGTCTTCGCAAGCAGCAGTGGCTCGCCGATCACGTCCAACGGCGTCAAAGTCGAGAGATCCGAAACCCGTCCAGCAAACTGCCACGTCCGGGCAAAGATCTTCTCTTTCGAAAGCGCAAAATATTTCTCGTCCGTGTAAAACTCCGACGGCAGCGTCTTCGCCTTTCGAATGTCCGGATCAACGTGAAACACAAACTGGAAACTCGAATCTGCAGTAAAACCTATTTCGAAAACATTAGATACGCCGGATCGACATCGTCACGTCTGAAGGCCGCCGCGTGTAGGCCGCGTGAAAGAGCGTCTTCAAAATCTGTCCGCACACGAAGCTGCAGTTCCAGTGCAGCCGCAGGGTCGCGTTCGACCAACTCCGACCAATCGTTTCGCACCGCGATCTCCGCGGCCGGCGTAAGCGTTTCAGTCCACTCTTCGCCTGCGGCCAGAGCTTGAACTTTATCGCTTTCAAGATGCCATTCGGCAAACAGACGATCGCTCTGCAGTCCGATCCCCTTTCCGGTCGCGTTGTCTACGGCGTAATCGGTACCGTAAAAGTTCCGCTCATATTCGGTCACGATCGCACCGAGCTTTTCGAGATTGAAATACCCGTTGCGAGCCTTTACCGGTTCGAATGTCCACTTGATCAGCTTCACGCCAAGCTCGATCGCCCGTTCACGCTGGGCCCATTTCAGCCGCCGTCCGACGCCTGTGCTTTGATACTCGCGCCTGACGCCGGTCATGTGCGAATAGAAAGCTTTTTCGCCACGAAGAAAAGCCGGCACGCTAAGAACATATCCAGCCAAACGATCGCCGTCGTACGCCCCAAGCGTGAAGCCGCCCGCGTTTTTCGTCACCACAAAGTGACGCACCGGCGACAATTCGACCTCAGGCAAAACGAAGACCTCACGCTGAAGCTCGACGCACTCCGCAAGCTCTTCGAGGGTCGTGCACTCGCGAATTTCTATCTTATTTTTCACGCTCAAACTATGATTTCCGTGTACCAATCAGGTGAAACTTTCGCAATTTGCCTTGAGGCTGTCAACTCAATTATCTGCGGCACGAAATTGACCAGCCTCAGCCTGTCCCCTTCGCGATACTTTGCCGGAACTTCATCTCTGATCTGCTCGGCAAGCTGTTCGACACCGTAATTTATCTTGAACAGCACCACGCTTTTTGCACCCGAATGCTTCAATAGCCATGCCGTCTTCCTGATCGAATTAATGCCGCATTCGCCCCAAAAATCGAAAGTTCCCTCGGGGTCTATCGCGATAAGGTCGGGCTTATACCTAAGTCCAACCCGTTTCTCTACCTCCAGATGCGGATAGGTTTCAACGAACATCGCATAGCCCAGGGCCTTCATCAGCACATGCCCGTACGATTCGCCCCGGTTCTGCCATAGCCTTATTTTTTGACCGCAAAGCTCGAAAAGATGGATCACAAAAAGTGTTGCAAAATCGCCTTATGAATCTGCTATCATTCTAACAGCGAGTTCTTCGCTCCCCCATCCGAGGCAACCTGCCTTCTTCCCAATGACGGCTCAAAAAGACCTGGAAATAACCGGAAGCCTATCGGCATATCCCTTTGCCGAGCTCATCATCGAGATCCTTCATTCGGAGCTCGAGGGATCGCTGCGCCTCACGAGCGGCGACCGAAAGGTGATGGTCTATTTTCGTGACGGAAAGATCGTCTATGTCGTTTCGAACGCAAAGGCTCTTCGGCTCTTTAACGTACTGCTCCGCTCTAACCTGATCGACACAAAAACGATCGCCCGCCATCCCAATTTCGCCAATGACGTCGAGTTCGCCGCAAATCTCGTAGCGGCCGGAACCGTCGATCAACGCACCATCGACGAAGCATTCAACTCGCAAATGAACGATATCGTCGTCGAGGTGCTTACGTGGCCTGACGGCGAATGGAAATTCGATCCGCTTATTCGCGTAAAGGCAGAGCTGAAATTCCCCATCGACTGCCGGGCGGTATTGATCGACTATGCCCGCTGCGCTTCCGCCGAGCGTATCTACACGCGCTTCAAAAGCGTGACCGAGACTTTCGCACCGGTCGGCGAACTTCCGGCCGATCTCGACCTTCAGGCTCACGAGGCATTCGTGTTCGACCGGTTTGGAACTGAGGCCTACACGATCGAACAGATCCGTCGGCAGTGCAATCTGCCCGAAGGCGGCATTTTACAGGCGCTGTACGTTCTCTGGCTTGGCGGGTTGCTGATTCGCCGGGATTGGAACGCAGCCTTCACACCGGCAAAGGTTAGGGCGATGCAGGACCTAAAACTCGAAAAGGTTCGGGGGGCGGTAGGCGTAAATACGCCCGAAGCTGAGAAACCGATCGAGGCCGGGGAAGATGTCTCGGCTGAGCCCGAAAAAGCGAAGCTCCCCGAGATATCGATTACGCTCGATCAATATCTCAAGCAGATCGAATCTGCCGAAACTCACTACGACGCACTCGGCATTGCGACTTCGGCCGATTCGGCGGTTATCAAACATACATACTTCTCGCTGGCGAAGATGTTCCACCCCGACCGCTTCCATCGCGAATCGGACGAAAAACTCAAGCGGATACAGTCCGCATTCACGGTTCTGGCTCACGCAAATGAAACGCTGAAAACCGTCGAATCGCGCGAGGCTTACAATGCGAAGATGTATAAGGAGATCGAGGCTCGCGAGAAACGGCGGGCGGCGGGCCAGCCCGATCTCGACCCGAAGGATAAGAAGGGCGAAGAGGGTTTGAACAATTTCGAAGAAGGCTTGAACATGATCGCCGAGGAAGAATACGAGGCAGCCGCAGCCTATCTCGCCCGCGCTGTTCACTACAGCCCGCAGAACGCTCTCTATCAAGCCTATTTCGGCATGGCCCTTAACAACGCCGACGATAAGCATCGTCACAAGGCCGAAGCGGCATTTCAGGCGGCGATCAAGCTCGAACCCAAGAACCCGAAGATCCGCATGATGTTCGTCGACTTCCTCATCGATCAGCGCATGGCAAAACGTGCCGAAGGCGAACTCAAACGCTTCCTCGATATCGTTCCCGGCAACAAAGAAGCAATGTCCGCGCTGGCCAAACTTCAGATGCAGTAGACTTTCTCTCTTTCACTTTTTCACTTTTTCACTTTTTCACCTTATCCTTGTCTCTATATGCAGAGTTCCGGCCATGCCAAAGCCGTGTTCGAAGAGAAACTACTCGATCTATCAACGCGTATCGATCAGTTCGAGGGTTATAAACACGCCCACGGTTTGCGCATCGCCGAGATCGCCGATTCGATCGCTACTCGGCTGGGAATGCCCTACGAAGATCGCTTCACCTTGCAACAGGCGGCGCTCGTACACGACATCGGCGAGTTGGCGATGAATCGCGGCTACATTTGCGAGAACCGCATTCTTTCTGATGTCGAACGGTTAGATATGCAGCGGCATCCCGTGATCGGCGAACAGGAAACTTCCAAGCGCGGATTCGCTCGTGGCGTGCAGCTACTCGTCCGTTGGCATCACGAATGGTGGAACGGGGAAGGATATCCAGACCGCCTCCGAGGCGAAGAGATCCCGATCGGAGCCCGCATCCTTCGCGTCGCCGACGCATACGCCGCTCTCACCGACGACCGCCCACGCCGGCACGCCCGCTCCACCGACGAAGCTAAACAATACCTCCGCGAATACGCCGCCATCGAATTCGACCCGGCAATAGTCAAGATCTTCCTGACTGAGGTTTCAGAGTTCAAGCATTAGCTTGTTTTTAGGTTGCCACAAAGTAGACCGACGGAAAACGAATGCAAGCTAAAGCTTGAACTCTAAACGAGACCCGACTTATCATTACCCGATGCAGCATTCGACCACACCTTCCGGCTGGCTCGCGTTCGAGCTGGGAATTCTTCACCGGTTGAACTTCGATTCCGTAGCAATTCCGCTCACAGGCGACCCGGCGATCGGCAGCTATCTCAAGCGGCGAAGTATTCGCGTGGCCGCAAACGATGTTCTGCAGTCTGACTGGCAGCGGTCGATGGCGGTGATCGCAAACTCGAGCGAGAAACTAAGCGACGAAGATGTGGCGACCTTGCTTGAAGATGCCTACGTCCCCGGATATCAGCTCGCCCATCCCAGCCTCAGGTCGATGTTCGGCGAGGTGGACTCTTGGTGGTTCGACAACGTCCGCCGAAACCTCGAACGGCTCAGTTCGCCGCTCAAACACGCTCTCGCAGTTACGCTAGTGACGATGGTCGGCGACTACGCGTTGTCGTTTACGGACGAAACCCGCGAACTCCGCCAGCCTTTGTCGACAACGTTTCGAAGGCTCTGGATGGAAATGCCCGAGCCGATCGCCGGCGGAGGCAATCACTCTTGCCAGAACAAGTCGCCGGAGGCCTTCGTAGCCGAAAGCACGGGCGAGGCGATGTTCCTTCGTCTGCCTAAGGCCGAGATCGGGAATGGCCATTCACGTCCGTGGCGTGAGGAATGGCTTCGCGGATCAAGCGAATTCTGGGGCGAGTTCGACGCTTCGACCGCCGGAAAGTTTGGCAGCCGCGTCGAAACGAAGTCGCAGTATGTGAGGGCGTTAGACGATCTTTTAAACCGTGCAGGCCACCTGAAGCAATGGGCCGTCAGCCACATCGATTCCGGCTTTATAACGCCGCAGGAGATCGGCGACATCGTCGGCAAGCACCGCCGCGTCGGGGCGATCTATACGAAAGATTTCTCCGAGCTCACCGGCCGAAAGGCTGTGATCATCACGGCGTAGGCGGCGGCGCCTCCGAAATCTTCTCATTCGTAGTTCCCTGCCGTAAAAACCACACGACTCCCGCAAATCCCGACAGCACGCCGGAGATCACCGTCAGCTTCATTGGCGAGATGAAATACATCAGCTCCGCCGACATGTAACTCGTCACGCCGAAGACAGTCAGCTCGGCGCCGCGGTCGAGCGTCGAGATCCTGCCGCGGATGTAGTCAGGCAGCGACCGCTGAAACAAAGTCTCCTGCACCGCATATTCCACGCCGATGATCGCCCGCGATATGAACGTGAAAAACGCAAACAAAAGCAGCGTCGGCATAAAACCCGCGACCGAAAACAGCACGCCGTGGATGATCAACGCCCAGCCGATAAACCACGTATGCCGTCCGCCGCGTTCGAGATAGATCGACGTCCGATGGGCTATCAGCATGCCGAACGTCAACCCAAGCCCGGCCGCCCACCAGAGAATGCCGACGGCCATATCGGGATTCCAGCCCTCGATCCCGGCGAAATGAACGCCGCCGACGCGCTCGAAGGCTACGTTGATCGCTCCGCCCCCGACAGCCCAGATGATGTTCATCAGCAGGATCGTCAACGCGAAATGATTGACGATTGTGTAATGCAAACCTTCTTTCAGCTCTTGGACAAACGATGGCCGCTTAGACTTGTCGGACATCCGCTCGGCAGTTTGTTCGTCGCGCGTCGCTTCTTCCGGGATCAGCCAAACAGTGAACGCCGAAACCAGGAACGACGCAGCGTTGACGATGAACGCTACCTTGTAGCCGAACGCATACGCCGCCCAGCCGCCGAGCCCGGAGCCGATCGCCATCAATAGAAACCGCGTCGAGAACATGAGCGCAGTTCCGGCGAGCAAGCCTTCGCGGCCCGTCAGGTTCGGCGTAGTTGCGTTCTTCGCTCCATCGAAAAACGCACCGAAAGTAGAAAGCAATACCGTTCCGATGTATGCGATCCAAAGGTCTTTGCCGCCCGTAACGAGCAGGAACATCAACGCGATCGCAACTCGTGCCAAATCGGTCCAGATCATCACCTGCCGTCGTGAGAACCGGTCTACGAAGGTGCCGGCGATCGGCGACACAACGGCGAACGGAAGCACACGACATAGAAAAAAGATGCCCGCCGCCGTCGGCGACGCTTCCGATACAAGCCGCACCAATCCGAGCCCGGCGATGAAGTTGAACCAGTTGCCGAGCTCGGAGATGAACTGTCCGTACAAAAGGTTACGGAAGTTGCGGTTTCCGCGAATAAGTTGTCCGTACGTCAGCGACGACATAAAGCGTAATACTAACTGTTGACGCGAAAAAATGCAGAGGCCCGCGCGTAAGCAAGGACGTAACATCCAACTTGGGGCACTACGTATTCAATAAAGGCGGGCGGCACTCCGGTTGCGGCCGAAGTGCCGTACGAGTACAGAACTCAAGTTTTACAGTCTTGCGCTAGGCGGGGTACTACACAGCTTCGGCGACGTTGCGGCGCCGCTTCAGCCAATTTCCGAATCTTCGGAAAGCCAATGAGAATCCGGTCCAGACGAGCACGGCACCGCCGACGCAGGCGATCAGTCCGAGGATCTGGCCGGGAATGCCGCCGGTCTCGCCGGTGTGAGTGAACCGGAACCACGACCTAAGCTGAACGGCCGCGTTTCGTTCACCGTAAGGGTCCCACTTTTTCACTTCTGTGGTTGCCGTATCAACGGTCAGCGTCGAGCGTCCGAAGATGTTCCAGTAGATGCCTTCGTCTATCGTGAATACCGACGATTCGTTCGCCGGAAAACGCAGCGAGATCGACTTCCAAGTCGGCGATTGCTGCTCAGCTCGCGACCATGCGGCATCGAGCGCGGCAGGGATCGTAAACGCCTCTGCCTGCTGCGGCTGTTGCGGCTGCGACGGTGCGGGAACCTCGTTGCCGGTGAGCGTGTACAGAAGATTCGATGCCCACTGGTACGAGATCACTGTCGCAGTGAGAGTAAAGACGATAAGCAGCAGCGACGTCCAAAATCCGATCGTGTTGTGCCAGTTAAAATTTCGAGCTTTGCCCCGCTGGCCGCCGCGAAACCAGATCACCGGCTTAACTGACTTCCACCCGAGATTTCGCGGAAACCAAATGTAGATGCCTGAGATCGCGAGAAACAAAAACAGCAGATTGCCGGCTCCCGTGAGGGCTTTCCCGATCGGTCGCTGGTCGCCGGACAGGGCAACGTATCGATGCCATTCGCGGAGCATCGACATCACGTTGCGGACCTTCTTGTTGCTCTCGCCGGTGATCGCACTGGTGTATGGGTTGGCGAAAACGACGCCTTCGCGGCCGAGCGATATCTCCCAAGCGGCTCCCGGTTCATTCTTGATCGCGATCGAAACCGGTTTCGCTTCAGGCCGCGTTTCAATCAGCTTTGCAAGCACATCAGTCACCGAAAGTTTCGGCTCCGAACTAACGGCAACGTAACGCACGTCATGCTCCGACCACTCGATCGTCTGCCGCTCGAAAGCAAGCAGTGCCCCGGTCACGCACATGACAAAGATCACGACGCCCGCAAGGATTCCCGCGACCAGATGCAGCCAAAAAAGTATCTGTCTGAAAGTTTTCATCTGTTCGTTCAGTGGATCGCTTCGCTCTGAGTCACGACGAGATCGACTATCGAAAACGCCTTTCCGTTAGTCGCCCATTCGGCCGTGCTAAGGTCCGTGACCGCGTCGGCAAACTCGGAGAATTCTCGCCGGTCGAAACTCAACACGGTCTTCCCGACGGACATATGCACAACGTCACAGCCGCCGCAGATCCAAAGTTTGACATCAGCCTGCGTCCGGGCGGGACGCGCTGTTCTTGTTATCTCCATATGTGTCATCTACGTTCAAACCTCTGCCCATCTCCTGAGTAGGTTGTGATAAACGCCCGTGAGTTGCACGACCGATGTGTGCAGCGGATCGGCCGCCGCAAGCCTCTGAATTGCCGTGTCCATATCGAAAAGTATCGACCGGCAGCCGTCGTCGCGGATCATGCTCTGTATCCAGAAGAACGACGCAAGCCGCGTTCCCCCCGTGACCGGCGTGACGTGATGCAGGCTGCTCGCCGGATAAAGGATCATCGAACCTGCGGTCAGCTTGATCTGCTGCACACCGAACGTATCCTCGATCACGAGTTCGCCGCCATCGTATTCGTCCGGATCGGAAAAGAACAGCGTCGCCGAAAGATCCGTTCTGATTTGATCGCCCGTCACCCGCGAACGGCGGATCGCGTTGTCAACGTGAGTCCCAAAATTCTGGCCGCCTTCGTATCGATTAAAGAGCGGCGGAAAAACTTTCAATGGCAGTGCCGCCGAAACAAATAGCGGATTCTCTTGCAAGACCCCAACGATCAAGCTGCCGATTTCCCGCGCAAACGGATCGTTCTCAGCAAGCTGTAGATTATGCTTCGCACGCCTCGACTGATGGCCCGCCGTCGCGTTGCCGTCTATCCATGCCGATGATTCGAGCAGCCGACGACACTCCACCGTCTGCTCAACCGTCAGCACATTTGGTATCTGTAGAATCATCGCTCGGAAAGCGGAACGCGGACAGGAATGTCCGCGTTCCACTAGAATCTAAAACTCGAACTCACGAGCAGCACGCGGCCTGCTCCGGGAACGATGTGGCCGCCGCCGATCCGGTCCATGTAGTACTTATTGCCGACGTTGTTCAGATTGACCCGCAGATCTACGTTCTTCGTCAGCCGATATGACGCCATTAGATCGGCAACCCAGTAGTCCTCGACGAAACGAGTATTGATATTGTTGCCGTAACGCTTCCCGACGTATCTAGGCCCGCCACCAAAAAAGAATCGATCCCATCGATAGGTCGTCCAAAGATTGAATGAATTTCGCGGCGTGTTGACTAACTCCTTGCCAAGCTCGGTATAGACCGTGCATTGCCCCGCAACGACCGTGCATACGTTCGACTTCAAGATCTCGCTATCGAGAAACGTATAGCCGGCGAACATTTGCCAATTGGCCGTGATGTTTCCCGTCGCCGTGAACTCTACGCCCTGCACTCGAACGTCGCCGTCGAGACTGACCGTGCTGTCGACCGAGTTTGTCGTGCGGGCATCGGTCTTGTCCGTACGGAACAATGCCCCGGTCAGCAGAAGTCGATTCTTGAAAAGATTCCACTTCGTCCCGGCCTCGTAAGTGCGCGTCTTTTCGGGGTCGAGCGACGCACTTGCGGGTGCGTATAGAAGTCCCTCAAACGAAGGGTTTGCGGATGTTCCGAAGCTCACATAAACACTTCCCTCCTCGACCGGCTTATATACGACCGCCGCCCTGCCGCTCAGGATCGTATCCTCGCGATCGATCGGAACGAATGACGAGACGCTATTTGTCGTTACAACGTTTCGGCCCTCGACCGCGAAGCGATCCCAACGCAAGCCGCCGACGATCTGCACCTTTTCGCCAAAGTGAATCGTGTCGAAGATGTATCCGGCGATTGAGTTCCCCGTCAGCTCCGGTTCAAGCGGATTGATCACGATCGCTCCGGTGTAAATATCGTTTGGGTTGGGATTGAGAAGAGTTGTCGGTGAGTTCACTGCCGTACGAAGCACGCGGTCGTTCTTCTCGTATGAATAACTGCCACCGACCACGAGATCGTGTCTCACGCTTCCGGTCTTGAATCTGGCTGTGAAGTCGGTCTGGTTGTCGACGATGTCGTCATTCGTTACCCACGAACGCATCTCGCGGTTGATAACTATCTGATCGAGAGATGTAACACCCGCATTCGCGGCAAACCGCGGCGGAGTCGCTATCGAATCACGTCGCGAGTATCCGTAGCGAAACTGATTTCGAAGGCTAAGATTGTCGTTAAAGTCGTGTTCGAATCGGAACGTCGCCTGGTCGGCACGAAGCTTCTCGCGGTCGCGATCAACATAGCCATAGAATGTGTCACGCGGCACGGGAGCCGGCCGGTCGATGTAAGCCGCTAAAACGTTAGCCCGGTTTTGAGCCGTATCCGGAACCCACGGAATACCGTAGTCCGACACGTTGTTCTGGCCCATGTAGAAATAGCTCAGCGTGTAACGCGTACGCGATCCCAGGCCGAACATTATCGATGGCGCAAAGCCGACGCGGCGAAAATCGACGGCCGAGCGGCCCGGGAACTCGGAGTCGTGGAAGAGTCCGTTGACGCGTAAAGCCGTCGAATCGTTAAGGGGCAGATTCGCGTCGCCGGTCGCACGCTTCGTCTTATCCGTTCCGCCGGTCAGCGAACCCGCGAAACTGCGTCTGATCGTCGGCGATTTGCTCACAAGATTGACGGTGCCGCCGGTCGAACCACGCCCCGTATAGGTCGAACTCGGACCTTTCACGACCTCAACCTGCTCGAGGTTAAACGCATCTCGCGACTGCGCTCCGAGATCGCGAACGCCGTCGATGTAAATATCGTTGCGGGCGCTAAAGCCTCGCACAGTGAGATTGTCTCCCGCCGCCACGCCGCCTTCGCCGGCGGTCAAGGTGATGCCGGGAACGTTATGCAACACGTCGCGAAGCGTCATCGCTCCTTGTTGCTCGATGACTTCCTTCGGAATTACGTTTATCGTTTGCGGAGTGTCACGAAGCGGGCCGGTGTGCTTCGGCGATGATATGAGCCTGACGCTGTCGTCGCGGATCTCGACAGACGCATCCTCCGCCTTCAAAGAAAGCAGAACGCTGCGCGAATCGCGAAAGGCATAGCTAACGCCCGTACCGCTCAGGATCAGTTTTAACGCCGCCTCGGGCGTATATTTACCAACGACTCCAGGCGACTGAATGTCCCGGATGCTTTCGTTATCGAGGTCGACCGTCAGCCCCGATCGCTTCTGAAATGCGTCGATTACTTCGCGTAGCAGTCCGGCGGGAATATTGAAATCGATCGAAGATGCTTTGTCTTCGAATGTCGAGACCATCTCAAGCCGCCCATCGCGGGTCTCCGCGTAACCGACGACCATTCGATGGCTGCTCCCGATCGTGACCGCGATGATCGCACCGGTCGACAACGCTGAAAGTACCCAATAACGCGCGCCCGAACTTCCATGACGCTTCCTGTTTTTTCTTGAACTTTTTGAGACGAGTAATTGCATGTTTCTACCAGATGCCTGCCCGTGTTTTCACGCGAGGCAGACGAAATTGCAAGTATTAAGTCGATATGTTTTTAGAGAGCTTCTTCGAGCGCTGGAAGCAATGACTTACCTCTCACTCTTATTGAAAACGATTTTCATTTTCAGTTTCATACTATTCAAACTAAAAACGCGGTCGTTGTCAACCGCGCTTCCAGATAATCAATTTGTCGAAGTCTATTTGCCCGTGAACGACGGGGGCCGCTTCTCAAAGAAAGACGCGACGCCTTCTTTGAAATCGGCCGCCTTGCCGGATTCTAGTTGGCATTCGCCCTCGAGATCTAGTTGAGAGCGGAGATCGTTAGAGAATGTTGCGTTCATCATTCGCTTGATGCGGCCATATGAGCCGGTCGGGCCTTTTGCGAGTTGAGCGGCCAGTTTGCCCGCTTCCTCAAGCAGTTCGGCCGCGGGAACGACACGATTGATCATCCCGATCTCGGCTGCGCGTTTTGCATCAACCGTTCCGCCTGTCATAAACAATTCTGTCGCGATCTTTTCGCCGACCGCTCGCGGAAGAAAGAACGTTCCACCGCAGTCCGGCGACAGTCCAATGCGTACGAACGCCTCATTGAAAGAGGCATCGTCCGCCGCGAGAACAAGATCGCACGCAAGCGCGAAGTTCGTCCCCGCTCCCGCGCAGACTCCGTTTACGGCCGCGATGAACGGGATCGGGGTTTCGCGAATGAGCAGTATCACTTCGTGAAGCGCTTTCAGGGGTGAGTCGAGAAAGGCCTCTATATTTCCCTCTTGCTCGCCCATCGCCTTCATCTCACGCAGATCGCCGCCCGAACAAAACGCTCGTCCCGAACCGGTCAATACCACGGCTCTAACCTCATCCGAGATCGCCTTCTCAACCGCCGAGCGCAGATCCTTCCCCAACTGCAGCGACAGCGCATTCAGAGCGTCAGGTCGATTCATCTGGATCGTGGCGACCGATCCGTTCAACTCGTAGAGGACAGTTTCAAAACTCATAAAAGGGTAAAGGACTAAAGGTGAAAAGAGTGAAAAAGCCGTCGACAGAGACTTTTTCACTCTTTCACCTTTTCACTTTTAAACTTTCTACGCGAATCGGGCTCGCGAACGCGTAGCCTGGTGACATTCTTTGCAAAGAACGGTTCGACCGACTTTTGGTTGGAACGGCACCTGATCGTGCTTGCCGCAGTTATCGCAGATTATCTCGAAGCGTGTCGGGGCGTCTTCGCCCGCCGCCGCCTTTTTTGAACGGCATTTTAAGCATCGCTGCGGAGCGGCGAGATTTCGCTGATAGAAGGTCTCTTGTTCTTTTTCGGTAAAGAGAAACGTCTCCTTACACTGCACACAAGTGGTCTCAACATCGGGCATCGTTTTCTTACCTCAGTCTACTTTTGTGGATGGCGACAATCATATCACACAAAGTTATGCGGCCAGCGTCGCGACGTGCGTGCGAACGGTTTCGCCGAGCGTCTGCAGGTTGTATCCGCCCTCCATGCAGGAGACGATGCGGCCATCGCAAACCTCATCCGCCCACTCCATCATCACGCGCGTCATCCGGGCATAATCGGGATCTTCAAGCTGCAACTGACCAAGCGGATCGCTTTCGTGGGCGTCGAATCCGGCGGAGATGAAGATCATATCGGGCTTCATCTTCGAGGCGACCTCTTCGATCGCAGCCTCGAACGCAGCGTTCTGATCCGCTGCCTTCGTATACGCCTTCATCGGAAGATTCATCGTTGCACCTAAGCCTTTTCCCTGCCCCGTCTCGCCGTGAGAACCAGTGCCCGGATACCACGGATACTGATGCATCGAAAAAAAATAGACGCTCGGGTCAGAGTAAAAGATCCCTTGCGTGCCGTTGCCGTGATGCACGTCCCAATCGATGATCGCGGCGTTCTCAATATCTTTATATTTGTTCTGCGCATATCTCGCGGCAACGGCGACGTTATTGAACATACAAAAGCCCATCGTTCGTTCGGCAGTCGCATGATGGCCAGGCGGACGCACCGCGACGAAGGCATTTCGCACCTCGCCGGACATCACCGCGTCCACCGCCGAGATCGCGCCGCCCGCCGCAAACATCGCCGCGTCGAACGATTTCATCGAGATCGTCGTGTCCATATCGAGCCGGTCGAGCCCGTTCGCAAACGCACCCTCGACCCGCTTAAAATGCTCTTTTGTATGAGCCGCCTGAATCAATCCCTGCGAAGCCTTCTCCGGCGTGATCTCTTTGAGAGAACCCCATAGCTCGGTATCGCCCTGAAGCGCATCGATCATAACCCGATACCTTGATGGCATCTCCGGATGCCCGGGCCCGGTATCGTGCTTTTCGTAGATCGGGTGATGAAGAACTGCGGTGACCATAGCAGGACTTTAACGCAAAGTCGCAAAGGAGCTAAGCCGCAAAGGACAAAACTTAGAACTTTCGCGTCTTTGCAGCTTGGCGTCTTTGCGTTGAAAAAAGCTAAATGAATGCCGTCTCGTGCAGCAGTTCTCCTCTCGCAAATCGAGAGAGCGATAAGCACGACACATCGAGAAACGATGCCTCGCCGTCGAGAATGATCTCGGCTAAAGCACGTCCTGTTGCGGGCGAGTGCATGACGCCGTGACCCGAGAATCCGTTCGCAGTATACAATCCGCCGACCTCACAAGCACCGAGTATCGCGTGATGATCCGGTGAATTTTCGTACAATCCGGCTCGACATCTTTCACGCACAACTTCCGATTCGAACAAAAAATCCGCCCTCAGTTTCGCTCGCTCATACACCTTAAAGATGAACGAATCTTCAAAATCAGTCCGTATCGACGTCGTCTCATCCGGGTCCGGATAAGCAAACAAAACCTCGCGACCGTCAGAACCGGGAGCGGTAGCGACTGGGTTCTTCATCGCCCCTCGAAAATCTCTCGCCGGGCGAAAGTGAAATCCGCTCCCAATGTCGATCACCATCGGCAGATGCTCGGGCAAAGGCTCACGCGTCCGCGACCACACGATCTGCCGACGCTGCGGTGAAACGGGTAATTCAATATCTGCCGTCGACGCGATCTCCGCCGCCCGAGCACCGGTACAGATAACAGCGACATCACATTCGACGGTACCCCTAGATGTTTCGACCGATGTGATCCGCCCATTCTCGACGTTCAGCCCAATCACTTCAACACCGAATTCCATCGACACTCCGCCGCACAATGCGCCTTCGGCAAATCCCCGCATCACAGCGAGCGGATTGATAAATCCATCGTGAGCACCGAACGTACCGCCGGTAATATCCTCGCAATTCATTCCCGGAACGATCTTGGCGATCTCACCGGTGTCAACCACGCTAACATCTCGCACGCCCAGCGACCTCTGTTTCTCTACGTTACGTCGCAGATAATCGAACTGCCCTTCGGTCGTCGCAAAGAACAGATATCCTTTCGGATCGTACTCGCAATTGTGCTCCCAGTTCTTCAGGAAATCGATCGAATACAAGGACATCCTTATATTGATGTCCGTCTCGAACTGAGCCCGCACGCCGCCGGTCGCGGCACCGGTAGAGCCTCTTCCCTGTTCGGTCTCGCGTTCGAGAATCAGCACGTCACGAACGCCCCGCTCGGCCAAATGAAAAGCGACGGACGCCCCAACGACTCCGCCGCCAATGATCACGATCTGTGCTCGTTTCTTCATTCGGATGTAAAACCTGACGCCTTCAGCACGAATTGGGGAACCGGCGGCTCGTCCGGCACGACGAATTCCCTTCCCTTGTCGAGCGTCCAACGATGCAGCCACGATATCCCCGCCCGACGCGTAAAATTGTCTGGTAGCCGGTAAGCCTCGTCCTTCAGAGATTCCTCAAGCGTAACGAACTTATATCCGCGTTTCACCAACATCGCGGCGAGGTCATCGAAAAATTCCGCGTTGATCGAATTTGCGTGCAACAGAAGCGTGTGGCTCATCGGTCGCCCGAGCGTCTTCATCGATTGCCGCTCCCAATAGTCGAGCTTCGCCTCCATGTACGGCACGTAGGCTTCACCGACTCGCTTCATCAGATCGGCGTCTTCTTTATCATGCGCGTTGTCGTAGGCTCTCGCGAAGATGTAGTCCGCGTTGTCGATTGATACCGGAGCGACCGTGTATCCGCGATCCGCCAGAAATTTGTAGATTGCAGTCTTCTTCGACATGTCGCTTCCGGTTTGGAGAAACGGATGCCGGAAGTAACGCATCTTCATAGCCTTCTTCGCGAGCAGCTCTTTCGTTATCTCTTCACCGCGAACGATGTCTGATGTGTATTCGTCAACCGTGATCGCATCCGCACTTCGATGCGAGAAGGTGTGGTTGCCGAGTTCAAGCCCCGAGTCGAGCCACATCTTCAATAGCGAAACCTGTTCCTCGTTCCGCTTGCCGTCGATATATAGCTTGTTCTCGTTGACGAATCCGATCGCCGGGACCTTTGCTCTCCCGATATGTCCTAGCAGCCGCCGAGTGATGTCCTCACGCTTCTTCGCATCGCTCTGCGTCACGACCACCGGCAGATCGTCGATCGTCACCGCGATCGTCCGCTCAACCTTCTGAGCGGAAGCAATCGAAACCAGAAGAAGTGCAATCGCGAAGAGTTTTCCCATACTTATTACTTACTCACTTTTCACCTATCACTTATTCCGACGTAAGTGATAAGTAGTAAGTGAAAAGGCGTCGAATCATTTAGCAAACACCGTTGAAAGATCCTTGAAACCTTTGAACTCAAGCGCGTTGCCGCTCGGGTCGAGGAAAAACATCGTCGCCTGCTCACCTACCTCGCCTTCGAACCGGATCTTCGGCTCAATGACGAACTCGACGCCCTTTGACTTCAGTTTCTCCGCAAGCTCTTTAAATTCCTCTATCGGCAAAATGATCCCGAAATGCGGCACGGGAACGTGATCGGCATCTACGTTATTCGTGACCTTCACGCCCGCTCCGTTCTCCGAAAGATGCGTCACGATCTGATGGCCGTACAGGTCAAAATCGATCCAACATTCAGAACTCCGCCCTTCATTGCATCCGAGCACACCGCCATAAAACTCACGAGCGGTCGAAAGATCGTTAACGGGAAACGCCAGGTGAAATAGATTGTTCATAATTTAGTCATAGCCGCAGAGGACACAGAGTATACAGAGAAATTTCAAATCATGCTCTGTGTCCTCTGTGGCTAAATCCCCTTCGCCATCTGCCTGATCGCTCCTAAATGATACGCCGAATGTGCAACGAGGCCGATGGCCATCCCGATCTGCATATCGGCCCAAGTTCGATCCTGTGCAAGACAACGCAGACAACTCTCGTATGCGTTGCGGACACTCGATTGCAGGGCCGCCCATTCCTCATTATCAACCGTCTCGATCAGCCAACTGTCTTCCCAGTTGACGTCCTCGGTCCGGCCATTCATATATTCGCACAGGCGATCGAGATAGAACTTTGCGTGTTCGGTGTGGGCGGCGATCGTTGTTCCGTTGTGATGCCGCGAAGCCGACTCTGCGGAAACGCTCGCCATGGTCGCGAATACTCCCACACCTCGATCAAGATAGGCGCTCGGCTGGCCTTCAGGCGAACCCTCGAAGGTTTCGCGCAACAGGTAAGCGACCGCTTCGACAAAGTGCCTTTGGGAGATCGTTGATCCGTCTTCCTGCATGATCTTCTCCTTTGCGATAAACTGCTTCGAGAATGGATGAACCCGTCCAACAATTCGTAGCCGAACTGCTTCAATGCCTGAAAAAGCGCACCTTGGTAAAGCTCACACTCGGCAATTATAAGGGCGATGACGCATCACTGCAAAAGATTCTCGTCCGCCCAGTTGAGACGAAAAAGGGCTCTCGCATTCTATTCCAATATCGTGGCCGAACGAGCGATCGGGTGCAGAACTTCGATGCTGCCGAGGCGGTATCGCAGATCAAGGATCATCTGAGATCTGGGTTTCGTTCCGCTCACCTATTCACGACCGAAAAAGATCTCCAGCTTACTATCGGGAAGCGCTCGGCCAAGATCACCGCAGCAAGACCTACGTTCATCACCGCCAAGCTGCTCCCTCATGATCGTGAAAAGAACTACCTCGTTGACCGCCATGCCTATTATCTGAAAGCCCTCGGCATCACCGCCGATTCGGGAAAAATTCGCAACGAAGCCCGCGACAAATGGAAGCAGATCAACAAATTCGTCGAGATACTCCGCGGGCTGTACGAATCATCCAACTTAAAAGACAAACCCTTACTCAAGGTTGTCGACATGGGCTCGGGTAAGGGTTACCTTACCTTTGCCGCTTACGACTTCTTCGGAACGCAGACGTCCTCGTCCGCTCTATCGGTTATCGGCGTCGAATCACGGCCCTATCTCGTAGAACTTTGCAATCAGATAGCCCGAGCCGGCCGCTATGACGGCCTGAAGTTCGTCCCAGCGAGCATCGCCGATTTCGAGGCGAACAACATCGACATTCTCATCGCCCTTCACGCCTGTGACACGGCGACGGATGACGCTCTCCACAAAGGCATCTCGGCCCACGCGTCGATCATCATCGCGGCGCCGTGTTGCCATCATGAGATCAAGGCTCAGATGAAGTCGCCTGAACTACTCGCCGGCATTCTCAAACATCCGGTGATGCGTGAACGGACCGCCGAGACGATCACCGATGGCATCCGGTCGTTGCTGCTCGAACGTGAAGGATATAAGACGAAGATATTCGAATTTGTCGCAACCGAACACACGCCGAAGAATAATATGCTGGTCGCTATACGGTCGGGAAGCACAGCGAAGGATGCAGCTGAGATAGGTCGCGAGATCGAATCAGTAATGCGGGAATTCGGGATCGAGCGCCAACGCCTCTTCGATCTTCTCAACGATGGTTGAAGAGAGTTGAATTAAAGACCAGAGCGCCCTTCATATCCCAGCGCTCCGGTCTTAAGAGCTGGACTAATTGTTGTAGGCAAATCCGTTAACGCTAGCCGTGCCGATCGAAAACCCCGGAGTAAACGCGGTAACGTTGAAAACGGAATTCAGCGCGGCCGCCGCTTCAGGCCGTAGCGTTACCGCTACATTGCTGAGGCGAACACGCTGAAGTGAAAACAGCGAACTCGTCGCCGGCGGTAACGTCAGATCGAACAGAGGAATTCGCCCGACGGTATTGCCGTTCACCGATACATGGCCGGTGAGCACGATTCCCGAGTCGGAAATTTCTATGATGAAGCTTCTAAGCTTCACAGTCGTAGTTCCCGCACGAAGACTAAGGCCACCCGAATGAATGATCTCGCCTTTCAGATCGTCGGCGTTGATCGTACCGTCGGTAATGGGAAATGACGCCGTTCCCCTTCTCAGCCGACCTGGGAACACGTCACCCGCCCTCACACCGAGCGAACCAAGAGCATTGTTGAAATCGGAACTAAGGTGGACATTGGTTGAACCTGCAAAAAACGTGAGCTGTTCGTTAGACTGAGCCTGTACGAAAACACACGACAACAGCGCTATCGCAAACGCCAGGACAAAATTCTTCCCCATTTTCGATCCTCCGATAGTTTAATTTTAGTTTTACCGACTGAGACTCTCCTTCGTCAGTTCGAAACTATCGGATTCAGGGATATTTTACGGCTCATCGCGTCCTTGCCGTGCCTTGACTGACTGAGGCCGTATTGGATATTATTTGAGTTTGTCTCTGTAGATCAGGAACTATCAAGGGGTTATTAAAGCAATGAAAGTAGATATTCATCCGAAGTACGAAGAGATCACCGTGGCTTGTGCCTGCGGGCATTCGTTCAAGACGCGCTCGACGCTTGGCGAGGAGCTTCACGTCGAAATTTGTTCCGAGTGTCACCCGTTCTTTACTGGCAAGCAGAAGCTTGTCGATACCGCTGGACGCGTTGACCGCTTTAACAAGCGTTACGCCCGCGGTTCGAAACCGGCGGAGCAGACCGCGTGACCGTGATCGACCGCTATTAGCTGTTTACAATCTGACGCCGGCACTTTTGCCGCCGAACCGTAGAGGTGCACCTGTTGCACCCGCGAGAGGTGAAAAAAGTCCGGCGTTAAGTGTATTTATCATCATCAAAGCAAAACGATGAATAACCTTCGACGAAATACACGACTCTATCGTTTCATTCACACTGTTTTCGCCATGGAGCGCGACCTGATAGTCGGCGGCCAGGCTGTGATGGAAGGCGTGATGATGCGTACGCCCTCGGCCTACGCGATCGCCTGCCGCAAGTCGGACGGAGACATAGTCACTACGGCTGAAAGCCTTCCAAAGTGGAGCGATAAATACAAATGGCTCTCGTGGCCCGTGCTCCGCGGCGGTGCGACGCTGATCCAGTCGATGGCGCTCGGTATCAAGGCGTTGAATTTCTCAGCCAAGATCTACGAAGACGACCTCGAAGCTCAGAAAGAAAAGGTCAAACAAGAGGCCGCAGATCAGGTCGCAGTCTTCGCCGAAGGCACCTCTGATGAGAATTTTACGAAGGCTCCGGTCAAAGTCGTGATGCCTGCGAAAAAGGAGAAAAAGATCGGCTCGTCGATCGGTACCATCTTTTCGATCATCTTCGCGCTCGGATTCAACATTCTTTTGTTTGTCGTGGCTCCGCTTTTGATCACGAACGCCGGCTTCATCGCACTTGGCTGGGCTGAAGCTCCATTACTTTCGGCGGAAGCAACGTGGTGGCAGACCCTTTACGCATACATCTGGCAGACCAAGCCGCATTCGTGGATCGCATTTAACCTGATCGACGGAATTGTCAGGATGTTTTTCTTCGTGCTTATGATCGTGTCGATGTCGTATCTTAAGGACATCCGCCGCGTATTCGAATATCACGGAGCCGAGCACAAGACCGTATTCACATGGGAAAAAGGCCTTGAGCTGAACGTCGACAATGCGAAAGATCAACGTCGACAACACCCGCGTTGCGGAACGTCGTTCCTGATGGTCGTGATGCTCGTCTCAATTGTGCTATTTTCCGTGATCACGTTCGAACAGACATGGATGAACCTGCTGGTCCGTATCGTCCTGATGCCGCTAGTCGCAGGGCTTTCGTATGAGGTCATTCGCTACGCCGCAAAGAAGGAGTCGGGCGCGATCTTTAAGTTTATGACTCTCCCCGGCATCTGGCTTCAGAACATCACGACCCAGGAACCCGACGCCGAACAGCTCGAAGTTGCGATCCGTGCCTTGGATGAATCGTTGAAGCTAGAACCGCAGACCGCGTAAGTAATTAGCCCGCGAAATATTCGTCCTGAATTTTGGCGTCTTTTTCGCGTATTTTGCGGGCAAAAACATATGTTTGAGAAACTCGCACAGATCGAGAAAAATTACGAAGACCTTACCGAGCAGATCTCGCAGCCCGAGTTCATGTCGGACATGTCTGCCTATGCGAAGCTGATGAAACAGCACCGCTCGTTAGGTGAGATCGTTGATAAATATCGTGAAGTGAAACGTCTTCAGGAAGGCTTGGCGGGTGCAAAAGAGCTAGCTGACGCAGCCGATGACGATGAGATGCGTGAGATGGCCCAGCTCGAAGTAGCTGAGATCGAAGCCAAGTTGCCTGATGCCGAAGAGGCCCTCAAAGTTCTGCTGCTTCCAAAGGATCCGAACGATGAAAAGAACGTAATTCTCGAGATCCGTGCCGGAACTGGCGGTGACGAAGCGACGCTGTTTGCGGCTGAAATGCTGAGAATGTACGTTCGTTACGCCGAACGTCAGGGCTGGAAGATGGACATCATGGAATCGGCCGACACTGGCGTTGGCGGCATCAAAGAGGCCATCGCGATGATCGAGGGCGACAATGTTTATTCGAAGATGCGTTACGAATCGGGCGTACATCGTGTACAACGCGTTCCGCAGACCGAGACTCAGGGCCGCATTCATACGTCCGCGATCACGGTCGCCGTACTTCCCGAAGCCGAAGAAGTCGACATCCAGATCAATCAGAACGACCTCCGCATCGATACTTTCTGCTCCTCTGGCCCTGGTGGACAGTCGGTAAACACGACCTATTCTGCAGTCCGCATCACACATATGCCGACCGGTGTGGTCGTCTCAATGCAGGACGAGAAGTCGCAGATCAAGAATCGCGAGAAGGCGATGCGAGTGCTTCGAGCCCGCCTGCAGGAGATCGAAGAGCAAAAGCAGCACGATGCCCTCTCGGCTGAGCGTAAATCCATGGTCGGCTCCGGTGATCGGTCGGAGAAGATCCGGACCTATAATTTCAAAGAAAATCGCGTCACGGACCACCGTATCGGCATGACCGTTCACCAGCTCGATCTCGTGATGGAAGGTGCCCTCGACGACTTCGTCGAAGCCCTCCGCACCCATTATCAAACCGAGAAGTTGAAGGCCGAAGCCGTTTCCGCCTAGAATCAGCACATGGAAACACGCTCTGACATCCTGAGATTGATCGAGTCGAATCGGGAGAAAATTCGAGGTTTCGGTGTGAAAACCCTCGGAATCTTCGGATCGGTCGCTCGTGATGAACAGACCGAGAACAGCGATATTGATGTACTTGTAGAGCTCGAGACCGAGACATTTCGGGGGTTTATGGGCCTCCAGCTATTCCTCGAAGAGCTTTTCGGACGAAAGGTAGACCTGGCGATAAAGGAATCGATCAAGCCGAGGATACGAGATAAGGTTCTAGCAGAAACCATCTATGTCGAGGGATTTTAGGCTCTTTCTTGACGACATCATTGAGTGCTGCGATCGAGTTCGGGAGTACACGTCAGGATACACGTTCGCCCAGTTTTCATCCGACCCTAAAACTATCGACGCAGTCGTCCGAAACCTGGAAATAATCGGCGAAGCTATAAAGAATGTTCCGCCTGATAAACTTGCATTGAGACCTGAAGTCGCGTGGAAACAGATCGCCCGCTTCCGCGACAATGTGATTCACCGATACTTCGGCGTCCGCCTTCCGATAGTGTGGAACATCGTTCAGAGCGAGATCGATCCGCTCCAGAATGCGGTTACGACGATTCTCGATAACGCTTCGCAGAACGACTACTAGAAATGCCCGTAACCCGACTCTATCTTATTCGCCACGGTCAATCGGCCGGAAACGCCGAAGGACGCTTTGGCGGACACGGGCCTACGCCGCTGTCCGATCTTGGCCAGCGTCAGGCGGAATTGACCGCTGAGAGCTTGGCAAAAGAGAACGTATCAGCGATCTATTCAAGCGATCTTTATAGGGCAGTACAGACCGCCGAGCCGCTCTCGAGGCTGACTGGCGTGCCTGTACTCACGAAATCCGCTTTTCGCGAGCGAAACGTCGGCGTGCTCGAAGGGCTGACCTTCGACGAGTCAAAACAACAGCATCCCAAAGACTACTACGCGCTCGTAAACCGCAATTATCATCACGTTATCACTCGCGGCGAGAGCTATCGACAGTTGGTGAAAAGGGCGATGAATGAAGTCTGGGACATCATGCGCAAGCATCAGGGCGAACGTATCGCGATCTTTTCCCACACAGGTGCTATCTGCTTTATGACCCTTCATTTAATGGGTGCTATCCGCCGCGACACCAAACAGACACCTTGGCTTATCACTTCAAACTGCGGCGTCAATCGCTTCGAGATCCGCGGCCGCAACAACATCCGAGTCCTCGCCATCAACGATACCCGTCACCTTTCCGATATCACCGGTAATGATTCATTCGCCGCCCGATGACCGGCCTGAAAAGCGTTGGTTCAAGGAATAAGAGGAACGCAAGATGTGGGCAGACAATGCTCCTCTAGAAGGAGGGCAGGGAGCGGAATAACCGAACTGCCCTCACGGACGAGAACCACAAGAACACCCCGAAATCCCAGCTTGACAGAAAAAAGTAGAACCAAAAAATATCCATTTGGCGCAGCATTTTTTGCCTCCGTTTCAGCTCATTTTTCACTTTGGTGACACGCGTGAAATTAGCCGTTCTCATGACGAAGACATCCCACCACATTCAGTCGAAACACTGCTCTGATTCCGGCTCCTAAGAACACTCGCAACCGACTCTTCTAATTTCCTTGACAGAGTTCACGAAACTGTTGAAAAATTGCATCGCATTCCGCAAAATTTTGTCGACTTTCGGAGAGTTTCAAATGCGACAGCTTTTTTTCGTCACGCTTCTTTTTATTTTGTCTTCTACGGTAGTCGTTCGTTCCCAGGTAGACGAAGTCAGCGAGGTTACCGGGCTTCCGATACCGATCGGAGCTCCGGTCATCTATGGCCAGGTGATGATCCGCAACATCCCGCGGGAACAAAAACGACCGACAATTTTTGTTTACTTGAGAAACGGTGGCGCCCAGCTCGATAAATATCAAGCGAACGACAAGGGATATTGGTATTTCCTCAAAATACCCGTGGATGGCCATTCCCTTACATTTGAGGTTGATGGAATGGAAATAGGGCGTGCGACCATCGCGGGAGGGATCAGCAATCGTTTTCGACAGGACGTCGAGCTTGATTGGAATCAAGTTCGTGGTACAGCCCGTGCGCAGCCCGGAGTCGTTTCCGCCCGGGACCGTTATCAACGCGGCGAGGAGGCCGATAAAGCATACGAAAAGGCACTCTCTGCCGCTAAGGGAAATACGGACGAAGCTCTGAGGTTGTTTTCCGAAATCACTGCGAAAGATGACAAAGACTATAATGCCTGGATGCAAATCGGCACATTGCATTATGGAGCAAAAAATTATGATGAGGCGAGGATCGCATACGCCAAAGCTCTCTCGCTAAAACCAACCTATTTTCTAGCTAACCTCAATCTTGGCCGACTCGAACTGGGCCAGAAGAATTTCGACTCGGCAATCGCAGCGTTCGCTAAAGCCGTCGAAATCGAGCCAACTAGTGCTGATGCTAATCATCTTCTTGGCGAAGCCTACCTGCAAAACAAAAAGGGATCGCTCGCTGTCGGGTACTTGAACAAGGCTATCGAGTTGGATCCGGCCGGGAAAGCAGAACTCCATCTCCGCCTCGCCGCCCTATACAACGGAGCCAATCTCAAAGACCGCGCCGCTCTGGAATACAAAGCTTTTCTCGAAAAAGTTAAAGACCACCCCGACACAAAAAAATTCGAGCAATACGTCAAAGACAATCTTCCAAAGACGTAAAAAAGGCCGGAGCAATCTCCGGCCCTTAGTTTTTAGACTCAAGGGTTGGCTTAGAACGAGTATCGGAGACCGAACTGCATTCTGCGCGGACTTCCCTGAATGTCGGTATAAATACGACCGAAGGACGCTGCAGCCTGGGAAGTTTGTCCCGGAGCTGCTGCTACTAAGTCCGAGTCTTGAGGAAGACCGTAGGTAGTTCGAGTCAAATTCGTGATCGCGAAGTACTGCCAATTCGCGACGTTGAATACCTCCCAACGGAACTGGAACTTATGTCCCTCGCTCCAGGGCATAGCCCATTCTTTCGATAGACCCAGATCAAGGTTCTGGAACATCGGCCCGATCAGCGTATTTCGTTCGCCGGTTTCACCAGGACGAGCATTGCGGAATGAGTTAAACGCCGCCTGGGGGTTTGCGAACACGTTGCGTGTGTCACGATTTACTCCATACTCGATAGGGCGAATACGAACACCGTTCGATTGAACGTTCCAATTGGTGGCCCACTGGGCCTGATCGAAAGCGGTGGAAAAAGGAGTTCCTGTATTCCAGCGATAGATACCGCGAAGCGACCAGCCGCCCAGAAAAGCATCGGCCCATTTGTTCATATCGCTAAAGAACGCTTTTCCTCTTCCAACCGGAAGATCAAACAAAAAGTTCGCGTTTATCACATGCTTCGAGTTGAAGTCGGAAAGCGAATATTGATCTTCCTGTCGAAACGGATTCAACAGGAACTGCCCACCGTAAGAACCATCCGTCTGTAGCCCCGATACATCGTCCATCGATTTCGAGAACGTGTAGTTAAGGTCATAGCGGAGGGTATTACCTAATCTTTGACGGAACGAGAATGTGCCGCCGTGGTAGTCAGAGTTCGCAAACGTACCGAACGCCGAGAACGCGGCATACTGCGGCTGATAAAACATATTTGGAGCGTACCCGAAATCGTCGATCAGCAGCTGAACGAAGGTCCAGTCAAGTATGTCAAATCCTCCGATGTCTGCCGCACCGACCGGGCAGTTGCCAGAGTTAGGATCACGACGGGCATTGTTTGCACAATCGCGGCCGACTAGAAGATACACAGACTGTGTGGAACTAAGCGATGGGTCTCCCCAAAAATTGGCGCCTAAATTTGGGAAGAGATTTTCGAAATACGGGATTACCGGAATGTTTCCCAAAGTCGTATTCGCTGCGCGAAGATCGTGAAGCCTTCCGGCAGCAGTGTACCAGTCAGATCCAGAAACCGGATCTCTTAGGTTCGGGAGAGCCATGACATCGCGTGAACCGAAAAGCTTCCGTGCAGCACGCCCTATATAGCTTGCTTCAAAGTAAGCTCCTTTAGGTAGTTGCCGACCGAATGAAACGTTCCAGGTGTAGTGAGTCGGAGACTCGATCGTGGAATCGAGCGACGACTCGATACGTTGGTCCTCATCAGCAGGAGTTTCGAACCGGTTCGGAGCAGAAATGTTCGGAAGATTCCGAATATTTTGGTTAAACCCAGTGAATAGCGGAGCTGGACGCGTAGTCACGTTATACGTGTTCGCCGCGATCGTGTCTTGAGTAGTGAATCCGAGGGTCGTCAAACCGTCGAACGAAACCGCAAGTTGGCTTCCAAAGTAGTCATTCGTTATCCCGAAACCGCCGCGAATAACGGAATCTCCCTCTTTGCCAAACATGCCACGCAGAAAGCCATTTTTGAAGCTCGGCGACCACGCGGCGGCAATTCTTGGCTGCCAATTGTTTTTGTCCAACTTATAAAAGCCAGGCGCATTGTTCTTCGGTCCCGCAAGTACGAACTGGATCGGCTCGTTGAATGTAAAGCCATCCTCTGCCGCCCTAGATCTCTGCTCAAGGTAATCGCCTAGCGGAAAGTCTGGAATGACCTGGAAGCCGTCCTGTTCATATACCGGCCGGCTGAGGGCATAGCGCAATCCTAGGGTCAAGGTAAGTGAAGGATGAACCTTCCAAACGTCCTGAACATAGGCATCGTACTCTTCGGTCGCAAAGTTACGAATCGTCGGCGTACCGATCGGCAGGACATTACCATCGATATCGTAATTGAACTGACCTGTGTACTGCGAATAACGGCCTATTAACGCCGTAGCGGCGGCTTGAACAGATGCCACGCTACCGCCTGCAACTGAGTAACCGTTGGCGGTTAGTCGGCCGTTGACGACGGCCCCAGAAGAAGCGTAGAACGAAGGGTTGGTGATTGCATTATCAAACGCATTACCAAGCGTTTCACGATTATTCCTAATGATTCGGACATTACCGCCAACCTGCACCGTGTGGTTGCCTTTGATCCAGGTATAGTCGTCGGTAATGTTATGGGTCGAAGTCACCCGACTAAGCGAGCGGGAGAAATTCAACGGAGAGAAAACAAATCTAAATGAGATCGCGTTTGCTTCCGAGTCACCAGTGTTAGTGAACGCCTGACGGGTCAACCCATAACGAAAGTTATTGATCTTGTTGCTCGCGATGGTCCAATTGTGTCCCCCGACAAAACCCCAAGGATGGCTCCACGACGTGGTTTGAATCGTATCCGGCCATGCAGATGCTCCGCTTCCAGTATCCCACTGATAGTTACCACGGAAAAAGAGTTGCTGATTGGAAGCAAGATTGTAATCGAGGCGCAGAATGTGCGTATTCTCGTTGTCGGTTGTCGGTGCATTGAAGCGGAATCCACCGGTGTTGATGCCGTCGCCAACGTCTGTGTTATTCGAACGATATCTCGTCGCCGCCGAGTTGAGTACATTCACCGCCAATTGGTTGATGCCAACTGCGGAGTAAATGACATTGTTTAATTCGCTTTGCGGAATGTTGCAAACGCCGCCGGAGCAATATGCCGGATTGCCGGTTCCAAAGAAGCGAAGCGTTCCCTGTCCAAGATGAGCAAGGGGCACAACGTTATTCACTTCCTGATCAAGCTTTTGACGCTGCGCTTCGTAGGAATAGAAAAAGAAGAATCTGTCTTTCTTGATCGGTCCGCCGATCGCACCGCCGAATACGTCGCGGTCAAGACCTGGTCTGGGAACTGACAGGCCGGTCGTCGGGTTGATCGAAGAGTTATTGAAAAAGTTGTTTGCTGAGCCGAACGTCGGGCGTCGAAAATAGAACAAAGCGCCCCTAAATTCGTTCGATCCGCTCTTCGTTACTAGCGAGATCTGTGCGCCCGATGAACGGCCTTGATTCGCGTTGGCACCGATGGTCGTAATTCGAAACTCTTCGACAGACTCCGTCGTCGCACGTAGTGCCGAATCCTGAGTTAGGTCTCCGCTGCCTGAACGACCGCCGCTCTGCTGGTCATTGATGTCGACACCGTCAAGCGTTATATTCGCCTGATCGCTTCGGCCACCGGCAACGTAACCGTCACGGGTTACCCCGGGCTGAAGGGACAAAAGATCATTGACACGCCGCAGGTCTGTCGGGAGTTGTGTGATCTGCTCGGAGTTGATGTTATTCCCGATTGCTGCGTCCTGAGTATTGACGATCGACTCGATAGACGACGCATTGACATTCACAGTCGCTGAGACGTCACCCGCCTCAAGAGCGGTATCAAATCGGGCACTCGTATCAACGGCGAGTACCAATCCGTTGTTTACAAGCTTTTTGAAGCCACTCGCCGTAACCTCAAGCTGGTATGTGGCAGGTGGTACGACTGCGAAGGTATAAGCACCTTCGTCGTTTGTAGTAGTGGTACGCTCGAAGCCCGTCGCAGAGTTTAAGAGCTTGACGGTTGCTCCTGGAACTACCGCACCGTTGTTATCTCGGATCGTCCCGCTTACACCCGAAGTTCCGGCTTGCGCAAAGCCGCTCAAGGTGCCGACAGCAAGAACGAACGATAGGACAATGAACTTACCGAACATTGCCTTTAGATCGCTAATTTTCATAGCTCCTCCTAGATTTAGATTCACAAAAATAGCGTCGTCTTAATCGCTTGTAGGGTGAGCGGGAGTCATCCGCTGCGATCACGCGTTGTTTAAAGAATTGAACCGTGGGCGCTTAGAGGCACGAAGTGTTCCAGAATCGGTCATTGAACATAAGTCCTTTGCGGTCAGTTAGATACTACTTTTCGGGCCGACGGTTACAGTCTCGCAGTCCGCAAATTTCTGTACAAAATTCATAATTTCGGGTTTTCTGTACAAAAGTACGATGAGCAATAAAAAAGGCCGTCCGGGTGGACAGCCGTAGGCTAGTGCTTGGGGGGAATCGACTAAAAGTCGTAACGCAGGGCAAACTGCATCACGCGGGCGTTGCTCTTGGTCGCGGTGAATTCGCCGAAGCCCGTGGGAACCGTTCGCGTTTCGGGCCGGTATCCAAGACGAGTCTCGCTTATCGGGCCGGTGAAGATCGGCGTGTTCGTTACGTTGAACACTTCCCACTTGAAGCCGAGTTTGTGGGTCTCGCTCCAAGGCATTGCAAACTGCTTTTGCAAGCCCATGTCGACAACGACAAACGATGGAAATCTGAGTCGATTCCGGTCGCCTGTTTCGCCGGGGAATGGGCTGCGGAAGCTGTTGAATGCCTCCTGCGGGTTCGCGAACATCGACGGCAGGCCGCCGTCGCCGTTGAAGAACACACCGGTTTCGATGTCGCGTGTTTGCACGACGCCGCTCTTGGTTTGCCAGTTGGTTACCCAACCTGCGTTGTCGAAGTAACGGCCGACAGTTCCCATGGGCTCGCCCGAGTTATATCGGAAGACGCCCGAAAGCTGCCATCCGCCGACGATCGCATTCACCCAAGACGGAGCGTCACTCAATAGGCTTCGACCGCGTCCAACCGGAAGCTGCCATACGGCGTTTACATTCACGATATGCCGCATGTCGAAATCCGACGGGGCGTAGTTGTCCGATTGACGCAGCGGATTCAGAATGAACGCTCCGCCGAACGCAGCGGCATTCTGCAAGCCGGATGTATCGTCCAAAGACTTGGCATACGTGTAGTTGAAATCCCACGAAAGCGTTCCCAATCTTTGACGAACGGAAACGGCACCGGCGTGATAGTTTGAACGGGCGATAGTGCCGAACGAATCGAGGGCTCCGTACTGGCTCTGGTAGAACAGTTGCCGTCCGGAGACTTGATCGAGGATCAGCTGCATCGTCGTCCAGTCGTTACTTCCCTGACAGAATACGCTGGCCTGGTACACGGCCTGCGTACTGGTCAATCCCGGCTCGGCGCAGCCTACGGCAGCGAGCCGTGCGGCTAAAACTCCGTTACCCCACAGATTGTCGAAGTAAGGATTGTTCGGTATGCCTGTCGGGTCCGGATCGGCTCCCGTCTCGGGGTCGAACCTTTGACGGCGAATTATCTCAAGCGCCGTCGCGGCTTCATACCATGTCTGTCCCGTGGCGGGATCGCGAAGGTTGTTCGGCATCATCACATCGCGCGTCGCCAGCAGATCGCGGGCGGCACGGCCGATGTATGAAGCTTCGACGAACATCTTGAAAGGCAGCGTCCGGCCGTAGGTGAAGTTCCACGAATAGTGCGTGGGCGATTTCACTCCGCGGTCGATCGATGCCTCGATCTGCAGGCTCAAATCCTGCGGTTTCTGCAGCGGGAAGACCAAAGGGCCAGGAACCGTCACGCCGGGCAGGTTACGTATGTTCTGCCCGAGGCCGGTCAGAAGCGGCGCCGGATTGCAGATCGTAGTATCGGCGCAGTCCAGGATGTTGTACGTGTTCGGCGGCGTCGTGTAGTTCGACACGAACCCGAGCGTGTTGTTGGCGTCGAAAGATACCGCAAGCTGCTGACCGAAATAGTCGTTGGTGATCGCAAAGCCGCCTCTGAAAACCGAGGCGCGTTCGGTACCGAAGATCTTCGCCAGCAGCCCTTCTTTGAAGTTCGGCGACCACGCGGCCGAGATCCTCGGCTGCCAATTGTCGCGATCCCATTCGTAGAAACCAGGCTTGCCGTTCTTCGGCCCGGCGAGATCGATGATCAAAGCTTCGTCGTAATTCTGGCCGTTAAAGGCAGCATCCTGTCGGCGACGGAAGTATTCGTCCAGACCAATATTCGGCGCCGCTTGGAAGCCTTGCGTCTCGTAAACCGGCCGGCTGAGTCCGTAACGGAGTCCGAAGTTGAGCGTTAAGCTGGGCCTGATCTTCCAACTATCTTGAGCGTAAAAGTCATACTCTTCGGTCGCCCATTCGCGCACCGCCGGAACGCCGGACTGCGGGTTACCGTCTACGTCGAAACTAAAGTTTGCCGTGTATTGGTTAAGGCGTCCGAGCACGGCAACCAACGACGATTGAGCCGAGTTGATCCAGGCGTCATCGACATTGGTGCCGTAAGCACCCTGCAGGTATTGATTGATCGGGATCAGCAGATCGTCGCCTGAGTTCGTGTAGTAGCCGAAGTTTGTCGTGCCGGCATCGAATGCAAAACCCAAGTTTGACCGCTTGTTACGGATGATGCGAATGTTCGTCCCGAAGAGCATCGTGTGGTTGCCTTTTGCCCACGTGAAATCGTTTGCAAAGTTATGCGTCGGATTCACGCGGCTGAAGGCGTAACCGAAGTTCTTCGGCGTGTAGATGTTGCGGAACGTGATCGCGTTCTCGTTTGCGTCGCCGCTCTGGCTGTACGCAAGCCGCGTCAGCCCATAGCTGAACCGGTTCGTCATGTTGTTGTTGATCAGCCAAGTGTGGCTCGCGGCCAGGCCGAGGGGATGGCTCCAGGTCGAGTCCGCCGGGGTGTCCGGTAGAAATGCCGGAATGCCGATCGTATCCTGCTGAAAATTTCCGCGAACCGAGAATTGATGTTTTCCGCTTGAGAAAGGGTTGTAGTCGAATCGAGCCGTGTGGGTGTTCAGCTCTACCGGGACGGATGCGTTGAAACGGTAGCCGCCGGTATTTATGCCGTCACCGCCGCCGATATTTGCGGGATAACGCCGAGCTGCGTCTGCAAGGATCTGCAACGCGACCGGATTGACGTTCACGACCGGAATGCCGCTCTCCGTCAGTGAATTAATCGTCGCGATGTCGAGCGTCCGCAGCGTGTCGGACGTATCGAAGAACCTTATGTTTCCCGCTCCGATGCTCGCGAGCGGCACAACCTGAGTCGCTGGAAGGTCTTTCGCCTCGCGCATTCCCTCGTAGTTGTAAAAGAAGAAAAGCTTGTCTTTAACGATCGGGCCGCCGAGGCTGCCACCGAAAAGATTTCTGATCAACTTCGGACGCGGCGCTCGCTCGTCTCCAACATTTGCGGCACCGGCAAGCACGGGGACGTCGCCCGCGACGTAGCGCCCGGCTGCGTTGTTGAACCAGTCGTTCGCTGTCGTCAGCGTATTGCGATGATATTCGAAAAGATTTCCGCGGAACTGGTTAGAACCGCTCTTCGTTATCAAAGACACTTGCGCTCCTGACGAGCGACCCTTTGTCGCGTCCGGGTTAAGTGTGGTTACGCGGAACTCTTCGATCGAATCGGGAGTTACGCGCAGCACGGCGGTAAAGGCCCGGTCCGGGTCCGTCGCGTTGCCCTTGATGGCAAGTCCGGTTTGCTGGTCGTTAACGTCGATGCCGTCAAGGGTGATATTCGCCTGATCTTGGCGGCCGCCGGTCACGGCGCCGTCGGGCGTTACGCCGGGCTGCAGACTCAAGAGCCCGACGACGTTGCGTCCTTCAAGCGGAAGTTGCGAGATCTGTTTGGAAACGAAGTTGTTTCCGAGACTCGCGTCCTGTGTGTTCACGATGTTTTCAATACCGCCCGCCGAAACTTCGACGTTCGCGGTCACATCGCCGATCTCGAGTGCGACTGGGATCGACGTGGTCTTGTCGACGAGCGCCTGAACGTCGCGGACAAGCGAACGCTTGAAACCCGATGCCTCGACCTCGATCGAGTAGGTGCCAGGCGGTACGGAAGTAAATCCGAACGAGCCGCTTCCATCGGTCGTCGTGGTACGCGTATTTCCCTGACCTGTGCTCGTCAATTTGATCGTCGCACCGGCAACGACTTGTCCCTGCGCGTCAACGACTGTTCCGTTGACCGAGGAAGTTCCCGATTGCGCCGAAATGCTTGTAGCGATCAGAACGAGTACCGCAACTGACGCACAGATGCCTTTCGCCCATTCTGAAAGTTTAGAAAAACTCATAATGCCTCCTGTGATTTCTTTAAGTGCAAGCGAATCCAAGATTCACAAGAGAGGTGGCACGTGCCATTCCTGCGGAGGTGCGTAAGGCTAAATTGTTGATACAAAGTTAATTAGAAGAACTGGACAGATAGCTCGGGGGACAAGCCGTTCGAAGTCAGTGACGAACTGCTCGTCAAATTCGGAGAATTTTCAGATTACTGGTGCGAAGTGTCCGAGGGGCCGAACCTTATTCGGAGAGTCGAATTTTAGAGGCGATGTGTTTAATCGCGGTCGCCGCGGTGCCAACCGACGTCGCGATAGTCGGAGACTCGGGAAATGCAACGTCGCCGACCGCGTAGATATCGGTGGCGGAGGTTTGGCCGATGCGATCCACGATAACGTAACCCGCGTCATCGAGATCTACAGTTCCTGCAAGTAACTCCGAGTTGGGCAGCACGCCAATTCGTACCACGGCGTTTTCGATCGCGATACGCTGCGAACCTCCCTTAACGAGTTCGATGTCGATGAATTCCAGACCCTCGCTTCCGCCAAACTCTTTGACGCGAGCATTTAAAACAGCCTCGATCCTATCGCTGGCTTTCACCGACTTGATGAACTCTTTGCGGGCAGAAAACCGCTCGCGTCGATGGATTACGTGGACCTTCTCCGCGTGCTCGGCTAGGATCAAAGCATTCTCAAGTGCTGCATCGCCACCGCCGATCACGGCGACTCGCTTTCCGGAAGCGTCCCGTCGATCCCGCGAACCAGATTCGAGGACTCCTTTGTTGTGAAATTCGGCTTCACCGGCGACGCCAAGCTGCCGTCTGCGTACTCCGGTTGCGAGTACAATTGCTTTGCCGCTGATCGGCTGCTCTCCTTCGATGAAAACCGACCGTGAATTCACATCGACCTTCAAAACGTGAGCGTCGGTTTTCACGGTCACGCTCCGGCCAGCCAGTGACTTCTTGAAACGGTGAGCAGCGTCTGATCCGCCGGCGAACTGCGTTCCCGGATAGTTCGAGATCGGATTGTGGATCCAGTGAAGCTGACCACCGATTTCCGATGATCTTTCGACGAGGCATGAGGTCAGTTTAAGATCGTCACACCATAACGCCGCAGCAATTCCTGCGGGTCCGGCGCCGACAATGATCACGTCAAATTGACCGAACTTTTCGTTCATTTACTTCAATGCGAGTGTACACTTTTTGTTATCGCGATTTCTCAGATCGTGCCGTTTTTTGTCACTTCGCTCACCTAAGACCGCAAATCCACTGGCTTTATGCACAGACTGTAAGTTATTGATTACACACAATTTCGCAGTCATTGCGGCTTCCTGACCAAGTGGCACCGATATTGCGTTGCGTCTCTTGCCAAAGTGGGCAAACTGCACCTGCCCTGTCTCCCGTTGTTCCCGCACAAACCAAATTCTTGCGCGACCACCTACCTTTATGAGACTAGATACAGATCTGAACTCGACAACCGCGATCGATGGAGCGGTTGTCGACGCTGCGGTCGAGAACTACGACCGGCAGGCAAATGAAGCACTTCGAGAAGGCGTACAGGCGGCTCAGGCAGGCGACCGCGGCCGGGCACGCACCGCCCTTCTGCGTGCCGCCGAGTTAGACCCATCTTCGGAATCGGCGTGGCTTTGGTTAGCGTCGATCAGCGAATATCCGGAAGAACTGATGGTCTTCCTAAACAATGTTCTCGAGATCAATCCGCACAACGGCAGAGCCCTCGAGTGGATGGGCGCTACAAAATCGCTTCTAGCAAAAACTTTCGTTCAACGCGGTATCGACGCGGCAGAAGGCGGGCAGGCCGATCTAGCCGCAAACTGTTTCAATCAGGCTCTTGAGAACGACCAACGCAACGCCGACGCGTGGCTGTGGCTTGCAAAGCTCGCGGATACGCCAGAAGGAAAAATGAATTACCTCGAGAAGGTGATCGAGATCGATCCCTGGAACGAGGATGCGAAGGTCGAGTTCGTTGCCGCTCAAAACCAGATAAATCAAGCACTGTTAGCGGAAGCCAGAATGGCTGCCGTTTCCGGACGAAAGGGAGACGCAAACGACCTTCTCGATGCCTTCATCGCGGTCAATCCAAGCTCGGAAGAGGGATGGACTCTGCGTGCCCATCTCGCCGACGGATTCGATGAAAAGATCGCCGCTTTCGAACGCGTTCTTCAGATCAATCCGGCGAACGCCGTCGCCGCTTCGGGAATCGAGTCGCTTCGCTCGATCATGTCTCTCGTCGCTCCGTCGGTTCAAGCAGCGGAACCAGAGCAGGAGCCGGCCGACCAGAACGAAAACATTGCGTCGATGCTTGAATATGAGAATGGCTCGGCCGCGGTCCATGACAAAAGCCCGACCCAAGACCTCGAATTCCCCGTCGCCGCTTTCGCCTTACACGAACGCGAGACCGGCCAACCCTCGCCGTTTGCTCCTCAAGATGAACGGATCGCAGAATCCGAGTCCGGTGAGGCCGAAGCCGAACCGGACATAAACGTTTCGGCGGATGTCGAAGAAGAAGCTCTCGAGATCGAAACCGAAGCTCAGCCCGAAGCTCAATTCGATACTTCGTCGGAATTCGAAGCCGATGCGTTGAGTGAAGATAAGTCTAGCGAAGAGCATTCTCTAGAGGCGGAAGCCGGCTTCCAAAACGACGCGGAGACCGACAAGATTGAAGAACCTGCTTCCGAGTGGAACATGAACACCGTTGCGTTCTCGTTCGCATTCCCCGGCGGCGAGATGGCACCTGACAACGAAGCTGTGCAAGCCTCGGAGGTTGAGGCGGTCGATTCTTTCGATTTTTCCGCCGATTCCAGGACTCAGGATAGCGGACAGGACGACGCCCTCTACGAAACGGCAGACTACGCACCCGTTCCGTCACCTGCGGCTCTTGAAGAAGAGTTTGCAGCGGTACCAGCCCCGACAGGAGAATTTTCGGCAACCAGCGAAACCGTATCTCACGAGCAGACGATGTTCGGCGCTCCGCTGACCGTGATCAGCCCGTTCGATTCCAGGATCGCCGAGCCGGTCGAGTTCGTGCCGCATCAGCAAGTTTCGGCTATTGAGCCCGTCTTCGGTGCGGAGGTGATCGAGGTTCCGGTTGCAGAGGTGATCGATCATGAATCGATCCCGATGCCGGTCGAATTCTCGATCGCCGACGTGATCCAAAAGACCGGTTTCGAGACTACGCTAGTCAAGAGCGATACTCCCGCAGCCTTGGCGGCATGTCCGTTCTGCAGTGAACAGAATCCGGCTCAAGCATTTACTTGCGGCAACTGCCTCGCGACTTTGACCCTGTCAGACCTCGAGATGCTGTTGGCAAATACACACGCCGACAAGTCCCTTCTGCGATCCGCGGTTAAGGGAATGGAAGCGAACGCCGCCGGGCGTCCGTTGAGTGAAAAGGAACTGACGAACTGCGGAGTCGCATTCCTCAATCTTCGCGATTTCGATTCGGGACTTAAGTATCTTCAAGATGCGTCGCACCTGAATCCGAACAACGTAGTTCTCGCCAGCCAGATCAATTCCCTTCTTATCAGGCTTGAAGAGATCAAGCGCCAGGAAGAAGCAGCTCAGTCGATGCCCAGGGAGAAGAAGATCCTTGTCGTCGATGACAGCGCGACCGTGCGCAAGCTGATCGCCGGGAAACTTCAGAAGTGCGGCCACGAAGTATATGCCGCCGCCGACGGCGTAGAGGCTCTTGAGCAGCTTGAGAATGTAGATCCGGATCTGGTGCTTCTCGACATCACAATGCCGAGAATGGATGGTTATCAAGTCTGTAAAGCGATCCGCGCCAAAGACTCGATCAAAGATGTTCCGGTGATCATGATCTCCGGCAAAGACGGTTTCTTCGATAAGGTTCGCGGCCGCATGGCCGGTTCAACGGGTTACATTACAAAACCGTTTGGGCCTGAAACACTTATGAAGGCCGTCGAAACCTACCTCAGCGGCTCCGTAGCTCACTGATCGAATCCCGCCTGTTCCTACGCACCTCATCCCTATGGCATTTGACAACCCGACCCCGGCCGATGCAACTAGCGGCGACGCGCATTTCGACCCATCGGCATCGCTAGACGAAGCCGCAGAGGTTTCGCACAAATTCGTATCTTTCTATCTGGACGACCGGCACTACGCTGTTTCTGCGCGATCTGTGGCGGAAGTGACCGGCCATCTTACACCGACGCCGCTGCCTGATTCTCCCCATTCACTCCACGGCATCGCTCCGCATCGCGGCGACATCCTCGCGATCGTCGATACCGGAGTCACGTCCAGAAACCCGGAAAGCGACAAACGTAAGGCTGTGGTGTTAAGGCCTTTTGGAGACGCCGTCGAAATGCCGGTCGCGTTCAATGTCGACCGCGTTGGCGAGCTGCTTCAGATCGGTGCTTGCGACATCAGGGCTGCAAGCACTTCCGATCCGCTTGCTGATTTTGAAGTATCAAAAGGTTCGGAAAAGGTATTGATCGTCGAACCTTCCCGCATCGTCGGCCTGCTTAACGCCTGATCCAATGAATTCATCCTCACGCTCAATCACAAGTTCGATCAAAGGCCGCATCTGGCTCGCGGCTGGCGGTCTTGCGGCCGTGAACTGCCTTCTCGGCCTTGCGGCATATCTCGCCCTTACGTTTCTCCTGGCCGATCCATTCTTTCCTCTGTTCGCAACGTTTATTCTTTTGACCGTCGCGACTCTTTCATTCGGATGGTGGCTGGCCCGCGATATTCTCAAGCCGCTTGAAGAAGTTACGCTTTTGGCAAGGTCGCTGGAACGCAGTCCGTCTGCATCGCTGCCGCGAACGACCGGCGCCGTCGAGACCGACCAACTACTTCAGACCTTGCACCGAAGCCGTCAGCAGCTTCGCAATCTTATTTCGGTTATGGACGACGTGGCTGCCGGAAAGGTAGAGGCGGCAACCATACCGCTGGAAACGTCTGACAAGCTAAGCGCGTCTTTCCAAAAGCTCGTTTCGAAGGTCACCGACTCGATCAGCGCCAAACGCGATCTTGATGAGCTTCGCTCGGCGGTCGTTCAGCTGACTAACGATACTTCGAAGCTGCGTTCGGGACACCTCGATCTGGCGATCCGCTCAGAACACCCGCAAACAAAAGAATTGTCCGACGCTTTTCGATTTCTTACCTCGCGGCTGGCCGGAGTTTCACAACAGATCTACGCAAGCACTTCGGAATGTGAACGTGCGGCGGCCGAAACCAGATCGTCGCTGCAAAGCGGCCTCGATTCGATCGACCAGCGTAGTGTTATGCCGGCCCACTTGGGGATCGACGGCGAGCACTCCAAGATCGTTCCGCTTCTCGGACGGCTTTCTGACACCGTGAAGCGGTCGACGGAGCTTTACGATAATTACGCAACGCAGAATTCAAACACTTCTAAAGTCGCGGCGGCTTCACAAGGCCTTAAAGCCGGAGTCGAGGAAACATCTCGGCTTTTGCAGAAACTTCGCCATAGGACTTCTGCCGTTACTCAAACCGCAAGGCTTGCCCAAGATCTTTCCCGCCGAACGAGCTTGATCGCCTTAAACGCCTCTATCGCCTCGAACGGGCTTACATCACCCGAAGTGCTGGCGGAAGAAATAGAAAATCTCTCGCAGCGGGCCGACGAGTTGCACAAACAGATCTTGCTCGCCGGTGAAAGTCTCAACAGCGAGATCGCCGGGATCGAACAAGAGATCTCGTCGCTTTCTGAAACGGCTCCGGACATCAGCAAAGCCCTCAATTCGAGCGTCCAGGTTTCGCATTCTCTCTTCGAGCAGATCACCAACATTGGCGACCTTGAGCATCTGATGTCGGCGGCGACTGAGGAGACAAAAGTTGAAACCGAGAAAATGAAGGATGCCATCAAAAAGCTAACTGACGTAAGCTTGACGGCGGCAATGATACGCGAGTCGGAATCGAGCGTACAGCGGTTTTCGACGCTGCTCGGATCGCTTCGGGAATCGGTTTCCGATCTTCGGATGTCAGGTGCGGCCCAGGCTAGCATCCGACAGTCGCCGCCAACTGCTGAAGAACTTCAATCCATATCCGAGTTGCGCTCCGCCGCGACCGGTCCCCTGAGCCGTCCTGCAACCATGCCCTCGTCGGCTGGTTTACCCGACGCGGCGAAAACTGTGCCATCAGGCAGCTTCGATTCGCTGATCGACATGGGCTCACACTTCGGAGAGAACTAACGAGAAATGGAAAGCCAATCCTGGAATCTGATCTTGAAAGCGTCCTCCGCGGCGGCGTGCCTTCTTTTGCTTTTGGCGGCGGGCCTTATCATCTCTGCCCAGCTCGGATCATCCGATACACTCACGCCGGGGATAATTACCCTTGTAGTCGCAGCAGCAGTTAGCATCGCCGCGATCGTCTTCCTCAATCTGTCGAATAACGGTCAAACGTCCGACATTCGATCTGCTATCGACCGGGCTCACCGGTTATCGCAAGGTGATTTCGCAGACGAGGTTCCAAGCTCGGCGCTTGGGGACGCGTTGAAAGACGTTTCAGACTACTTCAGGTCTAGGTCGAAAGAGATCCGCAAGATCGCCGCGGGCGACGTAAATGACAACGTCGATCTTCGTAGCGATTCCGATCATTTTGGAGAGTCTCTCCAACACCTTGTCGAGCAGCTTCGATACAAATTTGGAACGGAAGAATCTCGCGACCGTCTGCAGCTTTCAATCGTTAAACTTCTCGACGAGGTGTCGGAAGTTTCAGCCGGCGATCTTACTGTTCAGGCGGAAGTCGGGCCTGAACTGACTGGGGAAATCGCCGAAGCATTCAACCAAATGACGCGAAACCTTCGCTCGCTTATCAAGCAAGTGAAAGATGTGACCATGCAGGTCGCCGCTTCGGCAAACGCGATCAGCGATACGACCGAGCAGCTCGCCGGAGGAAGCGTCGCTCAAGCATCTCAAATCGCTCGAACCACGACGGCGATCTCAAGCATGACCCAGCAGGTTCAGGAAGTTTCGCGAAACGCGACCTTGTCCGTCGAGGTCGCCGCCGGATCGCTGAACAGCGCTCGGCTCGGAACTCAGGCCGCTCGCGAGAACATTGAGGCGATGCGGTCCATTCGTAAGCAGGTGCAAGAGACTGCAAAGCGCATCAAAAAGCTCGGCGAACGTGCGCAAGAGATAGCCCAGATCACCGGCATGATCGACGATCTTTCAGACCGCACCGGATTGCTCGCGCTCAACGCAAGTCTGCAGGCGGCTGCATCCGGAAATTCCAGCGCAGGCTTCGCTCAGGTCGCCGAAGAGGTCGAACGATTGGCCGAGCGCTCCAATCGCCTCACGCAGCAGATCTCAGGCCTGACTCAATCGATCAATGCGGAAACCAAGGAAGTTGTCGCGTCGATGGAAGAAACCATTCGTGAGGTGATCGATGGTTCCGCACTCGCCGACAAGGCCGGTCGCTCACTCGTCGAGATCGAAGAGGTTTCGACCAAGCTCGCCGAACTGCTTCGCTCGATCTCGGATTCAACGCGATATCAGGCAAAGAACTCTGAGGATATCGCGAACTCGATGTCGGGAATTTCGGAGGTAACGGCACTGGTTCAAAAAGGCTCTAACCGCGCCGCCGAATCCGTCAAAACTCTCGTCGAACTCTCGCACGACCTCCGCCAGTCTATCTCGCCATTTAAGCTCCCAGTTGACCTTCACCAATCGATGAACGGCACCGCCGAACATCGCTTCCTGAACTAACTTCGATCCATGGACTTAAACTCCAGCCAGACTTTCCTCAACACCGCAATGCAGCAGATCCCTCAGATCCGCCGTGCATTGATGCTTGCGGCAAACGGAAGCCCGATCGACGCCAACGCCGTTAGAGCAGAGGCGGCTTCGATCTCGACCGCTGCCGGAGCCCTCGGAATGTCTGAGATCGCCGAGTTTGCCGCGGCCGTAAATTTTGCGATCGAGCATCGTCCGCCGGGAACGGGAATGGACGTCGCGTTAAGCGTACTCACAAAACTTGAGGCAGCGGTCCTGCGTTCAACTTTGGAAGATGAAAGTTTTTCTCTCGATCTCAGCGAACCGGAGCCGCCGCCGATCGCACCGCCGGCAAGTCCGCTGGCTGGCCAGTTTTCGTTCCAGCCATCGTCTCACCCTCAGCGTCCATCGGAGAGCGCCGAGATAGTTTTCCAGCCGGTCGAGCCCGAGATGTCACCGGACTTTCTTGACCTCGGTATGGTCTCCGAGCCTGCCGCTGTTTCAGAGCCGGTGGTCGACGAGTTTGAGATAGACGGCGAGTTGCTCGACATATTTGCGGAAGAAGCAGATGAGCTGTTGAAGAACATCGACACTAGTCTGGAAAGCCTCTCGGCCGATCCCAACGACAGCGATTCGCTTTGGGAAGTTCGGCGAAATGCTCACACATTTAAAGGCTCTGCAGGCATCGTTGGCCTAAAGCAGCTCTCGGAAGTCGCCCATCGGGTCGAAGATCTTCTCGACCGCTTGGCCGAGACGAAGTGCGGCGCGAACGAAAAGATCGTCGAGCTTCTTCATGCCTCGACGAACTGCCTCAAAGCTCTGGTAAAGGGAGAAAGGTCGGCTTCACTCTCCGCTGCGATCTCAAAAATCTATTCAGACTTCGACGTGGCTTTGGCCTCGTTGAATCAGCCTCAGGCAGTGATAGCGAATGAGGTCGTACAACCTGCCCCGATAACCGTTCCTTCCGTGTCGGTCACACCATTGGTCACAGAACAAGAGACGGTTGAGGATCTGAGACCTTTGGATCTGGCGACACTCGAACGCCTATTAGGTGTCGAATCGTCGGAAGTCCTCGCTCCGAAACTAATGCCATCGCGTTCAGTGGTTCGCGTTTCGCTTGACCGGCTCGACGATCTGATCCGCATCGTTCGCGACATGTTCATTAGCCGCTCGGTATTTGAGCAGAATCTCAAATCGCTGGAACGGCAGATCGACGACCTGCACAACGCCACTCGCCGGCTGCAGTCGACAAGCACAAAGCTCGAGATCGATTTCGAGGCATCGATGATGGGTTCGGGAAGCTCTGTTCTTCAGCCCGGAGGCCTCGCCAATCCGCAACCTCAGAGTTCGTTTGACGAGCTTGAGTTCGACAAATATACCGAGTTTCACCAGAGCACCCGCGAACTCGCCGAAACCACCAGTGACACGTTCTCGATCAATTCTTCGCTCGATCTGCTCCGCGGCGGTTTCGAATCGGTTTATGACGAGCAGCGGCGGCTGATCGACGAGCTTCAGGAATGGCTGCTCAACGTCCGCATGGTCGAATTCGGATCGCTTACGACGCGCCTGCAGCGTGCGGTTCGGGTCACTTGTGACGAAGAAGGTAAGACCGCCGAGCTTCGAGTAAGGAATGAATCGCTTGAGGTCGACACGCAGATATTGGATTCACTGATCGAGCCTTTGATGCATCTGCTGAAAAACTCGGTCGCGCATGGCATCGAAGACCCGAACACACGGCGGTTGATGGAGAAGCCGGAGGTCGGGCAGATAGAGGTTGCGGTTGAGAACGATGAAACTCACATCGTTTTGAAAGTTTCCGACGACGGCCGCGGAATTTCGCCTCAGGCTCTCAAAGAAAAGGCGGTCGCTAACGGTCAGATCTCCGAAGATCGGGCAAGGGCAATGTCGGACGACGAGGCTCTCGAACTCATATTTTTACCGGGACTCTCGACTGCCGAAAAACTCAATCTTAGCGCCGGCCGCGGTGTCGGCATGAGCATCGTGAAGGAAAGTGTTTCGGCCGGCCGCGGCACGATCGCGATCGAATCGACTTCGCACAAGGGGACGACCTTCGTCATCCGAATGCCTCTGGCACTTGCGGTTACCAAGGTTCTGCTCACGCGCGTCTCCGGCCGTACCTATGCCTTACCTCTTCGCCCGATCACGCATGTTGCCGAGTTGACCGACGATCTTTTCGCCGGCATCGACGGCAAAAAAGTGGATATCCTCGGCAAGAAACTCCCGCTGTATCAGCTGCCAGCGTTTCTCGGCCACGAGCCCGTAGAACCGTCAGGCCTTCTCGGCCGCTCGGCATTGCTTTACGAGACGTCCGACCGGTCGTGTGCCCTCGCCGTTGAAGAAGTTTTGACCACGGAAGAAGTCGTTATCAAGCCGCTGGCGAAACCGCTAGACAAGATAAACGGCATTCTGGGAGCCGCAATTCTCGGTAACGGCGAACTCGTGCCGATAATCGATATGCCAGCGCTCCTTAAAAAGGTGTCGGCAAATAGCTCATCCCCCGAAACGCCGAAAGCCGTTCGGGAAAAGGTCGTATCTATTCTCATCGTTGACGACAGCCCGAGCGTTCGTCACATGACCTCGAAGGTGGTTCAGTCTGCGGGCTGGGTGGCCAAGACCGCAAAAGATGGATTGGATGCCCTCGAACAGCTCAAGGCCGCGGACGAAATGCCGGCCGTCATCCTTAGCGATATCGAGATGCCGCGAATGGACGGCTACGAGTTTGCAACGTCGCTCCAACGGTCTGAAAAGTTCAACACGATACCTGTGATAATGATCACATCGCGCACCGCCGACAAGCACCGCGACAAGGCGCTCGAAAACGGCGTCTCGCAATATCTGACGAAACCTTACGAAGATCGCGAACTGGTCGATTCGATAAAAAAGCTGGCGCGTATTACTTAGCGGGCGGCTTGCTCGGCCTGAGTTCGACCTTGCTGGGCAAGGCCCGTTCAGGCATTTGCAGAAGATCAACTATAACTTGCGCAATATCCGCAGGCTGAAGCTGCCACGATTTGGCTTCGCTCGGAGTGTCACCGCCGAACGCGGTGTTCACGCTGCCCGGGCAGATATAGCTGACCTTGATATTGTCTTGCCGAACTTCCTGCATCAACGCTTCCGAAAATCCGTTCAGGCCAAATTTTGACGCGTTGTACGCGGCCATCTTTGGATGAGCGTTCTGCCCGGCAAGCGACGAAATATTCAATATATATCCGCCGCTACGCTGCTTGAGTAGCGGGATCGCGTGATGGCAGCAATAGAAGACCCCGGTTAGATTCGTTTCGATCGTCTGCCGCCAGTCTTCGCCCGAAAGCTCCTCGATGGTCTTTCCGAAATATCCGACCCCGGCATTGTTTATCAAGATATCCACACCCGAGTAAAGCCGCACACATTCGGCGAGCATCATCTTTACCTGCTCTTCGCTGCGGACGTCGCACAATTCGCCATCAACCGGACCATATTGAGAAAGCCGCGACATCGAATCTTTTAGATCCACCTTATCGCGACCGCAAATAAAAGCCGTCGCCCCCTCTTTCAGCAGCCGTTCGGCGATCGCATAACCGATTCCCTTCGCCCCGCCCGTGACAACGGCTACTTTTCCCTTTAAGTCCATCAATTCGCCTCGCCCTCGGCTTGATCCTTGTCGTCTTTCCCGTCTGCTTTCGGCATCTTGATCCGCGGCGGCTCGACGTCGGCCAGCTTTCGCCATGCAAGCGTGATGCCGTCTTTGTCCATTTCGACCACCCGGAACACTACGATCACATCTCTTCGCTTATCGTAGTCAAGCTCGTTGTATCTAATGCCGCCGGCCGCCCGCACGACCTTCCCTCGATACGCGACCGCCCGAACGGCATAGGTCCGCCCAACGGCCGGATCGACTTCTTTTGAGTAAACAAAATTTCCATCTTTAATTCCGAGGGCAAAAGAGTTGTCGATCTCAATGACGTTCTCCGACGAAGTAGCCGGTTGAAAATCGGTCAAAAACTTCATGCCTGGTGTCGTCAATGCAGCCGTTTCGATCGGCACATCGCCGAGCTCAACTGCAATGCCGTGCATGAAAACTCCGGTGATGCGAAGCTTATCGTTCGCATAGGTGAGATCCGCTAAATGACGCAGCCGATATCCGTCGATACGAAACGAATACGAGTTGCCAGCCCCGGGAAATGAGTATTTCAAACAATCGTCCTTAACGTTTACGATCCGTTCGCTGAATACGCATCCGCGGTCGGGCGCCAGTCGGATCACACCGGAATTGTCTTCGCGGATCAACGAGGCATACTGCCTTAGCACTGCCGCACTTGGGGCCAACGACGCCGTCTCCTTGTTGCCCGGCTTTCTATAGAGAGGCGAGATCAACCACTGAAGGCGAACGACGCGAGCCGAAAGTTGGTCAGAGTCTGAAACCGGATTGAGAGGAAAGTTTTGCGGAAAACGTCTGATGGGTGCGACTTGCCGCGGCTGGACTGTGATGGGTGCCGGCGTCGAGCTCGCCGGTGGTTGGGGCGGAGGAGTATTCACCGGCGTTTGAGCGAACACACCGGCTACGGCAACGAGTCCGATTGCGAAAGACATGATAAATCTCATCATTCGCACCACAACCTTAAAATTGAACTAAGGAACTAAAGTTTCGCCTTAAGTATATCATTAACCACTTTTGGATTCGCTTTGCCTTGCGAGGCTTTCATTACCTGGCCTACAAAAAATCCGAAAAGCTTTTCGTTTCCGCCGCGGTAAGCGGCAACGTTCGCTTCGCTTGATGCGATCACAACATCGACGATCTTCTCGATAGCCGACGTATCCGAGATCTGCTCAAAGCTTTTTTCTTATAACATGCGCCGCGTGAAGACGAGTTCGGCGAGATCTTGGGCAGACGTGAGGTTTTCGGAGGCCAATCTGCCGGAGTTGTTCTACTCCCGCATGAACTCGCCAAGCACCCAATTCGCCGCCAACTTCGGATTCAATCCTTGTTTAGACCCAGTAGTGGTGGTCTGTAACGGGTGTTTCGCTGACAAAAGCAACTCATACGATCCCGAACCAGATGCTCTAGTTGATCTGGGTGACCGTTCGCGTAAATTGGTTAGCCATAACCTCATTCTCCGGGAATTCCAATTTTGGCGATTCTTTCGTTTGTAGGAGACGCCACAGAATCCGAGCATCTCCGCGAGCATCTCTCTCAAGCAATCGAAAGGAGACGATAATATCGCTTCGCGCGTCATCTTTAAGTCTATCGATTCTTATCTTCTTATCGCCCGCATTTACCACCGTCACAATTTCTCCGCGGTAGGCAACACTACGCAACACGTATGTATGTCCCGGGACAGCTTTAACTGCATGGAAAAATTCGCGTCCGTTACGGACCACTCCTTCTTCAAGTTCGACCCGCTGCTTGTTAGCCCCATCTAGAGTCAACGCCGGAGCGAACTCGACAATGTATTGAAGGTCGCTCGCTTTCAGATCGACAGTAGTCAATGGAACATCACCAAGGTCAACGAGGATCGTCTGTGTACCGTAGCCGGGATTGTAGAACCATTCCCGTGCCGCCCCAAGATCCGCATGCGGCACAGATACATATCCTCGTCGACGGAACGAGAATACCTGTCCAAACCCCGGAAGAGATAGTAAACACCTTTTCTCGTCAACGGGTATGACTCTGCTCACATCAGAAAGTGATGCGCATTGATCGAGATTCAGAAACGAGAAAATGCCGCCGTTTGATCGCTCCAGTATCGATCTGTTCGTCAGTCGCTCTTGCTTTGTTGGGGTGAGAAGTTCGCTAGTGAATTTTGCAGCGGCACTTTTGACTGAAGACGGGTTACCAGAACCTCGCCATTCCCGATACTGTTGTGCGATCCGACTTTCAACTTCTTGCTGGTGGCGAGCTGCCCGACGGATAGCCTCGACTTCTTGTTGCGTACGAAGTCTTCCTGAACTTGTTCGATATGGATCAGGATAGGTAATTGGTTGTCCGAGAGCCGTAGTCCCCAGGATAGCCATCCCCAAAAAAAGAACACCAATTGAGCGGAAGATCATGTGCGTTATCCTACCAGCCTGTGTCGAAGTATGTCATTCACTACTTTCGGATTCGCCTTTCCCTGCGAAGCCTTCATTACCTGGCCTACAAAAAATCCGAACAGCTTATCGTTTCCACCACGGTATGCGGCAACGTTCGCTTCGCTCGATGCGATCACATCATCGACGATCCTTTCGATCGCGGACGTATCCGAGATCTGCTCGAAGCCTTTTTCTTCGATAACCTTCGCCGCGGGTTTTCCCGTCGCAAACATCTCGGCAAATACTTCCTTCGCCTGATTGTTATTTATCTTTCCGGCCTCTACGGTGATGACCAACTCGGCAAGGTCTTCAGCCGTTGTGAGACTCTCGTCGGCAGTTTTGCCGGAACTGTTCAGCTCGCGCGTAAACTCTCCAAGAATCCAGTTCGCCGCCAGTTTAGGGTTCGCAGAGATCCTGGCAACTGTCTCGTAATACTCCGCGAAAGACCTATCGCCGACAAGCTGCGAAGCATCGGAGTAGCTCAGCTGATAAGTCTCCATAAATCGATCACGCATCACGTCCGGAAGCTCGGGCATCCTCGCCTTTACGTTTTCGACAAAATCAGGCGTTACCTTCAGCGGCTGCAGATCGGGCTCGGGGAAATATCGGTAATCGTGCGCGTCTTCCTTTGATCGCATCACCCGAGTCTGATTGTTCTTTTCGTCCCACAAACGCGTTTCCTGCGCGACCGGCTCATCTGCCTCGTGAGCTGCGATCTGGCGTTCGATCTCAAACTCGATCGCTTTCTGCATAAATCGCACCGAGTTCAAATTTTTCAGCTCGACCTTGTTATTGAAATCCGTTTCGCCTATTTTTCGAACCGAAACATTCGCTTCGCAGCGGAGATTTCCCTTCTCCATATCGGCGTCGCTCGCCCCAACCCACTGCAGTGCACGTCGGACGTGATTCACATAGTCGTAGGCCTGCCAAGACGTACGAAAGTCCGGTGAGGTCACGATCTCGCCGAGCGGCGTCCCCGCACGATTCAGATCGACATAAGAATACTTATCCACATCCGGCAGGCCTTCATGAACGTTCTTTCCCGCGTCTTCCTCAAGATGCATCCGCTGAATGTGAATATTCATCGGCTTCCATTCGGTTGCGTGACCGGACGCATCTCGCTCGGACGTCATTATCGTGAGCGTTCCGTTCGCGGAAAACGGCTTGTCGTACTGCGAGATTTGATAGCCCTTCGGCAGATCGGGATAAAAATAATTCTTACGAGCAAAGATCGACGTCCCCTGCACCTCAAGCCCAAGAGCCAATGCCGCCCGAGCTCCAAGCTCGATCACGTTCTCATTCAAAACCGGCAACGCGCCTGGCAGCCCAAGGCACACCGGACAAGTATTCGAATTCGGCTCGCCGCCCGTCTCGACCGCACAGCCGCAAAATATCTTCGTCGCCGTCGCCAACTGCGCATGGATCTCCATGCCGATCACCGCTTCCCAACCTTCTTTCATAAAATCGAACTATCCACTAACACTTGTGTCTATCCACTGCAGATACAAAACGCGAACTACCTGAATGATAGTTCGCGTTACTAATAAATCAAAATTTTACTCTTTCACCTCGGCTGCCTGGCCGGACGCCACGCAGGCTGTTGACGCTGCGGAATTCTCGGCGTCCAGATCGAAGCCGGAAGTCCACCTGGTTCATAGATCACGCCCATCGGCGTAGCCCGCCATGTGATCGGGTACCGCGAAGGACGATACCAGCGACCGCCTCGTCGATAATATGGGCTCGAATAAGTGTGGTAGCCTGGGTTGGCCCCGCCTTGTGTCTCGACGACCACGGTAACCGGCACCGCGGCCGCTTCGGCTTCACGCTGACGTGCCTCGGCCTCAAGCCGCTCTTGCTCTAAGCGAGATGCACGCAGGCGAGCCGAAAGCTCTTCGCGAGCCTTGTTTTCATCAGCTCGCTTATTGGCGACGTCTTCTTCAGTCAAGCCAAGCTTTTGGTAATAATCTTTCAGCCCTTCTTCGGCCTGAATCCGCTTCTGCTTATACTTCTCGAGATCCGCGTTCGTGACCGTCTTGGCCTGAGCCGCTGCGAAACCGACACATCCGAACATCACACAAAGAAAACACAACGCTCTTTGCTTCATGACTATCTACCTCTCGATGCGGCAATTTTACCGCACTTGGCCTCGAATTGTCAGCTTTTTCTTGGAATCGATCCAGGGACGGCTGCTCGCCTCGTCTTAGTCATTCCTGTTTCTCTTGTTCTGTGGTAGGTGAATTTCTAACCACAGAACAAGATGATCAAGAAGAATCAAAACCCGAAACTCACGCCAATGCGGCCGTTCCGCGGCACCGTGCGAAATCCGTTCTCGAAGTACTCATCGTCGAAAAGATTCTCGACCGTTCCAAAAACGCGAAGGTTAAATTTGTCCTTCTTTATTGGGAAAGTGTAGCCAGCCGTCAGGTCAATGCGCCGATTCCCATCGAACCGGAACAGGTATGTGTTGAACGTCGCGTTGCTAAAGATTGGTGCAAGGTAATCGCTCGCGACAAGAAGATCTGCATTCACCCAAAATCGCTTTATCCGCTGCGTTGCTACGAGCGTGAATTGGTGCTTGGGAATACCAAGCGTATCGACCACACCGGTACCCGAAACTTGCGGCACACGCTGGTCGCTGTTCGTGAACGTATACGACGAGAAGATGTCCGTTGATCTTGTCGGCTTGAACGTCCCGCTAAACTCCGCACCACGGGCGATACCACCCTTTTGGTTCTCGTATCCGCCAAATGGCCGCTGGGTCGATCCGATGGCCGGGACAGTATTCCCAAACCCTATCGTGTCGGTCAGCCAGGTGTAGAAATATACGGCCGTAAGTTTTATCTTCTGCTTTGCAAAGTACTGCTCGACGCCGCCGTCGAAAGCGAGGGTCTTCTCGGGCTTCAGGTCCGGGTCGCCCAGTGCGACAAAGCTTGGAGTTCCGAATGTGCTAAAGAATGTCCCGAATCGCTCGTACAAAGACGGCACGCGATAGCCGTTCCCTACGTGCACACGCACTTTCGTTCCGGATTTCTCAAAAAAGTAAGATGCCGCACCATCGAACGTATACGCCGACGGCGGGTTTTCAAGCGAGACAGTTGAGTAAGGCGCGTTTACAAGACTGAATCGCGGATCGCCGAGAGAAAAGAACTGCGCCCTGAATCCGCCTGCAACTTGCAGCTTACCGTCGATCAAGCTGACCACATCCTGGGCGAATAGGGTGTTGCTGGATTGAAACGCTCGGGTGAAAAAATTTCCCAACCCGCTCGGCGTGATGCCGTCATTCCCAAATTTCTCATGCTCGAATTCGTAACCGATCTTCACGTCGTGCCCCGAATTTGGCGACCAATTTAGTGCGGCACTCGCCGTCTGGATCGTGCCGTCAAACAAGCTGAGAGAAAATCCGGAATTGTCGTTTTTTCGCGCGGTCCGCAGCCCGGAATAGTAAGCAGCGAGCGAAGCCTTTGAACTCAAAACTTGAGTCACGGCGATCTGGCCATTGAAGAATTTCGATTTCTGATTTGCCAGCGGGTCGTTTGCGTCCGGCAGGAAGTTCACCCCCGGTTTGGCATCAATGATTGTCGAGCTCAACGGCGGAAGAGTGCCGAAGGTATCGGGGCTGGAGTTTAGCCGGACATAAGCGTCAGAAACGAATATCCTTCCTGAAAAACTCGTACGTGAGAACGGGCTGTAGTCTATTCGCGACTGGATATTGGTGTTGTGTGCGTCGTCCTCACCGTCGATTCCTTTCGTATAGGCTGTTCTCGCCACGGCAAGGTTGAAGCCAAATCTGCCGTCCGCCGTTCCGTCTGAAATGTTCCCGCGAAACCGGTGCAAGCCAAGGCCGCCAGCCGCATATGATACCTGGCCGTGCGGACCCGCCTGCGGTTTCGGCGTCTGAAAATCTATCGTGCCGCCAACAGCGTTCGTACCGTAAAGTGATGATCCCGAACCTCGCAACACCTCTACACGTGAAACGCTAGTAAGCGTCACATCGCTCAGAAAAGGCGACGCGTCGCCCGTGATCGCCGAAGCATCTCGCAGCCGCACACCGTCGATCAATATTGCCGTGTCCTGATTCCGCAAGCCGCGCGTCTTGATCGAAGCAGTCCGCCCAAATCCGCCGAGTTGCTGAACCCGAAATCCCGGTATTGTCCGAAGGCTGTCCACGAGCGTGATGTCAGCCCGATCGCGCATCTCTTGTCCGGTAATGACGTTTACAGTCTTTGAAACCTCGTCGATCGGTTGCGGCGCGTCTGCCGAGACTGTTACCGTTTCGCGGATCTGAGGAGTTGGAGTCGGACTTGGCGTCGGTTCGGTTTGTGCCGAAGCAACGCTGCCAAGAGCAAAAAATATTAGGAAAAACCTTTTCATAAATCCCTCTCCTGCCCACACGCAGGATGGTTCTAAGCCAAAACAAACGAGCGAAGTTCCCGACTTTTACGGTTGCGTGGGCAGCCCCGGATTTTCACCGGCGTTCCTTCGATTCGAATGTCAACATATGGAACGCGGACATTCTTGTCCGCCTCTTCCGATTTGCGGACAGGAATGTCCGCGTTCCTCTTCAATAAACCGTCGTAACGCGCACCTTCCCGCTCGCCGGATTCGCGTCAAGCAGCACTTGCACGCCATAAACTTCGTTCACGTTCGAGGGCGTCAAAACTTCCTCCGGCGTTCCTAAAGCGAAAACTTCACCGCCGCGAAGCAGCATCGCCCTATCGGCAAATTCAGCCGCGAGATTCAGATCGTGCGTGATGACGATCGCCGAAGCCTCACAGCCGCGGCATCTTTCGCGGACTAGCCGGAACATCATCGCCTGATGAGCGAGATCGAGATTTGCGGTCGGCTCATCAAGCAGCAACACCCGCGCATCGGTTGCGAGGGCTCTCGCCAACACAACTCGCTGACGCTCACCGCCCGATAATTCATTCATCAAGCGATCGCCAAAATCCGCCACGTCACATTCCAACAACGCATGTCTCGCGATCTCGATGTCTGATGCCGATTCCCATCCGAAAGCCGAACCGTTCGCAAAACGTCCGGCAAGTACATACTCGATCACCGTCACCGGAAACTTCGTCTCGTTCTCTTGAGCGACAACCGCGATTCGCCGAGCGATCTCGCGTCGAGAATAGCTATGCAGCGGAGCACCGTCCATCAAAACTTCACCGCTCACGATTGGGATTGTCCCGTTCAGCGAACGAATCAGCGTCGTCTTCCCGGCACCGTTTGGTCCGAGCAAAGCGATGATCTCGCCAGCGTGCAGATCGAACGTCACACCGCGGACAACATCGCACGGCCCGTATTTGATCGAGATGTTTACAATCCTGAGCATCTATCCGGCTCTTAATTATTAATTAGTAATTCTCAATTATTAATTAATCTATGGAAAGACATACTAATGTCTTCTCAAGAGGTAAATGAAAACGGGAGCTCCGACCAACGCCGTGATCGCTCCGACCGGCAACTCACGCGGCGCAATGGCCGTCCGCGCGGCCAGATCCGCAAGCGTAACGAAGATCGCACCAGCAAACGCTGACATCGGCACTACCAAGCGGTTATCGCTCCCAATTGCCAAACGCACGAGATGCGGGACGATCAGCCCCACATATCCGACCGATCCGCTAGCGGCCACTGCCGTTCCTACAAGCAGACTCGCTAGCCCGAATACGATAAGCCGAACTCGGCTAATTTCGACTCCAAAGTCCAGCGCGTCGCGCTCGCCGACCATCATCAGATTCAACGCACGAGCCTGCGAAGACAAAACGATCGTCCCGGCTGTCGCTGCGGCGAGCGTCAAATAAAATCCGTCATACGTCGCCTGTGAAAGATCGCCGAGCAGCCAGAACGTGAATCCTCTAAGCCGTGCCGCATCGAGCACGCTCGTCAACAGCACGATGATCGACGACAGGAACGTCGTCACGATCACGCCTGACAAGACCAACCGTTCGACGTTCATTCCCGCTCGCGACCGGGCCATTTGATAGACCGCAAACGTCGCGATTCCCGCTCCCGCAAACGCAAGCACCGGCCGTGCAAATGAGAAGCCTTCAAAGAACACGAACGCAAGCATCGTCCCCAGCGCCGCTCCGTTTGAGACGCCAAGTAGATATGGCTCGGCTAGCGGATTCCGCAACAATGCCTGCAGCGATGCACCCGCAACTGCCAAACTAGCCCCGACACACGCCGCCAACAAAGCTCGCGGCAGTCGAATATCGAACAAGATCGCCGATTGAGTCTCCGAAAGATCGAACAATGCCAGCCGCTCACTCCCAAGCGAAACCGCCGCGAAAAGCGTCACCGCCAACGCCGCGATCAGCAAGATCCAAATTGTTCGTCGTCGATTCAAGAGGCTTATGGTTGAAAACTTAGAACTATCTCTCAACTCCTACTTATCCAGAAAACCCGCGATCTGCTCCAACGCATCCACAAGCCGCGGCCCCGGACGCGAAATGATGTCTGGATCGATCCGATAGACTCGTCCGTTCTTCACCGCCTCGGAATTTTTAAACGCCGCGTTAGGCTCGCGGTTGTCTTCACTGTCGGACAAGATCAGCACTTCTGGATTCGTCGCCGAGGCGGTTTCTTTGCTCAGCTTCGGATATCCGCTCGGCACATCTTTCGTCACTGATTCACCGCCGGCCTTTTCTACAACCTCTGTCAAAAACGAGTCCTTGCCGATCGTGAAAAGCGGTTCATTCGAAATCTGGATGAAAACGCGGCGTGATTCCTTCCTGCCAATTGCTCTGATCCGTTCTTTTAATCCGACAGTGAGCAACTCTGCGGGCTTTTCGGTACCCAAGATTCTACCCAGCGTCCGCAGATCGTCGATGACCTCAGCCAGACTTTTTGAGTCCATCACATAGACCGCAATTCCCTGCTGATCCAGCGTCCGCATGAATGCCTCGAGCTGAGATGCCGTAGAGACAAAAACAACGTCTGGCTTTAGGGCAACGATCCGCTCGATGTTCGGCGTCTGGGTATCGCCGACCTTCTCCACTGCCTTCGCGGCCTCGGGAAAGTTGCAATAAGTTGTAACGCCGACCAGCCGATCTCCCGCACCAACTGCATAGATGGATTCGGTCAAACTTGGCGCGAGCGAAACGACCCGCGAAACCCTCTCCGGTAGCTTTACCGATCGTCCGAGATCGTCCTGCACGATTCGAAACACCGGTTCCGCTGTTCTAGGCGAGGTCGTTGAACAAGCTCCCAAGAACGTGGCGAAGATGATCACGATTAAAAGGCGTGATCTACCATGATTCCGCTCTCCGAGTTCCGCAATCCGCATTCAAATCACTTCGCGCTAACAACAAACGCCTTGTTCTCAAAGTCCGAACATCGAACCAGAAAACAAGGCGCTTTAATAAAGAAACTTGTCTGCCGTCGATGTCATCCGCGAACATCAAAAAAGGCAATAAACTTAACCCGAGGCGGCCCGACTCTCCTAAAGGAACACGGTGACGCGATCGTGCGGGATTCTCACCCGCTTCCCCTCGAACAAGTAAAAACTACAAAGACCGAATCACGGATTATTACGTCTATGCGGACGTAAGTCAACGCTCGGAATAAGATCTCCCGACCGTCTGATTACACTTCGCGTGAACATTTACGTTGCACGGGACGTAAGTGCTCTCGAACCCGGTCGCCGATCTCGGCGAGTTTGATTATGCTTGAAGCACAAAGTCTCTCGAAAACTTATAAAAGCGACGGCGTCGATTACGAGGCCCTCAAGGATGTCGATCTCTCCGTTAGACGCGGAGAATGCATCGCGATCGTCGGAAAATCCGGCAGCGGCAAATCGACGCTGATGCATCTGCTCGCTTGTCTTGACGCCCCGACGAATGGCAGCGTGCTGATCGACGGCCGCGACACATCCGCATTCAGTGAGCGGGCCAAAAACTCTCTTCGGAATGAGAAATTCGGCTTCGTTTTTCAACAATTCTTCCTCAATGGCCGCGATACGGTTTTTGAAAACGTTGTGCTGCCGATGCGTATTCGCGGAGCGTCGAACGCCGAGATAAAAACGGAAACAAATGCGGCTCTGACGGCGGTCGGGCTCGACGACAAGATCAACAAGAAAGCAAAGGACCTCTCGGGCGGCGAAAAACAGCGCGTGTGCATAGCCCGCGCACTGGTCGGAAAGCCCGAGGTGATCTTTGCGGATGAACCGACCGGCAATCTCGACTCAAACACTGGAGCAGCCGTTGAAGAACTCCTTTTCGACCTCAACCACGAGCAAGGCATCACGCTTGTCGTGGTTACTCACGACGCCGATCTTGCGGGCCGTTGCGATCGTGTGATCGAAATGAAAGACGGCCGCATCGTCGCCGATCTACTGAAGGAGGTGACAGCGCAATGAAGACCTGGGACCTGATCAGAACCGCGAATCGCAACCTTTTCCGAAATAAGCTGCGCACCACCCTGACCGTTCTCGCGATCTTTGTCGGCTCTTTTACGTTAACTATGACGAACGGCGTCGGCGATGGCATGCGGGATTACGTCGAAAGCCAGATCAAGAATATCGAGGGCGACCGTGTTGCGATGGTTCGCAAAAAGATCGAAACGCCTAACGGCCCTTCGAGCGGCGCGGCCGTCGAATACAAAGAAGGATCAGACGAGTCTGACGAAACCGCGATCGATCCGAATACCGTATTACTCACGCAGCCGCAGATCGAATCAGTCGTTCGAGACATTCCCGGAATCATCGGTGTCACGCCGCGTTACAGCATCCGCGGCGAACACATCTCGGTCGAGGGCAGCAAGAAATACAAGGTCGAACTCGGCATGCTTTCCGACGGCCTGGTTGCAAAGACCGAAACCGGCAAAAGTATCGGCGGTCCGAACCAGATCGTCCTACAGATCGGACTGGCACGGGCCCTGGACGAGAAGATCGAAAACCTCGTGGGCAAGACCGCTACCGTGGGATACAAAATTCCCGATGGATCAATCAAGACCGTCGACCTAACGGTCACAGGTGTTATGACCAAGGGATTTATGACGAACAACAACTCGTTCGTCAGCTCTGATGTCGCAAAGCGTATGTTCGAGGATCAGAGCGTTCAGGCGGGACCGAACAGGTTCCTTGGCTTCACCATCCAGATGGATTCGAGCGATCCAACAAAGATCGAAGCTATCAAGAAGCGGCTCGATGAAAAAGGGTTCGAAGCTGAAACCGTCGCGGACACTCAGCAGCGAACCTACGACGCGATCGGCATCTTCAAGACCGGAATGAATCTGTTCGCGATGGTCGCTCTGCTGGCTGCATCTTTCGGCATCATCAACACCCTCGTGATCGCCGTTCTCGAACGAACGAAAGAGATCGGCCTGCAGAAAGCTCTCGGCATGGGACGCGGAAAGATCTTCGCGATCTTCTCGCTCGAATCGGTGTTGATCGGTTTCTGGGGCGCATTCCTGGGCGCGGTCGGTGCGATAGTTACTGGCCTTGTCGCAAATCAGATCTTCGTAAAATTCTATGCTCGTTCGTTCGAGGGCTTCAGCCTGTTCGCCTTCAAGCCGATCTCGATCACGGCGATCATGCTACTCGTCTGCGGCATTGCCTTCGTCGCTGGCGTCATGCCGGCACTGCGGGCAAGCCAGCTGAATCCTATCGAATCGCTGAGGTACGAGTAATCTAGACCGCGGCGTTAGCCGCCCCGAAATAGACCTTCTTCACGGCCCGGATCGTGTTCGCGTGTATCTCTACCGTGTCATCGATGTCCGCCGCATAGCCGCCGCTCATCGTCGTGACGATCGGTACTCCGCGATCACGGGCAAATGACAATACCATCTCATCGCGGCGGCGAAGGCCGTCGATCGTCAGTGCGAGCCGCCCGAGCTTATCCTTCTCGTAAGGGTCGGCTCCCGCGAGATAAAAGATCACATCCGGATCGTGGAGGATCGCGCTCGACAAGGCGTGTTCGAGGGTTTCTAAATATTCCTCATCTCCCGTTTTGTCGGCGAGTTCGATATCGAGCGACGATGGCTGCTTGAACAGCGGATAGTTTTTCGCACCGTGCATCGAAAAAGTGAAAACGTCTTCATCGTCGCGAAAGATGAAGGCGGTTCCGTCACCTTGATGAACGTCAAGGTCGACTATCAGAAACCGCTGTGCAAGCCCACCTCGCTGCAGCACGCGGATAGCGACCGCGATGTCATTCAACACGCAATATCCCTCGCCGCGATCCGGATAAGAATGATGCGTTCCGCCCGCGAGATTCGACGCAATCCCAGTCGACAGGCAGTCTTTCGCGGCGTTGATCGTCCCGGAGATCGCGTGGAAGGATCGCCTAACAAGCGATTCCGACCACGGCAATCCGAGCTTGCGGACCTCTTTCACCGTCAGCCTTCCCTCACGCAGCCGCGTGATGTAGTCTTCCGTATGAACAAGAAGCAGATCTTCCACAGCCGCTGGTTCCGGCGCGACGATCTCATCTTCACTCAGCGTACCCTCCGCCACCAGCCGGTCCCGCACTAGTTCGAATTTCCTGATCGGAAACACGTGCCCCTCGCCGATATCGGCGTAGTAGTAAGGCGAATAGTAGATCCGGTAAGTCATAGGTCAGCGGATGCACATTCCTTGATGTGTTAAACTGATTTCATGATAACAGTCTCGAAGCAAGTTCCGATCACCAGCGACTCAGAGATAATGAGCGGAGTACCGGTGTTTAGCGGCACTCGCGTCCCCGTTTCGGCGCTGCTTGAGAACCTAGAGGCCGGTGTCTCTCTTGACGAGTTTCTCGAAAATTTCCCGACCGTTACTCGTGAACAAGCTGTAAACGTACTCGCTTTCCTTCGAAAGGAATTAAACGACCTAAGCCTCGCCGAATGAAGGTGATCATCGACGAGTGTGTTCCGAGCATCGTCAAGCGCCAGCTATCGGATCGCGACATTGTAAGCGTCCAGGAAATGGGCTGGGCAGGAATCAAAAACGGAAAATTGTTGCGTCTCGTGGCAGAATCCTTCGACGTATTCATCACGTCCGACCAAAACCTTCGCTATCAACAGAATCTGACTTTGATCGACCTGTCTATCGTAGTGCTTCCAAGCAATCAGGTCCCGATCGTTAGACTGCTGATTTCCGAAATCGATAGTGCTCTAGACGTAGTTCGTACAGGCTCACTCGTCGAAATCCCGCTACCTTAATGTTGATGACTGCTGGAGGGAATAGGGCACGGAAAGCAAGTGTCCTTCGTGGATGAAATAGACCTTCTTTTCGCCTTCGTCTACCCACATCTCTACACTGTCGAATATTATCTTCGGCAGTTTCAAAACGGGTTTGAATGTGAAACTTCGCGTGGAGTAGATGCCGAAAAGTGTTCCGGCTTTTCCGCGTGGAAGCGCGGCCCAAAATTCTGTCGTTGAACCGGCAACGGCCTGTAGCGAGCGGAAAGTTTGCTGCGCAAGCGGCCTGACCTCACCGGTTGCCTTGGCGATCGCTCCCGTGTCCGGATTCAGAAAATAATAACCTTGCCCCGACGCGTACGCAGACTCGTGATAGCTGTCTTCGTATTCGCCGTGATCGTCATGTTCTTCCGAGCCGCCGATCAGAACTAGGTTTCGCGACGGAATGTACGCTATCGCCTTGTCCACGTAGACTCCTTCCGCGCCGACCTTGAACTCGCGATTATTCGCCAGATTGACGCGCACCAGCGTCGATCCCTCTGACTCGTCGTATTTCGTTGCGATCACCCAGCGGCCGTTCGTTGTAACAACCGGCAGCGAATATCGGCCCTGGCGGATGCGCTGCGAGCGTCCGTTGGCGAGTTTGTATAGGCCGCTGTTGTCGCCCCTTATCTCAAACGTCGCGGTCTTTGCAGACCATTGTCCGTAATCGGCTGCCGGAACGAGCCCGTCTTGGACCGGTATATACTCGGCTTCGGCAGGTTGAGCTACTTGCTCTCCAAGCTTGACGCCGGCTAGCCGGAACCACGAGCTCGCTTCAAATCGGCGGGCTTCGCGAAGGGCGTAATACTTTTCGTACAGCTCATCCGTCGGTTTGCCTTCGGCATCCAGCCGAGCGTACTCGGACTCTTGCTGACGCGTCATCTCGCGTGAGATCGCTGTCTCACGCGGAGCGTCATTAATAAGCACGCGAAGGTCAGGCCCGCTTTTCCATACGCTTTCGGCGGCAAGCCTCTCATCTTCAAACAGCACTTCGAGCCCATGAGCCTGCTCACCGGCGTAGTATTTGAGCTTCGCTGGCTGCTTTTTCATCTCGTCGAAAAAGCTTTGAAGGTTGGCAAAAAACTCCGGCAGTCGCCGCTCGCTCTTTACGAAAACGCGCCGGCCGCCGGCCTTGCCGATCATCAGCAGCTGTTTCGTTTCGCACTCCGAAACGCATGTAAGGAAAGGCGGCAGCTCGTCGACTCGCGAACTTGCAAAGTATGCCTTCAAGCTCTCGAACTGCTGCGGTTCAAGCGTTCGTTCGCGGTAACGTGCCGGGTTGTCTTCCCAACTAAACACGGCACGATCGGGATAGATCCTGACGAACTGCTTGTCGAACGAATAGATCCCGAGCAGGCCGCTCTTTGCTTTTACTTCGTCCTGCAGTCCCTTCTCAAGCGCCGTTTCCGATGTTTGAACGAACGCGACATGAGCATACTCTTCGGTTCCAAAATAAGGATTTACCGAACTAAAAAGATCGCGGAGGAAAATACCCGGCGTCGATTCCAGGCCGGGAATGTTGAATGCAGTCGTCGCTCCGAGGATCTTGCCCTGGTTTGGATACAAGGCAAGCACCGCCGCTCGAGCCTCGTTGGAATCTTCACTTTCAAGATATCGTTCCGCCGCGGTCGCCAAGGTCTTGTTTGGGTTCTTCAATTCCGTTATGACCTTAGCCATCGGCAATTGAGCGCGGATCAATCTCGCACATGCGAACAACGCGATCTTAGCCGCGTCCGGCCCTGACGTCATTATCGAATCGTAGTCGGCCTTGTCTTCAAGTAGACACGCCGCGATCGCTTTTGCCGCCGGAACCCCTCCACGCATATCGACGATATCCGGCATTTGTTTCTCACGAAGTTCCTTTCGCTTTGACAACAATTTCAAGATCGCATCGGCATCAAGCCGCCCATTTCGCGTGTCCCGCATTATCAGCGAATTCACCGCTCGACCGTTCCATCCAATGATCACTTTCCGCAGTGCATTAGCGACGATCGGCTCACGCGGATCAAGTACGGCAATGCGATCGACCGTCGCTCGTATGAGTTCCTCATCGGCGTCACCTACGGAAACCAGATGGGTGCCGAGAAGATACTTCAGGGTCTCTTCGGTCAAGGGAAGCTCTTGATATGTGGGATGGTCGTGATCGCCTTCGGAATTCTCGGCGACGGGCGCATCGTTAGGCGGACGATAATCGTCGAATTCGTTATCGACATCTTCATCCTCCGCCTTTATCGGCGCAACGCGCGTTCCCTGTTGAGCAACCGACAGTCGCAAGGCGAACAACGCACGGTCTTTTACCGACCCCGCGTACTTTTCGGCTAGGGCTTCCTCGGCACTATCATCATCGACATCACCCGCGCTTCGCGCCATAAACTCGATCGCCGCGACCTGCTCATCCGTCGTGAACCCATTACAGTCAAGCAATGCTTTAACGATTGCCGTACGCTCCCAATCCTGAGCCTCAATTAGGACTCGCCGCAGCGGTGCGACCGCCCGCGGGTCTTTCTGATTGCCCAACGCTGCGATCGCCGCGCTTCTGAGGGGGAAGTATTCGCGGTTTTCGTAAGGGACGGCGTTCGAGAATGCGTTGGAATTCGAGTTCGACCAAAGTCGGTTGACTGGTAACGAATTTGTTGAATTGGCCGCTCTCTCGATTGCATCAGCGGCAGCGGCAGCCGCGTTTACAGCCGGCGAGGTGTTTCCTGCATAAACCGGCGACGACAGTGTCTCTCGCGTGTTCAGTGCTTCGATCAGGGCGGGCACGGCCTCCGGCATTTTTACGAACTGCAGAGACTGCACGAGCGTCGAACGCTGCGACGGATCTGCTTTGATCCAGTCTTTTTTCTCCAGCCACGGCAGCATCGATTCGACCATCTGCCGGCGAATGGCGTCGTTGTTCTTCGATTCCGTCATGCGATTGAAGCGAACGAGCATGTTCTTTGCAGCGGCTGTCCGCACCCAAAGGTTATCGCTCGACATCAGCCCGATCATCCTTTCGGTCAGCCGGTCGTCGGCCTCGTAATACATGATCGTCGTCAGGCCAGTGTAAGCCGTTCCGCGCACCCTGAGTTCCGAAAGCGTCTCGTCCTCAAGCAGCCCGACGTACCAATCATCACGGCCCGGCCACGCAGGTTCTTTAACAAGGGCGTCGATCGCCAGATCGCGCATCCCCGGCGTCGCCTCTTTGTTTTCGACGACCGCCTTCAATTCGTCACGATATCTATCCACATCGCTGCCGCCCGATTCCATCGCGCGTTTATACATCGCCCAAGTCGCCAGCACCTTCGACGTTTGCTGGCTCTTGTCGTTGTACATCCGCGTGACGATCGGCTCCGCTTTGTTCCAATCAACGCGCGTTAACGCTAGCAGATCCTGCTGGTTATTGACGTAATCGTTCGTATCCCGGATGCGCTCGGAAACCGTCTCGAGATCGCCGCTGAAATCCGCCGTGTTGTATTTGAGCCAGTTTTTCAGGGAATCTCGATCGACGCCTTCATCCCCGTCTTCGTTCGACGCGTCAAGTTTCTGATATAGTCCCCTCGCTATCTCTTCGGCTCGACTATCTCCTTGTAGAACATTCAGGAAATCTACAATTCTTTCCGGGTCTTCCTGCAGCTCGCGCATTATTCGATTTGCTACGGTCGAAGATGGCCGCGGGTTATAGCTCAGGTCCGCATAGGTCGAGCTCATCTTCGACCAATATTCCATCAGATCTTCGATCGGAGCGTTGTCGGGCGGCGGCTGTTGCTTGTCGTAAAACTCAGGGGAACGGGTTCCGGCAGGCGTTTTGACGAGCGGGTTCGGCGGCGGCGGGGCAGGCAAATTCAGAAGCGTGAGGATCGCGTCTTCCTTGGTCGCCTCGGCACTATACATCCAGTAAAACATCCCCGCAATTAGCGAGAAACAAAGGGCGATAGCGGAAAACAAACTTCTCATTGCTGTCAATACCACCTGGGGTGGCGGGTGGCCCTAATTCAAAATCTCGTATCTCGGTGCCGTCGATAGCTTAACCTAACCGTCGCCGATTGCAACAGATTTTCGCGCCGACTTGAAACTTGCAACCTCAAACTCGAAACTAAGGCGGGATGATCACTCTCGACCACATCAAGCAGGCCCGCGAAACGATCGCGCCATATCTCAAACGCACGCCGCTCGAACGCAGCGAAACCTTGAGTCAACGCTTCGGCACGAACGTGTACGTCAAGTACGAACTCTTCCAAAAAACAGGATCGTTCAAGCCCCGCGGAGCGTTCAACACGATACTTTCGTTGAATGAGAATGAGCGAAAGAAGGGCGTCGTCGCAGTTAGTGGTGGAAATCATGCTCAGGGAGTCGCCTATGCCGCCGCGACTCTCGGTGTAGAATCGCTGATCCTGATGCCGGAGAACACTCCGCAAAATTACCTTGACGCAGCTCGCGGATACGGAGCCGCTATCGAACTTTTGCCGAACATGGCCGAGGCATTCGCGGGGCTGGAGCGGCACGTCGCGAACGGCATGACCCTGGTTCATCCATTCGACGACGAACGCGTCATCGCCGGCCAGGGAACGGTCGGCCTCGAGATCCTCGAAGACTGTCCGCAGGTAACCGACATCTTTGTCAGCATCGGCGGCGGCGGCCTTTCTTCAGGCGTCGCGATCGGAACGCGAACTTCTGCTCGCTCTCCCCGCATCCTCGGCGTCGAAACTGTCGGTGCCGACGCGATGTCGCAGGCACTTGCAGCCGGCCACCCGGTTACGCTTCCTGCGATCACCTCGATCGCCAAGACTCTCGGCGCACCCGCCGTCACCGAGCGGACGCTTAAACTAACTCAGGACCACCTCGAAAGTGTCACCGTCGTTACCGACGAAGAAGCGCTGCACGAACTCAATTACATCGCCGAGCGGCTCAAGGTGATCTGCGAACCGGCCTCGTCGTGCAACCTCGCCGCCGCCGATAAACTTAAGCATCTTTTTACTCCGGAATCTCATGTGGTGATCATCCTCTGCGGCGGCAATTTCTCGCTCGACTCTTACTGCCAAGCGACCTAAAAAACAAAAGGATCGGAAGCTTAACTCCCGATCCGAAAGTATCGCCTCTACAAACTCTACTCTTTCGTGACATTCCATTTGTACGCGCCCCAGCGATCAACGCCGGTTCCGCTCAACGTGCGTCCGTCGAACGAAAACTCACCGCTGTTCGTACCGAGCGACCACTCGCTGAAAGGACCGAGTTCAGCGACCTTCGTCTCGCGGAAGAACACGCGGCGGTTCTCATCGTGAAACGTACCTTCAAACGCGATCTTCGCCTCTCCCTGTCTGAGAACGCCAGAGAATCGGTTACCCTCGACGCGATTGATCGTGATCGTACACGGCATCTGCGTGTGATCCCACGTTCCTGCCCACACACCTTCCAGATCGAGCGCGGTCACCTCAACCGGCTCGGCCGCTGGCATCGGCCTGAGCTTGTAAGTCACGCTTACCGAGCCGGGGCTGCTCAGAACTTCTTCTTCGAACTCGCCGCCCGCCGCAACTAACGCCGCCGCGATCATACCGACGCCCAACGCCGTGAAGAAAGATGCTGTTGCCGCCGCTCTAGATAACTTCATAGAAACCTCTCAAACAAATCTTACCGCAGATATCTACTGTGATGCGCAAATTCTGCAAAAGGTTGAACCAACCGTCTTTTGACATGATGAAAGGTCCGACAATACTTGCGTCATTCAAGCTGTCCGAAACCCCTTTCACCAACACAGAACGAGCAGTATTGCAAAAAGTACGAAATGGATCGTTCAAAACTGCTTGAACCAATGAAGATGGAGGCACGGAAAAGATGGGAATGCTATATCCTGGAGAATTGAGGGATCCCCACGAATGGGTCGGTCAGAACGCACAAAACATTCTGAAGTCGGTGGAAAATTGGAACGGCTGGGCAAACGTCTTTAAGCAAGGCGTGCCGATGTGGCTTCATAAACTTCGAAATTATTTCAACATCGAGCCAAAATTCCTGCGATTGCTCAACAAACCCCTTACCGATCAGTGGATGCGTAAAATCCGCTTGAATGGACAACTTAACGACTTTGTCGGCGAACGTACGCTGAGTGGCCACGTCTATTCCGACGAAAAAAGTCGGGTCTGGTATCAGATGGGGCCGGGCGGATCGATCTATCATTGGGGCGACGATGTCGAGAATCCGAGGCTCGAGGCCGCCTTTACGCACACCTTTCGCGGCCAGACGGGAATCCCGATCTTCAAACTTATCTGCCCGGACGGCACCGGCGGCTCGAATGAAACCATCGTTTCCCAAGAGATGACGCTCCAGAGATCCGCAGATGCAATGAGCAGCAGACAGGTGATGAAAGGCCAATCGAAGATTGGAGAGGTTGATCAGACCGTTCCGGTCGAAGGCCGCCTGATAACCTACATGAAACATCAGGGCTCATACAACTTTGCGGAAACCGCCGTCGTCGGGTTGGACGAACATAAGAAAAACGACGTGCATACCCACGAGAAGGACCCGATCTACATCGATCCGCCGAGCCGTTTCGCCGAGCTCAAAACTCGCATCTTCACGGAGGCTATACTGCGCGGAGCCGGGGCGAACACCAAATCGACTATGCGAAACATGAAGGATATCCGCCTTGATTTCGACGAGCCGCCGATGCGCCGATCGCCGCACGGCGTGTCCAACCCTCACTAACTGGCCGGGCTTGCTCGGGTAACGGTAGCCCACGCATAAGTGAGGGCTACTGTTACAACCACGAGACTTGATCTGTTTCGTTTCATTTCGCGGCACACACTTTTTGTTTCTTTTGAAACGCGGTCATAGACTTACACGAGCTTTCAACAACTTACGGGAGCCGTTCAAAGTTCAAGCCTTAGCTTGTCCGCTCCCCGAAGTCGGATGTGTATCGAGTCTCTGCAAGCTGAAGCCTGACTCTAAACATCCCGAAACCTTTCAAAGATCAGCCCGCAGGGTATAACCTACAGGCTGAACAGTATTCCACACATGCAACGTCCAAGTCAAGCCTTAGTGCTCAAGCCCGTACGATAGTAAGGGCGGTACTCCTAGCTCGGCCTCGACATCTATTGAGCCTTGGTTTTCTTGAAGTCCGTAACGGTGGCGTCGGTGTTGTGGCCGAATCGCATTCCGTAGACGCCGTCGGTCGATTTGAGTTTGCCTTCGCCGACGACCTCTGCCCTCGTGTGCGTGGCGACGACCTTGTTATTGATCGAGCAGGAGATCGAGTCGCCCTTCACGGTGATGCCGATGATCTGCGTGACGGGTTGGCCGACTCCGGCGGCCTTGCTCACCGCGTCGTTCTTGATCGGGGCGCGTCCGCCGAGCTGGAACGGAGCGGGACCCATTCCGCGAAAGATGAACGAGCCGTTTCCGTAAGCGGCACAATAAAGGTAGCTTGCGTTCGCCGTCCCGAGATCGTTGCCGCCGACCATGATGCCGTAAGGATGCGGGTGGTCGTTGATGCTCATATACTTCGATTCCGTAAACGTCGCGCTCACAGTGTAATCGCCCTTCGCTGTGTTCTTCGGGTTCCAATAAGTCACCGCCGGGCCAGTCGTAACACGCATCCCCTTGCCCTCATCCGAAAGCTTCGCACTGTTCAGCGTAAGCCCCGCCGTCTTCTCCTTAGCATCGATCTCGCCCGTCCAACCCTTCACCTTAACCCCACCGCCCTCAACGCTCTTCGCCATCTCATCATGCTGAGCCGACACGCCCGACACACCCACGAAAACAACCGACAACAACACCAGCACGACCGACAAGATATAGTTCTTCATAATGCCGCCACGATATCAATAAACCATCGATAACTCAATGAACCGCTCGTCCGCATTCCTAAGTGTGCGGAGCACACGCTCATTACGGTAGCTACACGTGGAGGCTTTGCGGAACGTGTAGGACTAGCCGATAATCTCAACCGAAGCGTGGAACACGCATCACAAGGAACCCGGATGTTGTGTTCCCGAGTGTGCGTAGCACACGCTGACTACGGTAGCTACACGTGAAGGCTTTGCCGAACGTGTAGGACTATCCAAATAATCCCGACTCAAGTGTGTGAAACACGCGTCATAAACAATCCCAATGTCGCATTCTCGTCTGATCTACCACATCGTTTCGCGACTAAAGACACTTACATCCGCGTCCAAAAGCAACATCACGCCAAGCGAACGTTCGAACAAGAGTACGTCGGCATCCTGCGGAACCACAATGTGGAATTTGATGAGAAGTATCTGTGGGATTGACCCCGTGACGCGTGTTTCACACGCTCGGGGCCAGTTGCGGCCGGTTTCTACACGTTCCGCAAAGCCTCCACGTGTAGCTAGGTTTAGCTTTTATCCCACTAATCTGCATCTAGATCAATCCTTTGAACGACGGTCTTGGTTGAGCTTTTTCTATATCGAAAGTAGGAGTAACCAACAACCGAGCAAAAGATGAGAATTCCAAGGAGAATAGCAACATTCGCTAGAAAGTAGGGCAATCCCTCCTCCTCTATGATGCTGAGCAATTTAACGGGAAAGAGAAAAATAACGAGAACGACGGCAATAACGAGCGGAGCACCAACAAGGGTGATGGCTTGCGTTACCTGGGAATCATCAGGCAGTTTTATCCAGCCCTTATCTGCTGCAAGCTCTAAAAGCACCGCACTCACTGCCATTCCCGCGATGATAATAATTGGTCCCATATATTCTTAGAGTTGTGGCCCCTTTAAGAGAAGGTTCATCTAGTCTTCATGAATTAATCCCCAGCGATTGCAGCAATTTCACAGGTCTAAAGTAGAGTTTTCTGTTAAAGGCTCCGCGCTTCTTGTCCAGATGCCGGACGAGCCAGTCGTGAGACTCGTGCCTGTTTGCTCTCGACAAAAATCGAGTAACCATTTCCCTACCCAGATCAGCGTTGTCCTAGTGAACTTGATCGAGCAGTGAGCTGAAAATACTCCGTCAGATCACCTCGCCGCTCCTCCACTGTATTAGGCGGACGCTCGTTGAACTTGAAAGCAATCACCGAAAGCTGGTTAGCCATCTTGAACACGCCAAGGCCCAATTCTTCCTTCGCATTTGACAGACATCCGTGGCAGGGTTCGTCGGACTTCCCGAGTAAGTACCAAATTTTCTTATACCCCAACGTATGGCTCTGGCTGAGGTTTACTAGGTACGTCCCTGAATTGATCTGAGATGAGTAAATAACTTGTGAATCGACCGTAGTTCTGCAACGACATTTACCGCGTCATCGACGCTTCTCGGCCCCCAATACATCGCGGAGCCAGGGTCTCCCCAGCCACCCCGTTCGAACTGTTCGATGGGTACATTATTAACAAAAAATCTAATCCGATTCTCCGGATCCTCAAAAACGAAGAATTTATAACGTGCCGGGCCTCCACAATTCGTCGCGATTGCGACACAAGAAAATAGTAGAAAATACTGAAGTCGATATTTCATGAGTCTATGCCGTCTATCCGCGTGCTTCAACTCGACCTGCGTGACGCCAGATCTCCGCGAGCCCCCTCGAGAACGGAAGTCGATTATATAGTACGACCTACTTTTTCTAAGAACCTGCAGGACAAGCGGGGCCCTGACTACGATTCTTGTCTTGGGTGGTAAGGCGGCGAGGTTCTTTTTAGACGGCGATCGAGGCGAGCGTGAGATTCGTGTTCTTTCGTGCATTTCGTGTTGTTCGTGGATAACCTCTTTTTTCTCCAAGAACTACACGAAACAAATCCAATAAAAGGCGGCGAATTACACGAACGCACGAAGCAAATAGCTTCAGTGTTTCTCTGATTCAATTACTTTCAGGCGCCGTCAGGTTTCTACAAGGCAGGAAAGGCGAACCACGGAAAACACACAAAGCACAGAACTAGATCACGGAATTCGTTAGATAAAGATGTCGACTGGCAGATGAAATCGGGCGGAGAGTTTCTTTGCCTGTGACTTGCTGATGTCGCGTTTGCCATTGAGGACTTGGGAGACGGTTCCTTGCGAGCCGAAGATCCCGACCATATCGGTTTGTTTCAGCCCGTGTTCCCGCATCAGTTCGCGCAAGGCAACCGCTGGATCCGACGGGCCGATCGGATACGCCTTCTCTTCAAAATCCTCGATCAGCGTAATCAGCAATTCCAGTAACCGCCCTTCTTCAGGCGAACGTCCTTTCTCGCCCTTCCTCATTAGGCGTCCGGCAAATTCGATGGCCTTGTCGTTTTCCTTCTCCGAGCGAATTACGCCTGGCAAGTATTCAACGAGCAGCTCCGCATATGCATTTGGGTTGTATCTTTTACCCATCTTTACCCTCACCGACTTCAACAATCGGCCTTCCACCTATCGCGGTCGTAGTCCGAATGACTCAAAACAAATCTTATCCAAACAGTTTGGATGCTAAAGTCGAGGTGCACGATAACTCTGTAGTTGTTACCGCCTACATTGAAAACAATGCAGTCACCGACTAGATCGGCGCTCGGGAACGCTCCGCGCAATTGAGCAAAGTTTCCCGCCTGCGATTTCTTAATCTTCGAATACCAATCCTGTAGAACTTCTTCTGCCTTCGGATGTTCTTCCCAATAGTTCCGCAATGCCTTTCGGCTTATGATACGCATCTGGCGTCATCTCCTTTTTTTCACGGAAGCTTGAATGCCCTCCGTAGTATTTTGCGTTTCTTTTCATAGTGGTTTTCTCCATTGGGTTGGTTTATAGATCGGCACCCCTATAAGGTTCACTTCTCTCGCGTCAGCGTCTAAATCTCAGGTAGAGTTTGAAAGATTTTGACCGCGTCCAAATCGTATTGCATTTTGCAATATCTGTCAAGTTTTATGGTCCGGGAAGGCTTTGCGGATTTAGTGCCTTTGCGTTGAGTATCCTTTCGCGGCCTTTCGCGTGTTTCGCGGGCAGAGAAAAACCCGCATCACACAACGACGCGGGCGCGCGTGAATTAAAAGCCCTCAGCCGACGGCGTAGAAGGCTTTGGCCATGAATTCGACCTGGAAGCGATACATAAAGGTGCGGCCGTTGGTAGTGTGCATAAAGTTTCCGGTGTCGGGCGAATGGCCGTCGCCGATGGCTTCGATGGAATGGCCCATTTCGTGAAGCAGGTCCATCTTGTCGTCGTTGCCCGCCATCCCGATAAAGCATGCACGCGTTAGGCTGGTGGAAAGTTTCGTCTCCGGCGGCGTCACGCCGTAGCCTGCGTGAACATACTGACAGAAGACGACCGGCAACGCGTAGACGGCGGTACATTGCCCTTTGATCTTTTGATCCACGGCACGTCTTACGGCCTTATACGCCGCGTCCTCGTGCGGGATTATATTCATCACCTTCTTTTCCATATCGGAAATTTCGGGCAGGTCGAGGTAGGTCAATGTATTTACGCCGACCTGCTTCGAACCGGATTCCGGCCATATATTCAGCTCGATGTTGTGTGTGTCCAACACCTCCTTGGCCTTTGCGATCACGCCTCGGTCGTCAATTCCCTTGTAGTTATCCAGGTAAACGCACGCGATGTTCAACGTAATGCGCTTCTTTACCCGGAAGTTCAGTTCACGTTCTTTGCTCATCTTCTTCCTTGCTTCGGCGAGTCGAAGCAAATTTGCTCGCTCGGGAGAAACCTAACTTCGATGCGTGGGAAGATATCTGAACAGCTCTCATGTCACGACGATGGAATCCATAATTTTTTGCACCACCCGCCGTTACTACCCGATCGGGTAGCCCTCTCACCGAAAGCCGCCCCGCAAAATACGCGCTCTTTTTTTCAACCGCAAAGACGGTAAGTTTTGATTCATCTTGCTCTTCTTCTTCATCATCTTGTTCTGTGGTCGAATCTTTTTTTAACCACAGAACAGGAAGAACAAGAAGAGCAAAGACTGATTTCTTTGCGTCTTCGCTTCTTGACGCATTTGAGTTAAAACTCATTCAAAAGAAAGTCATTCGATCTCGGTGGTGATCTGGCTGCCGTGGTGGGCGATGATGAGCCATTTGCCGCCGCGTTTCATCCAGACGTGAGTCGAGCGAAACTGGATGTTGCGGACACCTTCGACGGTGGAGCGGTGGGTCATGATGGCGGTGTTGCCGTGGATGGTGATCTTGTAATCGTCGGCCTTGACCATGTCGGAATTGGCGGTGACGGAGGCGAGGTATTCGGCCTTGTTCTGTATCTGGCCGCGCTGGGTTGTGCCGACGAAATCGTCCGCGACGAGCGCGGCGGCTGCCCTCTTGTCGCCCTTCAGCTCGGCGGCGGTCCAAGCCTTGTCGAGTTTGATCAGCTCAGCCTCGACAGCCTTTTTATCCTGAGCAGCTACTGAAACGAACGCGAATGCTAAACAGAAGATCGAGATTGTCAGCCTCATAATCAGTGAATTGTAAGCGATGAGCGGCGAGAATTGCACGAAGAAGTTTCTGCGGAACATGCGAGGCAGATCTTAACCGCGAATAACGCGAATGAACGCGAATGAACGCGAATATCAGTACCACCCTAAAATCGTTAACAGTTTCATGTAATCGCGTAATTTTGGCGCGGGCCGATAACTCAAAGATTTATTCGCGAAGATTCGCGTTATTCGCGGTAGAAAAGATCTGCGAAACTTAAAGTACCTCGCGGTTTCATTGACTCGGGCACCGTGTTCCGAATAAGCTTGGCGGCAATATGAACGCGAAACATTCAGCGATACTTCTCACCGGCCTTCTGTTTTTGATGATCGGCATTGCGTGGGCGAACGGTTCGGCAACGCATGCTCCCTCATGCCCGCCGCTTGACGACAGCGTTCTGCAAGACATGCTACAGCCCACAGCTTGGGCTCGTGCGGACTGGAACGCGAAGACTTCGCGTTGGGATATCGACTGCAAACAGATCGACGCGATCGCCAACATACCTCACCCTGCCTACAACGCGACCGCCAACGCGGCTGTGCCTGCGCGCGGAGGGTCACGCGGCAACGGCAACTACGTGAATACGAACCCGTACAAGGCTCCGCCGGATACCAATACTTACATCTCGAATAAACCTTTCAACGCAAACATGCCGGCGAATATCGTGAAAGCACCAAGATCCGTAAAGCGCGAACCGAACACCCGCCGACCAGGCAATTGAGAAAACAAAAAGCCCGCGGATCGCTCCACGGGCTCTTCAAATGGAACACGGACATTCTTGTCCGCAATTGTCCGGAGTTGCGGACAAGAATGTCCGCGATCCGTTAACTACTCAGCGACTGCCATCGACTTGTCAGCCTTTTTCTCGCGTTTGATGCCGCCGATCTGGACGAGCGATTCGCCCTTGATCTGGTTCTTCTCCAAAACCATCTGGTTGTAGAGCTTGCGCATCATCTGCATTTCTTCGGCTGCCGTCTTCGGACCTTCCATCTCCGGCTTGTTCGGACGGGTCAGGTCGACCTGATTCAGGTTGAGGTTGTGCGACTGATCGCCAAGCTCAACGTGCTTGCCGCGTGCGAAAACTTCGTGACGGCCGTGATCCTTATACCACTGTGCGACGGTCGCGTTCTGGTGCATGTGCTCGATGATATTGCGCCAGCCGATGCCGGTGTTGTATGCACAGAACGAGATCTCGCCTTCCTGCGTGCCGTACGGGATGATGCACATCTCGGTGCGGCGGAAGTCGTAATTAAACAGATCCTGGAACCACATTCCCGCGATAAAGAGGAAGTTCCAGGGGTCTTGACGACGCTTCTCGATATCTTCGGCCGTGCGGTCGCCGCCGACCTTTCCGTAATCCTTGCCCGACAGGCCGAACGACTTGTCAAACTTCTTCAGGATGCCGCCAAGCGTCAACGAGGTCGGAGCACCATAAGGGTTATAGTTCTTCAGGAGAGCGAGGCCCATCATGATGTTCGAGAACCACTTACCGCGGTTGGTGTCCGTGATGTGCTGCATGTCCGAAACCAGGCCCTGAATATTCAGGAACTGCGGAACCGGAGCCATCTCTTTCGTTTCTTTATTAACCATCACCGCCGTACCGACGCCGCAGTTCGGGTGGCAGCCGCAGCTGACCTGTCCCCAATCCGCATCAGCACCGTGAACCACGTCAGCAAAATCGGCGAACGCTCCCATCAACGACAGCGGGAACCAGTCACGCGTCGGCTCAGTGATGCCGACTTGGCCCTTCACATCGTGTGCGAGGTGGGCAAGCGTGTAACGCTGCTGCAGGCGACGCTGCTCGGTGATGTGCTCGTCGCGGCCCGTGAACGACACAGGCTGGAAAGCGATGAACGAGATCTTTTTCGGATTCTCGAGAGCGAAGCGGATGATCGAACCGACCTGGTCATTGTTGATGCCGTTAACCAGCGTCGTGACAAGAATGATATCTACGCCGGCTTCGTGCAGGTTGTTGATCGCACGCAGCTTAACATCAAACAGGTTACCGATCTGGCGGTGCGAGTTTGCGTCGTTGCCTATACCGTCGAACTGCAGATAAACGAATCGCAGTCCGGCCTCTGCCGCTTCCTTACAAAATTCTTTCGACTTCGCAAACTCGATACCGTTAGTCGCCGCCTGCACCGAGTTGTACCCGACCTTGCGCGCATAGCGGACCGCATCAAGAAAGTAAGGGCTCAATGTAGGTTCGCCGCCGCTGTATTGAACCGACATCTGTCGGCGCGGCTTGATCGAGATGGCGTTGTCGAGGATCTCTTTGACGTCTTCCATCGAAAGCTCGTGGACGAATCCGACCTGGTTCGCGTCCATGAAGCACGGGTCGCACATCATGTTGCAGCGGTTCGTAAGGTCGACAGTAAGAACCGCACCGCGGCCGTACTTGATCGTCGACGAACCGTGGTTGTGAAGCTTTTCGTCGTTGTGTGCCTGCTGGTCGCGGCCGGGGAAGAGTCCTTCGATGTGCGTCAGAAACTCGGAGTCCATCGCCATCAAGTCTTCAAAGTGGCCGTGCTCCGGGCAATCCTTGATCATCCAAACCTGTCCGTCACGCTCGATGATCTGTGCCTTGATCTCGCCGACCTTCTCATTGATAAGCGTGGAAACATCGCGATCACCGTTGATGATCGCCTCGCGAGCCTCGATCACGCAGTTCGGGCAAAGCGAATCCGTCTGCCGCGGAAATCCGAGCGTTGGCTTCGACTTCTCCCACGATTTGAGGATCGGCTTGTCCGACCACTTCGGAATGAAGCTCGGGTTCGGCTTAAACTGGTTAATCGAGCGGATGGCGTTGAACGCTCCGCTGGCTACATATGTAAGGCCTTTTTCAAAGTGCTTGATTGGTCTCGTCATAACGTATAAATAGCTTCTCCAAATAGCTGATTGCAGCTAAATAGCGTCGGATGCCCGTATAATTAGTAGTTAAGAAGGCAGTCGCGCGGACCGGTAACGGTCTAGGTCTCATTGTTGAGTGCAATTTCTATGCCCGGCACCGGAGCTACCTCGCCGCTTTCAAATGCAGTAAAACACTGAGGTTTAGCCCGTTTTCGAATGTAATATACCCGACTTAGCAGGTGAGCCAGAATGACACAGCCGTCAACAATGGGCTAAGAGGTGTGTCATTTTGTACATACATGGACATTAAGCCTGCGCTTAACTTGCGTACCTCTGCCTGTCCCCGAAAAATTCATCCATCAGTGTATCCATCAATGTATTACTGTGACTTTGTGATTTATCGCTTTAAGCAGTGCTTTCACGCGTCTATTTAACCTACAGCGTTTAATTGTTACAAAATATCAAGTTAAAAGCTTACATTTCGCTTTACAAACATAAGCGGGTGTGATACGGTAGATCAACCTCAAGGTATTAGGGTAAGCATTCACTCAAGTCCAAGGCGTAAATGAAGATCAAGTTTGGAACGTCGGGGTGGCGGGCGATCATCGCGGAAGATTTTACGTTCGCGAACGTCGAACGGGTCGCAAATGCGGTTTGCGGATATTTGAAAACTCAATCTGAACTCGGCAATACGCTGATCATCGGTAACGACACTCGCTTCATGGGCGAAAAGTTCGGAGCGGTGGCGGCAGAGATCGCGAAGCGAAAAGGTTTCCGTGTGCTGCATTGCGACCATCCCGTTCCGACGCCGACCGTCTCGCATGCTATCCGCAACATGAAAGCGGCGGGAGCGTTGAACTTCACCGCGTCGCACAATCCGCCCGAATATCAAGGCATCAAGTTCTCGACGCACGACGGAGCTCCGGCTCTGCCCGACGTTACGAAGCTGATCGAAGCGGCAGTCGAGAATAACGACGAACCGGCCGACGCAGAAGGCGGCAGCATTGAAGCATTCGATCCGCGTGAAGCCTATCTCGGCGATCTGAAATCGAAGATCGACTTCGAGACGATCGCGAAGGCCAAGGGCCGATACGCTTACGATTGCCTCTACGGCACGGGCCGCGGATATCTCGACAAGATCCTTCGCGATCACGGGCTTGAGATCGAGACGATCCACGATTGGCGAGACGTTACCTTTGGCGGGAAGGCGCCGGAGCCCGGTGAAGACAAGCTCGACGAGCTGCGAAATTCGGTCACGACACAAGGATTGACGCTCGGCCTTGCGACCGACGGTGACGGAGACAGATTTGGGATCATTGACAGCGACGGAACGTTCATCGAACCGAACAAACTCGTCGCGCTGCTTGCGGATTATCTCGCGGAGACGCGGGGCTGGAAGCTTGGCTTCGCAAGGTCGGTCGCAACGTCGAACTTGATCGACCGCGTCGCGAAAGATCGCGGATTGCCGCTTCACGAAACGCCGGTCGGATTCAAGTTCATCGGCGAATTGATAATCAAGGACGAGATCATTCTCGGCGGCGAAGAATCCGCCGGGCTTTCGATCCGCCATCATTATCCCGAGAAGGACGGGTTGATCGCATGCCTGCTTGCGGCCGAATCGGTAGCGGTCACCGGCAAGTCGATCGGCGAACAGCTCGCCAGCCTTTACGAACGCGTCGGCAAGCTTGAATCGAAACGCATCGGCGTAAAACTGACCGACGATGTCGCGGCGAGGCTAAAAGAAAAGCTCGCACAAGAGCCGACCGAGATCGGCGGGCGAAAGATTGACAACATAAATCGACTGGACGGCGTGAAGTTCATCTTCACAGACGGCACGTGGATGCTAATGCGGCCCAGCGGAACCGAACCGATGGTCCGCATATACGCCGAAGCCGAAACGAACGGTGAGGTCGATAAGCTTTTGGAAGCGGGTAGAAATCACCTTCTCGGATAGCTTCTTCTTGTTCTTCCTATTCCTCTTGTTCTGTGGTTAAGGATTTTTTTCACCACTGAACAAGAAGAACCGGAAGAATGTAACCAGAAAGATGAATAACGAAACGACACGAAAAAATATTCGCGGTAAGAGTAACGGCTTTAGCCGTTCTCGCCCTCGGGTACGTCGTGTCTCTGGTCATGATGGAACTCGTAAACGCGTCACTTTTATGTTGCCGCGATGGATCCCGATCGCTGCGTCGATCACGCTTGTGCTGACGATCACGGCAACCGTCAACGTTCGCAGCTACATCGATCTTGCGAACGAACAGAAAGCGCACGAAGAGCTGAACCAGCGAGTTCAGCAAATGAACGATGAGAATCTTGGGCTTCAGGAAGAGATCTATTACCTGAAGAACGACACGGATACTATAGAGCGAGAGGCAAAGAAGTATGGCCTTGTTCGCCCCCAGAACAAGTTGAAGCTAAGTTCCCGAGCCGGGGACATGGGCAATGCGGAGGAGCCCACAAACCGGCAAACACCAACCAATAAATAAACCGCCTTTTGCCTATCCACTCCGCGTTGCCTACAGTTAACCCCTTCCGAATTTAGCGGCCCTGGTTTCCCGAAAACCAGGGCCGCAACTCCTTTTTCAGAACTTTGATTAAGATCAGCGAAGCAACCGGATGAAGCCTTCTTGTTCGAAGTGTTTATCAGTTGTAAGGGCCTCAGAAATTCCGCGTTCGCGCATCAATATGAAGCTCACTGCATCGCACAATGAGTATGACTTGTCGAGTCTCCGGGCGAGAAGGTCGACGGCATTCATATGAAGATCTTTATCGACCCAAACGATCTCGACATCGTTATCGGAGAGGACGCGGGAGCTGAACCTTACTATCTCACTACGGGGAACTCCGCGAGTCTCAGCTAAAGCGACATACTCGCTAAGCACGTAGCTGGTTGTAAGTCGAATCCGCGTATTCTCATACAGTTCGAGCGCGGCAAAATGGTCCAGATCCGACCTGTCGTAAAGACAAAAGAATCCCGAGGTATCGACAAGCATCAATCTTCGTCTTCGTGGCTGTTCCCGTATTCACCAGCCAAATCCGCATCGATCTGCTCGTTATCGGCTGAGGTCGGATTACCGCTGCTCCACGATCCAAATAATTCCCGGAGACTTCCGCTGCCGTTTTGAGGCTTTGAAGCCCTCGTGCGGTCGCTGGTGATCTCCTCGAGAATAAGCGTTGCAAGTTCGAGCCGCTGGCCTTCGCCCAACGGTCGTATCGTTTGTTTGTAGATCTCTCTGACAGTTTGCATTTCCTAACCCCTCAATGCGTCAATTATACACCGATTTGCCTCTCTTGATTCGGGTCCATTCGCGCTAGAACCTCTGACGAATTGACAGGCGAGCACCAACCGCAATATCCTCTCCAAACTTATGATCGCACATGGAGTAACGCCCATATTGAACGTTTCGAATTTCGCCGAGAGCGTTGCGTGGTTCGAGAGGCTTGGATGGAGAAAGCTTTGGGATTGGGGTGAGCCGCCAACCTTCGGAGCGGTCGGGAGCGGCAAGGTCGAGATCTTCCTATGTCACGACGGCCAGGGCGGGCGCGGGAAAGGCACCAATACCGAAACCTTCACCGCCGACGACAACGACAAAGGCGTCTGGATGTCCATCTGGGTAGATGACGTCGACGCCAGCCACCAACACTGCCTTGCAAACGATATCGAAGTCACAATGCCGCCCACCGACGAACCCTGGAACGTCCGCGAACTCCACATCCGCCACCCCGACGGCCACGTGTTCCGCATTAGTAAAGGTATTGAGTGCGAGGAAGATCAATCATAGGACATGGAAAGTGTTGAACTGAATGTACTATCGTAAGACGATGAAAACACTTTTACTTCCATATCAGTTAATTTTTCTCTTGTTAATCGGTGGAGTCTCGATCGGCTTCGGGCAAGGCGTAGTTAAAGGCTATGCTGCGAAACCCGTGTATGAGGCCGGCCAAGTCTGGAGCTACAAAACAAGACTGGACGAAAAAGCCTCAACCCTCGTCATATTAAAGGTGGAGTACGATAAGGAACTCGGGAAGATCGTACACATCGCGCTCCGAGATCTCAAGATGAAGCGATCGGGGGGTGGCCTTCTCACCCGGGCTAATCACCTTCCATTCGCCGAGAGTGCCATCAATGAAAGCGTCGTTAAGATGCTCTCCAAAGATGAGGAACTTCCTAATTTCTTAGAAGGCTATGACCTCTGGAAGAAAGCGTTCGATGCAAAAGAGGCCAGCGTCTACACGATCCCCGTAGCGGAGGCTGTGGAAGCCATGGAATCGACTTTCAATCGTTAAGGAAGTCTCCGAACTCCACATCCGATACCCCGACGGCCACGTCTTCAGGATCAGCAAAGGTATCGAGTGCGAGTAAGAATAATGGCTAGCTCATAGGCAGAAACACGACCGTTAGGGAGTGTGTTCAAGGTGGCTACAAGGGCGGCGACGCGAACCTCGCTACTTCACACTTGATCGTGACATGTTTAAGCTCCCGATTGCCGAGTTGGACACACTTGCTCACGCGCGTGTTTCTGCCTGGCCACCTTCAGTCCGTCGTATCCCAATTCTGCTCTATTTAATGAGATTTGGAAACGCACGCTTCAGGGCGTCGAGTTTGGGGAGGTCGTTGCGGACGACGTAGGCGTCGGTTGGATTGTTTTTGACGTAGTTTTGGTGCTCGTCTTCCGCGGAGTAAAAGGCGGATAGCTTTTCTAGCTTTGTCGCGATCGGCCTTTCGTAGACCTTCGACTTTTCGAGAGCGGCGATGAAAGCTTTGGCGGCGGCAAGTTGAGAATCATCGGAGTAAAAGATCGCCGAGCGATATTGCTTTCCGGTATCCGGCCCTTGGCGGTCGACCTCGGTCGGGTCGTGAGCGACGATGAAAAAGATATTGAGAAGCTGCTGGTAAGTGACCTTTGCCGGATCGAACCGAATCTCGACCGCCTCGGCATGCGTCGACCGATGATAGCTGACGTCTTCGTAATTAGCCGTCTTGGCCGTGCCGCCGCTGTAGCCCGAGCGAACATCGATCACGCCCTTAAGGTTCTCGAACACCGCTTCAACACCCCAAAAGCAGCCACCGGCAAACACCGCTTTTTGCTCGGCTGCGAAACAACTCACCGATAGAAAAAGAATCACGGCTAACGTGCGCATATTGATATATACCTCGACAGTGACATTTTATTCGAAGATTGCCTAGAATCAGATGTATAAAATGAGCGACCCAATCGAATCTTCGAGAGCACCGGAACCGGTCGGCCTTTATCCGCACGCACGTCGAGTCGGCGATCTGCTGTTCCTTTCCGGCGTCGGCCCGCGGGAACGCGGTACGAAAAAGATCCCGGGCGTCGAGCTTAACCATGCGGGCGAGATAGTTTCCTACGACATTGAAACGCAGTGCCGGTCGGTGTTTCAAAACGTTCGCTACATTCTCGAAGACGCCGGATCGGCTTGGGAAAAAATCGTGGATGTAACGGTGTTCCTAACGAATATGAAGGACGATTTCGCGGCGTACAATAAGATCTACGCCGAATATTTTGCCGACAATCGTCCGTGCCGAACAACGGTAGAGATCAGTTCCCTGCCCACGCCGATTGCTGTCGAATTGAAGGTAATCGCAACGATTTAGAACAAGGAGTTAATACGAACAAATGACAGCAGCAGCTACACAAGGTATCGCGACGCGCGGATTCGCAGTCGAGAATAAGGACGCGAAATTTGCACCATTCGAATTTGCCCGCCGTGAGGTTGGCCCGAACGACATCCTAGTCGACATCCTCTATTCGGGCATATGCCACTCGGATATTCACCAGGCGAGGGCCGAGTGGGAACCAGCGGTACCGTCGATCTTCCCGATGGTGCCGGGTCACGAGATCGTCGGACGCGTCGCGAAAGTCGGTGCGGAAGTGATCAAATTCAAAGAGGGCGGTTTCGCGGGCATCGGATGCTTTATGGACTCGTGCGGGGAATGCGGCGCGTGCACGTCGGACGTCGAGCAGTTTTGTGAGAAAGGCTGTGCGATGACATACAACGGCACCGAAATGGATCGCACGACGCTGACTTACGGCGGATATTCGAAACATTACGTGGTCGATCAGGATTACGCCTTGAAGGCCAATTTCGCCGAGGCCGATCTGCCGGGCGTTGCACCACTTCTGTGTGCAGGCATCACCTCTTATTCGCCGCTCAAGCGTTGGGGCGCAGGTCCCGGAAAGAAGGTCGCTGTCGCTGGCTTGGGCGGACTCGGTCACATGGGCGTAAAACTCGCCGCGGCAATGGGTGCCGAAGTCACGGTGCTAAGCACGTCTCCATCGAAAGAGGCTGACGCGAAGAAACTCGGCGCTCACCGATTTGTGAACACCCGGGACGACGAGGCTCGCGCCGTCGCGACAGGCAGTTTTGACATCATCCTGAACACGATCTCGGCCCAGCACGAATACGGCACGTATCTTTCACTGCTCGGACTTAACGGCGTGATGGCGATCGTCGGAGTTCCGCCGGCGCCGGTTTCGGTCCACGCTCTTTCGCTGATAGCGGGCAACAAGACGATCACCGGTTCGATGATCGGCGGTATCGCGGAAACTCAGGAGATGCTAGATTTCTGCGCCGAGCGTGGCATCACGTCAGACGTGGAGATCATCGATCCCAGCTACATTGACGAAGCCTACGAACGCACTATTCGTTCGGATGTCAGATACCGGTTCGTGATCGATATGAAGAACGCTTAGAGATCTCAAGGTGAGCGGCTACGAGCTAAGAAAAGCAACGCGACAAGATAAGGCCGCGATCGCCGAGTTGATCGCGGCCTCGGTTCGCGGATTGGCAAAAGGGATCTACGACGACCGGCAGATCGAGTTGTCTATCCGGACCGTTTTCGGCGTTGACCGTCAGCTGATCCAAGACGAAACGTATTTTGTCGCGGTTGACGGCGGGCAAAGCATCGTCGGTTGCGGAGGCTGGAGCAAGCGCAGGACGCTCTATGGAGCGAGCGGCTATGAAGACAGTCGCGATCCGGAACTGCTCGATCCGCTTTCAGACGCGGCCAAAATACGCGCTTTCTTTATCCATCCGAGTGCCGCTCGCCAGGGTATCGGGAGTGCCATCCTCGAGCGTTGCGAGACGGACGCCAGGTCCTGTGGTTTCTGTGCCGCCGAAATGATGTCCACGCTTCCTGGAATCCCGCTTTATTCCGCCCGAGGCTACTCTGGTGACGAACGCGTCCAGGTTCCGATAGGTAACGGCCTCAGCATCGATTGCGTCAAAATGCACAAAAGTCTTCTATGAGGTACATAGCTCTTCTCCGCGGGATCAATGTCGGCGGGAATACGATGATCAAGATGTCGGACCTTTCGGCAATGTTCGAATCCCTCGGGTATAAAAACGTCAGACCTATATCAACAGCGGCAACATCGGATTTGACTGCGCGAAGACGGGCGAGGCGAAACTGGTCGCAAAGATCGAGAACGCGATCGAGGAAAAGGTCGGCAAAAAGGTCTCGGTGATGTTGCGGGAGCAGAAAGACATCGATCTCATATTAGCTAAGAACCCCTACACAGGACAGTTTGAAAGCCACAAGGAAATGCACGTTCTTTTTATGGGATCGGAGTTGCCGGAAGAGAAAAAACAAAAGCTCGCCGAGGCCGTGCCGGAGGGCGAACGTTTTTCGGCCGTCGGACGCGAGCTATACTGCCATTTGCCGATGGGCGTTGCGGACAGCTATCTTGGCCGAGGACAGTTCGAGAAGATGTTGAAGATATCGGTGACGGCTCGCAATTGGCGTACAGTCGAGAAACTTGCCGAGCTTTGAGTGCGTTTTTATCCGGTGTGAGATTTTTGGCCGCGACCGCCTACGATTTTGACCTGATATTCAACCTGTATGACAGAGCGATCGAGTTTCAGAAGACGGTCTTTGATAAGCAGTGGCTTGGCTTCGATGCGGATCTAGTAAGCCGAGAGATCGGCGAAGGAAGGTTATGGAAGATCGTTGAAGATGATGGCGTCGGATGCATCCTTTCGGTGGCTTATGAAGATCCGATAATCTGGGGATCTCAAAGCCACATCGGCGCGATTTACATCCACCGGATCGTGACGAATCCCGACTTTCGTGGACGCGGATATGTGGCGAAGATAGTCGATTGGGCTCGCGAACACTCCGCCGAAAACGATCTGCGGTACATCCGGATGGACACGTGGGCCGACAATCTTAAGCTGAAGGATTACTACGTCGGCTGCGGCTTTGAATGGAAGGGCACCGTCGCTCCCGAAGATTCGCCGACGATGCCCGCTCATTATCGAGGTATTCACCTCGGGCTCTTTGAAATATCTCGGACTTATGGCCGAGCCTCAAGAACAAGATTAAATGGCGTTTCGGTTGCTCGACGAAATCGGGTAAATCCGCCATCGTTTACAACGTTTTTCAACCTGGCCTCGCCCGCTTGAGCACCCAGGCCGAGCCCGACTTCCTGCGAACGCGACGCGGGCGTGCAGATCATCGTCGAAGCCGAATAGTAAACGCGGCCGACCGGATTGTGATTGTCGGCGGTTGCGTCGTTGGCAAATGGCTCGACGATCATCCACGTGCCGTCATCTTTCAACGCCTTCCTTACATGAGCCGCCGCTCCGACCGGATCACCCATGTCGTGGAGACAGTCGAAGAACGTAACGAAGTCGTAGCCGTCACCGGGGAAAGCTTTCGACGCCGCCACTTCGAACGTAACGCGATCGCCGACGCCGGCCGCTTCCGCTTTAGCTCTGGCCTGCTCGATCGACTTGTCATGGTAATCGAAACCAAAGAACTCCGAATTCGGGAAAGCTTTCGCCATCAGGATCGTTGATGCTCCAAGTCCGCAGCCGACGTCCGCGACCTTCGCCCCAGTGTTCAATTTGTCCTCGATGCCATCAAGAGCAGGTATCCAACTGCCGACGAGATTTGCGATATAGCCCGGCCGGAAAAAGAGTTCGCAGCCTCGGAAAAGATCGTCGTGATGTTCATGCCAGCCGAATCCGTCACCGGTCTTGAACCTCTCGGTCAGTTCGGGAACGGCTCGCAAGGCTGAGGTCGCGAGGATGAACGCGCCGGGAAGATACGCAGCGTTCTCTTCGTTGGTCATCACGTACGATTGCTCCGGCGTCATGTAGTAAGCGTCTTTGCCGGCGTCGTATTCGACGTAGCCGCTCGCCGCGTTGGAGTTCAGCCATTCACGAACGTACCGCTCGTTCGTATTCGTTCGTTTGGCAAGTTCAGCCGCCGTGACCGCCTCGTTCGGCGTCGCCATTGCCTTATAAAGCCCGAGTTTTTCGCCGATGACGATTGCCCCCGCGTGCATCGTCGCCCCGAGATCGCCCACGAACTTTCCGAGCAATGCGTTCAATTTATCTTCATTGATTTCCATAGATTGTTCCTCCGCTATTCGGATAAGCCAAAATTGCGAGTTTCATTTCTAAAGACGCAGCCGTTTTTCGCTTCAGGACATCGGCTGATCTACCGGGCGGTTAGGATATAATTCAGCTCGACGGAGATCCGCGTTATGCCAATTCGAAGACCGTTCAACTTCAAACAGTGGATAGAAGACAATCGGCATCTGCTTAAGCCGCCCGTCGGGAACAAGTGCGTGTATGACGATGACGATTTCATCGTCATGGTCGTCGGTGGGCCGAACTCGCGTAAGGATTATCACTGGGATGAAGGCGAGGAACTGTTCTATCAGCTTGAAGGCGATATCAAGGTGCTCGTGCAGGAAGACGGCAAGGCCGTAGAGGTGCCGATCCGCGAAGGCGAAATGTTCCTCCTGCCGCCCCGCGTACCTCACAACCCGATCCGCGGAGCGAACACCGTCGGCCTTGTGATCGAGCGCAAACGACGCGATGGAGAACTCGACGGATTATTGTGGTTTTGCGAAAACTGCAACGAGAAGCTCTACGAGGAATACTTCCAACTCGAAGACATTACTACGCAGTTTCAAGGCGTGTTCAAGCGGTTCTACGGAAGTGATGAACTTCGGACTTGCAAGGAGTGCGGAGCCGTTATGGAGCCGCCTGCAGCTGCGGTGGGCTAATTGACAAGTACCAATTATTGGTACATATTTTCCTTAGGTATGGGACGAAATACATCTATTCTTTTAGGCGAGCACTTTGAAGTTTTTATCAACGAACAGATCGCTTCCGGAAGATACAGTTCGGTAAGCGAGGTTGTTAGATCGGCTTTGAGAATGTTCGAAATGGAAGAAAACAAAATTCAGTCGCTTATTGGTGAGCTGAAGAAAGGTGAAAGGAGCGGACGGGTCAAAAACTTTGACCGCAGCGAACATTTGAAAGAACTGCACGCAGCCTACAGAAAATAAGTGTCGTACTCGATCACCCGAAAGGCCCTCGCCGATATTACTGAAATATGGGTATACACCGCCGAAAACTGGTCGATCGATCAAGCGGATCGGTATCACGGCTTGATCTTCGATGAGATCGAGTTTATTTCCGAGAACTTTTCAGTGGCACGTGACCTTGGTCACATTCGAAAGGGCTACCGCTCGTCAAAAGTGAAATCTCATCTAGTTTTCTTTCGAAAATTGCCAAGCGGCGATGTTGAAGTTGTACGAGTTCTGCACGAACGAATGGATATTGAGTCGCGGCTGAACGATTGACTTTAAAGTGCTCAGACAGGTTGCTCAATAAGTATGACGGCCGAAGAAACATTCCCAAGCATCCTTTGGCGTACTCTAGGCACGCCCGGACACGAGACCGCGAAGATCTATGGCGATGACAGCGAGGGCTGGACGATCGACGGCGCATCAATCTTCCTTAACGAGGGCGAGTCAGTACGGCTGGACTATCTGATCGAATGTGACACCGATTGGAAGACGACCTTTGCGACGGTCGATGGATGGGTCGGCGACGAGATCGTTGAGGTAGAGATATCGGTCGAGGACGGCGTTTGGACAATGAACGGCGAGCCTGTCGTCGCTGTCGAAGGCTGCACCGATGTGGACCTCAATTTCAGCCCGGTAACAAACACTCTGCCGATCAGACGGCTGAAGCTGAATATCGGCGAGACCCGCTCAGTTAAAGCAGCCTGGCTTCGCTTCCCTTCATTTCAACTCGAACCTCTCGAGCAAACTTACACTCGCGTCGATGACAAAACGGTTCGATATGAAACCGCCTCAGGTTTTGCCGCAACGCTGACCGTTAACGATGACGCCCTCGTCACACACTATCCCGATGGCTGGATGATCGAGGAAGATTCGTAAGCCTCTACTTCCTCACAACCGAGATCGTTATTTCCGACGGATACTGCTTCGAATGATGAACGGCGTTGTTGGCAACGACGCCTTTGACCTCATCCCAATTGTTGCCGCCGGTGTTCATATTTCGGTCGAAGCGTGGGAAGTTGCTGCTTGATATTTCGATGCGGATGCGGTGACCCGGAGCGAAGTAATTGCTGGTCGTCATTGGCTGGAATTTTACGCGATAGATCTTGTTTGGCTCCATCCAGACGAGCGGCTTGTCGTAGCCGTCGCGATAGCGCATCCGCTGGATCGTTTCGTCGAGATTCCATGCTTTGCCGTTCTCGTCTACGTCGATCAGCTTTACGGTAAAGTCGGTGTCTTTCACGTCCGACGAGACGTATAAGGTCACGTCGATCGGGCCGCTGAGTTCGATACCTTCTTTCAGAACGTCGGTCGAGTAGACAAGAATGTCCGGCCGCTCCTCCATCTTGCTTTGGTCGAACGAACCGCCGCGAACGGCGTTACCCGTACAGCATACGTTGCCGCCGTACGACGGAACCGGATCCATCGGGTCGTATTTGAATCGATCGGGCGCGTCGTTAGCCGGAGCAGCCGCGACAAGCTTGCCATCGCCGTTCAGGCTGTTCGCCTTTCCGCCGCTCGATAGGTAAAACTTCATCGGCTCGGCACCGACGGGCGGCCACTGTTCGGACGACTGCCACTTGTTCGAGCCCATTGTGAAATACTGAACCTTCGGACGCTTCAAGATGTCGTTCTGCTCGCCCTTCAAGAAATAGTCGAACCAGTCGTACGTCATCTTGCCGTAGTCGAGCCGGGCGTCACCCATGCTTCGCTCGCCGACGACGGTGTTCTCTGTCGCCCGTGTGTAGCTGCAATGAAGTACGGGCGCGATCACCGCGTATTGCTTGTCCGCGATATCCTTATCCGCCGTCTTGCGAATGTGGTTATACATCGCGAGGTTCGGCCCGGTCGATACGTCATACCACGACATGAAGTAGAAGCCCGGAATGTTGACCTTCATGTTGTCGTGCCAAAGGCCGCCTTTGTACCACGCCGGATCGTTAGGCGCGCGTTTGATCATCGCGCCGCCGGTCGGAACGGGCATCTCGTCGGCAAAGATACCTCGCGGGCCGTCAACCGCGGTGAAGATGTCTTTGACCGGCAGATGTCTCAAAGCCTGCGACCAATCAACCGGCGGAGCTTGCTGAGCGAGGTCGAACGATTTCGACGCCCGGATCAATTCTTCTTGCGTCGTGCGGGGGTCGAACATGGGCCGCACCTGATTTTGCTGCCCGTAAAGCCACGCGATAAACAGCATCTGCACGGCACCGCCGCGATACCAATTTCCCTGCTCGTAGTACGGTCCGACTCGGCCGACGCCAGCTCCGAACCCTTGCGCGATCATCGTCGTGAACGCGGGATTGTTCCTCGCCGCAACGGCCATCTGCCATTCCGCGGTCGACGAGCATCCGATCGCCCCGACTTTTTTATTCGACCACGGCTGCGATGCCATCCATGCTAGAGCATCGTCGCCGTCAGTTGTCGGCGGCCCGAGGATGTCGTAGTTTCCCTCGGAGAAAAATCGTCCGCGTTCGTTCATGATGATGTACGCGTACCCGCGTTTCACCGCGTCGAGAACGGTCGTCATATCGCGCGGAGCACCGAGCCGAACGTCCCACCAGTTAAAGTTGTAGGGAGTGCGCGACAGGATGATCGGATACTTCCTGGTTGAGTCTTTCGGCCGGTAGACATCGGCCTGCACCCGCTTTCCGTCTCGCATCGGAACCATGATTTTGCGCTCAACGACAGCTATCGATTGCAGTTCGGCCTCGATCGCATTTCGTCGTGCTCGCGTTTCGTCGTCTTGGCTTGCGCTCGGCTGAGCGTACGCGCCTGCCGCAAAGCAAACCGCAAATATTCCTGTCAGAAACCAGCGAATGGAACCGTTTCTCGTCACAAATTTTCTCCTATGGATGGTGGTCGAATGCTTTTCAGAATATTAGCAGGCTGCTGGCGTCTATTCCTATTGAGGTTCGTAACTGCAAAGGCTATTGATTAGAATCGAGTTGATGGAACAATCAGGCCGACAATCGCACCTGCCAATAATAGTTACGCTTGGGATGTTGATCGGCCTGAATCCATTCAGCATCGACATGTATCTGCCCGGCTTTGCCGCGATCGCGGCAGATCTTGGAACGGATACGGCCAAGGTCGGCCTAACGCTTTCAAGTTTCTTTGCGGGCATCTGCATCGGACAGATCGTGTACGGGCCGCTGCTTGATCGTTTTGGGCGAAAAAAGCCGCTGCTGATCGGCCTCGGGATCTTCTTTTTCACTTCGATCGCAGCCGCATTTGCAAGCAGTATCGAGCAGCTCGTCGTCTTGCGATTCATTCAAGCCCTCGGCGGATGCGCGGGAATGGTCGCCAGCCGGGCATACGTTCGCGATTTGTTTCCGCCTGACGAGACTGCTCGCATTTTTTCGTTGCTGATACTCGTTATGGGCGTGGCACCGATCATCGCCCCCAGCATCGGCAGCTTTATCGTAACTTCGCTTGATTGGCACGCGATATTTGTTGCACTCGCTCTTATCGCGGCCACCGTGTTTACGGCCGTACTACTGGTATTGCCCGAGTCTAAAGCTCCGGATGCAGACATTTCATTGAGTCCGCCGAAAGTATTACGTGAATATTTCGGCGTGGCGATGAATGCTCGATTCATGCTTTTTACGTTTGCGATGTCATTCTCGACCGCGGCCTTGTTCGCCTACATCACGAGTTCCCCGATCTTATTCATGAAGGTCCACGGGCTGTCCGAATTTCAATTTGGACTCACCTTCAGTTTTTGCGCTTTCTGTTTGATCGTCGGCAGCCAGGTAAATCGGCTTCTCCTTCGCAAGTTTTCAACGAACAAGGCCGCCGAGCTAACGGGAATCGCTATTGTACTGGTAGCCGCATTACTTTTCGTTTTGACACTGGCGTCGCTGGCCGGATTCTTCGTTACGGTAATCTGTATCGCTTCGTTTCTGTTTCTGATGGGAATGTTCAACCCGAACGCAGGAGCATTGGCGTTGACATCGGTCAACGAAAAGATCGGGATGGCATCCGCCCTGATGGGGTTTATTCAAATGGGACTGAGTGCGATTGCCGCCGCGACGGTGAGTTCGCTGTCTAGCGTTTCAACGCTTAGTATGAGCGCGGTCCTGCTCGCGTGCGTCAGCTTGGCTGTCTTGTGCGCGTTCGGCGTCAGGCTGTTGGGCGAGAGAACCGAGGGCGAGCCGACCGCAGAGCTAATTCACACCACAATTTGATGCTAAAGATCGACGTCCACACACACATCCTTCCGAAAGACATTCCGAGCTGGAAAGACCGATTCGGCTATGGCGGATTCATCACGCTCGACCACTATAAGCCTTGCTGCGCCCGCATGATGCGAGACGACGGCAAACAGTTTCGCGACATCGAGGCGAACTGTTGGGATCCGGTAACGCGCATCGAGGAGATGGACGCTGCGGGCGTCAACGTCCAAGTCTTATCGACCGTCCCGGTGATGTTTAGTTACTGGGCAAAGCCTATCGATGGGCTCGAGATCGCGAAGTTTTTGAACGATCACATCGCCGACATAGCTACCGAATATCCGCTCAGATTCGTCGGTCTTGGAACCGTGCCTATGCAGGACGTTTCGCTCGCCGTAAAAGAACTCGAACGATGTAAAACGGTCGGGCTTAAGGGCGTTCAGATCGGCACGAATGTCAATCAACTCAACCTAAGCGAGCCGCAGTTCTTCGAGTTTTTCGCTGCGTGCGTCGAACTCGATATGGCTGTGTTCGTGCATCCGTGGGATACGGCGGGCGAGGTGGACATGCAGAAATATTGGCTGCCGTGGCTCGTCGGGATGCCGGCGGAAGTTTCGCGCGCCATATCGTCGCTTGTATTTTCCGGCGTATTAGAAAGGCTTTCCGACCTGCGTATCTGCTTCGCGCACGGCGGCGGATCGTTCCCCGCGACGATCGGCCGCATCGATCACGGATTTAAGGTTCGGCCCGACCTGTTCCCGGACAATTTGCACGGCCCGCGAAAGTACTTAAACCGAATGTATTTCGACTCTCTCGTCCACGACCCGGCCGTGCTCGGGTATCTTTTAGATCTCGTCGGCGTTGACCGTGTAATGCTTGGGACTGATTATCCGTTCCCGCTCGGCGAATCTGAACCCGGAAAACTTATCGATTCGATGCCTTTCGATGATTCGATCAAAGAAGAACTCTTTAGCGGATCGGCGTTAAAGTGGCTTGGCGAGACGAAAGGGTCTTTCAACGGAGTCTAGATGTCGACGAGATCATCGATAGAAAAGCGGAGACGCTGGATTTTCCCGCGTCTCCGAAATAGATCATAGATCAAATGCCAAGTGCTTAGTTTTTGGTCTCGCTCTTCTTATCCTTCTTCTTCGAAGCTAGATTTACCGTACGATCGGTGCTGCCGTCGTCCGTAATTGTGAAACCCTTGCTCCCCGTTCGAACGTGGGTGAGCCGGGCGACCGATCCGCTTTTGTCGAATACGAGGTTAGCCTTGCCGCCTCCGGTACTGCCGTTCTCCATCGCGAAACCTTCGTAGATGACGCGATACTTTGAGTCGCGCAGTTCAACGATCGTGCTGGCTCCGTTCGGCATACGTTTGACACGCATAACATATTTTCCGGCGTCAAACTGCTGATCGCCAACCGTGAAATCGTAGGGAATGTTTGCGTCGATCTTGGTTACACTTTGGGCGAAGGCTTCTGAGCCGGCCATGACGAAAATGAGGGCGAGGAATGATACGATTTGAATGATCTTTTTCATGATGTCTCCTTACTTCATATGAATTGGAAGGGCGTCGGCATTGCGACGCCGGTTGTACGTACGGACACGTTTAAGAAATTATCGACGGTCCGAATGCACAGACGCTAGTCGGGCGGCAATGGTTCCATGCAGGAGCGGTAATATTGTTGATTTTTAGCTGACAATCGCGTTAACCGTAATAATGACAGATAGTTACGCCGACAAAATAGAAAACGGCTCGTCCCTGAATTCTGTAAAATCCATTCGGGATTTCAGATCGCGATTCCACATTCCGAAGCGTGACGACGGAACGGAGTTTATTTACCTGACCGGAAATTCACTCGGACTGCAGCCGAAAACGACGCGACGATACATCGAAGAAGAGTTGGAAGATTGGGCGAGGCTTGGCGTGGAAGGACACCTCCACGCTCGGCATCCGTGGCTGCCGTATCACGAGTTTGTCACCGAACCGATGGCTCGCGTCGTCGGGGCTCTCCCGAGCGAAACGGTCGTGATGAACTCGCTGACCGTGAATCTTCACCTGATGATGGTTTCTTTTTATCGGCCGGCGGGTGACCGGCGAAAGATCGTGATCGAGAAAGGAGCCTTTCCAAGCGATCAATACGCCGTGGAATCGCAGTTGAAGTTTCATTCATCCGAAAAGTCCCCTCTTTACGAAGGAGGGGTGGTAGCCGCTTCGGCTGACGGGGTGGTTCTCTCTGCTAGCGAGAACCTCATCGAACTCTCCCCACGCGAAGGCGAAACGACCCCTCGAACAGAAGATATCCTCGAAACAATCGACCAACACCGTGACGAGATCGCACTGATCATGATGGGCGGTGTGAATTACTACACCGGCCAGGCTTTCGACATGAAGGCTATAACCAAAGCGGGACACCGAGTCGGCGCCGTCGTAGGATTCGATCTGGCCCACGCCGCTGGCAATCTGGAGCTTCGCCTTCACGATTGGAATGTCGATTTCGCCGTTTGGTGTTCGTATAAATATTTGAATGCGGGACCTGGCGGGATCGCGGGTGCGTTCGTTCACGAACGCCACGCTTGTGCATTTGATCTGCCGCGCTTCGCTGGCTGGTGGGGACACAATAAACAGACGCGCTTTCTGATGGGCCCGAACTTCGATCCGCTGCCGGGAGCCGAAGGATGGCAGCTCTCCAATCCGCCGATCTTTCAACTTGCCGCGTTGAGAGCATCGTTGGAGATATTCGATGAAGCCGGTATCTCGAACCTGCGTGCCGCATCCGTCGAACTTACCGGACACTTGGAATGTCTTCTGAAGGACATCGAAAACGATCGCATCGAGGTGATCACTCCCGCCGACCCTGACGCCCGCGGATGCCAGCTTTCGATCCGCGTTCGTTCGCAGGCCGAAACACGACCATTACGGACTGTGTCCAGCGCCAGCGAAGGTGAATCCCCAACACTTTTCGAAAAGATAACAGCCCGCGGTGTTATCGCCGATTGGCGCGAACCGGACGTTATACGCGTCGCTCCAGTGCCGCTCTACAATACGATCGAGGATGTCGAGGGATTTGCGGCCGTTTTGAAAGAATGTCTCAAGTAACGATCATCGGAGCCGGCCTCGCCGGATCTCTTCTCGCGATCTATCTGGCGAAACGCGGCATGAAGGTCGACGTGTATGAGGCCCGAGGCGATATTCGTAAGGAATCGACCGCCGCTGGCCGCTCGATCAACCTCGCGCTTTCGAACCGCGGTATCGCGGCCCTGCGAGAGATCGGGATGGACGAATATATGCTCGCCGAGGCCGTGCCGATGTATGGGCGAATGATCCACACGCCGAGCGGTGAAACTAAGCTTCTACCTTATAGCGGGCGCGACGGAGAGTACATTAATTCCGTATCGCGTGCCGGACTCAACATCGCGTTGATGAACGAGGCGGAGAAGTTTGACGGGGTGACGTTTCATTTCAATGAACCATGCACCGGCATAGATCTCTCAACCCGCTCGCCGCAATTTTCCTCTGAGATCGTGGTCGGGTCGGATACCGTGATCGCGACCGACGGTGCAGGCTCGGCCGTGAGGCAAGCGATGGAAGTGCATATTCCCGAGTTCTCGTCGAGTTCGGTTTTTCTAGATCACGGTTACAAAGAACTCCACATCCCACCCGGTCCGAACGGTGAGTTCCTGCTTGAGAAAAATGCTCTTCATATCTGGCCGCGGCATCAGTTTATGATGATCGCCCTGCCGAACTTCGACGGCAGTTTTACCTGCACGTTGTTTCTGGCACACAGAGGCGGAAACCTGAGTGGTAGCGAGGGTGCCTCTCTACACACAAGCTCTCTAGAAGGCACACTCCCTACCGGTCGTGTTTCTGCCTTCGATCGCCTGATCGACGAAACCGCCTTACTCGACTTCTTCGAACGCGAGTTTCCCGATGCAGTAACCCTGATGCCGACCCTCGTCGAGGATTTCTTTGCAAATCCTACCGGCAGCCTTGGCACTCTGAAATGCTGGCCGTGGAACGTGGATGGCAAAGCTCTTCTGCTCGGCGACTCGGCCCACGCGATGGTGCCGTTTTATGGCCAGGGAATGAACTGCGCTTTTGAAGACGTCCGCGTGTTGGATTCGTTACTGTCGGAACCGGCGGCGGCGTCAACGGGTGACCAAATCGACTGGGAACTAGTATTCGCCAAATACAGCGAACTGCGTAAACCCAACACGGACGCGATCCAGGACATGGCCGAGGAAAATTTCTACGAAATGCGCGACGCAACCGCCGACCCCGTGTTCCAGCGCAAGCGTGAACTCGAAACGAAACTCGAACAAACGTTTCCCGATTACTTTTCAAAATATTCGATGGTCACATTCCGCGAGGATCTTCCTTACGCGGTCGCCAAGGAGAAAGGAAACGCACAGGATCGATTGCTGATGAAAATCTGTTCTGAGGTCAATAGTGTGACCGATCTGGATCTGGATGAAGTGATCAAGCAAGTAAAAACGTGTTGAAAAGAAGCTTATAGCCTTAAGCTTACAGCTATAAGCTAACTGATAAACTTATGACGACCGGAGTTCCTTTAGACATCTCCATCCCGCTTCGATTCAACGGCCCACAGCCGAACGCATATGGCGTGGCGGCAGCGAGTTCGGAGCCGGTGCGGGCGGGCTCTCTCGTCGGCGACACGCGACGTGGAGGAAGCGTGAACTTCGAGCAATACACTTTCATTCCACACTGCAACGGAACGCATACAGAATGCGTCGGACACCTCACGGACGAGCGGATCTCGGTGCGCGAATGTCTTCTGGAAGTGATCATTCCCGCAGTCTTGATAACCATCGAGGCGGAGCAATGTGGAGACGATCTGGTCATTCCAAAGGAGTCGCTGGTCGGTAAAATCGGGAAAGATGATGGCTCCACTCTGGTGATACGAACTCTTCCTAACGACGACCGAAAGTTGACGGCCGAATACGGCGAAAACGATATTCCGCCCTATTTTTCATCTGACGCAATGGAACATATTGTCGAGTGCGGGATCAAGCATCTGCTCGTCGATATGCCGTCGATTGATCGAATCTTCGACGAAGGCAAACTCACTAATCACCGAATCTTCTGGAACGTCGAACCAGGCAGCAAGGCGATCACCCCGAACACTCGGATCAAAAGCACGATCACCGAACTCATCTACGTCCCAAACAACGTCGAAGACGGCGAATATTTGCTCAACCTCCAGATCGCCCCGTTTGAATCAGACTGCGCCCCAAGCCGCCCGATGTTGCTTAGGCGTCGCTAGGTGGACAATTCGCGGAATTCCCGTAGAACTCTAGACTCAAATTTCGCAACTGCCGATATCTCTTTCTTGCACTGCGGACAATCTGCTGAGACAGCGACACTCCACTCACCATCGGGCACCCACTCGCTATCTGGTAACGAATGTCCAAGCCAAATTTCCGGCCCACTACCGCTGGAACCTTCGGGCTGAAACGGCGCATCACAGAGGAAATCGCATTTTGAGCAGGTCAGCCATTCTATGATAGAAAAATCCGATTGCGATCCCATGCAGGAACCTTCCTATTCAACCGCCCGCTCCAACGCCGCTTTCAACTCCGGATACTTGAAAACATATCCAGCGTCCTTCATGCGCTTCGGTATGACACGGGTCGAATCGAGCAGCAGTGCGTCGCCCATTTCGCCGAAGACCATATGCACCGCAAATTCCGGCAGCGGCAGAAACGTTGGGCGGTATAGGACGCTGCCGAGCGTTTTGGTGAATTCCTCGTTCGTCACCGGATTGGGCGCGGTGTTGTTGACGGCTCCGCGGATGTTCTCATGTTCGAGCGCGTAATTGATGATGCCGACGACATCGTCGAGCGAGATCCAGCTCATCCACTGTTTCCCGTCGCCGATCACGCCGCCGACTCCGAGCTTGAACGGTGTCAGCATCGTCGCTAAAGCACCGCCGTCTTTAGAAAGCACAATACCGGTACGGAGCAAAACAGTTCGTATCCCGAGGTCTTCGGCACGACGCGATTCTGCTTCCCATTCCTTGCAAACGTCAGCGAGAAACGTCTTGCCGGCCGGGCTTGATTCGGTCATTTCGTCGTCGCCGCGGTCGCCGTAAAAACCGACGGCCGAACCTGAGATGAAAGTTTTCGGTTTATCCTTCAGCTTGTCGAAAGTCTCGATGATCGACCGAGTGCCGAAGACGCGGCTGTCACGAATCGCCTTCTTCTTCTCTTCCGTCCAGCGAAGTCCGGCGATGCCTTCACCCGCAAGATGGATCACCCCGTCGAGCCCTTCGAGTTTTCCCAGATCTTCTTCGCGAAATCCGGCTTCCGCATCCCACTGAACCTGCGAATCGTGCTTGGGCTCACTACGAGTCGCAAGCAACATCTCGTAGCCCTTCGCCTTAAACGATTCCTGCAGTGCCTTTCCGATCAGGCCGCTTGCACCTGTGATGAGGATCTTCATTGCCTTAGTTTGTTATGAACAAGATCGGTAAGCAAGCGCATTTCGCGCTCGGTAAGCTGCGTGCGAAAGGGTGTCATGCCGTTGCCGCCTTCTGAGATCTGCTCGTAGATGTTGGCCTCGCCTATCTTCTTGAATTCGCCTTTGCGAAGGCTTGGTACGATCGTTCCGTCATCGAGCGTCTTGCCGTCGCCCTCGGGACCGTGACATATCGCGCAGTGCTGGCGAAACAAAGAAGACTCGTAACCTGAGTTTGCAACGATCGAAAACCGCTCAGGTTCCGACGTGCCGCACGCTGCGATGGCAAGGATGGAAAAGGCGGAAATGATGATCAGCTTTGCGCGAAGCACTATTAAGAAGTTTCACGCAAAGTCGCAAAGTACGCAAAGAAAGTGAAATTAGAGCCATAAAAAGGCTTGAGAAGAGAAACCAATATTTTTCGGCCAGTTTGAAGTGATCAGTTATCAGCTTCCAGTTCTTTTCTAAGTTCCAGCTTCGAGATCTTGCCGGTGTTCCCGATAGGCAGCGAATCACGAAAATCGACGTATCTCGGATACTTGTTGGCAGCGAACTGCTTCTTGCACCAATCGATAAACTCGGCGTCGCTGAGTTGCTGGCCTTCTTTGAGTACGAGATAAGCCTTCACTTCCTCACCCATCTTGTCGTCCGGCACGCCGATGACGGCACATAGCGAGACTGCCGGATGCGTCATGATGATCTCTTCGAGTTCACGCGGATAAACGTTGTATCCGCCGCGAAGGATCATATCTTTCTTGCGATCGACTATCGACAGATAGCCGTCCTCATCCATAATTCCGACGTCACCGGTGTGGAACCATCCGTTCTTGAATGCCTCCGCCGTTGCGTCGGGCCGCTTGTAATAGCCCTTCATTATGTTATTGCCGCGGATCAGGATCTCGCCGCGTTCGCCTCGCGGAACTTCCTTGTCGGTCTCGTCCGCACACATCACCTCGACGCCGAATATCGGCTGACCGACCCAACCCGGCTTCGACGGTTTTTCGAAATGGTTGAAACACGCGAGCGGCGAAGTTTCGCTCAATCCATAGCCTTCTCGAATCATCACGCCAAACTTCTGCTCAAATCCCTTCATCACCTCGACCGGCATCGGAGCACCTCCGGACGTACAGACGCGCATGTTCGTCTTTATGCCGCTAACGTCTTCGCCCGTTTCTTCCGCGTGTTTCAGCAACGCCCAATACATCGTCGGAACGCCGACCCAAAAATTCACCTTTTCCTTGATCATCGTATCTAGCGTCGACTTCGGCTCGAATCGCGGCAGCAGCACTACGCGATTGCCCGCATAGATGTGTGTGTTCATCTGAACCGTCTGGCCGGTTGTGTGAAAGAGCGGAAGGGTAATAAGCACCGTCTTCTGCAGGCTGTCGGTAAAATCAATGTTTGGCAGGTGGCTGCTGTACGTCGTAACCGCGTTCGACCATATGTTGAAGTGAGTGAGCTCGGCGCCTTTCGGCTGGCCGGTCGTTCCGGACGTGTAAAGAATGGCACATGTGTCGTTCGGATCAGTTGGATAGATCTCGAACGTGTCCGGCTGCGGAAAGATCGTCTGACCCAGCGTCTTGTGCCCCTCGATCGGTGAAGCACCCGCCGGATCTTTCGTCATCACGATCAGGTGTTCACACGTGTCGACCTTGTCGAACGCCTGCTTCGTATTAGCCCCGATCGGCAGCTCGTCGGTTCCTTCGAAAACGAAGATCGCCTTCGCATCAGAATCGCGCAGCTGATATTCGATCTCGCGAGGCGTGAACAGCACACACGTCGGTACAACTACCGCTCCCGCCTTCAGAATGCCGTAGTAGACGATCGGAAAATACGGCAGGTTCGGACAATTGAGCGCGACCTTGTCTCCGTAACCGATCCCCATCGCTAGCAAAGCGTTCGCAACCTTGTTCGACATCGCCTCGAGCTGTCCATAGGTCAGCCGCGTCTCGTTCCAGACGACCGCCTCTTTTTGCGGCGCAAGCCGTGCGTGGTGAGACACGATCGAACCGAGATTCAAGGTAGTAACATTGTGCTGCATGTTTTTTGTTTGTAAGAAGCGGTGTTTGGTGACTAGGATACTATAATTCCTTCTCCCGACGGAGTTGATAGAAAATGGAAATCGCAGCAAAGATCTTTACCGGACTCGTCGCCTTAGAGCACATTTACATTCTGTGGTTGGAGATGTTCGCTTGGGAAACAAAGGGAAAGGAGACTTTCAAAGGTTCGCTCGCACCGGAACTTTTCACCCCAACTAAGACACTTGCCGCAAACCAAGGGCTGTATAACGGATTCCTGGCCGCCGGGCTGATCTGGTCTCTTCTGATCTCGAACCCGACGTGGAGCAGCAACGTTGCAGTATTCTTTTTAGGCTGCGTGATAACAGCGGGAATCTATGGTGCACTGACCGCGAGCCGTAAAATCTTCTTCGTTCAGGCCGTGCCCGCCATCATCGCGTTAGTTCTCGTCCTTGTCGCTCGAAGTCAATAGCGGAAACGTAGAGACATATCCGCGTAGTATTCCAACGCCGACAATTAGAAATCCATCTGCGGACTGGATGAAATATCGCTTCCTTGCTTCTGTATCGAATGCACTCGAAATTCTTCCCGCTGTTCAGGGAAGTCGCTGCGGAAATGTCCGCCCCGCGCCTCTTCGCGCCAGAGGGCGGCTCGGGCAACTAGTAACGCCAAGGTTACGAAGTTTCGAGATGACGTGCCGAGGTTCGAACGCTCGATCTGCTCGAATTCCGAGATTGCCCGCAGCAGTGATCCGCGGTCACGCAATATTCCAACGCGTTCCCACATCACACGCTTTACACGCTTTTTCACAGCGGTGCTTATTGGTTGGCTATTCTGGCCGCTTGGTGCTTCCGACAACCTGAAATCTGAAACACCGAACTTCAAACTATCCGCGACCGCCGCTTCACCAGCTCTCGCACCAAACACCAAGCCTTCCAGCAGCGAATTCGACGCAAGCCGATTCGCTCCGTGAACACCGGTGCAGCTTACTTCGCCCGCAGCGTAAAGTCCCGGCACCGTCGAGCGGCCGTGAAGATCCGTGCGAATGCCGCCCATACAGTAATGCGACGCGGGCGAGACCGGAAGCATATCTTTCGCGATGTCGAGCCCGAATTGCTTGCATGTCGCGTCGATCTTTGGAAAACGCTCGCGAAGAAACTCGGCGTCGAGCGCGGTCATATCCAGGAAAACGTGACGCGAGCCCGTCCGACGCATTTCGGCTACGATCGAGCGAGACACGATGTCGCGAGGAGCAAGTTCCTGGCGTTGGTCGTATCGGCTCATGAACCGCTCTCCCTGAACGTTTCGCAAGATGCCGCCTTCGCCGCGCATCGCCTCGCTCAACAAAAATCGCGGCGCACCTTCAACGCTTAATGCAGTCGGATGAAACTGGATAAATTCCATATCCGCCATCTCCGCACCCGCGAAATACGCCATCGCCATCCCGTCACCCGTTGCGACCGGCGGATTCGTCGTGTGCTGATAAAGCTGACCCGCACCGCCCGTACACATGATCACGGCCTTGCCGTAAACCTCACGCGGCGAGCGAAGTATCGGGTCGAGAAACCGAACGCCGACACATCGGCCGTCTTCGACGATCAGGCTTTCGGTATTTGCAAACGGCAGCAGATTGATCGTGCGTTCCTGTCTTGCCCGAGCGATCAGTGACCTAACAAATTCCGCACCGGTCGAATCGCCGTGAGCGTGCAATATCCGCCGACGCGAGTGCGCCGCCTCTTGCGTGAACACCAGCTTGCCGCCCTCGCGGTCGAACTCGGTTCCCCAGTCGATAAGCTGTTTGATGTATTTCGTGCCTTCGGTGACGAGCGTCTCGACCGCCGGTTCGTCGCAAAGTCCTGCTCCTGCGACGAGCGTGTCTCCCTCATGAAGCTCGGCATCGTCGTCTTCCGACAGTACGACTGCAACTCCGCCCTGCGCGTACTCGGTGTTCGATTCGCTGGCCTTGTCTTTGGTGAGTACGGTAACGTCCGCACCACTTTCGGCAAGCGCGATCGAAGCCCTAAGCCCCGCAACGCCGCTGCCAATGACGATAAAGTCCGTAACTAAAGACATTAAGCAAAGGATAAGGTAAAAAGGAAAAAGGCAAAAGCAGACCTCTCTTTCGCCCCTTCCTCCGTTTTCCTCTTCTTTTACTTTTACTTTTTACCTTTCACTTTTTACTTTTCGTCACGCTCCCGCCGTTCCGTGATGTTCGGACGCCTTGTAAAGTCCTGTAAATGCTCCTTTCCGCAGATCGATGCCGTATTCGACATAGGCCTTCAGAGCGCCGATCATCTGACCCCAGCCGAAGCAGTTGAGATATGAACTATCGAGATCCGCCTGCGTTTCCCGCCATCCGGTCTCGCTCACGCGAACTATCGTCTCGTTCTCACCGTCGGCCTCAAACTCCATCACGACATGCGTTTGCAATCCCTTCGCACCTTCCCAACCAAGTTCGATCCGTTCGTTCTTGATCGTCTTCTTAACCTCGACCGGAAACTTCAGCTTCTCGTCGCCCGGATTATCCGCGAACGCCCACTGCACGGTGGTTCCCTCATCCAACGGAGCACTCGCACCGCCGTTCGTGAAATATCCGCTCAACTTCGACGGGTTGTAGACCGCGTCAAAAACCTCAGCCACCGGCTTCTGTATCTTCGTCTGTACTTTGAATTTTAATTCCATACTTACTTCTCCTACTTTTTTCACTTTTTCACCTTTGTTAGCTTTTCACTTTCGATGAGCGCCGAGTATATGTTATATTTTTATAACATGTCAAGAGAAAAGAATGACGATCTCGTTTACAAGGCACTGGCGGACAGCCGCCGACGCGAGATCCTCGATCTCTTGAAGGACGATCCGCTGACAACCGGCGATATCTGTAAACAATTGGAACCGCTCGACCGCTGCACAGTGATGCAGCACCTCGGAGTGCTCGAAAAAGCAGGCTTGATTTTCGCCCAAAAGAAAGGCCGCTTTCGCTGGAACTATCTCAATGCCGTCCCCATCCGCGAGATCTACGACCGCTGGATAAACAAATACGCCTCGCCAAACGTTGAGATGCTGACGAGGCTCAAGAATGATCTGGAAAAATGACTGGAGCGGCAAGCATCCCTGCTTGCCTGAATCACTGGCAAGCACGGATGCTTGCCGCTCCAGTCGCTTACATAGGAATCTTCAATTCCTGGCCCGGATAGATCTTGTCCGGATCCTTCAGGATATCCCTGTTGTGATCCCAAATGGCCTTCCACTGGATGCCGTATTCTTTGGCGATCTTACTCAGGCTGTCGCCCGATTCCACAGTGTGCGTATGCATTCCGCCGCCTGCAGCGTCGCCAGTCGAGATATTCAGAATCAGGTCACCTGCGCGAAAATCAGGATCAAGTCTTTCATACTCGTCCCAAAGTGCTTGTTTCGCTTCGGCTGAAGGAGCTGTTCCTGTAACGACGAGCGTTCCGCCATCGCCTTCGGCTAGTTCATAGGTCGTGCCGTTAGCATTCGCAAGCTCAAGAAGTGATTGATATTTTTCTTGTACAGACATTTATTTCTCCTCCTTGTTTAAGCTCCCTTCTTGAGCTGGTTGTCAAAGCCTGTAATCCCCGCTTCCTGCACGGTTCGGACACACTCGGCAAACTTCGCAGCCGGAACCTCACCAGTCAAGGTTGCCTTTCCGTTAACGACGGTCACGCTCGCTGTACCGCAACCGGCTTTCTTCAGATTCTCATTAGCCTTACCCGTTAAACCTTGATCAGATGCGGCGGGTGTGGCAACCGGAAGCGGCTTAAGCGTGAGACTGTTGGTTACAGACTTGATGCCTTCAACAGCTTTTGCGGACGTTTCTGCCTTGGCCTTGGCTGCCTGATCGGCGACTTCGCCTGTAAGCGTCGCAACGCCGTCTTTAACGGCGACGGTTACGCCAGTCACGCCGTCGGCCTTTAGTTTATCGTTGACCGCAGTTGTCAGCGCTGCGTCGCTTTTTCCGCAAGCGGCAGCCATCATGGCGATCGCCAGCATTAATACAGTGAAAAATTTTACTCTCATTTTCCCTCCTGAAAAGTTGGTTCGAAAGATCGTAACTATTTTTGCTGCCCGGATGGAAAAAGCGCATCGGGCGCCAATTCGCTTTTACGCGAAACGTGAGCGTCTGAAAAGTTCGTTCAAGGTATCTTGATGTAAAGCGAAAGTTTTTTCAATCCAAAAGGTGCGAAAGTTGGTCAGGAAAAAACCTGCTCGGCGATCTGGCCCGCGATTTCGTAAGAAGTAAACTCCGGACGGATGATAAAGTGCCAATCCGCAAGGCAATAGACGCTTTGCCGGGCCTCGAAAAGCTTCATCGCTGCTGCCTTATTCTTGGCCAGCGGCCGTTCCTTTCGCGACTTTGATATGTTCGTCCAGCAATGCTCGAAGGTCGACTCGAGCCAGACCGTTGTCACGTCGTCCTCGACTAGCAGGTCGCGATTTACAGGAATCGTCCATGTGCCGCCGCCGAGCGAAAGTATTCGGGCGGTGGTTTCGCGCAAGGCCCTAACAAGATTCTCAGTTTCGATCTTGCGATAGGCCGGTTCACCGTCGTTGGTGATGATGTCGGCGATCGTCCGCTTAGTGTTCTTTTCAATATACGCATCAAGGTCGAGCCGTTCACACTTGGCGATGGACGACAGGTGCCTTGCGACGCTGGATTTCCCAACGCCCATGAATCCGGTTAGTGCGATTCTTCGCCCGTTATCCATTTGAAACTGAGGATAGCACGTCAAAGAATTCAGGGAACGAAACCGCCGCACACTCGGCACCGCGAATTTCGGTCTCGCCCTCGGCAAAAAGTCCGGCGATCGCGAAGGCCATCGCTATTCGGTGGTCGTGATAGGTGTCGATCACTGCTCCCTTGAGCTTCGATGGCCCGACCCGTAGTCCATCTTCAAACTCCTCGACATCCGCGTCCATCCGCCTCAGATTCTCGGCAACTGCCGCTATTCGGTCAGACTCTTTTATACGAAGCTCGCCGGCGTCGCGAATCTCGATCCCGCTTTCCGTCTGCGTACCGAACACCGCGAGTATCGGCACTTCGTCGATCAGGTTCGCTACGATCGGCCCATCCACGCTGTTATCGGCTGCTCCGAGTCGGTCACCGCCGGAGACGATCAACGTTCCGATCGGCTCTCCTCCCGAAACGATCTCATCTGCTGTCTCGATCGAGGCACCGAACCGGCGAAGCACCTCGACGATTCCAGTCCGCGTCGGATTCAGGCCAACTCCCGGCATTTCGATCCTTGAACCCAGCAGGCAGGCTGCGGCAACCAGAAAGAACGCTGACGACGACACATCTGACGGAACCTGAATGTCGGTTGCGAAAAGGCGTGCATCACCCGAGACGGAAACGCTCTTTCCAGAACCTTCAGTGGATTCTCGAACATCCACGCCAAAGCCTCGCAGCATCCGCTCGGTGTGATCGCGCGTCGCGACCGGTTCGATCACAGTCGTCTCGCCGTCGGCATTCAACCCGGCGAGCAGTACGCAGGACTTCAACTGTGCCGATGCAACTGGTAATCGAAAATGCAGCGGCCTCAACGGATTGCGTCCCATGATCGTAAGCGGGGCATGGCCGTCAACGGCTTCAAGGGCAGCACCCATTTCGGTCAGCGGCCCGATGATCCGCTTCATCGGACGGCCGCTCAGAGATTCGTCGCCGATCAGTTTAGACTCGAAAGACTGGCCGGCGAGAATCCCGGAGATCAGCCGCATCGTCGTTCCGCTGTTACCGCAATCCAGCGGCGTCGACGGCTCTTTTAGCCCCTTTTTCCCGACGCCGTGAACGGTCACGTTGCTGCCGTTACGTTCGAAGCTTACGCCCAAGCGCTCGAAACATGCGATCGTTGACGCGCAATCCGCACTCGACCCGAAGTTCGAGATACGGCTCGTTCCTTCGGCGATCGCCGCGAACATCGCGGCACGATGAGAGATGGATTTATCGCCGGGAAGCTTGATCGTTCCAGCGATGCTGCTTGCTTGAGTTACTTTCACTGGTTCAATTCTAGTCTTAATTTCGTCGATTTGTCTTGACAGTATGTGACTCAAACCTTTACCTTACAAACAATTAATTGTGACATTGCAGGAAGAGTTCAATCTGCCGAGCCGCATCGAATCAGTCGACGAAGCGGCCCTGAAAGCGGACGACTTTGCGAAAAAGTCAGGGCTTGGTGACGATTTTATTTCGTCGATCGACCTCGCCGTTCGCGAATCGGTGGCGAATGCCGTCAAACACGGAAACAAGTTCGATGAAAGCAAGATCGTCGAAATTAAGCTCGCAAAAAGCGATACGGGATTCGAGATGTCGGTGAGGGATCATGGCTCGGGCTTCGATCCGGAAGAGATTCCCGATCCGACCGATCCGGAGAACCTGCTGAAGGCAAGCGGCCGCGGCATCCTGTTCATGCGTGCATTCATGGACGAGGTGGAATGGACCAATGCGGACGGCGGCGGGACGATCGTCCGGATGAAAAAGAAACAATAGATTTAAGCGTGTGGTTTTGGACAAGCCCCAAGTAACTGGTCTAAAATCGCCTATCGAATTCAACTTAAAACTTAGGAGAGAACAATGTCTGATATCAACATTTCGGAACGCCAGGCCGGCGATGTAACCATCCTTGACCTCGAAGGCAAGGTGACGATCGGTGAAGGGAGTGTGGCTCTCCGAGGCGCGATCCGCCGTCTTTTGGGCGAGGGCAAAAACAAGATCCTTTTGAATCTTGGCTCGGTCGGTTATATCGATTCGAGCGGCATCGGCGAGCTGGTTTCGAGCTTCACGGCCGTAAACAAAGAAGGCGGCAGCCTGAAGCTTCTCAATCTGACGCAGAAGATCCAGGATTTGCTCGCTATCACCAAGCTCCTGACGGTGTTTGATGTATATGATGACGAAGCTTCGGCACTGGCGAGCTTCAATTAGATCTACCATGATCGGCAATTTGGGGTGGGCAAACCTGTATGGTTTACCGCCCTTTTGCTTTGGTAAGATGCATCCCGAACAGGCTATAATTCATCTCTATTCGGGGGTTTCAGATCTCTTCTTCTTGTTCCTCTTTCTCTGTGGTTTAAAAAACGCCTGACCACAGAACAAGACGAACAGGAAGAATATAGAAACCTTTGAACAGCTTCGTTTTGTATCTGGCTCTAATGAGAATTTTTATCTGTTTTCTTTTCGTCTTGCTTTTGACGAGTTCTGCATTTACCCAAGGCTCGCAATCGGTTGCTCCCGGTTTCGATCTTGCGAACTACGGCGTTCGGATCGAACCAGACAAGCGTGTAATGACCGTGCTTGCCGCGCTTGAGGCCGCCCGGACAACCAACGAAGCCGGTGAGTCGGTTCCGGTGATCAACACGCCGTTATCGCAGCAGGGCAAGGAATTTCGTGACCTTTTGAAGAGCGACCTGATGGCGTTGAACGAAGACCTGAGGACTAAGATCTCGGCTTTCGTCACCGGCCACAAGGCGAGGAACAAAGGCAAGTCTGATGCAGAACTGGTTTCGGCATTCGTTTCGATGGCGTACGCGCTAACGCCCGCCCCGGAACTTGCAGATCCGGTCGTCACTTCCGACCTGCCCGGATCGCTGCTTGACGTTCTCGATTTCGCACCGCTTGTCCGCGATTTTTATCGCCGCTCTAGTTTTGCGGGAAACCTGCCGGAATACCAAAAGCGTTATCAGCAGGCGTCGGACGCAAAGCTTCGCGCCTCTGCCCGCGAGATGGTCGGTGAACTTCTGAATTATCTGAACACGAAACCGCAGCTATTCGTCGTCGAACGGATCACGACTCAAACCCAGCGAACAAAGCGAACGACCTTATCTAATACGGAAACGCGTGAACGTGAACGCAAGTTTAACGTTGTACCAGAATTGCTGGCACCCGCCGCGTCGGTCAACTTCGTCAATGTAAAAGACGATTACTACGTCGTACTTCCGCCGGAGACGGACCTCGTCGGTTCTGGCGTCCGCCGCGCTTTTCTTCAGTACGTCATAGATCCGATCGTGCTTGCCAACGCGAAAGATATCGCGTCGATCCGCGACAGCGTTAAAAAACTTCTTGAGGAACGCCGAGCATCTAATCCAAACGTATCGCCCGATGTATATCTGACAATCTCACGATCGCTCGTCGCCGCGATCGACGCTAAGCAACTCGAAGACGTAAAAGTCCGAATCGCGACCGATCAGGCACGCGAAAAGATTGCAAAGATGGGCGGAAACGACCCGTCGAAATCTGTTTTCAACGAACTGGAAAAATTCAAGCAAGAGGCGGCGGACGAAACTTTTCTGCGTCTCTCGGAAGATTACGAGAAAGGCTCTGTGCTTGATTTTTATTTTGCCGAACAGCTTGACGGCGTTGAAGAATCGGGAGCCGACATCGCGGCCGCGATGCGTGAAATGATCTTGTCGTTCGACCCAGCGAAAGAAACCGGCCGCTACGAACGCTACGCCGATTCGCGAAAGCGTGCCCTTGCCGTACGTGAAGCCCGTCGAACGGCGGCAGGTACGATGGTCACCACCGTCGTGGATAATCCGGTAACGAACAAGCTGCTCGAGATACAAAAAACAGTTGAGGCGAAAGACTACAAAAAGGCCGAGGTGGATTTAAAGGACCTACTTAAAAATAATCCGGACGAGCCGCGTGTGTTCTACAATCTCGGCCGAGTCGCAAGCCTGACCGCCGTATCAATCGAAGACAGCGAGCAGCAAGCCGCTAAACTTCTGGAAGCCAAAACTGCGTACGAGAACGTCGTCCGCATTAGCCAAAAACAGCGTGTCGATCCCGCGCTACTCTCGCTCTCATATGTGGCTCTCGCGAAGATCTTCGAGTTTTACGACAACAAACCCTACGCGATGAACCTGTACGACGCTGCGATTCGTCTTGGCGAAGTTTCGGGCGGAGCCCATCAGGAAGCGATGGCCGCCAAACAAAGACTTGTCAAAAATCCTTAGTTTTTTTGCCACGGAGTATACAGAGTTTTGATCGCTAAACTCTGTGTACTCTGTGGCTAATTCCCGCCGGTTTTGCTAACGTCTAGCCAGTGTCAAACTCCACATTTCACAGCGGTTACGCCGCGCTGATCGGCCGCCCCAACGCGGGTAAATCCACCTTGCTGAACCGCATCGTCGGCGAGAAGATCGCTGCTGTTTCGAACAAGCCTCAGACGACGCGGCACCGCATCAAGGGCGTCTATACCTCTGACGCCGGTCAGATAGTTTTCATCGACACGCCGGGCGTACATAAGCCCGGGCATCTGCTCAACCGCCGGATGATGGCGGCGGTTCACGACGCGATCATGTCGGTTGATGTCGTTGTGCTGATGCGCGACGCAAGCGTTTCGACCGGCAACGGCGACCGCTTCGTGCTCGACCTCATAAAGCAATCCGAAAAGCCCGCAGTTCTAGTGCTGAACAAGATCGATAAGGTTAAGAACAAGGCCGAGATCCTGCCGCTGATCGAGTTTTATTCAAACGAATACGAGTTCGCCGAAATCATTCCGGTTTCGGCTTTAAAGGGCGAAGCGACCGATACGCTGCTGAACGAGATCATCAAACACCTCCCCGAAGGCGAACCGATATTCGCGGAAGACGAATTTACCGATCAGCCGATGCGGTCGATCGTTGCCGAAATGGTCCGCGAAAAGATACTTCGCTCGACCGGCGAGGAGCTTCCCTACGTCACTGCCGTCGTACCGGAGCGGTGGGATGAGACCGATCCCGAGCGGCTTGAGATCTATTGCGCAATATACGTTGAGCGACCGTCGCAAAAGGGAATCATCATCGGCAAGGGCGGAGCCAAGCTGAAACAGATCGGAATTGAGGCTCGCCAAGATATTGAAAAACTTCTCGGCCGGCATGTGCACCTTCAACTATTCGTCAAGGTCGTCGAAGACTGGCGGAACAAGGAACGCGAGCTGGACGGAATGGGCATACACGAATGACGAATTCCCAAACATGGCATTCGCTTGAGATCACCGCCGCGCCCGAAGCGGCTGAAGCGATCGAGTTCGCATTAAACTCGCTCGACGCGCTTGGAACCTCGATCAATCACCTTCGAAAAGCTAACGCCGAAAGTGTGACCGTCGTCGGCTATTTCAACGATCTCCCCGATGACCAGCGGTTTCAGGATGAACTCCATTACGCGTTGAGGTCTTACGATTTTGCCGACGAGATCGTCTCGACCGTCGTGCGTGGCGAGATCGAGAATGCCGATTGGCTTGCGGAATGGAAGAAGCATTGGAAGCCGACGACCGTCGGCCGCTTCGTCATCGCTCCGCCATGGTTTGAGGTCGATGAGCCCGACAAGATCGTCATCCGCATCGAGCCCAACATGGCGTTCGGCACCGGCACGCACGAAACGACCCAACTCTGCCTCGCCGAGATCGACAAATTCTATCGCGAAGGCGAATCGTTCCTCGATGTCGGCACCGGCACGGGCATTCTAGCCATCGCGGCCGCGAAACTCGGAGCAGAGGATCTTTTCGCTTGCGACACCGACGCCGACTCGATCAACATCGCTCGCGAAAACGCCGCGTCGAACGGTGCTCCGACGATCAAGTTTGATACCGCAAGCATCTCCGAAGAAACACCTTCTTACGAATTCGTCTGCGCAAACCTGACCATCGACGTGATCCTTCCGATGCTCGACCTGCTTCTGAGTAAATCAAACAGAATGCTCGTCATGTCCGGCATACTTAGCGAACAAGAACCAATGATCACGTCCGCACTCAACGACCGCGGCATCACCGACCATCGCATCGAACGCCTCGGTGAGTGGATATCTGTGACAGTAGCTGTCTAGCCACAACTTATCATTTATCACTTATTACTTATTCCGAATTACGGTTTGAGTGCAGGAGTAGCTGTAGGAAGATCACCGTCATCGGTGATCTTAATCGTCGGAATTCGAGGTTTCAGTTTCAAACGCGGCTGAGCTGTGCGTAAAACCGGTGGCAGTTTTGGAGTCGAGATACGCGTCGGCGACAGCGACGTAAGACGCTTGAGGATCGAGCCGCCTCTGCCCGCGATCCAAACCTTATCGCCTCCGCGAAAAACGACGGCTTGCAGAACTTTCGACGTAATATTCGCCTCGTTGCCCCATGTTTCGCCGCCATCGGCGGTGACGATGACGGTTCCCTGCTCGCCGACCGCGACCGCGTCGTTCGGGCCTATCGCCGTAACGGCAAAGAGGTTAAGATTGACTGGCGATTCCTTGTCGTCCCAACTCAAACCGCCGTCAGCCGTACGAAGAATGATCCCGTCCGCACCGACAGCGTAGCCGACACCGCCTTCAGTAAAACTCACGGAATAAAGATTGGTGTCGAGATTCGTCTTCACCTTCGACCAAGTCTCACCGCCGTCCATCGTTGCGAGGACCGTCCCCTTATCCCCGACTATCACGCCCTGCTTGTCGGTGAAAAACTTGATATCTTCGAGCCAATTTCGCGTGCTCGATTCGACCCTTTCCCAATATGCACCGCCGGTCGTCGAACGAAGAATAAGCCCGTTTGCCCCGACCGCGTATCCCACGCGATCCGAAACGAAGTACACGCCGAACAGATCTTCTGTGACACCTGTGATGCCTTTGCCCCAGCTTTGTCCGCCATTGTTCGTGCGGAGGATAGTGCCGCGGTCACCGGCGATCCAAACCTTGTCGCCGCCGAAGAACGTCATCGAATTGAGATTCGCATTGACGCCGGAAAAGACCTGAAACCACATCTTGCCCGAATCGTTCGTGATCCAGACACGCCCGTTTGACCCGGCCGCGTAACCGATCTCGTCGTTGAGGAACAGAAGGTCGTTCACGTCTTCACGGCCGCCGGCCGACAGCCGTTGCCAACTGTATCCGCCGTCGTCTGTCCGCACGATCAAGCCATTCTCGCCGACGGCCCATCCCGTAAATTTATCGGCAAAGCAGTGCGAGACGAGCCGCGGATTCGTCCGCACGTTGAAAGGCAGCCACGTCGTCCCGCCGTCGCCCGTAAGCCAGACCATCCCATTGGCATCGGTCATCGAACCGTTCTTTGCGTCTGAAAAGCACAGCGACAGCATATCCGAGCGGCTGTAGACATTGATCCGTTTCCACGTCTCGCCGCCATCGGTCGAACGTGCGACGCATCCGCCCGTGCCGATCGCAACTACATCCGACTCGTCCAAGATCTGCGCCCCGTTGATCGTTACCGTCGTGCCGCACGGCTGCGACGCCTTCCAGGTTTCGCCACCGTCCTTCGTTACGAGCGTAGTTCCATTTACGCCGACCGCGATCGCTCGCTTTTCATTGAGTGCGGTGATGTGAGTCAGATGATTCCGCACGCCGGAAGGCTGATCTTTCCACGTGCGGCCGCCGTCGATCGTCTTCAATATGCGGCCATATGTACCGACCGTCCAGCCGACTCGATTGCCGCCTGCAAAAGTTACCGCGGCAAGATGATCGCGAGTCTCGACCGGTACGGATTGCCAAAACGACCCGCCGTTGTCTGTGGTCAGGATCGTGCCGCGGGCTCCAACGATAACCGCATTTTTTTCGTCTTTCGTGAAAACGGAAGCGAACGAGACGTTCTCGATCGCCGCCTGGGCTTGCCACGTGAATCCGCCGTTCCTCGTGTACAAGATGGCGTTGTCAGCCCCGACAGCAAACCCGCTCAGCTTGTCTTTCGCAAAGTGGATAGCGTTCAACTGATTTCCTTGCGGCAGCGGGTTCTGCCACGTCCATCCTTGCCCGACTCGCTGACCGAGAGAATTGCCGCAAAAAAGCGCAAAAAGCACAAAAGTTATAAGCACATATTTGCGTCTATCTGCGTTCATCTGCGGTTAAAACTTCTGCGTGTTCTGCCTTTTTGCGGCGATTAAATTTCCTGCACTCCGAGATCGACGACCATCTCATCTAGCGCATCGCTATCGACCTTGCCCGCCGCGGCAATCGTACGTGCAGCCTTATCCGCGATTTCCTGAACCTCGTGTCCGGCGTGGCCTTTTATCCACTGCCATTGGATGTCGTGTTTCGCGGCGGCGCGGTCGAGCTTGTCCCACCAATCATGGTTCGTTTTCCGCTTCCAACCGCTCGACATCGTCTCAACTACATACCGCGAATCGGACAGCAATCTCACCTTGCACGGCTCCTTCAGATTCTCCAACCCCAGCGTCGCCGCCGCTATCTCCGCCTGCTGATTTGTCGCCGCCCCCAAATACTTCCCTACCGCCTTCCACACGCCCTTAAAACCAAGCACCGCCACCGCAGCCGCACGCGGATTCCCCTTCCCGTTACCCAGGCTCGAACCATCACAAACTATCGTCACATCCTTCATGAAAGCTATTTCAAACAGGATATACAGGATCTTCAGGACAAGAAAAAGAATCCTGTCCATCCTGTTCATCCTGTCTGAATCCAGGCTTACTATTGCTCAACTCGAATTTCATGGTCCATATACGAATCGAACGTGTCGTCGTGCGAGATGACGAACAGTTGGTCGAAGCTTCGGATCTGGCCGATCTGCTGGGCTAGATTTTCGCGGCGTTCGGCGTCCATGTTGGTCGTCGGCTCGTCGAAGAAGGCGACGCGGATGTCCGACAGCTGCTTCAGCAACGCCAACCGCACCGACAACGCCGCCGCCATCTGCTCGCCGCCCGAGAGGCTTACGAACGGCCGATCATAACCGCCTTCCTCAAGCGAAATGCTGTAATCCTCGGTCCACTTCAGCGTGCGTTCGGCGTTGCCGGTGATGTCGCGATAGAGCAGATTCGCCTCTTGCGACACGTGCCAGACGTAATTCCGAGCGACGAGCGGAGCCGCTTCTTTCAGCGTCGTGCGGATAAAATCCGTCGTCTCCAGAACCTTCTCCAGCCGCTCCTTCTCGCGAAACTCGTCCTGCATCGACCGTCGAACCGCATCGAGCCGTTCAAGCTCTGCCGCAAGTTCCGCTAGCCGCCGCTCCGCAACATCGAGCGTCGTCTTTAACTCGACCTGCCGCTTCTCCAATTCTACCAGCGACTGTCGCTCGGCAAGATGCCGCTCGCGGTCATATCCTTTAGCCGCTACATTGTAAGCCGCTTCCCCCTCATTTAGACGCCGAGCGACCTCTGTAAGTTCCCTATCGGCAGATGCGAACTGAAGTTCGCGTTCCGTCAAAGCATCGGCAGCCGCCTCGTTTGCAATAAACACCCGATACGCCTCCGTCGTCCGCTCCCGATCCGCCGTTGCCGAAGCCCAGTTCGAATCAAGGTCCTTGTAAGCTTCCAACTGCTCAACCGCGATCCGCCGGTCGCTCTCAAGCCGTTCGAGATTTTTGTCGGCCAGTGATACCTTCTCGCGTATCTCCGGCTCGCGTCCGAGGTCGGCCTTCAGCACCGCAACGCGAGCCTTCGGATTATCGAGAGCATTCAAAGCCGTCTCAGCCTGGTTCAATAGCGATCGAGCGTCTTCGAGTGGAGCTTGCTCTTTCATCGCCGCCGCTTTCCGTTCATTCAGCTTTTCGCCTTCGACCTTTATCTCCGCCAGCCTCTGTTCATAAACCGGAGCCTTCGCCGAGGTCTTAATAGCCTCTCGCGATTGTCCGAGCGACGTGTTTACGGCCGCGTGCTCCCGTTGCAGAGTCGCTACCTGCGAACGAAGATCGGTGAATTGGTCTTTCAAAAAGCCTTCGAGCGTCTGGCCGTCTTTCAGGTTCAAACACTTCTCTGAAAGTATCGGACAAACGCCGTTTCGAACTTCGCGTTGAAACGCTTCGTCGCGTTCGATCGACGCCTGCAGCCGTGCGATCTCGCGCACGATCTCGGCATCACGCGTCTGATGCTTCTCCACCTCGGCCGCCTTCGCATCACTTTCGCGTGCAAGCTTCATGTCGGCGTTCGTTCGTCGATAAGACTCGCGAAGTGCTTCGAGGTCAGATTCGATCCCTTTGATCTCACGGTCAGCCGCCTCTGCCCGAGCAAACTCTGTCCGCAATGTAGCGACCTCCTTCTCCAGCCGTTCCTGATCCGCAAGCTTCGGCTTCAATTCGGCGATTGTCGCGTGAGCTTTTTGCATCCGCTCAAGCTCGGTTCGAAGCTGCACTTGTTCGGCTCGAACATTTGCCTCAGCCCGCTCGACCTTAGCAAGGCCGTCTCGCATCTTCTGACGCTCTTCCCGTTCGCGTTCAAGCTCGTGGATGCGCCCGAGCGCTGTCGCATGAAGCTCTGCCTCGACGCGAACTGCGGTGACGCGTTCCGCCGCGAGCTTGGATTGCTCAAGCTCCGCCGCCCGTTGATGCTTTAGAAATTCCGTCCGCTGATTCTCTGATCGCAACTTCTCAAGCTCAGCCGACATCGACGCAATTCGCGACTCGATCTCATCAAGGGCGGTCACCACTGATCGGCGTTCGCCGACCGATGCCTCGACCTCGGCGAGATCCGAACGCCGAACAGACACATCCGACGACAGTTCCGAGTGCCGTACAGTAACCTCATCGATCCGCCCGATCTCGCCTTCCGCCCGTGAGATCCTCACGACCACCGCTTGGATCTGATTCTCGACGTATCTCGCCGTCCTTAGCAGTTCATCGGCGCTTCGTCGATATTCTTCGACCTTTAGCAGGATGTCAAAGGTCTTCTTCCGCTCGGCGGCGGTCGCAAGAAAGATCGCCGTATACGTGCCCTGCGGAACGCCGATCGCGTGTTTGAAAAGCGTCTCAAGATCGGTTCCCGGCTCGACTCCCAGATGCTGCCAAAGGAACCGCGTGACCTCTTCCTTCTTCTCCGCGATGCGAAATCCGAGCTGCGGATCATAGACGTAATAGCCGGTCATCGTGTCCCGATAGACCGAATACTCACGTTCGTCTAAACTGCTCTCGAACGTAACGCGCACGGATCCTTTCTTCGTCCCACGCGTTAGAAATTCGTCTTTCTTGTAGGCGAGAAGGTCGAACAAAACCCACGCGATCGCTTCGATGATCGTGGTCTTTCCGGCACCGTTCGGCCCAGTGATCGCGGTGCTCCCGCGCTCGAAATTGTATGTAGATTCGGCATGAGATTTAATGTTCTCAAGCTCGACCCTTTTGATCAGCATCGCCCGTCGTCTCTTGATTCGATGTTAAGATATGCACGGGTAGAAAGGCGAACAGACCCGCTGATCTTTGATTTCCGACCTTTGATCTTTGAAATCCAAGATCCAAGATCAAAGGCCGAAGATCAAATATTCTTATGAAAATTGCCAACGGTGAAAGCGTCATCCTCGTCCTCCACACGCCGCGGGAAAAGCTCCTCGGCATTCTCGACGAGATAAACCAATCCGGCGTGTTCGTACGTGCCATCGACCTCGGTTATTTCGATGATTGGGTCAGCTCGATCGTAAACGGCGAACACTACCTAGCGATGAGTGACTACTTCATCCCGATGTGGCGCGTCGAACGCATCACCCGCGACGAAGGCTCGCCCTCAATGACTGATCTGTTTGAACAGCGAACGGGAAAGAATCTCGGAGAGTTTTGAACGACTACGAAGAAGCCCGCGCGTCGCCAAGGCTTAATAATATCCAACTCGAAAGTTAATCCTTACTCACACTCGGGCCTCTGCACTTAAGGAAGGTCGACTTCGCCTTGTTTCCAGATACGGATGGACCCGCTGGTAGTGGAAACATTAACGACCGGGCCCTTGCCGGTTCCCAACTCGCCAACGACGACCTTTCCGCCCGGAATAAGGTTTTCAGTGACGATCTTCATAGGGAAGGACGAATCAAAGTTTCCGTATCCATAAGAAGCGGAGACCATGCAATTCACATCCGTCGGAAGCATTAATCCGATCCTGCCGGATGCCGAGCGGAATTTGTAGTTTCCGCCGCCGACAAATGTGCCGACATACTTAACGCTTCCAGACGTCGCATTCGCCTCGATCTGGCGATGGCCGATATTCTGGAGCGAAATGGTACCGCGAATTGTCGTAACTCTTAGCGGATCGCCTGGCCTCGCGCTCTTTAAGTCGAAGGCGACGATATTGCCGGTCGTGGTCTCAAGCCCGATATCGCCGGCGATGCTCTCGGCGTTAAGGTCGCCCTGTTCAGTTCGAGCGAAGAGGCCGCCGGGAATATTTCTGACGCTCACGTCACCCTCAAGCAGCTTGATCGTCGCCTTGGTTACCGTATCGACCGCGACCGTCGCGCTCCGGCCACTCATGACGATCTCACCGCGAGACGGCATATCGATCTCGATAGAATCACCCGCAAGGCAATTCGAGGCTTGGCCGGCAAGAGGTTTCTCTGCCGTTGCCCGCGCAAGTTGAACCCAAACCGCCTTCCCGGTATCGGGATTTTTCTCGTAGGCGCTGAATTCGAACTTACGTCCGTTGCGAACGAATACGCGAACCTCATTCTTTTCAGAACCGTTGATCTTCACATCGCCGTTCGAAACGCAGAGTTGAACCTTTACTCCCGGATCAGCAGGGATCACCTTCTCGGTCGTGACACCATCGTAAGGCGCTTCTTTGTAGACGGGCGGCGAGGTACTTCGCGGAGCCCGCGGCGGAGTCGGAGTTTGAACTTTAACCTTAACGTCAGGCTTCCATGTCGGCGCCGGTTTTGGAGTCGGCGGCGGCTCGTCCTTCTTCTTCTGCGGACATGCGACGACCGTCGCAAGACACAGAACAAGCCCGATCTGTAAAAGTCGATTCGCCATTTCTACCATCAAATAGTTAATTCCAGTGGCTTTAATATTGCAGGCTAGCCATCATCTCGCCGCGTCCCGCCGACGTCTTGAGAAGGTCAATCTTGTCCTGATAGGTCGAGTATAAAGTCTGTCGAGCCGCCTGATTCCGCGGGTTCTTTTTAACTACCTCGCGCATCTTCTTGATCGAGTCATCAACGACAGCGATGTCTCTTGCATACGAAACCTGATTGGATGCACTCATGCTCGCGTTCTGCGCCGTTACCGTCTGCTCAAGATCGTTGATCGTGCGGATGTAGCTTTCCTCGCCAGGAAGATATCGGGCACTCGCAGGAACCGCATTCACAGGCTTCGGGCCGCGCTGGACGAAATTCGCTCGAATCATCCGCTGAACATCAGCTTCAGAAAGCTTCGATTCCGTAACGCCGGCCTTCTTCCGATTGTCGGACGATGCCGGAACCACCTGAGGAATCGCCGAAGCAACTGTCTCATTCGAATTCGCCGGAGCCGAAGTTTGAACCGAACCAGATGAAGCCATTTTCGTTTCGGACGAGCTGCTTGCACCAGAATTAAAATTCCAAACCACCGCCGCCAAACCGACGACCATCAGCAGCCCTGCCGCGGCCGCAAACGAAGGATTCGCAAAGCTTGCGGAAACAAATGCCGCCAATCGCTGCCAAATCGAAGTTCGACTCTTTTCATCCGCGATCGAATCGTTAATGCGGGTCCAGAGACGCTGCGTCGGCACGAGGGTGTTGAGTTCGCGGTCCAGAACGGAATAGACCATCGAGCTTTCTTCCTCGGCTTGAGCGAGCAAAAGTGTACACGCATCGCAATCGGCGACGTGATCAGAGATCTTTACGGCCTGTTCCGGACGCGTCTCGCCGTCCAGGAAAGCCTGTATGGTTCCTATATCCAAACAATTTCCGTTCATATCGTATCTCTCCCGACCTTGCCGTAAAACCTCGCGAATTCTGCTCTCGCCCTCGCGACGTATGTCCCGATGCTAGTTTCGTTCAACTCGAGGCTGCTCGCGATCTCTTTATACGAAAGCCCTTGCTGCTTTAGTACTAAACAGCTTCGGAGCGGCTCTTTGATCTTGCCCAACGCCCGGTTTATTTCATTCACTCCGGCCCTTTCTTCGAACTCGTCTTCGACCGACGAAACGCCGTGTTCTACTGATTCTTTGACGTAATTCTCGTCCCGCGTGTTCGCCCGTATCTTCGTTCTCAGCGCGTTCTTTGCTACGTTTAGCGACACCCTTATAAGCCATGGCCGCAGCATTTCCTGGTCGAGCGTATCCATGTGCTTATAGAGCTTGATGAAAACTTCCTGAGTCACGTCCTCAGCCAAGCCAACATCCTGCACGACGGACCGCGCCGCCCGAAAAACGGTCCGATGATGGAGCGAAAACGCCTCCTCAAACTCGATCGTCTCTCTCGCTACGGCAGCCGCTGCTTGTTCGGACATTGAGTCCACAAAAGTTTCCGTCGAATCTCTCATTGCCAGCATTAACCAATGCCTTCACATAAAGTACACCAAGGCCAGCCGATTTGTGACAAAGTTCAGAGTGCAAGCTTTAGCTTGTTCTTCGGTGGAGACGAGGCCTTTACGGCAACGGATGCAAGCTAAAGCTTGAACTCTGAACGGTATGCTCAATAACTCAAGATTTGCGATTTCTGCACCAACTCGGGCGAAAAGGCTGATTCCGGAAGCGTGGTCAGCACAAAATAATGGCTGATCACGTCCGATTCAACCATCTCGTAAACCATTGATTCAAGGCTGCTTACATCGACTTCACTAACAGTGGCCGGCTCAAGAACCGCAAGCTTCTTCAAATCGTCCACCAAGTGGCGGCTGCCGACTCCGAAATCTTCCGAATTCGAACCAATAACAAGCCGAACTTCTGCTTGCTGTTCCGAAAAATGCGACAAAAGCGACGACGCAAGCTGGATCGCCCGCTCGAACCGTTCGGAGATGATCGGCGACTTGCCGTCCTGCTCCAATTCGATCTTCTCCCGCAGCGTCATTTTCGGCTCTTCAGTTTCCGGCAGCCGCGGATCGAGAATCACGGTTATCTTCCGGTCGTCTTCGGCCGCAAACTCGCGAACGATCAATCCACGCGAACGAGCCGTCGCTTTCCAATCGACGCGGCGAAGGTCGTCATTCGGCAGGTAATCGCGTAGCGATAAGAGATCTTGCCCCGATCCGCGCTTTTGAGAAATCAGCTGCCCGGCTTCGAGCGGGATATCGTCGATCTCCGATCCCAACGGCTCTACCGGCGGAAGGACGATAAGTTCCGTCTCGCGTGCTGAAAGCCGCCGCCGATGACGAAAGAAAGCGAACGGGAACTTTGTCGAAAGCTCGAAATCTTTGATCAGAAAGCGGCCGCGTGTAGGGAAAATGTGCGGAACCTTGCTTTCGGTGACCTTGTTTCGCGGCAGATAAGCGAAGTAATCCAGCGTCCGCCGAACCACCGGCGGTTTTGCGAGCCGTTCCGCGATAAAGCCCGGCAGCAGCTTCCGCAAGTCGGACGCAGCTATCGATTCGTCCCGCTCTTTGCCTCTCACCTCGGCAACTACTGAATAGCTCGAAAGCAGACGCTTGCGATTATGAATGCTTACGAGAATGCTCGTCTCTTCGCCGGCAAAGATCGTCTCGGGAAACCGCATCTTGACGTCCAGCTTTTTCAAACACAGCCCACCGACAATGAATCCCACGACCATCGCCGCCAGAAGAAAAGAGAGTACGAGAAACAGCAGATTGTTGCCTGTGTTCCACGCCGAAAATCCGACGATCGCCACGAGCCCGAGCATGATCGCTCCGCCAAGCGTGAATTCGAATGGAAGGTTGAGCTGCGAAGCCTCTTTACTCGCATTTTTTGCGAGCGGCGGAACGACAAAGACCAGGATCAACAGCACGAATACCATCGAGATCCCGGCGGCAATTATCGCCAGCCGCGGATTTCCCGTTTGGTGTGCAAAGTAAGTAAGGCCCGCCAGTCCAAGCCCGCCGAATATTACCACGACACCGAAAACCGCATTCCGCAGGTCGCGGACGCTGAAAAGCTGACGATAGTCGCGAAGGGCCATTTGATCGTGCGACGATATTGAACCGAAAGGAGCCTTATTTGGCGTGGTCGATAGTTTCTCGGAGGGCTTGGTTAATGCGTTTCTGATAGAAGTCTGATCCCGTCTCAGACTGATTCTTAAAATGTTCGACGATATCGGCATCCAGCAGGATCGCAACCTTGTCCTTGACGATGTGACGTGCCGGCCGGTATTTCTTGACACCAAGTTGGGGCAGTTCGGAAGCGGGAACGCCATCTGCCCTCATTTGCCTCAGATCTTCTTCGGTTACCTCAACTTCGATTATCCTGTCACCTATCGTGTTCATTTCGGTTTTTATTATACGCTCGTTCTTCAAAAGGCCGGGCATTTTCGGCGCTTATGATCCTGATCTTTTCTCTTACGGTATAGACGACTCTCAATAATCTATCGCCCGACAGCCCGACCAACACGAATCGTTTTTCTTCAGCGTCCGAATGCGATTCATCAAATTCTTCGATTGCCCATTCATCAAAAAACGCAAGCGTCGCTTCCTCGAAGGAAATTCCTTGATGCTTTCTGATATTCTCATCGGCCTTGGCACGGTCCCATTCAAAATCCATTCAAGTTTACGGTCTGCTAGATCGGCACTACCGTTTTCGACAAGATGTCCTGCAGCTCGTTCTCGGCGTCACGGGTGCGGTTTCGGAGTGACGCCGAACGGGAGTTCGCGATAACGCGGTGCGCGAAACACGGCAGGACGAGCCGCTTCACGTCGTCGGCGATGCAGTAATCGCGTCCTTCAACGAGCGCAAGGGCCTGAGCCGAACGGAATAGCGCCAAGGCTCCACGCGGGCTCACTCCGAGTTCAAGAAGCTCGGTTTTCCGCGTAGCCTCCACGATCTGCAGAAGGTAATCGACCAAGGCATCGTCCACCCGAACCTGACTCACACGCGTTTGAAGTCCGAGAACTTCTCGTTCGGTCAACACCGGCCGCACGGAATCGATCGGGTTCGTCTCCGCCCTATCTCGCAATATCTGGCGTTCATCCTCAAGGCTCGGATATCCCATCTGCAGCCGCAGCATGAACCTGTCCAACTGCGACTCCGGCAGCGGATAAGTTCCGTGATGTTCCGAAGGGTTCTGCGTGGCAACGACCATGAATGGGGTCGGCAGCCGGCGCGACAGGCCGTCGACCGTGACCTGCTCTTCGGCCATCGCCTCAAGCAGGGCAGACTGCGTTTTCGGCGTCGCCCGGTTGATCTCGTCCGCAAGCACGATGTTCGCAAAGATCGGTCCCTGTTTCCATTCGAAGTCACCCGAGCGTTGATTGAAGATCGAAAGCCCGATAACGTCCGAAGGCAACAAGTCCGACGTAAATTGAATCCGCTGGATGGATAGATGCAGCGCCTTCGCAAGAGCGCTCGCCAGGGTCGTCTTCCCGATCCCCGGCACGTCTTCGATCAGCAAATGCCCGCCGGCGAATAGCGTTACAAGCGCATACTTCACCGTCTCCGACTTGCCTCGAATGACCACCTCGACCGCGGCCTGCAGCTCGGCGATCTTCGCCGCCGCATCGAAGGCTGGAATTACTTCGGCTACGGCGATGCCGTCCGATCCTGTCGCTGTCCAATCTCTCATCAGGGGTTTCAGGGAAGCTGTGTCCATCGGCAAGAAGCTCCAATCGAATAGTTTACAGGAATATTGATGCGGTTCACATACATAAATTTGCAGTAGAATGGACCGCGAACTTTAGTTCGCAACGCATCCACGCAACCCGCCCTCTCTACGTCGCATCAATAGAGCGAACTCAAGTTCGCGTTCCGTCGAAGTTTTGAAACTTCTTGTTGTATAATCACGTGTACGGGTTCGGAGGTTCGCCCAAGCAGTTGTTATGAAGAATTTTAGAAATACACTACGCGACCAGCGCGGCTTCAACCTGATCGAGTTGATGATCGTGATCGCCATCATCGGACTCCTCATCGGCGTCGGAGCTTATGGCTGGCAGCAGATGATGCGGTCGGGAAACGAAGCGACAGCCGCTCAGCAGCTCGATAAGATCAGAACCTTTCAGGCTCAGTATGCCGCCAAGAATAGGGGTCAATTCGGAAAGTTCGATGACCTTATCCGGGTTGTTGGATTGGATGAGAAGTTTGCCGGCGAACGCCCCGTGAGCAACGGCTATATCTTCACTTTGGTCGTTCAGGAAGGCTCTGCGGCGGCCCCGGCGTTCTATTCTATCAATGCCGATCCGCAGGTGGCAGATGGAGTCGCGGCCACGGGTACGACCCATTTCTATACCGATTCGAACATCAGCACGATCAAGACTACTATCGAAAATCGCCCTGCAAAGGCCGACGACCCTTCGATGTAATTTGCCGCCGTCTTAGCTCAGTGGTAGAGCACTCGCTTCACACGCGATAGGTCACAAGTTCAAATCTTGTAGACGGCACCAGTTTCAAAATACAAAAGGCATCGCGAATCAACGCGATGCCTTTTGTAATTTTAACCGGAAAATTTATTCCGAGTATCCGCTTTCGGGTGGAAGCGCGACGAAATAGCTCATTCCCGGCTTTTTCGGATCCTTAGGCTTTGGAGTTTCCTTAGGTTTCGCCGGAATTTCCGGCTTCGGCTTAGGCGGCCGCTGTTGGCCTCCATCCTGAGCCAACGCCGCGAACGCAAGCCCCGCGACGGCCACCAAAGTGAACAAAATCTGCTTAAAAGTCTTCATTGCTTTCTATCTCTCTTCCTAAACTAACGCTTTCGGGGAAGAGGGAAAGTGCGTCCGGTTATCTGCAAGGCAAGCCAGGTGCCACGAACCTGTGTAAGACGCATTCGCCTGCAAAATAGTTGTTATAAAGCTTAGGGCGAAGAACGCGAAGCTTACAAATCTTTACGTTCTCGGTTATTTTCATACGAAAAGGTGAATAACTCAACGTTTCTGCTGATAGAATCGAGTCAAGATGACTGAACAGGCTTCGAGTAGCGACAAATTTCGTTCGTATCTGGTACCGCTTGCGACGATAGGAACGATCGTTTTCAACTGGCTAGCCGCGATGGGCAGGATCGGCGGCGCAACACCCGCCGAGATCTCAGATAAATATCCGACACCGATAACTCCCGCCGGCTATGCGTTCTCGATCTGGAGCCTGATCTATCTAGGCATGATCGCGTTCAGCTTCTATCAACTGCTGCCCGCCAACGCAGCCCGTTTCCGAAATGTCCGTTCACTCTTCGTGCTGACCTGTGCCCTCAACTGCGGCTGGATCTATATGTGGCATTCGGACCAGATCGCCATCTGTTTAGTGCTGATATTCCTGCTTGCCGTTTGCCTCTTCTTGATCAATCTGAATCTTAAAAGCACTGACGGGCCGGGCGAATATTGGTTCGCAAAAGCTCCGTTTAGCATTTACTTCGGCTGGGTCACGGCCGCGACTCTTGTGAATTTTGCCATCCTTCTCGTCCATTGGAACGTCTCGATCTCGGCGTCGGCATGGACGTGGATCGGGGTCGGGCTGATATTGTTCGCGGCAGCTTTAGGCGTCTTGATCCGTACCCGCCTCGTCAACTATCTTTACCCGCTTGCGATCGCGTGGGCGCTCACGGCCATCGGAGTTAAGCAGAGCGGACAAACGTTGATCGTCGCCGCAGCCGCCGTCGGGACCGTCGCCTGCCTGATCGCAACTCTGAGCTTCGTCGTCAGCCTTCCCTCGACTGATAACCCTAGAACTTCCGGTTCCGGCGACTGATCACTTTTAACTTATTCCTTATCACTTATTCCGTAAACAAGGGATGAATAACGGAAAAATATGTATCTCAATTTGCTCAAGGACCGCTGACGAGCTGTTCGCAAGGATCGCTCGTGCCGAATCTCTAGCCGACGTGATCGAACTACGCTTCGACTGCCTGAACCCCGACCAGATCGAGCCAGCTATCGCAGATCTTCCCGAGATCGACAAGACTTATCTCCTAACCTATCGTCCAAGCGAGCAGGGCGGAATGCGCGTTCTTCCGTTGAACGCGCGACTCATGTTCTGGCAGAAAGCTTTGGCGTCGCTCGCCGGCCGCGACATATTGATCGACCTCGAAGCCGACATTAATTTCCCTCTTCGCTTCGATGAGTCAAAAGTCATCCGTTCAGCTCACTTTTTCAATGATCCGCCGAGCGACTTGCGTCCCACTTTTTTCGACCTCGCCGATCTTGGTGAAGGAGTCGTAAAGATAGCCGCGGCCGCCAACGACATAACTGGTGCGATCCCCGCGTGGAAGCTTCTTGGCACTGCGGAAAAAGAAGAAAGATACGTCATGCCGATCGCGATGGGCGAGGCGGGCAAATGGACCCGAATCCTTGGCCCGGCTCACGGCGCGTTCATGACCTACGCCGCCCTCGACGAGGCCGACTCGACCGCTCCGGGACAAACCACGGCGGCTGACCTGCTAGACGTTTTCCGAGTAAAAGAACTTAGTCGGGAAACGAAAGTCCACGGAATTGTCGCCGGTGATACGAGCTACTCAATCTCGCCGTGGATGCACAACGCCGCGTTCAAGGCCACAGGCGAAGATCGCGTTTTCGTCCCGCTCCAAGTCGAAGACCTCGACGCGTTCATCAAACGAATGGTGCGTCCCGAGACTCACGAGGTCGACCTCAACTTCGCCGGATTCGCGGTAACGAATCCGCACAAACAGGCAATAATTGCCCATCTAGACGAGATCGATGAGACTGCGAAGATGATCGGCGCCGTGAATACGGTGAAGATCGAGGGCGGAAAACTTTTCGGCTACAACACCGACGCCGCGGGGTTCATCAATCCGCTGAAGGATAGATACGGCGATCTCAGCGGATCGAAGGGCGCGGTTGTCGGAGCCGGCGGAGCCGCAAGAGCATGCGTTTATTCGCTGACGAAAGAAGGTGCCGAAGTTACCGTATTCGCAAGAGATATAAAGAAAGCTGAAGTCCTCGCAGAGAACTTCGACATTCGAACCGAAACCCTGCCCCACAATTTTCACGGCTTCGACATCGTCGTCAACTGCACTCCGCTCGGCACAAAAGGCGACACCGAAGACAAGACGATTGCCACAGCCGATAAACTCGCGGGCGTAAAGCTCGTCTACGATCTTGTCTACAATCCGATCGAGACCAAGCTTATCAACGAAGCAAAACAAGCAGGCGTGAAGACGCTCGGGGGATTGGAAATGCTGATCGGGCAAGGTGCCGAGCAGTTCCGCATCTGGACCGGCAACGAAGCACCCCTCGACGCAATGACCGCAGCCGTCAAAAAGAAGCTAAATCTATGAGCCAACCCAAAGCACTCAATTGCCCCAACTGCGGGGGAGCCGTGATGAGCGACCGGACAAACTGCCAATTCTGCTCGTCGCGGCTAAAGACCGTTGGCTGCGCAAAATGCATGGGCATGATGTTTCTCGGCAGCAAATTCTGCGAGCATTGCGGAGCCTCCGCATATGCGGCCGAGCTGCTTGACGACGCAAACGCCGGCGATTGTCCCCGATGTAAGGTGAAGCTTCAATCGCTTAAGATCGATGCAGTGCAGATCCGCGAATGCGAGCGATGCGGTGGGTTTTGGTCGGCAGCGGACGCGTTTGAAAATCTCTGCGCCGATCATGAGAAACAGACTTCAGTACTCGGATTCGCAGGAAGTTATCGCCACGAGAATCCCGATCCGCCGACCATCTCATACGTCCCCTGCCCTGACTGCACGCAGCTAATGAACCGCAGCAATTTCGCCCGCTCGTCCGGCATCATTATTGATATGTGCAAACAGCACGGCGTCTGGTTCGACGCGGGCGAACTGCCGAAGATCATCGAGTTCATCGACAAAGGCGGCCTCGGCCGAGCCCGCGAAAAAGAAAAGATCTCAATGGCCGACGAACGCTCCCGCCTCCGCGACGAACAACGCCGACTCGAAATGATGTCCCGCCGCAGTGGAAACATGAAATTTGATGAAGAAAGATCTGGAAGCCTCGGCAGCCTGCTTTCAAGGTTGTTTGACTAGAAACGAAGACAAACATTCTACTATTACTTGATTAGTGTCGTACTAAGTACTACACTTAAAAAGTTTCGAAGGGATCGAGCCGGATGATTCGAATTTTCAAAAACAAGTGGTTCGTCAAGTTTGTCAAGAAAGAGAGAATCGAGGATACGCAGTTGTTGACAGCCGTTACCGATGCTGAATTAGGGAGGATCGATGCCAACTATGGCGGTGGCGTGATCAAGCAAAGGATCGCTCGAACGGGTGGAGGAAAGTCGGGCGGTTATCGTTCGATCATTTTATACCTGAAAGGTAACAAGGCATTCTTTGTGTACGGATTCTCTAAGAAGGATCAGGACAGTATTAGTAAGGATGAAGAAAGCTATTTCAAGAAATTGGCTAAAATAACTCTGAGAATGACCGATCAGGAAATAGCGGCGGTGCTTGAAGAGGGAACGTACGTGGAGCTTGAAACTGATGGCGAAAACTAAAACTTATAAGAGCGAAGCAATGGCCGCGATACACGAAACCGCCGCGGGAATGCATAAGGCGGGCGTCATCGATAAACAGACGATGCGCGAATTTGATGAGGGATGCCTTACACCAATTCACGAATTCAGCGCCGATGATATCCGTGCGTTGCGAGAACGCGAAGAAGTTAGTCAAACCGTCTTCGCGCGATATATCGGCGTCACCAAGGATTCGGTGAGTCAATGGGAACGCGGCGAAAAGCGCCCTGCCGGCCCGTCGCTCAAACTCCTATCACTCGTAAAGCGAAAAGGACTTGCCTCGATCGCCTGATCGTTTCTGGTGTCTGAAGTGAACGAACGCTACAGCAGACAAATTCTCTTCCGCGAGATCGGCAAGGCGGGTCAGGAGCGGCTGATGGATTCGCGTGTGCTTCTCGTCGGTGCCGGAGCTCTCGGGGCGTCGCACGCCGAGATGCTCGCGCGTGCGGGAGTTGGGACGCTGCGGATCGTCGATCGCGATTTCGTCGAATTCACAAATCTTCAGCGGCAGACCTTATACAAAGAACAGGACGCGATCGACCGACTGCCGAAAGCGATCGCAGCCAAGCGCCGCATCGCCGAGATAAATTCCGAGATCACCGTCGAAGAACACGTCGCGGACGTCAACAACTCCAACATCGAATCGCTCACCGACGGCTGCGACATCGTCATCGACGGCACCGATAATTTCCAGGTCCGCTATCTCGTCAACGACGCCTGCGTAAAGCACGACACGCCGTGGATCTACGGTGCCGCCGTTTCGAGCTACGGCACAACGATGACCGTTATTCCCGGTGAGACTCCGTGCCTTCGATGCGTGTTCGAAGATATGCCTGACGCCGGTTCCGCCCCGACGTGCGACACCGCCGGCGTGATCATGCCGATCATCTCGAGCATCGCCGCCGTACAGGTTGCCGAAGCAATCAAACTTCTCACCGGAAATCGTAAAATGCTTCATCGATCGCTAATGCAGATCGACGTTTGGCAGAACGATTGGCGAAAGATCAAACTTGCTGGGCCGAATCCCGATTGCATCGCATGTGGCAAACGGCAGTCCGATTTTCTCGACGCAGACTCGCAGGAGTTTGCCGCCGTCCTCTGCGGCCGCGACGCCGTCCAGATCGCCCCGCCGAAAACCACTATCGATCTAGAAAACCTCGCCGAAAAACTCGCCCCACTCGGCGATGTCCGCGTCAACGAATATCTTCTCCGCTTCAACCACAACGGCACCGAGCTGACCGTCTTCACCGACGGACGTGCGATAATTAAAGGCACGGACGATGTTTCTACGGCTCGATCGCTGTATGCGAGATTTATTGGAGGCTGAAATGCTGCGCCTGATCGTTATCTTAACCTTCACCGTTTGCACGGCCATCAGCGTCATTGGACAATCAGCGGGCCGTGATTATTGGACTAAGACCGTGTTGGCAACCGAGTCAACCTGCAAGCTTCGCATCGGCGACGGAGTGTTTTCCCCGAGCGAATCCCGTTGTTCGTACTATGGACATCTCCCCGCGGACACAAAGGTGTTTCTCGAATCCATAACGCGTTCGCGACCATGGGCGAAACTGAAACTGAGAACGGATTCTGGTGAGACCTTCACAGTCGAGATATCCAATCAAAATAAGTCCGTTTTCGATCGGATATTCAATTCATTCTTTACCTCCGGGGCCAGTGATGAACACTACCCTGACTGTAATGGCACTGTGCTCAAAGATTTTATGACGTCGGTTGGTTTCCCAGATACGATTGCCCGAAGGGGAAATGAAGAAAAATGGTCACTTTCGTATGGCCATTTTTCGACGCAAAGGTGCGGATTTGATGTCGCCGATCTCGAATTCCGTGCAGGCAAACTCGAAAGCCTGTCTGGTAGTATCTGACGAGTGCGTGCGAGATATCGGGTTCTTTCAAAACGGGTTATTGGAGGTATTCCAATGGAAAACGATCCCAGGGTAGTTATCATCGGCGGCGGATTTGGCGGGTTGTGGGCGGCTTCGGCGCTGGCGAACAAGCCGGTCAGCGTCACGCTGATCGATCGCAAAAATCACCACGTATTCCAGCCGCTTCTCTATCAGGTAGCCACGTCCGTACTCAGTCCCGGCGAGATCGCTCAGCCGCTTCGCCGAATTCTGCATAACGCCAAGAATGTCGAGGTACTTCTCGGTGAGGTCATCGATTTCGATAACGCGAACAAGACCGTAAAGCTCGAAGACGGCTCGACTGTCACTTACGACTACCTGATCGTCGCCTGCGGAGCGACCCACAGCTACTTCGGCAACGACGCGTGGGAGGTCCACGCGCCGGGCCTCAAAACCCTCGAGCAAGCCACCGAGATCCGCCGCCGCGTGCTGACCGCGTTCGAACGCGCGGAGCTCGAGCCCGATCGCGACAAGCGTCGCGAGCTGCTCACGTTCGTCGTTGTCGGCGGGGGACCAACCGGCGTCGAGTTGGCCGGCGCCCTCGGCGAGCTCAGCCGACATACGCTGGTTCGGGACTTCCGTCGTATCGATCCGTCGGCCACTCGCGTCATTCTGATTGAGGGCGGCGAGCGGATCCTGTCGTCGTTCGACCCCGAGCTCTCGAGCGCGGCGGCGCGAACGCTCGAGCGCCTCGGTGTGACGCTGTGGACAAGCACGCGCGTGACCCACATCGACGAGCACGGCGTTCGTGCCGGCGACGAGTTCGTCCGCGCCGCGACGGTCTTGTGGGCGGCCGGGGTCCACGCTTCGTCGCTCGGCACTTCGTTGACGGGATCCCTCGACGGCGCGGGCCGGGTGCCGGTGACCGCCGAGCTCTGCTTGGCCGATCATCGCGAGGTGTTCGTGATCGGCGATCAGGCGCGATTCGAGATCAGCGGCGTGCCGGCCCCGG